>NZ_RXHU01000064.1 GCF_003955665.1 Paenibacillus whitsoniae
GCGGTCGGTGCCGAATTGACACGGAAATCGACGATGCGGTGGTTGCCGGAATCTGCGACATACGCCATCCCCCCGGGAGTAACGACAAGGCCCGTCGGCAGATTCAGCCCATCCTCTCCGGCACCAAAGCGCCCCCAAGATTTCAAGAAGATACCCGTAGAGGTATAAGCTTGAAGCCGGTGATTCACATCCGCAACATAAATAATCCCATTCCCATCACCGGCTATGGCCTGCGGATTGAACAGCTTGCCCGGCCCCATTCCCTTGTTTCCGAACTGAAGCAAGAAATTGCCGCTGCTATCGAACACCTGAATCCGATGGTTGCCGGTATCGGCCACCCATACTTTGCCATCCGGAGCCGCCCACAATGCAGCAGGCTGCTCAAACTGTCCCTTCTTGGAGCCCCTGCTTCCCCAAGCGTGAACAAATGTACCGTTCTCATCAAACACTTGAATACGGTTATTTCCCGTGTCGGCGACATAAATCGTCCCGTACACATCGGCGGTAACACCCCCAGGGGAATTGAACTGGCCTGGCTTGACGCCGAGCTGTCCCCATGCATGCAAGACATCGCCGTTCGCAGCAAAAACCTGAATACGATGATTGCCGCTGTCGGCTACAAATACGCGATCATCCGCACCCACTGCGATCCCTTCGGGACGGAACAGATCTCCCTGCCCGGAGCCGCTGCGACCCAGCGTCGCCGCATAGGTACCGGCCCCGTCATAGATGTCAATCCGGTCATTCATCCTGTCCGCAATATAAAGTCGTCCCTGCGAGTCCAGCGTCACCTGCGCCGGTTCGTTCAGATAACCTTGACCTGCGCCGGTGCCGCCCGCTTTGGCATCCCAGATGGGAGCAGCCAATGCCAATGGGCTCCCCAAAACGGCCACGCCTGCCATAATGCCCACTGCAGCTATATATCTTTTCATCATGGCAGCCCGTTAAGACGTTTTATTTAATAAAATGTCGTATGTTAAGCTTTCCGTGGTCCCAGAGGTACGGGTGGTCATCATGATTTTGGTAAAGAACAGGGAAATCGTTTCCTCCGATTTAAACTGATTAATAGCCTTCATCGCGTAAGAACTTGCAAATGGACTGTAAAGCGAATACAGCATAACCTCCTGATTGTTCTCGTCGACGAAAGAAACCTCCGCCGGGCCGACGACCGACACATCACTTTTGAGCGTCTGTCTTAGCATCGGCAGTAAGACGTGGTTGGTTTTCTTTTTGGTGATCGTCATCGGGGTCCATTCCGGCTTACCCGTAGCGTAGCTGGTTGGAGACTTCACGATCGGAGTCGTCAGTTCGACTTCAGCGGAGTCTACGATGATCCAACCACTAGCCGCTCCCCCCGTCTTCGCCGGGTTCACATCCGGTCCCGTAACGCCGGGATATTTGAAATAAATCGTTACGATTTGCTCTCCTTCAGGCGGCGTCCCGACTGCCGAGGCCGTACCTGGCGTCACCATGCTCAGCCATCCGATCATCCAAGCGAACAAGACGTATAACACATATTTTCTCATCACAATACCCTCCAAAGGACAAATTTCTTCCCAGAGTATAGGACAATTCTCGACATCGCGCATATATCTTAAGGTATATCTCTGCAAAAAAATAACCGCGCAGGCCGAGGCCTACCGGTTATGGTCATTCAGCAGCTGCAGTTCCTTGGCTTGAGCGATCGCTTTGGTTCTGCGGTTGACATTCATTTTCCCTAAAATGTTATGGACATGCACCTTGGTCGTCCCTACGGCCAGCCCCAGCTTCAGCGCGATTTCCCGATTCGTCATGCCCGTCGCCATCAGGTTCAAAATTTCCATTTCCCGATCCGTCAAAGGCTCGATCAGGTTCCGATTGCGCTCCCTCTGAAGATGATCCGGGGCCATTGCTTGTTCCCCTTCGGCAGACTCCCCAAACGGATAGAGCAGCTTATAGACATACACGGCTTGCGAAGCCAACACATCCAATACCTTGGAACCTGGCGGTTGAAACACATGCGCAGTCAACTGACTCTCCACATACAGAATGCCGCACAACGCCTCCTTCACCAAGATCGGCATGGCCAGAACGGACAGACAAGGACGGTCTACCCAGTAGGCGTCATGGAAAAATTGGCTCTCCCCCGTATCTCCGCAATAATGCATCGACTCCTTCGTTCGCTCCACCCATTGAATAATGCTGAGAGGAAGCTCCTTGCTCTCATAAGCGGTTCCTGGCGGATAGCAGGCAAAAGAAGTGGGAGACAACTCGGCCCCCTTCGTCAGCTTGCCGTTCCATTCCACTAGCAAATAGGCTCTTTGCGCGCCGGACGTTTCAAGGATCAGCTGCATCATTTGCCTAAAAAGCTGGTCCAGCTCCAAGCCATCCGCTATCGTCTGAGACGCCTTCATCAGCGTAAAAAGATCGATTTCTTGCCCTAGCAGGCGAGGGGCAGCCTCTGTATCGGAAGGCGGCTCAAGCGCGCGTGAAGGCCTGCCGTCCAACGCCTCCGTCCTCGGAACTTCTCCTTGGGCCCCGCTGGCCAGATGCTCGGCCTTGGCGATAGCCCCCCACTGGCGATAGCAGTGAACCGCATCCTTGCGATAGAGATCGGCAATTTTCTTTTTTCCCTGTTCACGATAAAACCGGCTCGCAAGTTCGTTGCCGATCGCTTCCTGCTCAGATGCTCCCTTCTGCTTGGCCATGTGGATGGCCGATTCATACAAATCTGCGGCGAGCGCATGCTTGCCCCGGATTTTGTACATTTCCGCTTCCACCAGCCAAGACCTCGACGCATGATGGTCCGGTCCGTCTGCAGCCAGTCTTCTGAGATGCTTGGCATATCCTTTCGCCTGCTTCCACCAGCGCCTCCGGGCTTTAGGGGAGAGCTCGGTCCAAGCGCCGCATACCGACAACGCCGTGTAGAATCCGAACTGCGGCGCATGCGGGGAGTGCATGGAGTTGATACGGTATGGAGCAGCGAGTTCAGCGTAATGAAGTGCCTCCGAATAGCGCCCGAACAAATAGCAGATCTGCATCTTATACGTATAGAACTGAAACAGCGTAATCGCTTTGCCGTCATCCTGTTCCACCGAAGCAAGGAATTTTTCTTCATCCTCGAAGAAACCGTCATGAAGCTGAAAAACATCGCCAGTCAGACCTTGGAGCGTTTTAGCCAGTTGAATAAAGAGATACACGTTTTTCGTAACGAGGTCGTCTTTCGTAATTTCCAGCGGGGCCAAATAGCTTTTGTTCAGCTCCAGCATGCTCGCCATGCTTTCCCTCACATACGCAGCGTTAATATGCGCTCCAATGGCATAACTCGCATACATATGATCCCCCGACTGGAGTCCAAGCTTCAGTGCCTTCTCCAGATACGGGTCGCCTTCCTCCACTTGCCCGACCCACTGGCACAGCACACCCCCGAACATCGTATAGGCCTGACATTGGACGGAAGGATTGTGCTGGGCGTCAGCCAGCGATACGGCGGCTTTACCGATGTCGTAGCCCATGCGGTACTGCTGCAAGGCGGCTCCGAGCAGAATGCCGAAGGCAACATAAAAGGTCGGCGCATACCGCGATATGCCATGCTGGAGACTCAAACTGACAAAGTAGGAGGTCAGCACGGCGTACACCGGCTTGTTGATAAAAAACGTCGGCGCGACCAAGGCAAACATCAGCTCCATCGCGGCTTTCACCTTGCTGTCTTCCACGTCGGGGAGCAGATGAAGCTTGTCGATCCGCTTGCGGATCCGCCATGTTGCGGTCAGCATTTCGCGAAGGATACGAAGCGTATTCGGATGCTCCGGAATATGGATGCCCACTTCCTTCAAGCCTCTCAGCCCTAAGGAGATGGCTTCCCCATACTTGCCGCTTGAGGAGAGCTGGTTCATCTGAATCCGATACACCTGCGCCCTGTCTTCAAAACGCTTCGCTTCAACGAGCAGCCCACGACACAGATGGTCGGCCGTCTCGAAGTTCCCGCTGAGGTACTCACATTCCGCCAAGCTCACTTGAAGCCGGAAATATTCCTCTCTGCGGGCAGAGACCGGATCAATCCCCTCCAAAGCGCAGCGGTAATAGTGAACAGCGGATACATAAGCAGAGGCTTCCTTTGCTTTATCCCCTGCCAGCAGGTTCATCTCCGTGCGCCTTGCCTTTTCTTCCGGTACATGGATATACCCGGAGCCCGCATTATAGAAGTCCGCCAAGTCGTAAAGGCGATCCCAGCGCTCTGCAGCGTTCGCACGTTCATAGATCGCCCGTCCCAGCGCCAGCAGACTTCTGCTTCGCAGATCCCCATCCAACAAAGAGTAGGCTGCTTGCTGAATCCGATCGTGGTAAAAGCGGTAAGCCTCGATGTCACCTCCGCTGCGCTTGACCGTGAGTAGCAACCCTTCCTGAACAGCGGGCGCCAACTGGATGGCGGCAAGTGCCGGTGTCTCTCCGGTCAAGAGAGACAAATCTTCCAGCTTAGGGCGGCTGCCGAGACACGACGCCAGCATAAGCAAATGTCGGGTCGCCTCAGGCAAGCTCTTGATTTTATGAACCAAATAATCAACCACCTGCTCGACCCCCGGAAGCTCCTCAAGCCCCTCGAGTCTCCAGCGCCAGCTGCCGTCGGTGCCTTGGAACATGAGCCACTCCCGGTCCCGCATTTCTTGGAAGAGCTGTTTAAAATAAAAAGGATTGCCCGCCGACTTGGCAAACAACGCCTCCGCCAACGCAATCACGGCTTGCCTCTCGAGCTGCAGCGCGTCCGCAACCATCCGATGGAACGCTTCGATGTCGAGTGGCGATAGCCGGAGACTGCGACTCGTGATCCCATGTGAAGCCTCGAAGTCATGGAAGCTTCCCAGCAAAGCGCGCGGGTCCGCCTCCATATCCCTGTAAGCGCCAATGACCAGCAGGTTCTGGCTCGATGGGTCCGTCAGCAGTGCACGCAGCAGCTGCATACTGGCTTGATCGGACCACTGAAGATCATCCAGGAAGAGCACGAGCGGGCGCTCCTTCGCCACAGACTGAATGAAGCAGCGAATCGCGTGCTCCAATCTACGGCCGGCCTCAGCGGGAGCCAGCTTCTCTGCGGGAGGCAGCGTGCCGATCGCCATCTTCAGCTCAGGGAGCACCTCCATTACGACCGAAGCCGCATTTCCCGCAGCCTGGAGGAACCGATCCCGCAGCCGCGCAAGGACCTCCGGCGGCTCCGTCAACAGCTGGCTAACCAGTTGTCCGAACGCCGCAATCATGACGCCATAAGGCGTATTATGTTGATATTGCTCACATTTGCCCGAGATCCAGTAGGCTTTGCCGACGGCAATCGTGCGCAGTGTCGAATCGACCAGAGCCGTCTTTCCAATCCCCGGCGGGCCGCTGATCAGCACCAGCTCATTGCTGCCCAAGCATGCGCAGCCGAAAGCATCCAAGAGCTCGGCTGTTTCTTTTTCCCGGCCATATAGATGCTCTTGGATCTGGAAGGTCCCCCGTGCATCCTCCCGCCCCAGCTCGAAGTCTTCGATGCCCCCTGTTCGGCTCCACTGCTCCAGACAACGCGCCAAATCTGCGCGCAGCCCGCTGGCCGATTGATAACGGCGCTCCGGCTCCTTCTCCAGCAATCTCAACACAATCTTGCAAAGCGGCTCAGGCAGCTCAGGCCGATACGTCTGCGGATGAACCGGAGCCACAGCCAGATGGGCATGCGTCCACCCGACCAAATGTTCGGCGGCGTAAGGCAGCTTGCCTGTAAGCATTTCATACAGGATCAGCCCCAGCGAATACAGGTCAGATCGTCCGTCGACCCCCCGGTTCATTCGGCCGGATTGCTCCGGCGACATATAGGAAGGATGCAGCTCGGGCGTTGCTTTCTTTCTTCCAGGCACGTCTTGCACCTGAAGTGTGTCAGGCTCTACCCCGATCGTCTCCGGGCACAATCGCCCTGAAACCAGATTCTCCACATGCAGCGCTTCCAAGTGCTCTGTGAGTTGAATAGCTATTCTTATAAGGTCGGGCAAGCGAAGTTGTCCATCCTGCAGGCAGTCTCTCAGCGAACTCCCTTTTACCCGTTCCATGCTCATCTATGCCTCCGTTGCAGCGGCTTGCTGCAATTGTAATTATCCATCTGGTGTCATTTTATCATCTAAGGAAGGGTTTGTCCTTACTGGGTCCATCTAAAAAGCAAAAAGCCCAGAACGTTATCGTCCCAGGCTTTTGCATATTAAATCGAATAATCCATATCTTGGTTATGGATCAAATGCTTCACAACACGTTTGACGACATCACTCGCGTCCTCTACGACAGAGGCCTTTCTTGCTTCCGCTCCGATTTCGATAAACGAGTCGCCAATCAACTCCCGCGCACCTGCGTACGCAGCATCTGCCGCTACCAATGCAACAAGCCCCGCGTCGTTCATCAACTTCGCCACTTCCGCCAAGCGCTGAGGCGATTCGCCTGCGCCGTTCTCAAGCAGCATCGTATGGTAGCCTCTCGCAACCAGGCGTTTCTCGACTTCCTTCGCAAGGCTTGCTGTCGCCGAAGCCGGGCCGCTGAACCAGATCGTTAAAGGATTTTGACCTTTTTGCTCGGCGCGCACATCTCTCGTAACTTCTGCAAGCGACTGCGCCCCTTTATCGGAGCTTTGAAGCGCTTCGTCGATTACGCCGCAAGCGGACGTCATATTCGTCACGCGATCGATCAGAATGAAACCGCCGATGCTTTTATTTTTTTCAAAGGAATCAAACACGATGTCGTCCGATAAAGTAAACTCGCATTTGGCCAATTCATTCTTGACAATGTGATCGGCTGGCACCGTATTGCCCGTATTGATATCAATTTTATGATTAATGGCCGTTACCGTGCCTGGCAATACTTTTGTGCCTACTTTGACCAAATAGTTTTTGCCGGGTTGCAGGACGGAATCGTCCATCCAAAGAATCGTGGCACTAAAACTGTCCGCCTCTTGGATTTGCGTATCTTTGGTAAATACACAACCCCGCGAAACGTCGACTTCCCGATCCAATTGAATGGTCACGGGTTGTCCGGCATGGGCGGAATTCCGATCTTGATCTGTCACTAAGATGCGTTTCACTTTCGCTTTTTCACGGCTTGGCAGCGTCGTCAGCTCATCGCCAACCGCGATGGTTCCTGCCTCAATCTGGCCTTGGAAGCCGCGGAACGTATGGTCCGGCCGGCATACACGCTGAATCGGCATCATAAACTGCTTCGTGTCATCGGTCTGATGCACTTCCGCATTTTCCAAATACGGCAGCAAGGCGAGGCCTTCGTACCACGGCGTATTCGGCGATTTTTTCGTAATGTTGTCGCCTTCCGTTGCCGAAACCGGGATCACCTGGATGCTTTCAAAGTGGAACTCCGCTGTCAACTTCGCGAATTCTTGTTTGATCGCCTCAAACTTCTTCGGATCAAAACCGACCAGATCCATTTTGTTCACGGCCAAAACCAGATGTTTAATCCCCATAAGGGCGCAAATCCGAGTGTGCCGCTTGGTTTGGGTGATAACGCCCTTCGTTGCGTCAACCAGAATGATCGCCAGATCCGCAAACGATGCACCTACGGCCATATTGCGTGTATATTCTTCGTGGCCCGGTGTATCCGCTACAATGAATGACCGGTGGTCCGTCGTAAAATAACGGTACGCCACGTCAATCGTAATCCCTTGCTCCCGCTCGGCAAGCAGCCCGTCAAGTAGCAGCGAGTAGTCAATTTTGCCGCCGCGGCTGCCCAGTCTGCTGTCCAGTTCCAACGCTCTTTCCTGGTCGGCGAACAAGAGCTTTGCTTCATATAGCATATGTCCAATCAACGTGGATTTTCCGTCGTCCACACTTCCGCAAGTAATAAATTTAAGCAGACTCTTCATCTTAGAAATAGCCCTCCCGTTTGCGTCTTTCCATACTTCCCGCCGCCTCTTGGTCAATCACCCGCGTTGTCCGTTCGGATGAAACCGCACCGAGTGTTTCCTCAATAATGGTGTCCAGCGTATCCGCCTCAGACTCCGCGCCGCCAGTAAGCGGGTAGCAGCCTAGTGTACGGAACCGCATCTTTTTCATTTCAATTTTCTCATGAGGCTCGAGCTTCATGCGATCATCGTCCACCATGATGAGGTGCCCGTCGCGTTCGATGACAGGTCGTTCTTTGGCAAAATAGAGAGGCACAATATCAATATTTTCTCTGCGAATGTACTGCCAGATATCTTTTTCCGTCCAGTTGGAGATGGGGAAGACCCGGATGCTTTCACCTTTATTAATTCTTGTGTTAAAAAGCTTCCACATTTCCGGCCGTTGGTTCTTCGGATCCCAGGCATGGTTCTTATTGCGGAATGAGAAAATCCGCTCCTTCGCGCGTGACTTCTCCTCGTCACGCCGTCCGCCGCCGAACGCAGCTGTAAATCCGTATTTATCCAATCCCTGCTTCAGCGCTTGGGTTTTCATAATGTCCGTGTACGCGGCGCCGTGATCGAACGGGTTGATCCCCTGCTCGATCCCTTCTTGATTGGAGTGAACGATCATCTTGATTCCGAACTCTTTCGCCTTGCGGTCGCGGAACTCGATCATCTCTTTAAATTTCCACGTCGTATCGATGTGCATGAAAGGAAACGGCGGCTTTTCCGGATAAAATGCTTTCAGCGCCAAATGCAGCATCACCGAGCTGTCCTTCCCGATCGAATACAGCATCACCGGATTTTCACATTCCGCCGCTACTTCTCGTATAATATAAATCGCTTCAGCCTCGAGTTGATCCAGATGTGTCATTTCATCTATGGAATCAAGCGTCAATTTCTCCATGGAAAGGTGCCTCCTTTTAATCCTCACTAAATCTATCGCCTTTCTTTATATAGTATCAGATTGTGGCTTTTATGCAAAGTGGAAGAAAGTAAAAATATTAAATTTTCGATTACTTTCGTCGAAATATGTCGTGTTTTTTTTCGAAAAGCGGTATTTAGCCTACACTCACTGTATGAGATGAATGTGCGATGCGTGACGTTTTGAAAAAAGCCAAGGAAGAATATTAACATTCTTCTTGGCTTAGCATGCTCATCGATCCTTGATAACAATCCGATCCTGCTCATCCAAAAAGGCATAACCAAGCTCAATCGCTTTGTGAATCCCGCTCTTCACGGCCTTCTCAAGTGCGCTTCCCGACCTGGCATAGCCGAGCGTTCGTATCACTTGCTTCGCGACTTCCTCTTGAGGCAGGCTAATCTGAGAAGCAAGCACGGATTTTACCGCAGCCGCGACTTCCTCTGCCGGCAAATCTTCTGCTGACCGGCGCTGGGATTCATCCGCTGAGACTCTGAACATGCTGTAGCTTTGCGGCTCCATGCTTTTAGGCCAGTAAAATAAAGTACCTTCCGTCTCCGTTGTTCGAAGCTGAAGCTTGGCTAATAAGCCTGTGAATCGCTGATCCAGCTTAGTTCCCATGCGCGTAATGCCCCAAGCTTGTAGAACACGCTTCGCCAACAGTCCGCGGGAGATCGGCCCTTCTTCTTGAACGACCTTGTTCATTTGGTCAAGGATCATGTCCGTATATTTATCGGCATTAAACATTTCTGTGCCTAAGGACACCGCCTCAAGCACGCAAGCCTTATAGGCTTGGGCTTCTCCCGTTGTGACGGACGGAGGATAGTCAGGCGCGCTCTCCATTTTTTGCACAGCACCGTCCTGTACCTTTTCCATCGCCTGTTTCACAGGAACGGTTGGGACAGCCTTCGTTTTATTCACTTTGGCTTTTTCTATCGCTTGAGCGATGTTTCTAAGGATGCTTCCCTTGTTTTCCCACCAATCCGGGCTCCACACGCGATACAGCGCCCAACCTAACTGCCGCAGTACCTGTTCGCGCAAAATATCCCGATCACGCGCAGATTCGGCGTTCCGGTAAATTGGGCCATCGAGAAGGAGCCCCATGACGTACTGCCCCTGCTGCTCCGGATCCAAAATGCCGATGTCCACACGGAACCCCGATGCTCCGACAGACAGATCCGTTGCATACCCCAGCGCTTGCAGCTCGTCTGACAGGCTTCGATGCAGATCGGTTACGAGGTGAACCCCCTGCGACGCCTCACCCACCGGCAAAGCTTGCTTTCCTTTCTCCGCATAGTCCAGGAACGCTCTTAATCCGAGCACCCCTTGTGCGCTGATCCGGCTTGCATTCAAATGATGGGCGCGCAGCGTCGAGAACACATGCATTTCATACCGCGCCCGCGATACCGCTACGTTCAGGCGCCTCCAGCCTCCTTGCCGATTCAAAGGACCGAAGTTCAGGCTGACCTTGCCCGCGGCATCCGGGCCGTAACCGACGGAGAATAAGATAATATCCCGTTCATCGCCTTGCACGTTTTCCAGATTTTTAATGAAGAGCGGTTCAGGCAGCTGCCCTATGAACAATTCCAACTCCGGCTCTTGCCTAAGCGCCTCATCCAGCATATCCTCAATCAGCGTCTGTTGAATGGAACTGAAGGTCACAACGCCCATGCTGCTTGCACGCAGCACCGGGTCCTTCAAGCGCCGTATGATCTCCGCAATGACCGCCTCCGCTTCCGCCCGATTGGTTTTCGTTCGGCCGCGGTCATAGAAGCCTTCCACCGGGTGCCATGCGACACTCGAGACCGGCTCATCCGGCGACGGGAATGTCATTAATTTGTTCTCGTAATAATGCGCGTTGCTGAACGCAATCAAACTCTCATGCCGACTGCGGTAATGCCAAGTTAGATGACGCTCCGGCATCCCAAGGGCCAGACAGTCGTCCAGAATACTCTCCATATCTTGCAAGGCTTGATCTTCCTCTTCGGCGTCCGTATTGCTTTTGGAGAAAAAGCTGGTCGGCGGCAATTGCTTGGGATCGCCTACGATGACCGCTTGATGGCCTCTGGCCAAGGCGCCAACAGCTTGCGCCGTCGGCACCTGGGAGGCCTCGTCGAAGATCACAAGATCGAACTTGGCCCCGCCCGGGTCCAGATATTGGGCGACGGAAATCGGACTCATTAACATGCATGGCGTAAGTCGAGGAAGCAAGTTCGGAATCTGTTCGAACAGCTTACGGATGGAGATGTTCCTGCCTCCGCTCCGAATCGCTCGCTGCAAAATGCCGGCTTCCGAGCTTTGCGCCGCTTCTTGCGTCATATGCGGCACCTTGGCGGAAAGCCGTGCCGCCAGTTCTTCCTGCGTCAATTGCGCAAAATGACGATCGGCTTCTCGGAACCGCGATATCGTCTCTTCGAAAAGATGTCCAGCGAACGCACGCAGACTGGGCTCGCGAGCAATGATATAATTGGCCGCCGATTTATACAAACCGCGTTCGAATGCGACTTGAAGCTGCTCCGTGGCGATCACGCCCTGCTCATACGGCTGAACGAGCGGAAGGAGATCTGCCGCCTCTGCCTGAGCGCGAATTCTCCGCCACGTGCTCCAGTCTCGCAGCCGATCCAGATGCGACGACCACAGCTGCGCTTTTTCCAACATCAATGCGCACCAATCTTCCGCTTCCGGCGCCGATCTCAATTGGTCGTATTGAATCTGAAGCAGCTCTTGGAGCTCACGCTCATCCGCCATGATCTCGTGATAACTTTGCTGAACATCCGCAAGGAACTTCTGCTGAACAAGATCATGACGAACCTGCACGATGCGTTCCGCCATGTGACCTCGCGCTTGATTCGCCTGCGAGCGATTCTGGAACCATCTTTCAAGCAGATCTTGCCATTGAGCTGCCCACTTACAAGCCTCTGTAATCTCGTCCCATTGGCCGTCCTCATGCCAGATCAGCTCAGGGCCTAGCCAAGGAGCAGCCTGCTCTCTCCACGCCCGAAGCTTCTCTTCTTCCTCCTGCCACGTCACAATCTCAAGCAGCGCGTTCTTGACGCCATCCTTCGTCAGCGTTTTACCGGGTGCGACCAAGCCCTTCATCATTTTAAAAATACGATTATGACCGCTCCATCTTGGCAGAAACCATTGCAGCTCCAGCCTACTCCATTCGGATAGCAGCATCTTGGCATCCAATCGGGCGAGCTCAGGCGCATTGAACTGCGCGTATACTTTTTCTCTGATTTGATCTCTACGTCTACCCTGATTGGCGGCAACCTGCAGCTTGGCCAGCGATTCCTCCAGATCGGACGATTGCAGCAAAGCGGCCTTCATGTCCGGAACTTGACGAACCCACGAACCGAACCGGACAAGAACCTCTATATGGTTGAAGTCCAGACGAGCGGCGTCCAGCTTGAAGGTTTCAGCCAGCTTGTGAAGCGCAGACCTCAATGGCGCTAACCGCGGCATATACCGCCCCAGCACTAACTCAGCTGACGACTTAATCGTTTGCGTATAGTCCGTGATATGCGCGTCGCGCCACGGATGCTGGTACGGATTGCCGCAGCCGGCTCCGGCAACGTGCAGCTGCGCGGTGAGGTCGTGCCACGTCACCACCTTCTCAGGCGTCAGGCTATCCAGAGTCGTGTCGTCAAACCGCACAACGTCCGGCCCATCGCCAGCCTTCTCATAGCCCGAGATCGCTTCAAACACGCTTAGTCCAAAATGGCTCTTCCGATGCAGCGCTTCTACGTAGCCGTTTAATTCGCTTCGCAATTGCAGCAGGCGATCCGCCTGACTCTGCCAAGTCCCCGATGCCGGGACTCGTTTGGTTTCGATGGCTGACGCCAATTGATCAAGAACCGATTTCTTCGTGCTCTTGTTCGAGTGCAGCTCCAGGCAAAAGGAACCGAGCCCGATCTGCTCCAGCCTCCGTTCTACAACGGATAGCGCAGCCATTTTCTCCGCGACAAAGAGCACTCTCTTGCCTTGCGCCAGCGCATTTGCAATCATGTTTGTAATCGTCTGCGATTTGCCGGTCCCCGGCGGTCCGTGCAGCACAAAGCTTTGGCCGTTCGACGCAGCCCGAATGGCCGCTAATTGCGAGGAGTCGGCGCTGATCGGGATCGCCAGGCTTGTCGGATGATCCTGATCAAGCGGATGACTCCCCCCCGCCGAAGGCTCCTGCCACTTCAGCTGGCCTTCCATGAGGCTGGACACGATTTTATTTTCAGCCAATTTGTCCGCACGTGTACGGATGTCATGCCACATCACAAATTGACCAAAAGAAAATAAACCCAGATAAGCCGCTTCTTCCACATCCCAACGAGCGACATGGATCAGCGCATGTCTGAACACATTGAAAACCTGCTTGAGCGCAATCCCCTTCTCGTCCCTTGGAAGCGGATCTAACCCGTCGATCCCGATGCCGAAATCCTGCTTCAGCATTTCCAGCAGCGTGATATTCATCTGCGGCTCTTCATCTCTGGCTCGAATTACATAGCCTAAGCGCGATGACTTGCGGATAATATCCACCGGAATCAGCACCATCGGCGCATACCGCGGCTGCTCGCTTAACGGCGATTCGTACCATTTTAACAACCCAAATGCCAGGTACAGCGTGTTTGCTCCATTTTCCTCCAGCGCGGTTTTGGCCGAACGATAAATGTGCACGATTCTCCGGTCCAATTCCGCAGCCGGCAAGTCTGCTCGCAGCCGTTTGCGCGTGAACTCTTCGCGAAGCAGCCCGGCAAGCGGATGATCCGCATTCAGACTTTGATACAAATTGGCACTGCGCCCGTTGTCTTCCCAATCGCTTGGCTTCGCCAACAATTGGAACTCCTCGCCATCGGCAAGCGCGTCTTCCAAATCCCCCAGCTGCGCCGTGATGAGCGGCAGACTCGATTTGGACAAGCGGAAATTCAGCAGCGAATTGCGAAGCGTTAAATCCAGCAGCCGACGCTCCCACTGCTTCTGTCTTGTAGATGGCGGCAGTGCGTCGACTTCATGCGGTTTTGCAAGCACGTCCAATAAGCCGGGAGCCGCATGTGTGTCCATGGATCGCTGGTCCTTCTCCTCCGACTTCCATCCATCCCCTGCAGCGGTTCGGAGTGGCAAAGGTCTTATCGCGGCAGCCCGCGCCCGCCGAATATCAATTAAGCAGTCGAACTTGCCTGGATCCTGCAAATGAGCTTCCGCCAATGTAACGGCACGATCGAAGCTGATGGATTCCCCTTCCACCAATGCCGTCGACTCCAGAACGCATATTTGATTGATGCCCGGGGCAATTCTTTTCGTAACCACAGACAGATCGTCCTGCACACTTTCCGAAAACGTCTCCTCTTCCAACCATACCCCTACAAACGCATGCCCCTCCGTGAAAACGAGAAGTGGATGCAGACCGACGGCCTCCAGGCAGGCGGCAACTAACAAAGACAAGTCCAGACAATTCCCTATGCGATGCTGAAAGATCGCCTCCGGAAGACGAACACGTTGACCAATGATCTCAAAACTGGGCGGAGCCACACAGTAGGCGATCCCTCTGCTCTGTAAAGCCGCATAAATCGCGGCCGCTTGGAGGCGAACACGGTTCGGGTCTTTGCTCTGATACGCTGTGAAAGACGCGCTTCCGCTCCACTTATTCAAAATCGTTGCCGCATCACGCACCACTTGCGCAATCTCCGGATGATTCGGCGTCACGAAAGCAGCCGTCATCTCGGGCAATATCGCCAGCCCGCTCCACTCGTCAAAAGCGAGCACCGAGATGCTCCCGCGTTCTTGGAAAATCTCTGATTCCCCTTGCCAGATGGACAGCGTCAACGTGCCGTTGATTCGTTCAGACAACGCCCCGAGGAACGAAGCGGACATTTGCAAATGAATCGCTCCAAGATCCACCGATTGGCCGACCGGCAGCGCATCACAGTTTTTCGTCCATTCGTAGGCGAATTCCGGTTCCGCGGTCAGCTTCACTGTGATGCCCCTGACCTCTTCCTGCGACGTATTGGTAAGCACAATGCGCTTGATCACCGGAACGTGATTCTGCTGCATGCCGTAATTCACCGTCTCGCTGTATAACCACTCGCAACTGAGTTTTTTCTCCATATCACCGTACTCCCATCCATAACTTCCAATTCGTTCTATCATAGCACTAATTTCTGCGTATTTCTGCGATTTGCGACAGAAATAGCGGATTTCAAATAGACCAAAAGAAAAAAGCCCATCATTGAGATGGACAGTTGTCGGGATTATTTTACCGTACCTATGTACTTATGCAAGCTCTCCTCAACGCAGACAGCAATGAGCTTTACGAACGGTTCAAGATCGTTTCCTGTGCTCGCTGTTTCCAGCGTCTCATAATACTTCAAACGAGCTTCATTGGCTGCTTTTACAATGGCTGGCGGGAATCCATGTTTCATTAAAATTAAATTCATTAAAAGCCGCGCCGTGCGCCCATTGCCATCAGAAAAGGGATGAATATAAACAAACCGGAAATGAAATTCCCCTGCTAATGCAACGGGGTGCATGTGATCCTTCTGTTCAGTATACCACGCAATCAACTGCTCCATCTTTTCAGAAAGCACTGTAAAATGAGGCGGAGTATGCTGTGAACCTGATATCCTAACATTAATCGATCGATATCGGCCGGCGTTTTCATCGTCAATATTTTTCAATACGAGGTGATGAATGGACTTGATCACATACTCAGATAATTCAAGATTTCTACTCACAACATCTTGCACGTAGCTTATAGCTTCCGCATGATTGATAACTTCAAAATGTTCACGCAGCTTTTTACCGCCAATCGTTAACCCTTCTTCTAAAACGATCTTCGTTTCCAGAAGTGTTAAGGTGTTGCCTTCAATCGCATTGGAGTTGTACGTCCACTCGACCCTAAACACTTGCTCCAAATTTCTCACCGCAGCCGATGGCAGAGGACGTAGTTGATCTAACTCATTTTTTAATGCATCTATGACTGTAAAGTTCATGCCGCCCCTCCCCATCAGCTTTTATTACCATTATATCACAGGAAGTCATACTTAATCGGATGATTGAGAATTCCGTTCCACGCTCCCACGCAAAGCCCTGCACTATAGCACCTTTGTTCAAGCACTATCGAATTATACCTGCCCTTCTGCATTCTTATACACAATATAGGTTTCGTTCGCCTTAGCATCCAGCTTGGCGCGATCATCGGTAAGCTTGATAAGCTTTTGGAGATCTTTAATTTGATTCATGGGCATCACCTTCCCGGTAGCTCAGTATCACGCATTACACCGCTCCACGTTTCCCATACCAAGCCCTAACCTGCAAACCAACCCAGAGAAACAACGCCGGCAGCTCCGTCATCCAGAGCATGTGTACGGGCCGTGGTGTAAAAGGAACCGCTTCCGACAATCCCCACGCATACACGTAATAACCTAAGTAAAGCATCCAACTATATCCCATTGGACTTGGAAACAGCTGAGAATAGCCGCCGATACAGAGCCCCAGTAAGCTGACCATACTAACCGACATGAGGTTGCCGATGGCAGACTTCAAGGGCACAAGGAACGCATAGCCCAGCCCCACATAACCAATCAGTGCCACGCAAAATGTTGCAATCATCAACCGATGCGACGTGCCCGCCATCAGCAATCCCACCGAGAACACCACAATAAAGATATGAATAAGGAAGGCAAAAACAATATTCCGATACAACGGTCTCCTAAACATACAGCTTAGCCCCTAACCGCCCGCAGAGTTCACGCTCATAACGGGAATCCTAACTGCTGCATTCGCTCAGCTAGACTCTCCGGGTACTCGGCCGTGACCGTCATCTTATCCTTTTGCACCCAGAATCTTACGATCTTGAGATCAGATAGGGCTTTATTCAATCGCTCCACCTGCTGACGAATTCGCGGCGTGTCCGGATTGGCGATGGCGAGAACCGTGCGATCATCGATATGTTCATAAAGCTTCATCATGAGCTGAATCTGCTCGGCAAGATGAATGCTGATCTGCGTAGAATCAAAAACCGTATTCGCATCATGCGCCATCGCCTGATTGCCCCTTGTCTCGATCAGCAGCTTGTGCCCCGCCTTCGCGGCTTGTAAATCAGCGTCGTTCCTGGAATCAATCACTTTCAGGTCGAACCCTTGTCCCTGCAAAAAGGAGCAAATAATCGCCTCACACTGCTGCTTATTTACAATAAACGGATCCGGATTCGTAAGCTGGCTATTCGTCGAAGGCATGCGCATTCCTCATTTCTCTGTAGAGATAGGAACACTATAGCACAGTCTTGTTTCAAGTTCTGTCGGATTATGTAGGTGTACTGTGCGCTTCTAAGGGCCGACAACTTAACGACAAACGGACACGCCCGGCTGCAGAAGCGCAATCGAATGATTCGCATTAAATACGCCCACGGGCTCACGGTTTCGGAACTTGCGGACGAATACTTCTTATCTCCGGCACTAGAATCAGCTGTACACTCCATCTTTGGATATTGCAAGACGGGCTAAGCGATCAGGGTCACATACGCGTAAAGTGAATGATCCTCCGGTTCATCCAGAAAGCTCACACCGGAGCAGGAAAATTCAGATTGAATATGCATGCGTTTCATCAGCGTGAGCGCAGCAAGCAGCTCAGCACCAATCTTTATATTTCCCAGCAGTGCGGTCTGTTTGGCTCTTCTCCTTCGCTTTGTGCGCCGTCCCAATGGGTCAATTCCAGCTCCCGTCGCTGCCACAGGATCAACCATCCGCGTCCTCAAGCTTGTTGGTACTTTCGAGAATACATCTGACGATCGCGGATCAGAACGAGAACTTTACCAAAGCGTCCTCCCTGTTGGAACACCACCTTATTGTCCGGATAGGTGCGTTTCAAATAATCCGCAACCATTTGGCGCGTATGCTCATCTACGGGCACCTGCTGCAAGCTCAGCCTCGTTATCACTTCTTCGAGCGCGGCATCGACGGTCAATGCAGTCGTTTTCATTTCTTTGGTAATCAGCGATGCATAGGCATACCCTTTGAGATAAAGAAGCTGGAGCAGATAGATCATTTCGGAATGATCGGGATCGCGTTGTTTGTTCGTAACCAGGGGCCAGATTTCATCTACCAGGCCGTGTTCATGTCCGCCTGCGGCCAGACTGATGTAGCAGTACCGGCGGGCGCAGCTGATCAGGTTCTCAACGCTCTGCCAATCTGTGACGGTTGGACACATAGAGGCGAAAACGATATCGAAGGCGTTCCGCCAGCCTGCAGCATCGAGATCGATCGCTTCGAATGTATCGCGCACCAGTCTGACATGGCCGGATTTCAGCTTGCCTGCGTTTTCCTGGAGCAAATTCGCCAGCGGAACACAAGGTTCCACAGCCGTAACCTCCGCTCCACGCTCGGCAAAAGGAATGGAGAAACCGCCTGAAGCCGCTCCAACATCGAGAACGGAAGCACCCTGGAACGACACACCCTGATCTTCCAGCCAGCCGATAATCCGCTCTTTTCTTCGCACGCCTTCTTCGTTGAACGCTTGCCTGTCAAATTCCTTGGCTTGATGGTCCAATGCATGAGTAGGATCAAAACCGGCCTTCTTCATCCGATTGCCGAACGTGGTCGGATCCGTCTTCCATGCCTCTTCCCACATACGTGAATCGAGCAACTCCATATTCATAATGATTCATCCGCTCCTATTGTTAGGGTTCCGTTGTCACCCTTTAATACTCGAATATACGATCCCTTCCACCACATATCGCTGGCCAGCCATAAAGACAGCGATGATCGGCAGGACGAACAGAACGACTCCGGCACTTTGGATGATCGGGATACTTTGCCCAGAGGGCGATGTGTAGCCGATCGAAAAAATCGCCGTTGACAGCGGGTATTGATCAAGCCGTAAAAACATAAAAGGCGTCACGTAGTCGTTGCCCCAAGCCCGATTGAACAACAGAATGGACACCGTTGCGACGACGGGCAAGGAAACAGGCAGAAAAATGCTCCAAAAGATGCGGAACGTCGAACAGCCGTCGATTCTTGCCGCCTCCTCCAAGTCTTTGGGGATACTGGAGAAAAACTGGCGATACAGAAAAATACTGATGGCGCTGCCGCCAATCGCCCAGAACACCCAAGGCCAAAACGTGTGGAGGAGCCCGATTTCAAAAAAGATGACGTACGTTGGAATTTGCGTCACGATTTCCGGCAGCATCATAGTCGACAGCATCAGCATAAACAGCGCATTTTTCCCGGGACCGCGGAGCCGCGCGAAGCCAAATCCGACAAGAGCGCTCGTAAAGGTGGGGATCGCGACGGAAATGGATGTAATGATGAGCGAGTTCCGCGCATACTTCCAATAATCAATAAAAGTCACTGCGAAAGTATAGTTTTCCCAATGCAATCCCTTCGGCCAGAAAGCCATCGAAGAGCCTGCCAATTGCAGCGAATTCGCCACGAGCCAATAAAGCGGCATAACGAACAGAACGGACAGCAGGACGAGCAGACCGTACAGTCCCATTCGTTCCGCCTGGGAGCGGAAAGGAGTCTGAACCACGCTTATTTCCCTCCCTGCTCAACTTCGTAGAACACCCACAGCTTGCTTGTTGTAAACAGTATCGTTGTCAGAAGCAAAATCAGGATAAACATGACCCACAGTAGCGCTAATCCGTACCCGTATCGGTTAAAGGCGAATATTTGTTGAAACGCGTGCACCGAGAACAGGTAATTGGGACGAATCGGCAACGACAGCAAGCTATTCGATTTGCCCGCGAGCAGGATCGGCTGTATAAAAATTTGCAGGGAGAGGACGACATGCATGACCAATTGAAAAAACAAAACGGGCGTCACAAGCGGAATCGTAATTTTCATAAAACGCTGTGCCGTTGAAGCGCCATCGATCATCGCCGCTTCATACAAATACTTGGGTACGCCCTTCAATCCGGCCAGATTGATCAATATGCCCCCGCCGCTCCCCCAGAGCAACATCATAAACAGAGAGAACGTCGCATAATCGTAGCCGAGCCAGTCGATTGGTTTCATTCCCACTCCAGCCAGCAGTTGGTTGGCCAGACCGTCCTGCACGAAAATCGAACGCCACATCGTTCCGGTCGCCACGACCGGAACGATAGATGGCATGTAGAACAGCATGCGATAAAGGCCGATAGGCTTCACGTTCCGGTTCAGCAGAACGGCCAGCAGTAATCCGACGACGAGACTCGACGGGACGATCAGGAACGTAATCAGGATCGTCCGCCCGAGCGCATACATGGCGTCGTTGTCGGTGAACACTTTGATGTAATTCTCAAATCCGACCCATTTGACGGTATGCATGTTAAAGCCCGCAAAATTCGTAAAACTCAAATACAATCCATAAAGCAGCGGCAGCAGACCAAGCAGCATAAACACGACAAACCAGGGAGAAATGAATAGGTAGAACTCCAGCGCTTCTTTTGTTCTTCTGTTCATGGCATATTTCTGGTCAGCGGTTGCCACGCAACTGCATGCCTTCGCGAATGAGGACGTTCAGTTCCTCCGTCATTTTCTTCGCGGCGCCGTCAACCGTATCTTTATTGTAATAAACCGGCGTAAAGTACTTCTCGAACACCGAATCCACACCCTGATACGTCAGATAAGGATTGAACGGCAGGGCTCCTTTGTTATATTTCAATTCGTTCTGAATGAATGCGAAGTTCATTTTGTCAAAATCCGTTTCTTTGGGCAGTAGTTCCATCAGTTTGCGCGTCCCGGGCAGGGCGAGGCTCGCCTTGACGAGTTCCTCCTCCGGCTTGCCGCCGAGAAACCATTCGTACACCTCCCACGCTTCCTTCAGATGCTTCGAATGGCTGTAGATTATCGCGCCCGTCCCAAAGCCTGTCGGCGAAATCCGGGTTCCCTTATCGGCCACTGGCGCCGGAGCCACGCCAAAGTCGTCCAGACGGTCCTTTGTTAACGGATTGGCTTTCAGGAATCCTGCCCCCCGGTACCCGATCATCATCATCGCGACCTTGTTCTCGACAAACAATTGGCCGACCCACTCGGTTGCCGGATGCAGCGGGTTCGGTCCGATTGTGGATTTGACCGTATCTGCCCAGAACTGAAGCAGGTTCTTCACTTCCGGTTTGGTGTAATCCGCCGATGTGAAGTCGGAGCTGTAAGCGCTGCTTCCCAGCTGCAGAAGCTGCAGGTTGAGCAGATCCTGGTTAGCCGCAATATCGCCTTTGTAATAGGCGAGTCCGTATTGTGTCACCTGGTCCCCGTTTTTCTTCGTCAGCTTCTTTGCCAAGTCTGCCAGTTCGCTCCACGACATCGCTTCTGTGCTGCTGGGAAACGGAATTTGCGCAGCTTCGAACAACTTTTTGTTATAAATCATCGAAAAATCGGGAGACATATCCATGGGGAAGCCGTATATCGGCCCCTCGCCTTGTATTCCCTTCACGCGATCGAAGCGAAACTGGTTGACGTAGGGCAGAAAGTCGTCAGGTTTAAGCACTGAGCTGCTGTTGAAATAATCGGTTAAATCAAGCGCCATCCCTTTGGCGACATAACCTGGCAGCTCCGACAAATCAACGCGAATAATGTCCGGCACATCCCCCGCAGTAATCATCGACATCAACTTGTTGTAATCGGCCGGCACCGTTTCGATTTTGATATTCGGATGTTCTTGCTCGAATTCTGCGATCTTCTCGGGCGTAAATTCGTGATCGTGCATCGTGTGACGGATGACCACTTGTTTTCCTTCGCCGCTGTCTTGCAACGCGGTAGGCGACGAGGTTCCCGTACTCTCGGATGCGCTTGGATTATCCTTGGAAGGCGCTTCCTCCGTTCGTGACGAGTTGCCAGAGCAAGCACTCACGAAGAGTAAGCATACTATTATTAAAGTGTACAGCGATAAGGCTCCCAAACGGTTTTTCATCATCAATTCTCCTTTAATTCCAGTGTGATCATGACTATTATTGATCTAACCCTAACAAACCGAAGAAATGCGCAACTGAGGTGAACTTTTCATTTGTCTGCACGTTTGACGACGTGCGGTTTCATGCATTTTTAACAAGCCTGCTTTCATCTCTCTAATACGATAAAAGGCATTAGCGCCAAATACAATGTCAGCCTCAAGCTCAGGAGCGTCTTCCCATTTGGTCAAAATTGCTTTAGGCGGCAAAATGTTTCTTTTGGCCAGTTGCTGCATAGCTCGTTCAATTAGTGTAATCTCCCTGACGTACGGAGCAAGCAATTGTGTGAAGCCCCCTGTTCCCGGTCCAATTTCAAGGAGATGATCATCCGGTTGAAGGTGCGCATAAATCTTCTTATTCATTATGGGCTGCGAATAGGGAGCTAGAGGATTTCGGTCATCGTATGCAAAGGCGTTCTCTACCCATTAACTGTAATAATTACGATGATGATCGAGAAAAATACCGAGAACTTTACTCTCGGATATTCGTAAAAATTACATTTAATCTGCATTGTATCAACAAAATTGTCTTTCGTCAACCAGCGTTCGCAAGTTGTCTCTGCCCGCAAGTTTACCTATTTCAGAGATAATCCTGAATTTCGAAAGTAACGCTCTATGAAAATATAAAAAAGTGCTCAAATCTTTGGTAGAATGGTGTTTGACTAGAACAACATCACCCAAAGAGAGGAGCACCTTTTAGGTGAAGTCTACCACATCCATCAATTACATCAAGGCTTATATGCCAATTTCATGCTGCGAAAGTTGAGATAGTAATTATAGTTTCATAAATGCCAAAACACCGCAGAAAAGATCCCTCTTCTCTGCGGTGTTTCTATATCGCTACCCAACCAAACTCACCAACGGCTGCGCCGACGAGCGGCTGTCAGAAAGCGGAATCCGGACCTCAAAAGTGCTCCCGACACCCAACTCGCTGCGCACGCGAATGCTGCCGCCATGAAGCTCGACAAGTTCTCGCACAATGGCGAGCCCCAGGCCGGAGGAGCCTTTATGCTTCACGGTTCGGCCTCTATCCACTTTGAAGAAGCGCTCCCAGATAAGCCCTTGATCCTCCGGCGAGATCCCGATGCCCGTATCGGTCACCGTGATGAGGACACACCCTTCTGACGGAACAGCCATCGCCTTCAATTCGATTGTTCCGTTCTCGGTGAACTTCACGGCATTTTTGATCAAATTGTTCAAAATTTGCTCCAGCCGGTCCGGATCGGCGTGCGCCTGCGGTGCATTTTCATCCATTAGGCAGTGAATGACGGTCCCGCGAAGTTCCGCTTCCGGTTGAAATTTAAAGGCCAGCTTGGCCAGCATCGCCTGAACATCGACCGAGAGCCACACCAGATCGATTTCCTTATTTTCCAGCTTCATTAAGTCGGTTATATCATCGACCAATCGGTTCATATGTATAGTTTCGTTGTACATGATTTCGTAATACTTGTCCCGCGCGCCTTCCTCGATCAAACCATCCTGGAGCGCCTCCAAGAACCCCCGCATCGCCGTAAGCGGCGTTCGCAGCTCATGGGATACGTTCGCCAAAAAGTCATGCCGCATCTGATTCAGCTGTCTCTTCTCCAAATCGACGCGGCCAAGCTGATCCATCATGTGATTAATGGTCGTGGCCAGTTCACCGATCTCGTCTTTGGAATCGATTTGAATTCGCTCACTATAATCACCGATGGCAATTTTGGCTGCCGCCTTGTCGATCTGCTGGATGGGTCGGCTAATGGACCACGATAAATAGAAGGATACGCCAAATGAAAAAAAGATACCGAGCAGAGTAACCCACAGGATCGTTTCTCGCAGCTGTCCGATGGTCTCGTTCATCCCTTTCAGCGGCGAATGCAGGACGATACCACCGTAGACGTCGTTGTCTTTTCCCCAGGGGACGGCAATCGAGAGCATACCTTCCTTAAAACCTTCGGACTGATTCCATACGATGGGTTCACCGTTCAGGACTTGGTTAATCACTTCCTTGCTAACGGCCTTGCCTACATTCACCTCATCCTTGGAAGAGGTCGCCACGATGTTTCCGTTCAAGTCAAATATCCAAATACGCGCATCAAAGGCTTGATCGAAAAAGCGCAGCTGCTCCTTAAATCGATCATTCGGTACTATCTGATCCTGAATGGCGAGATTCACCTGCTTGGCTTGCCGGATCATCTCATTGCTTTTGGAGTTGACGATATAGTCCTTGGCAAACAATGAAATCACAAGCCCCACCGCACACAGCCCAAGAAGCACCGTAACGATGGAACTGGTCAGCATTTTGCGAAGAATGCTTTTATTGGCATTTAAGTACATGCGGCTACCTCAAATTTATAGCCCACTCCCCAGACCGTATGAATGCAAACATGATGACAAGGGCTTAACCTTTCACGAAGTTTTTTAATATGGACGTCTACCGTTCGCATATCGCCTAAAAAATCATAGCCCCACACCTGCTCCAGTAGCTGTTCTCTCGTAAATACGTCGCCCGGCGATTTCGCAAAAAAGGCGAGCAGCTCAAACTCTTTCGGACGCATGTCAATCTTCGTACTCCCCGCGAGCACTTCTCGGCGGGTCATATGGATAACCAAATCATCAAACTCATAATGGACAGGGGCATCGACCTCAGCAATCGGCTGTCCCTTCTGCATTCTGCGAAGAATTGCTTTAATGCGCGCCACCAGCTCCCTCGGACTGAAGGGCTTGGTCATATAATCATCGGCGCCCAGCTCAAGGCCCAGCACGCGATCAAACTCATCGTTCTTTGCCGTCAGCATCATGACCGGCACATCATAACGCTTGGTAATTTCCCGGCACGTTTCATAACCGTCCAGCCCCGGCATCATCACATCGAGTATCACAATATCAGGCTTAACTTCCGCTAACATGGTCAGGGCCGAGATACCGTCAGGGGCTTCAATTAATTCGATGAGCTGCTGACGGAAGTAGAGCCGGATGATTTCTCTCACGTTGGGATCGTCATCTGCAATCAACACTTTCCAAGGCACAAGCGGTCACACCTTTCTATGATCATCCCATAGATTTCTGACATGACTTCCATTTTAAGGGGGTATTTGCTTGTGTATTGTGAATAATACAAGGTGACTGTGAGATAAACTTCGTTTCAATTCCTCATTTCTTGTATTGATGCACGCCTTATGCGAGAATAAATGATAATACGTGTGAGGTGCATAATACATGAAAACAATTGGACTAATTGGCGGGATGAGCTGGGAATCTTCCCTGCTGTATTACCAAATCATAAATGAAACTGTGAAAGAGAGACTCGGGGGACATCATTCAGCGAAGAGCCTCATGTATTCGGTGGATTTTCAGGAGATTAAAGCCTTACAGGAGCAAGGGAACTGGGCTGAAGCAACGAAAATAATGGTAGCGTCGGCGCAAAAGCTTGAAAGGGCCGGGGCAGATGTCATTGTCATTTGTACGAATACCATGCATAAGATGGCACGAGAAGTTGAGGAAGCGGTCACGATTCCGTTCCTTCATATCGCAGACGCCACCGCAGCTGAAATTGTGAAAAATGGCATCAAGCGAGTCGCTTTACTTGGCACTGCTTTTACGATGGAACAAGAATTTTACAAGGGGAGACTCACTGAAAAGTTTGGGCTTGAGGTGATCGTGCCGGATAAAGAGGAACGCAAACTTGTCCATGATATTATTTATCAAGAACTGTGTCTTGGCGTGCTGAATGAAGCTTCCAAGCAAATCTACGTCAACATCATAGATCGCCTTGAGAAGCAAGGAGCAGAAGCCGTTATTCTGGGCTGTACAGAAATAACGCTGCTCATCTCGCAAAAAGATAGCCGAATTCCTGTCTATGATACCACAAGGATCCATGCTGTGCGTGCCGTTGATTTTGCTTTAAACGACGAAAAGTAACCCCCCAGCGTAGACCAAGGGGCGTCAGGCGCCCCCAAATCTCGTATAAAAGTCTTAACGAAAAAAGGAGCAACTGCCGGACGCGGCAATCTGCTCCCTACGCACTATTTGCTACTCCAAATCAAATTTCGAAATCTTCCGTCCATTAGCCAGATCGGTGCCCAGGCTATAATCGCAAAATAGACCGGAAACAGCGTATTGGACCACAACGGATTATCCACTCTGAGCTGCGCAGCTACCGCTCCTCCCAAAAAGCCGGTGAGCAGAAGCGCACCCAAAAACCGAGTTCGCGGTATCGCATACAGAATGGTGCAGACTAAACTCAACACGCTGATGACCGCTAAGTGATCCTCCGCAAAACCAAGACTAAGCGTACCTTCGATGACTTCCTTGGGCTTGATGATTTTGCCAATGCCATCGAACAGCATGAACAGGATAACAATTCCACTTAAAATTCGTGCCGCCCATAACCGTCCCTTAGATATTTCGATTGCCATTTTTGCCGGTTTAATTCCTACTTCCAATTTGTTCATTTGCTTCTTCACTCTCCTGATTCGAATTATAAGACTTCAATTTTTTCTTCTCATTTATTTAGACGATAATGAGTTCCCATATTCATCGGTCTCATTGTTCAGGAAGCAAAAAAAATAAAAAAAAGTGGCCTCAGTCTCGATTTCAAGACTAAGGCCGCTTTTTTACTTTTTTCACCACGAAGCCAACGCCGTTCGCTTCCATGTATTAGGTGCTACACACACATACACATACCCGTCATCCCACGCCATCTCTCCCACTTCGCCGGGGGCCGTAGACGAGGCCGGCGTCATCGATTTCCGGATGCGGATGCTGTCGTCACTGACGTCCAGCTTCGTCTTCGCGTCCGAGTTGCCAATCCCGATATTGCCGCTACTGCGGCTAATCGATAACGGATTGTCCAGGGCTTTGCCGTCATCCGAATACCGGATGATCTGCAGATTGGAGCCGGCATTTCCTCCGGTTTCCTTGGTGTTATCAGCCCGCATCGCCCAGCGGGGCGTCGTCACGTTCCCCTCATCCGCTTTCGCCCAAGTCAGATCACGATTGACGCCTTCCGTTCCGGCAACGCGCAGAATGCCATCCATCACATTAAAATTAGCGGAATGCGTGCGAATTTCAGCCACATCCTGGTCGAATGGAATTTCGAGACGTGTAAACAGCTCGTTCGGGTTTTTGCCGTCAGGAGACATCGTCGTTTCGAACGACATATGGTTATGATCGTGCTGCTCCGGGTTATTTGCTTTGGCATGCGCGATGATCGCCGCCTTGTCCTTGCCGTTCTCATCTAACCAGGCGATGGCCGGCTTCGCTCGGTCTTTGGTCCACTGCAGCCGGATGAGATCCGACAAGTGGCCTTCCGAGGAGATCCACTGCTTATCGGTAGAAAGATGAATCCGATCATTATGAGGGACCTCCAGGCCTCCTCCCGGTAAAGACGATTCCTGAAAGGTACCGGTCGCTCCAGCTGCCTCATGGCCGCCTGTGTAAGCGAAGGCCATCCCTGAGACACCGAGCGCCGCACCCGCCAACAGTGAGATCGCCAAGCCTGTCATCATTTTCATTTTTGCATCCTACTCCTTCCTGTTCATCGAATCCGCTCAGCGATTAGCATTCAATAGCTCGACCCACCTTACGTAATCATGGATCGCGATGCCGCTATAGCTCGGATAAAGGGAGAGGCTTTCCTTGACCTGTTTCAATTCCGACTCCATCAGCGAAGCCTTCGATTGATAAAAGGTCGTATGATCAGCTTCCTTACTAGGCAGCGTATCCACGGCAATGACGGCCTTTTTCCTCAGCGTAGCTGCTTCTAAAATAATGGATTTGGCAGTGGCAATGATACCGTTGCCCCCGAGCGCCTGATTCCGATAAGCCATAATGACAACGCTGTCCGCCTTCTCGAGCAGCCAAGCGCTAAAGGAATAGCTGGAACCCGGAACGCTCAGGCTATAAGTCCAAAAAGGAATATCGAAAGCCATCGTCATGCTGCGATCCGCGCTTTTCACTTCGGATTCAATGAATCGAATCGTAGCCATCCATCGTTCGAGCACCCAGGTCTGATTGGTTTTCCACATGTCCAAGGTGTAAGGTTCAATATCAAAGTGGAAACCTTGGAAGCGCTCCAGCGCACTGACCGACGCATTATATTGCGTAACAGCTGCAATCCATTGCCGAATGACGCTCTGGTTATTCTCATAGATCCAATCCGATTGGCCGGCCAGCGCCTCCACCTTGATCCCCTGATCATTCGCTCTGCGGATAAAATTACGGTAAACATCCTGACTCGGATACGTTTTTTCATAGCGCAGATAAATGGCAGCCAGTTTCTGATTCGCCGCAAACTGAAGAATACGGTCACCATCCGTCTCAATCAGCTTGCTGTCCCAAATCCAAGTGGATCTTTGCGCCTTGTCCGCCGACGTGATCAGTACCATATTCCGTTCCCCCACCCAATCGACATCGGCCCCGAGACTCTCGCTAACCGCTCTCAGCGGCACCAGGGTGCGGTCATTTTTCAGGACAGCCGGAGCACTTAACTCCACCTGCCTGCCGTTAACCGAAGCGACGTTTTGTCCAATGGTTAATAAGGTTGTGGCATACGGACTGCGAAAGGTTACCTGTTCCAGCGAACGATTCCATTCCACCTCAGCCCCCAGTTTTTCGGCAATTGCTCTTGCCGGCACCATCGTACTTCCCGTCTGTTCATCGATGTAGGGTTGGGCATCTGTAAAGGCGATTTTTTCCCCGTTGACCTCTACCCCAGGCTCTGTGATCAGCGAGTACACCGGGAAAAATAAAGGAGCGCTCGTTACAAGTAGAACAAAGATTAGGCATACCATCGTCTTTCCCACAGGGACTTTCATAGGGAGAAATGAATTAAACCACGCGGTATTCAAGCTCTTCCTTGACCACCTCTACAATGCCCGCCACATAACCGGACAGCTCCCTTTCATCCGGTCCTTCCGCCATTACGCGCACCAGGGGTTCCGTGCCCGAAGGCCTTACCAAGACACGGCCGCGGCCGGCCATCTCCGTTTCCACCCGGCGGATGACGGCATGGATGCGGCGATTGCCTTCCAGCTTGGTTTTATGGTTTACCCGCACATTCACCACCAGCTGAGGGTACTTGATGACAGGGGACGCGAGCTTCGACAAAGGCTTCCCTGTTTGAAGCATCACCTGCAGCAGCTGAACGGCCGATAACAGGCCATCTCCTGTCGTCGAATGATCCAGCAAAATGATATGCCCCGACGACTCACCGCCCAGGTTGTACCCGCCGCTGCGCATCGCTTCCATGACATGCCGGTCTCCGACCTTGCTTTGGAACGAGTCGAGGCCGATATTATGCAGCGCTTGATGAAAGCCCAGATTACTCATGACAGTAGACACGACGGTGTTGTGACGCAGACGTCCCTGCTTGGCCAGATGAGCGGCAAGGATATAGAGGATGTGATCCCCGTCCAAAATCTCACCCCGCTCATCAACCGCGATCAGTCGGTCCGCATCCCCGTCGAACGAAAGTCCCGCATGGGCCTTGTGGTCCCGCACAGCTTTACGCAAATACTCCGGATGCGTGGAGCCGCAATCCTGATTAATATTTAAACCGTCCGGGAGATGATGCAAGAGCACCGTCTCCGCGCCCAATTCGGCGAACAGCTGCGGAGCCAGCGCTGAAGCCGCCCCGTTCGCGCAATCGAGCACGATTTTGCAGCCGGACAGCCCCACCGCTGCCGTCGACTTCAAGTAGCTTACGTAGTCCTGCGCGCCTTGCGAATTATCACGCAGCGTGCCAACCTCCGCTCCCGTAGGGCGGGAGCTCCGATGCTCGTTCCCCTGCAAGCGGCGCTCGACCTCCGCTTCCCAGGCATCCGGCATTTTGAAGCCGTCCCTGCCAAAAAACTTAATCCCGTTATCCTCCACCGGATTATGCGAAGCGGAGATCATCACCCCTGCATCCATACCGGATTGCCGCGAATAATAAGCCACACCCGGCGTCGGCAGAACGCCCAGCCTAATGACATCCGCCCCGGCGGATAACAACCCAGCAACCAAGGCCGCTTCCAGCATAGGCCCGGAAATACGCGTATCCCGTCCGATGGCCACGGCAGGCCGACGGCCTTCACAACTACGCCCCAACATCCAGCCAACAATCAGCCCTAATTCAAAGGCCAGCTCTGGTGTCAACTCGCTGTTCGCGACCCCTCTGACGCCGTCTGTACCAAAAATAGCTCCCATATCCGTTCTCCTCCCTCTACTTTTTATGCAAAAATCCCCTTGCGCGCATAAAAGGCCCGATTCGCCTCTTCCAATTGTTCCGGGGTGTTAATCCCCATGACCTCCGTCCCATCCTCGAGGGTCACCGCCCCGAATCGCTTGTGTGCGCCGGAAATCCCTCTCTGGCGCATCACCTTCACGATGTCGGTCAAGTAGTACTCCTGCTGCGCATTGGCATTGGTAATGCCCGGAAGCGCCTCAAACAAGCTTTCATTATCGAAACAGAAAATGCCCGTGTTAATCTCCGTAATCCGTTTCTGCTCAGGCGTTGCGTCCTTCTCTTCAATAATATCGACGACTTCGCCGCTCACAGCATCGCGGATAATTCGGCCATAGCCCGTAGGGTCCTGCACGATCGCGGTCAACACCACCCCGGCGCTTGCCCCCGCCCGCTGAGCCGCCAGCAGCCGCTCGATGGTGGATGGCCGGATGAGCGGCGTATCGCCCGTCAGTACCAAAGTCGAGCCGCTGCGGCCTTTGAGAAGAGGCTCAGCCTGGAGAACGGCGTGTGCCGTTCCAAGCTGTTGTTTCTGGAACGCATAGGTCACCCGCGTGCCTAAGCACTTCTCCACCAGCTCGCCCCGGTGCCCGACCACGGCCACAATGCCGGTGATCGGCATCGCTTCCAGCTTGTCCACCAAACGGACGATCATCGGAACGCCTCCGACGGGATGAAGCACTTTAGGCAGCTCCGACTTCATCCGTGTGCCTTTTCCTGCCGCCAACAGAATAGCCCATGCTTCCATGTGGTTCAGCTCCCTCCGAATCGTTATTCAACCGTCACACTTTTGGCCAAGTTGCGTGGCTTATCAATATCGTTCCCCAGCGCCAAGGAGGCGTAGTAGGAGATTAACTGCAGCGGCACGACAGCCAAAATCGGTGCCAGCAGCTGATGAGACGGCGGGATGAAGCAGATTTCATCGACCGCGTTGAGCAGCCCGACATTGCCCTCCACCGTAATCCCCATAACGTGGGCTCCACGGGCTTTGACTTCTTTGATATTGCTCACGGCTTTTTCGTACAGATCCATCTGTGTAGCCAGCGCAATCACCGGCGTATCCTTCTCGATCAGCGCCAACGTACCGTGCTTGAGCTCTCCGGCTGCATAAGCCTCCGAGTGGATATAAGAGATCTCTTTCAACTTGAGCGATCCCTCAAGCGCAACGGCGTAATCAAGGCCCCTTCCGATAAAAAACAGGCTGTCCGCATCCTTGATCGATTCCGCATACAGCTTCACTTCGTTGGCGTTTTCCAGCACCTTCTCCACCTGGACGGGAAGCGACTTCAAGCCTTGCACCAGCTCCGCATGAAGCTCGGCGGACAGCGTTTTTCTTTCCTGGGCCAAATACAGGCTGAACAGATAGAACGCAAGCAGTTGAGCGGTATACGCCTTCGTCGAAGCCACCGCAATTTCCGGGCCGGCCTTCGTGGCGATGACATAGTCCGCATCCCGCGCGATCGAACTGGTTGGCACATTCGTGATGGCCAGTATTCTCGCGCCTTGCCTTCTGCTCTCTTGCAGCGCAGCAAGCGTATCCGCCGTTTCCCCGGATTGGCTCACGACGATGACGAGCGTTCGTTCCGTAATAATCGGGTCCCGGTATCGGAATTCCGAGGCAATATCGCACTGCACAGGGATGCGCGTCAACTTCTCCAGCACCGTGCTGCCGACAAGTCCGGCATGGTAGGCGGTGCCGCAAGCCACGATAAAAATTTTATCCACCTGCTGGAACGCGTCTGCTGCATGCGCCAATTCCGGGAAGCTCACTTGGCCCCCCTCATCCAAGCGCCCGAGCATCGTATTCCGCAGCGTTAACGGCTGTTCGTGAATTTCCTTCAGCATAAAGTGCGCATACGGTCCCTTTTCCACCTGATCTGCGCTCCAATCGATCTGCAGCAGCTTGCACGCCGCCGGCTTCCCCGTCTCGATTTTCGTGATGGAGATACCCCCCTGGGTAAGGACAGCCATATCCCCATCCTCCAAAATATACACATCACGCGTATGCTCAATCAGCGCGGAGATGTCCGAAGCCATGAAGTACTCTCCCTCACCCTCGCCGATCACAAGCGGACTCGATTGTCTGAACGCGATCAGCTTATCCGGCTCATACTCCGTCATGACACCAAGGGAATACGCCCCTTGCAGCCTCCCTATGACCGCCAGCATGGCGGTGTAAATGTCCCCTTCGTAATGCTCGGCAAGCAAGTGCGCAATGACCTCCGTATCGGTCTCGGAAGCAAAAGTGACACCTTTCTGCTCCAGCTCTGTTTTCAGCTCCATATAATTTTCCACAATGCCGTTGTGCACGACTGTGAATTTCCCCGACATATCCGTATGGGGATGGGAGTTGGCATCCGACGGTCTGCCGTGAGTCGCCCAGCGCGTATGCCCGATACCCACCGATCCTTTCAACGGCTGCTTGTCCAGCTGACCCGCTAAGTTGGCCAGACGTCCCTCCGCCTTGCTCACCTTGACCTGATCCTGTACCAGAACCGCGATCCCTGCGGAATCATACCCTCGGTACTCCAGCTTGCTTAATCCGTTCAACAAAATCGGCTGTACATCTCGCCTTCCAATATATCCTACAATGCCACACATCCGATGTGTGGCATTGTAGG
>NZ_RXHU01000065.1 GCF_003955665.1 Paenibacillus whitsoniae
CGCACCGTTCAGCACTTGCGAGCCAAGGCTGCCGCCCATGACGAGAATAACCGGCTTTTGCGTATGAAAGTCGCACAATTGGACGCCTTTGGACGCTTTGCCCTGCAGGATGCCTTCGCGGATCGGAAGGCCCGTCAGCAGCGCTTTTTCTTTGCCGATATGCGCCATCGACTCCGGGAACGTCACGCACACTTTCGTTGCGAACGGAATCGAAATCTTGTTCGCCAGCCCTGGCGTCATATCCGATTCGTGGATGATAACCGGAATGTTGTTCATTCTCGCGCCCAGAACGACCGGAACGGAAACGAACCCGCCCTTGGAGAACACAACGGCGGGTTTCAAACGTTTAAGCAATCGATACGATTCATAAACACCTTTCAGCACGCGAAACGGATCTTTCAAGTTTTTCAGATCGAAGTACCGGCGCAGCTTCCCCGACGAAATCGGATAGAACGGAACCTGCTCCCGGGCGATAATATCTTTTTCAATGCCAGTTGCCGAACCGATATATGAAATTTCCCAGCCCTTCATCTTCAGCTTGCTCATGAGCGCCAAATTGGGCGTTACATGGCCAGCGGAGCCGCCGCCGGTAAAAATAATCGTTTTCATTCCCCAGTCACCTCGAATAACGCGATATGTTGAGCAGGATGCCGACAGACGTCAGCATAAGCGTCAAGGATGACCCTCCCGCACTGATAAAAGGCAGTGTAATCCCGGTTACCGGGAACATGCCGATGACAACGCCGATGTTGATAATCACCTGCACGGCGATCATGCCGATGATGCCGACAGCGATTAAGCTGGCAAACGTATCCGGCGCCGTAATGGCCGCCCGCATGCCCCGCCACACCAGGATGGTAAAGAGCAGCAGCACGAGCGTCCCGCCGATAAAGCCAAGTTCTTCTGCAATAATGGAAAAAATAAAATCCGTTTGCGGTTCCGGCAAGTAACTGAACTTCTGGCGGCTCATCCCAAGCCCGAGTCCGACCAAACCGCCCGGTCCGATCGCATACAACGATTGAATCGATTGATAGCCGGCGCCAAGCGGGTCCTGCCAAGGGTCCAGAAAGGCGGTAATCCGCTTGAGGCGGTACGGGGCGGCAATGACCAAGCCTACGAAACCCGCAACCCCTATCATACCGAGATAAGAGAGATGAAGCAATCTAGCGCCTGACGTATAAATGATTAGGAGAGAGGCGCCGACGAGCACGACCCCGGTGCCAAGGTCCGGCTGCAGCATGATCAATCCGAAGGCAAGCCCCATGATGCCAAGAGGCGGCAGCAAGCCTTTTGTGAAAAGCATAATTTTGGACTGCTGCTCGGACAACAGCTTCGAAAGAAACAGGATCATGCCGATCTTCATGAACTCCGACGGTTGAATGCCGAAAGCGCCGATCCCCAGCCAGCTTCGCGCACCGCCTCGCACGACGCCGATGCCGGGAATCAAGACGATGACGAGAAGTCCGAAGCACAAGATCAAGGCGATTTTGGCATACTTTTTCCAGACCAGATAATCGACATTCATCGTAAAAAACATCGCCACGATGCCGAGCACGGCAAAAATAAGCTGCCGCTTCAAATAATAGAACGAGTCGCCGAATTCGCGATACGCGAGGACATTGCTGGCGCTATATACCATAATAACGCCGATCGTTAACAGCATCAGAGTTGGAATGATGATCCAAATATCAGGAGCGGAACGTGCTTTACCCATACAAACACCTCTTTGTAAGTACTGGGCGTGGATAAGCCCTACTTAAAGGTTATGCACGGACTCCTTAAACATGCCCCCCCTGATCTCATAGGATGGAAACATATCCCAACTGGCACAAGCAGGCGACAGGAGCACAATGTCACCCGGTTCGCTCATCTGCCAAGCCAGCTGTACGGCCTGTTCAACCGCGTCCGCTGCATTAGCAGTATCGACGGTTTGCAGGCGGCTAATCCCCGCCAGCTCAGCAACATGATTAATTTTTTCGCGGGTCTGACCCAACGTGACGAGACCTTTGATCCGCTCGCGGAATATCGGAAGCAGTTCCATATAGTCCGAGCCGCGGTCGAGTCCGCCGGCAATAAGGACGATCGGCTGGTCGAGCGCCTCAATTGAACTGATCGTAGCGACGGCATTCGTCGCCTTGGAGTTGTTATAGAACGAGACGCCGTCCAGTTCTCGGACAAGCTCCAGACGGTGCTCAACGCCCGTGAAGCTGCGCAGCACACCCGCAATCGCTTCCAGCGGCACGCCGGCCGTAATCGCCGCTGCGGCAGCAGCCAGGGCGTTCTCGACGTTGAAGCTGCCGGCGATGCCGATCTCACTGGCTGGCATAATCGGCTGCACGCTGCCCTGTCCGTCTGCATATACCAGCATGCCGTTCTCCAGATAGGTGCCTTCACTCAGTTTCTCCTTCCTGGAGAACGGCAACACTTTCGCCTTGAGGTTCGGCATAATGGCCCGGCACACCGGATCGTCCCAGTTCAGAATCGCCGTATCTTCCTGCGTCTGATTGGCGAATAATTTGGCCTTGGAACTAATATAGTCTTCCATGGTGCCATGGTAGTCCAGATGCGTCTCATAGAGGTTAAGCAGCAGACCGATGGCGGGCCGGAACGATGTCGTCCCTTTCAGTTGGAAGCTGCTAAGCTCCACCACCATCGTGTTCTCCGCCGTGACTTCAGGCGCCGCTTCCGTCAAAGCGCGGCCAATGTTGCCCGCCACGACAGGCTTAAGCCCCGCAGCGTCCAGCATCAGGCCGATGAGCGTTGTCGTCGTCGTTTTACCGTTGGAGCCGGTGATGCCGATAATCGGCGCCTCGCAGAACAAATACGCCACCTCCACCTCGGTGACCACTTCAATCCCGAGCGCTTCCGCCCTCCGGACAGGCTCGACCGAATACGGGATGCCCGGGTTTTTGACGACAAGCGCCACCCCTTCATGAACGAGGGAGTCCGGATGATACCCACAAACAACAGAAATACCCAGAGCCTCCAGTTCGTCGGCTTCAGGGCATGCAGTCCGGTCCTTTTTGTCATTTACCGTTACAACAGCACCGATTTGGTGAAACAGCTTCGCCGCAGCGACACCGCTGCGCGCAAGCCCAAGGACAACCACTTCCAGTCCACGATATTCCCGCGGATGCTTCATGTTCTATAACACCTCATTCATATAAAGTCCGAGCGCCGCAAGCACGAGGCCTACCACCCAGAACGTGATGACAACTCGCCATTCGGACCAGCCGACCAATTCAAAATGGTGATGAATCGGACTCATTTTAAATACGCGCTTGCCTCTTGTTTTAAACGATACAACTTGGATCACAACCGATAAAATCTCAATCAGGAACACACCGCCGACAATCGCCAGCAGCAGCTCCGCTTTCGTCAAAATCGCAACGGCCACAAGTCCCCCGCCGATCCCGAGTGAGCCCGTGTCGCCCATAAACACCTTCGCCGGATGCGCATTAAAGACGAGGAAGCCCAGTACGGCGCCTACCATGGCCGCAGAAAAAATCGCCGCCTCCGGCTGCGTGTTGTTCATCGCGATAATCGTATAAGCGCCGAATGCGATCGCACTCGTCCCTGCGAGCAAGCCGTCAAGGCCGTCCGTGAAGTTCACTGCATTGGATGCGCCCAGCATAATGATCGCCATAATCGGGAAGTAGAGCCAACCTGCATTAATGTGGAACGAGACGAAAGGAATGTAAAATTCCGTGCTGTGCCCCTGCACAATCAGCAAATAGCAGACGATGGCGGAGATCAACAGCTGGCCGAAAAGCTTTTGCTTCGCGGTAAGCCCCAACGAGCGTTTAAACACAATTTTAATATAATCGTCTAAAAAGCCGACAAGTCCATATCCCAGTGAAGCGATCAATAAAATGAGCAAATCCATATTTTTCTCGGCAAAACGCAGCGTCGCCAGCGAAAGCGCCAGCAGAATGATGATGCCGCCCATCGTCGGTGTGCCCTGCTTTTTGAGATGCGCCTTCGGGCCTTCCTCCCGAATCTGCTGGCCGAATTTCATGCGCCGCAGTATCGGAATGCACAGCGGGCCCATAATCAAGGCCAGCACAAATGCGACGCCCATGGTAAATAACACTTCGTTTTCCACATTGGTTCCCCCTGCTCGTTTCCGTCACTCTATTGTCCATACCATGCGTGTTCAAAAAGTCGGGTTTTCAGCACCGAGAAGTTACGAGAAGTTGAAGAAAGAGGAGCGGAGTGTAGGCAAAACCTACATGGCTACCTTCCTTCAATCGAAGCTGAATGCAAGATTCAATGTCGAATCCGCTTCCTGGCTTACTTCGTGATCAAAAGACGACTTTGTGAACTTCCTCATCAGTGAAGCATATAACGTTCTATTTTTCAAGCAAGGTCTGCACGACTTGTTCAAGCCGCATGCCGCGCGAGCCTTTCACGAGCACCAGGTCCTCGGGGGCCGCGGCTGCGGCGAGTTCCTCCGCCAGCTGCGCTTTGTCGTCGTAGGCGCGCACATGCGCCGCCGGGAACGCCTTCTGCGCTTCCTCAGCGATGAAGCGCCCAAGACGGCCGAACGTGAAGACGTAGTCGACACGTTCCGGCGACAGCATCGCGCCAATGCCGCGATGGAACTGCTCTTCGTGCTCGCCAAGCTCCAGCATGTCGCCGAGCACGAGGAATTTCCGACCGAAGCCGCTCAGCTGCTCGGTCAAGGTAATCGCAGCCCGCATCGAGGCGGGGCTGGCGTTATACGCATCGTTGAGCACGGTCAGCCCGGAGGCTGCCGTCAGCTTCTCGATGCGCATGCTTGTCATTTGCAGCGAGCTCAGCCCCGCTGACACATTTGCCGGCGAGACGCCGAAGCGCTCGCCGATGGCGATGGCCGCGAGCGTGTTCACCACGTTGTGCTCGCCGAGCAAAGGCACGAACAATTCCGGATACTCCGGGGAATTGATCGTGAAGTACGCCCCGTCCGCATCCATCCGGATGCCGGTCGGGAAGCGGTCGTTGTCCGCCGCACGGCCAAAGCGGACATGCTCCAGGTTGGCCGGCAGACCATCGGTTGCCGTCACGGTCGTGCCGCCGGCGCTGCGTTCCGTCAGCGCCATCGCAATCAGCGGCTCGTCGCCGTTGTAGACGAGCAGCCCGCCGGGCTTCAGGCCGGCAACGATCTCGGCCTTCGCTCGGGCGATCTCCTCTCGGGAGCCGAGCTGCAGCATGTGCGACTCGCCGATCATCGTAATGATCGCCGCGTCCGGCTCCGCGAGCTGGGACAAGAGCGCGATCTCACCGCGCCCGCTCATGCCCATTTCCACGACCGCGAACGGGGTGGTTTCTTCCAGTGCGAGGAGCGTCAGCGGCAAACCGATGTGGTTGTTCAGGTTGCCTTTCGTTTTATGCACCGCATACGTGCTGCCGAGCACGGCGGCGACCAAATCTTTGGTCGTCGTTTTGCCATTGGAGCCCGTAATGCCGATCACTTTCACAGCCAGCTCGTTTTTGTAAGCTTTGGCCAGCTGCTGAAGCGCCAGCAGTGTATCCGTGACGACGATGTGCGGAATGTCCGCAGGGCCGGCGCCGTGGTCGGCTTGCCACAGCACAGCCGCCGCTCCTTTTTGCATAGCTTCTCCCACATAATCGTGCGCGTCAAACCGTTCTCCGATCAGCGGGACGAACAGACTCCCGGCCTGAATGGATCGCGTATCCGTCGAAACGCCGGTAATGCGCACTTCCTGCGCCGTCCCGGACACTTCGCTATGAATCATCGCCGCAATGTGCGCTAACGTTCGTTGAATCACTGGTTTCTCCCCCTAATAGCCGCCCTGGCGATCAAGCGATCGTCAAAATCGTGCTTGACCCCCATAATATCCTGATACGTTTCGTGGCCTTTACCCGCTATCAATACTACATCCTTGGGGCCTGCCCCTTCAATAGCCATCTGTATCGCTTTTCGGCGATCCGCGATGAGTGTAAACTGATCCTCCGGATAATGCAGCTCCTCTAGACCTGGCACAATATCCCGCAAAATGGCCTCCGGGTCTTCCGTCCGCGGATTGTCCGACGTCACGTAGACATAATCGCTGTACGAAGCCGCCACTTTGCCCATCACCGGCCGCTTCGTCCGGTCGCGGTCCCCGCCGCAGCCGAATACGGTAATGACCCGACCCTCGGCAAATTCGCAAACCGTCGACAGCGCATTTTCCAGTCCATCCGGCGTGTGCGCATAATCGACCAGCACGAGATACGGTTGGCCTTCATCGACCACTTCCATACGGCCCTCCACGACTTGTACAGCCGCCAGGCTGTCACAGATCGCGTCAAGCGAGATGCCTTCGGCAAGCGCTGCGGAAATCGCCGCAAGCGTGTTGTAGACGTTAAATTTGCCGACCAAGCGCAGCTGGAGGCTCCGGCTTCCGGCAAACGTACGTACTTCGAACGCCGTGCCCTGGGACGTCATTCGGATGTCGGTCGCCTGCACATCGCACGGCTGATCGATGCCGTACGTGATCACTTGCGCCGCCGTGAGCTCTTCGAACCGCTCGGAAGCGGCGTCGTCCGCATTCAAGACGGCATACTTGCGACCGGCAGGCTCCCCGTTAAAACTGTTGCCGAGTCGTGCGAACAGCAAGCCTTTTGCCTCCGTGTATGCTTCCATCGTTTTATGATAATCGAGATGATCCTGTGTCAAATTCGTAAAAATCCCCGTCCGGAACGATACGCCCTTGACCCGCCCCATGGCGAGACCGTGCGAGGACACTTCCATGACGCAGTACTCCGTACCGCTATCTGCCATCTGCCGCAAAATGCGCTGCAGCTCCAGCGCCTCCTGCGTGTTCGTCGCCTTATTCTCGTGGTATTCATTGCCAATCTTGATATGAATGTTGCCCATCAGGCCTGTGGTAAAGCCTTGATCCGCCAATATTTTTTCCAATAAGTACGTTGTCGTCGTCTTTCCGTTCGTTCCTGTAATTCCGATCATCTTCATCTCTTCACTCGGATATCCGTAGAAATGCGCCGCCAACGCTGCCATCGCGTAGCGGGCGTCCTTCACGACGAGCTGAGGAACCGGCAGCTCCAGCACACGCTCCGTGACAAGCGCAGAAGCCCCAAGCGCAAGCGCTTTTGGGGCGTAGTCATGGCCGTCTACGGTAAGTCCCGGAATACAGAGGAAGAGATCCCCCGGCTTTATTTTACGAGAGTCTGCCTCAATCCCAGTGATGTCTGTGTCAGCGTCTCCGACGATGCGGGTGATGAGCAGTGCGGAAGCAAGCTCGATCAGTTTCATGAGCAACCCTCTCTTCCCAATGAGGTAGTTCAAAAAGTCGTCTTTTGATCACGAAGCCATGCAGGAAGCCTCTTGCGTTCAGCTTCGAAGGAAGGTAGCCATGTAGGTTTTGCCTACACTCCGCTCCTCCTTCTTCAGCTTCTCGCAACCTTCTCGGTGCTGAAAACCCGACTTTTTGAACACTATCTTATTATGGACAATTTTATGCAAGTAGAAAAGTGAAACATGTCTTATTCGCAAAATCTTTTTGGGCAAGCGCTACGTTATTGCTGAGGCGGCTCAACATTGGAAAGGAAAATCCGGATCGTCGAGCCTTGATCGACACGCGTGCCCGCTTTAGGCGCCTGGGAAATGACGTATTTCCCGTTGCCCGATTTCGCCAGCTTAAAATTCATGTTCAGATCTTCTAATATATCATCAACTGACGCGCCAACCAAGTCCGGCACTTCCACAACCGGCGTTTCGCCGTAGCGGTAATCTTTGTCAAGCTGGTTTTTGTCCGGTTCCACTTTCATGTAACGCAGGGCGTCCGCCATGATGTTCTTGACGAGCGGCGCTGCGATCAGCCCCCCGAACTGAATGCCTTGCGGATCGTCCACTGCCGCGTAGACAATCACCTTCGGGTTATCCGCCGGCGCAAAGCCGATGAAAGATACGATATGTTCATCCGGTGAATACCGGCCGTTGATGACTTTCTGCGCCGTACCCGTTTTGCCGCCGACCCGGTAGCCGTCGATGAACGCGTTGCGCCCCGTCCCTTTGGCCACGACGCTTTCCAGCGCTTCGCGGACTTGTTGCGACGTGTTCTCTGAGATTACGTTGCGCACGAGCTGCGGCTCGACAACGTCGACAACTTCCCCGGTATCCGGGTTCGAGAACGACTTCGCCAGAAACGGCTTGAACAGCTTGCCGCCGTTGATCGCCGCCGATACCGCCGTAATCTGCTGAATCGGCGTCACGGATACGCCCTGCCCGAACGCAGTCGTTGCAAGCTCGACCGGTCCGACTTGCGACGGTTTGAACAGAATGCCGTTCTCTTCACCGGCAAGATCAATGCCTGTTTTCTTCCCGAAGCCGAAGTTATAAATATAATCGAAGAGCTTCTCTTTGCCAAGACGCTGGCCCATTACGACGAAGCCAGGGTTGCACGAGTTCTGCACGACTTGCAGCATCGTCTCGCTGCCATGGCCGCCGCGCTTCCAGCAACGCAGGCGCGCGCCGCCGACTTCGATGGCGCCGGGATCGTAAAACTGCTCGTTTTTGAGATCGACCTTCTTCTCTTCTAGCGCCGCAGCCAGCGTAATAATCTTGAACGTGGAACCCGGCTCATACGTTTTCCATATCGGCAGGTTTCGGTTATACGTCTCCGCCGGGTACTCTTGATATTTCGCCGGATCATACGTCGGGCGTGAACCCATGGCCAAAATCTCGCCGTTGTTCGGGTCCATCATAATCGCGACGACGTTCTGCGCTTGGTACTGCTCCATCGCCTGATCAAGCTCGCGCTCCATCACGGACTGTAGATGGCTGTCAATCGTCAATTTGACGTTGAGTCCGTCTTTCGGCGGCGTGTACGTCTCTGTTGTGCCTTCCAAGGTGCGGCCTGCCGCGTCCGTCATATAGGCGATGCTGCCTCTAAGGCCGGTTAATTGCTCATTGTATTTGGCTTCAATGCCCGTAAGCCCTTTATCGATGCCAGCAAACCCAAGGATATGCGCAGCAAGCGTGCCGAACGGGTAGTAGCGTTTATTGTCTTCGGCCACGACGATGCCGGGCAGATTCAACTTGCGGACTTCCTCCCCCTTTTCCAGTGTAATCTTGCGGCCGGACGGGCGGATGTAATTTTGCGACGCTTTCTTCGTGATCTGCTTGTAAATATCATCGACATTGCCTTCCAGCACCTCGGCCAGCTTCTGCGCTGTGCTCTGCGGGTCTTTGACTTGCACGGGAATGGCAACAATCGTAGGCGTCGTTATACTGTACGTGAGGGCAACGCCGTTTCGGTCCTGAATTTCGCCCCTTTTCGGCATGTAATAAATTTCTCGGCGCCAACTGTCATCGGCTTTGTCCGCCAACTCTTGTCCTATCCACAGTTGCACATAGGCCAACCGGATAATCAATGCTGTAAAAATAACCGTACCGATAATTAACGCCATAAACAATCGGCGGCGCAGCGTAACGTTAGAAGCTCGCATGAACGTTCAGTCTCCCTTCCCAACCTGTCAGGACTATTCCTAACATGAATATTCGGGACAAACAGGGGTTAGAACAAGCTCTCATGCGAGCTTCCCGGGGTTAAGGCGTTTTCGATTTATTTTGCGTCTTGGCGGCCGTGCCTGGCGTCGGCGTCGGGGACGGAGGCGGTGCATCCCCTGCGTCACCGTTCGAGGTTGGCGGAGCGCTTGCCGTCGTCTCCTCGCTCACGCCGATTGGCCGCAAGGTCAATTTGACCGCTTGTCCAGCCTCCGCTGCGCCCTGCTCCGTGACATACCCTTCGCCGGACGTTTGACATTCCGTGCCGAAGAAGGAGCACACCTCCACCGCGTCGCGCAGCGATTTGCCGATCAGGTTCGGCAGCGGCATGCCGGTGACGTCCTGCATCGCAACATACGTGTGCTGCGTGGATAAAATTTCAGTGCCCGCTTTCGGGAACTGGTTGACAACCTTGTCGCCTCGCCCGAAAACATCGAGCGTCAAGCCGGTATCCTTCGCGATGCTCTTCGCATTGTCCTGTGACATGTCCGCAAAGTTCGGCATCGTCAGCCTGCTCGTTTCTTTCTTTACGACCTTCGCCGGCTTCTTGCTGGAGGGAACCCCCAAATATTGCAGAGATTCGCCTGCAATTTCTTTAAATGCCGGCGCCAGCACCTGACCGCCGAGGTGGTAGTTGCCGCCGAGATCCGGCTGGTCGGCGATCAGCGTGATCAGAATTCGGGGGTCTTCAACCGGGGCATAGCCGATAAAAGAAATCACCCACGTATTCGGGGAGTACGTTTTATCTCCAGGCAATACGATATTTGCCGTCCCTGTTTTTCCTGCGACACGATAATCGTCCATAAAGGCTAGCTTGCCCGTTCCGATCTCCTGATCTGAGACGACCTGCTCCAGATAACCGCTCACTTGGGAGGCGACTTCCGGGCTGACCACTTGACGGATCACCTGCGGCTGCACGTCGGAGATGGTTTTGCCGGTTTTCGGATCGACAATCGCCTTCACGATATGGGGCCACATGAGCTTGCCGCCGTTGGCGATCGCCGCATAGGCCGCCGTCTGTTGGATCGCCGTGACGACGACCTTCCCTTGTCCGTATGTTGCTGTTGCAAATTCCGACGGATATTGCATATCGATAAGTCCGGACACTTCGCTCGGCAGATCGATATTTGTTTTCGTTTTAAAACCAAACTTCTCGATATAATCTTTGAACTTCGGCGTGGTCAGCTTCTCGATCCCCAGCTTCACAAACGCAACGTTACTTGAGCGCTTCAGCCCGTCCAGGAATGAAATTTTGCCCCATCCTACATTGTTGTGGTCATGGAGAATACGGTCCGAGACCCGGATTTCCCCGGACTGGTACATTTCATTCGGGTTGAACACCCCTTCCGCTACTGCGCCGGCCAGCGTCACCAATTTGAACGTAGAACCCGGCTCATAGCGTGACGACACCGCCCGGTTAATGAACGCCGATTGATCTTTCGTGGAGCCGTACGTATTCGGATTAAATGTCGGCGTATTCGCCATCCCCAAAATTTCCATCGTCTTCGGATCGACCGCAATCGCCGTGAGGCTCTTCGGGTGCCATTGATCATTCACTTTCGCCAAGGCGCTTTCCAGATAATACTGGATATTCTTATCGATGGTCAGACGCACGTTGCTGCCGTCCTCTGCCGGTTTGAAATCGACTTTCCCCTCTGGCAGTTCCACGCCTTTGCCGTCCTTCTCGTAGCTCATGCTGCCCGGCACACCCTTGAGCACGTCGTTCATTTTAAGCTCGAGTCCTAGCGAAGGTTCGCCCTCCTTGTTCGTATAGCCGAGAATGTGTGCCGCCAGTGTCTCATTCGGATAGTAGCGTTTCTTGTCTTCTAAAATATAAATGCCAACATTCGCTTTCGTCCCCAGTTTCAACTTGGTTTGCAGCCTGGCAATCAGTTCGCGAACTTGATCCGCTTTATCCTTACCGATCTTCCAACCTTCGTTGCGGATCTCGACATTTCGGGCCAGCTTTGTGCCGTCCAAATTTTTCCTAGTCGCCCGATCCCGAATCTTATTCACAAGCTCGGCTCGAACAGCCTCCGAATCTTTCAAAATGTCCGCCAAGCCCTGCGAGACATCCTCCACAATTTGATAGTTGTTCAGCATTTCCGGATCGAGTGCGATCGTATAAGCGGTCGACTCAATCGCGAGCGGCTTGTCATTTCGATCCACGATGCTTCCGCGGACAGGAGTAATGATTTTATCCGTCTCCCACCGTTTCTCCGCTTTCTCTAGCAGCCAGGAGGCTTCTACGACTTGAATCCAATAGACTTTCACAATGAGGACAACAAAAAGAAGGGTAAAAAACCCTCCGATCAGTAAAGAGCGCAGCTTAATTTTTTTTGTCATAGGAATACCTGCCTGTTACGGTTTAGAAGACGTTTTGCCGGATTTACTGTTCGTGGCAACCGTTGTCGTTTTCGATTTCGTTCCCGTGGTCGTCGCAACGGCGCTCTGCTTCTCATCCGTGACGTTAAACCCTAACCGCGCCGCTTCCTCCTTCAATCGTTCCGGACTTTGCAGCTTGTAGACTTCCGACTTGAGCGCGCTGTTCTGCGCCTCGATCTCCTTGATCTGCTCCTGCATCACTTTAATCTCCGCATTCATCTGGTAGATCGCCGCATAGCGCCACAAAATGACACCTGCAACGATAATGCACAACACCACGGTAAACAGATACAGCAGCTTTTCCTGTGCAGGAAGGGCGGACTTGCGGTACATCACCTTCGTCGTCTCTTTTATTTTCACGCGTTGAGGTGCCGCTGGCTTGCGTTTGGGGTCGAGGGCCAAATTGCCCTGAATGTATCCTGGCATCGTTTATTTCCTCCCTTGGTTCAAAGCCTCTCTGCTATGCGAAGCTTCGCTGATCGTGCTCGTTGGTTGACGTCCAGTTCTTCTTGACTGGCTACGATAGGTTTGCGGGTTACTAACTTAAGCGTGCCGGATTTGGTGCAGACGCACATCGGAAAATCCGGCGGGCATGTACATTTTTCTAATTGGCTGGTAAAAAACTGCTTGCAGATGCGATCCTCGAGCGAGTGGAACGTAATGACGGCAATGCGCCCTTGCGGTGCTAGGCAGCGTATGGATTGTTCCAGCGCCTCTTCAAAAGCGCCAAGCTCATCGTTCACCGCGATCCGCAGCGCCTGAAAGCTCCGCTTCGCAGGGTGACCTCCCGTGCGTCTTGCCGCAGCGGGAATCCCTTCCTTAATCAGTTCGACGAGCTCGCCGGTCGTTTCAATCGGCTTTTTGCTGCGCGCTTCGACGATCACGGCGGCGATGCGCCGCGAGAATTTCTCTTCGCCATATTCATACAAAATTCGCGCAATTTGGTCAGCGGGCCACTCATTTACGATGATTTTGGCGGTGAGCTCCGTCGATCGGTCCATTCTCATGTCGAGCTCCGCATCCTGATGATAGCTGAACCCTCGTTCGCCTTCGTCAAGCTGCGGGGACGAGACACCAAGATCAAACAAAATGCCATCCACCTGCGGCTTACCATCCTTCATTGCTCTGGGCTCGCTGCGCAGCACCATTTCCAATTCGCGGAAATTGCTTTTGACGATGGAAACGCGATCACCATACGGGGCAAGCACCGTCTGCGCATTCGCGAGCGCAACGTCGTCTTGGTCCAGCGCAATCAGCAGTCCGTTCGGTCCAAGCTTGGACGCGATCAGCGAACTGTGCCCTGCCCCTCCCATTGTGCAATCGACATAAACGCCGTCTGACTTTATATGTAGTCCTTCTACCGATTCTTCTTTAAGTACCGTCACATGATGAAACACTGGATGTCCTCCTACAACTACTGCCTTTTTCTATAAATCAAAATTAAAATCGACCAGCTTTTCCGCAATTTCGTTGAAAGACTGTTCAGACTCATTGGCATAGCTTTCCCAAATTTGCTTGCTCCAAATCTCAACGCGGTTGGAAACGCCGATCACGACGCAATCTTTCTCCAGCTTTGCATGCTCGATCAAGTTGCCCGGAATGTTGGCACGGCCCTGCTTGTCCAGCTCACACTCCGCTGCGCCCGAGAAGAAAAACCGGGTGAACGCACGCGCGTCCGACTTCATTAGCGGCAGAGCTTTCAGCTTGCCTTCGAGGATCAGCCATTCCGACTGCGGATAGACGAACAAGCACTGGTCCAGTCCACGGGTGATGACAAAAGATTCGCCGAGGGCTTCCCGAAACTTGGCGGGAATGATCATGCGCCCCTTTTCGTCGATGCTATGTTGATATTCACCCATGAACACAGCACCCGGCCCCCTTTTCCTCCACTTTGTACCACTTTCCACCACATTTGAATCAATATTCGCTAAAAATAAGAAAAATCCTGCTTCGTCAGCAGGATTTTCAAAATAATTTTCATTTTTTTGCTAAGATTGTACGTCTTTCGTCTCCGTTTCGCTCGCAGACTGCTTCTCACCCAAGGCATTGTCCCTTTGAAGCGCTGCGCGAATGGCTTCCAATTTGCTGCGGCGTTTGCGTCTGTAGGCCCAGATCGGGATGCCAAGCAGTAGTAAGATAACCAGCACCGGGAACGCAGCCGCCAGAAAGACAAGGATTCCCTGCAAGCAGGCAACTAACACATTGAGACTGGACTGCCATGCCTTTTGCACGCGCTCGGTCAAAGTCAGTTCATTCGGATTAGCGAGCAAAGGCTTCTTGCCCGTTGCCTGAAACATGCGCAGCTCGACCGTGGAATACGCGACATTCTGATCCAAGTAGCGCATGCGCCCTTTGATTTGCTCAATCGCCTCCTGCACCTTGGAAAGCTCATTCGAAAAAGCAAGCAGATCGTCCGTCTTCGTCGCCTTCTCCATAAAGCTCAGCAGCCGCTCTTCGAGCACTTGCTTTGCCTTTAGTCGCGAGGTGAGGTCGACATACTCTTCCGTGACATCCTGCCCCTGCACATTCCGCTGCAGCGTCGGCGAAATTTTCTCCAGTCCGTCGAGCAGCGAGACGAAGCCGTCTGCCGCTATCTTGATCGTGTACGTCCCGCCACGTTCGCCGGTGGTTGCGTTCTCCGAAAATTGCAAAATGTAGCCTCCGCTCAGCGCCACGAGATCGCGCAGCGCCGTCTGCGCCTTGGCGTAGTCCTCTACCGGCATGACCAAGTTAGCTTTATAGATCAGTTTCCGGTTAAAACCGTCCACGCCATCGGCCCCCGTCGGCGTCACGACCAGGCTCGGCGCAGGTTGACCCGACGTTGATGACGCGCTGGCCGCGTTGGCTTGGGCCGCTGGCTGCGCCTGCGACGATGTCGATTGCTTCGTCTCTTGGCCAGATGCGTTCGCACGGTCCGCCGTTGCCGTCGTTGTCCCCTCCGCCTTCGCCGGCTGCACCGCTTTCATATCCTGTGCGCTTGAAGCCGCCGTGCTGCCCGCATCCTTGGCCGAGCTGCAGCCTGCGAGCAGCAGCAGGGCGATGAACGCCACTGCAAGCCACCAATTCCCCTTACGAGCTGCAAACATTTGACGCGCCCCCTCTGTTAATATTTGGCATGACAACCTCTTAACGATGGAGGACGCATCAAAGTTGCATACCAGCAACGAATGTTTTTTCGTCGGGCCGGCCCTTGCTTCTATTAAGCAAGTTCAGCTCGCATCGCAGTAGCTTGCCTATGAGGCGGAGCCGATTTTAGCGGTTACCACAGCGCTTATTCGCCTAAATTTGCCTCGTTTCAGACTCTAACGGTTGCCATAGGGCTTATCCGTCCTGCCCATTTTATTCAAAACAAAAAGCCGCCCCGATACGCCAATGTTCTCTCGAACACGACATATCAAAGCGGCATGTACTTCACACCGTTATATTTAAACTTATACTCTTAATGCTCCGCCCAGCTGTCCAGATACAGCTTCTGCTCATCCGACAAGCTGTCGATGGAGGTGCCCAGCGACTCCAGCTTGTAGCGCGCCACTTGCTCGTCGAGCACGTACGGCACGTTCACGACTGTTTGGCCGAGCGCTTTATATTGCTCGTTCACGTGCTTTAGCGACATCGCTTGCAACGCGAACGTCATATCCATAATTTCCGCCGGGTGGCCGTCCCCAGCCGCCAGGTTCACAAGCCGGCCTTCCGCGAGCACATACAGCTTACGGCCGTCTTTCAATTGATACTCCTCGATGTTGCGGCGCACCGTCCGGATCGTTGTCGACAAAGCCGCAAGCTCCGGTTTGTTCACTTCAACATCGAAATGTCCGGCATTTGACAGAATCGCGCCGTCCTTCATCACTTCGTAGTGCTCACCACGGATCACGTCACGGTTGCCTGTGACCGTCACAAAGAAATCGCCCAACTTCGCCGCTTCCTTCATCGGCATAACTGCAAAGCCGTCCATGTAAGCTTCAACACCTTTAATGGCGTCGATTTCCGTCACGATGACATTCGCACCAAGCCCTTTGGCCCGCATCGCCACACCTTTGCCGCACCAGCCATAGCCGACAACGACGACGGTTTTCCCGGCCACCACCAGGTTCGTCGTCCGGTTAATACCGTCCCAAACCGACTGCCCCGTGCCATAGCGGTTGTCGAACAAGTACTTACAAAACGCGTCATTCACTGCAACCATCGGGAACGCCAGCTTGCCTTCCTTTTCCATCGCTTTCAGACGCAAAATGCCTGTTGTCGTTTCTTCCGCACCGCCACGCACATTGACCGCCAAGTCGGTACGCTCGGAATGAAGGATGGATACGAGATCGCCGCCGTCGTCAATAATTAGATCCGGCTTGGACTCGAGTGATTTAATCAGCAGTTCTTTATACTCTTCCGGAGACGGATTATATTTCGCAAACACTGTAATGCCGTCTTCTACCAGCGCCGCGCACACATCGTCCTGCGTGGAGAGGGGGTTGCTGCCCGTAATCGTCACTTCGGCACCGCCGGCTTTGACGACTTTCGCCAAATACGCCGTTTTCGCCTCGAGGTGAAGGGAAATCGTCACTTTCAGCCCTTTGAACGGCTGTTCCTTCTCAAACTGCTCGCGAATGCGGTTCAATACAGGCATATGCGCCTGCACCCAATCAATTTTCAAGTGGCCATCCGGCGCAAGCGCCATGTCTGTTACGATGCTTTTTTCCAATGTCGACATTCCCAGTTCCTCCTACAAATAAAATACGCGATGCACGCCGTCTACAGGAATCGGCGTATCCAGCAAGGCATGCAGCCAGCCGTCCCCATAGCGATTCAGATAAGCACACCCATTATACACTCTTTCCTGCGGCTTGGCGAACGGAATAATCGTCAAACGAACGCGCTCCAGCTGCCGAATGGCACTGTCAAATTGCGTTTGATGCGCTTCGGACGCTTTATGTTGGAGGTAATCGATCTGTTCCAAAATTTTGGCCATGTTCGTATCCCCAAGTTTTTTCACACCGGAATTAATCGAACCGAGGGATTCGACCAATGGCTGATAGCTGTCACGAAAAATCGCCTTCACCTGCTCAAACCGCTCCGGTAGCCGAAGGGTATCCTGCTCATCCAGCCAAGCCTGCTTCTTCTGCTCGTAACGTTCAATTACATCATTCAATGAAAAATCATATTTATCCATCTGCTTTTTGATCGTACCTTCGATCAGCGTAAACTCCATTCGCGGCAGCACAATCGGCATCTGCAGACCGAACCTCTCAAACGCTTCTTTCGTCAGCGACCAATAAGCAATTTCCCCTGGTCCGAGCACCGTTGCCAGCACTGGAAACAAGTAATCCTGCATCAGCGGCCGCGTCATGACGTTATTACTGAACGACTCCGGTTCACGCAGCGCCCTCTCGCGAAGTTCTTCCGGCGTGAATCGAACCGTTCCTTTCCGATCGGTGTACACGCCATCTTCCCGATGCAGCAGCAGCCGCTGACCATGGGCAAAAACAAACAGATTCGCGCCATTATCCTGAATATCGGCCTGCGCTCCGTAACCGGCTGCCACAACTGCTTCCTTGCTCGCGGCCAGCGCTTGTGCCAGTTCTTCATTACGCACGATAAGCTGCTCGAACAGGCCCGCTTCCAGCTTGCGCAGCGCCGGTTCATCGGAGTCGATCAGCACGAGGCCGTATTCGCCGAACAGCATCGCCATCCAGCGTGCAAACGCATCGCTAAGCGTCGCGCCTTGCTCCACTGAAGCGCGAAGCTTCCCGAGCAGCGCTTCCTTGAATTCCGTATCCATCAGCGTGTGATCCAACGCTGTAAGGGCTTCTTCCCAAGCTTCCGGCGATACAGGAAGCCGGCTGACCGATGTGCGCTGTCCTGTCGGATGATCGATTTTTATCTTCTCAATCTGCTGCGCCTGCGTCAGTGCAAACAGATGATTCACTTCGTCGAAATCATGATCCTCGCCCGCAATCCAGAAGATCGGCACAACGCTTCGCCCCAGCTTACCGCTCCACTCACGCGCGGCCTGAATTAGCGTAATCGCTTTATACAGCACCAGCAATTGCCCGCCAAATAAGCCGGCCTGCTGTCCGCCGACAATCGCCAACGTCTTCGCATCATGCAGCGCCGCAATCGAAGCGAAAGCCTGATCGTGATTGCCGATCCTTTCATTATATGTGCGCAAAACCTGCACGAGCTGCTCGCGGTCGGCTTGCGGTCTCCCTGCAGCTTCATCCAACCATTTGACCCGGGTTTCCCAGCTCGCAGCGCTCGCAAAATGATGCGGATATAGCGCCCTCACAGCTTCCGAACCGGCAACATAATCTTCCGCCAGCGGTTGGGATTTCTTCCAATGAAATGAATCTATTTGCATCGACATCTGTCTCCTCTTCATCCCAATTCAACTCTCATCCTTTGATTGTACACGTTAGGTCCCTAATCGTCAAAACTGTATTTTTAATAATTACAATTCATAACCAAAGAAACCGCCCCTCTCGGGACGGTTCGAACAATTAATATAAATGGCAAGCGACAAAATGGTTCGGTTCCACTTCGATGCTAGGCGGCATAGATGCCGCGCATTTCTCCATCGCATGCGGGCAGCGCGTACGGAACGGGCAGCCGCTAGGCGGATTGAGCGGACTCGGCACATCGCCTTCCAGAATGATCCGCTGACGCGAACGTTCGACCTCCGGATCCGGAATCGGAATCGCGGAAAGCAAAGATTGCGTGTACGGGTGCAGCGGCTTCGCATATAGATTCTCCGACGTCGTAACTTCAACCAGGTTACCCAGATACATCACGCCGATCCGATCAGATATATGCTTCACCATCGCAAGGTCATGGGCGATGAACAGGTACGTTAAACCCATTTCCTTTTGCAGACGTTTAAAAAGATTGACAACTTGCGCTTGGACGGATACGTCCAAGGCGGAAATCGGCTCATCCGCAATAATGAATTTCGGCTCGATGGCAAGTGCACGGGCAATCCCGATCCGCTGACGCTGACCTCCTGAGAACTCATGCGGGAAGCGGCTCGCATGCTCGTCGTTGAGACCGACGGCGCGCAGCAGTTCCATGACGCGTTCTCTGCGTTTCGCGCCGGAATACAGGCCGTGAATATCGATTCCCTCGGCGATAATGTTGCCAACTGTCATCCGCGGATTCAGGGACGCGTATGGATCCTGGAATACCATTTGCATATTCCGATTGAAGTCCTTCAGCTTTCTCCCTTTCAGCTCATGAACGTTCTCGCCTTCAAACAGAACTTCACCGGAAGTTGCTTTATATAAGTTAATGATCGTACGACCCGCTGTGGATTTCCCGCAGCCGGACTCGCCGACAAGACCAAACGTTTCACCGCGCTTAATCTCGATCGAAAAGTTATCAACGGCTTTCAAAATCTTGCCGTTGCCGAGATTAAAGTGCTTTTTCATATCGCGGATCTGCAAAATCGGTTGCTCAGACTTAGACATGTTGTCTACCTCCCACTCCGGCAGGGCGTTCAACCTTAGGTGCATCCGGGTGCTGCAACCAGCAAGCAGCTGTGTGCGTCTCGGAAATAATCGTATGCTCCGGGTCCTCTTCCAAGCAATGATTCATGGCATAAGGACATCTCGCCGCGAACGCACAGCCCTTCGGAGGTGCAAATAGATCCGGCGGCGTGCCGGGAATCGGCACGAGTTCTTCGTCGCTGCTAGTGTCCAGACGAGGAACGGAACGGAGCAAGCCCCACGTATACGGATGCTGCGGCTCGTAGAAAATTTCGTCTACGGTGCCCTGCTCGATAATTTTACCTGCATACATCACCACGACGCGCTGCGCCATTTCCGCAACAACACCCAGGTCATGCGTAATGATAATGATGGATGATTCCGTTTTCTCGGAAATGCTTTTCATCAGCTCGATAATTTGCGCTTGAATCGTCACGTCGAGGGCTGTTGTCGGCTCGTCCGCGATCAGCAATTTCGGAGAGCAAGCGAGTGCAATGGCAATCATGACACGCTGGCGCATACCACCGGAAAGCTCGTGCGGATATTGGTGAATCCGACCTTCCGGCGAGTTAATACCGACCAGTTTAAGAATTTCTATCGCTTTTTCGCGAGCTGCTTTCTTGCTAAGACCTTGGTGCTTCATCAAGCCCTCGGTAATTTGATCCCCGATCTTCATCGTTGGATTGAGAGAGGTCATCGGATCTTGGAAAATCATACCCATTTCGGAGCCGCGAATTTTCTCCATTTGACGGTTGGAGAGCTTGGTAATGTCGACCTTGCCGTCAAAAATAATCGAGCCGCTTTTTATATAGCTAGGCGGTGAAGGGATCAAACGCATCAGCGTTTGAGCGGTAACGGATTTTCCGCAGCCGGATTCCCCTACGATCGCCAATACTTCACCTTTTTTCAAAGAAAACGAAACGCCGCGCACGGCTTGTACTTCCCCCGCATACGTACGGAAGGAAACACGCAAATCTTTTACTTCCAGCAAATTGTTATTGGTGCTCATCAACATTCACCCCTTCTTACTTGCGCATTTTCGGATCAAGCGCATCACGAAGCCCGTCGCCGAGCAGATTGAAGCTCAGGAGAATCAAGCTGAAAATAATCGTCGGGAAAATCAGGCGATGCGGGAACAGACGAATATAGTTCGCGCCGTCCGACAGCAAGTTACCAAGCGAAGCCAGCGGCGGCTTCACACCGAGACCGATAAAGCTCAGGAACGCTTCTGTAAAAATCGCCGAAGGGACGACGAACGTAATTTGTACGATAATGATGCCCAGCGCATTCGGAATCAGACTGCGCATAATGATGCGCATCGGGGAAGCTCCGAGTGTGCGGGAGGCCAGAACGAATTCCTGTTCTTTCAGCGTAAGCATTTGCCCCCGGACAAGCCGAGCCATCGGTACCCAGCCGGTAATGCTGTAAGCAATAATGATGGACGAAATCCCGGAACCGATGACCATGATCAACAGGATCGCGATCAAGAGGAACGGAATCGCATAGACGATTTCAATGGAGCGCTGCATGATCTCATCGACTTTCCCGCCGTAGTAAGCGGAGATACCGCCATAAATCACGCCGATCACCAAGTCAATCAATGCCGCGACAATCCCGATAAACAAGGAAATGCGCGTTCCCCACCAGACACGCGTCCAAAGATCGCGGCCGAAATCGTCGGTTCCGAACCAATGTTCAGAAGAAGGTCCGATATTTTTTATTTTTAAATTTTGCGTTTGATAGTCATAACTAGAAACAAAAGGCACAACGATCGCGAGAATGATTAAAAGAACTAATATAATCAAGCCGGCCATAGCCAGTCTATTTTTCTTAAGTCGTCTCCAAGCGTCCTGCCAATAATTCAGCGAAGGTCGAACGATAACCTCGCTCGCCAAGCTCTTATCGGATACGGGAGCAAACTTGTAGTTGTTAGCTGCATCCTGCGGAGTTTGCATCATTATTTCCCGCCTTTCCCAAGACGAATTCTAGGATCTACAAAACCATAAACGATGTCCGTAATGAAAATGACGACAATCAGAATGACCGAGTAAAAAATCGTCAAACCCGAAATCATGGTATAGTCATTCGAATACACGGAAGATACGAAGTGTTTCCCAAGGCCAGGAACACTGAAAATTTGCTCAACAACGAGCGTACCTGTGATGACGTTTACAAATATTGGACCAATGATCGTAATAACCGGCAATATGGCATTACGAATCGTATGCTTGACGACAACCGTAAGACTGGACAAGCCTTTCGACTTCGCTGTTTTAATATAATCCTGATTGAGTACATCTAACATCGACGTACGCATCAAGCGCGCAAGAATGGCAATGGTACCGAACGAAAGCGCAATGGCCGGGAGCACTTTATAGCTTGGGCCTTTCCATAATCCAGCAGGCAGAATGCCCCATTTAACGCCAACATAGTAGGAAAGCAGCGGACCCAGAACGAAGGACGGAATCGATACGCCAACGATCGCAATGAACATCGCCGTGTAATCGCCGGCTTTATTGTGATTGAGTGCTGCAATAATACCCAGTATCAGCCCGACGACAATCGCGATCACAATCGCAATTAAACCTAGCTCAAGTGATGAAGGGAAAGCTTGCTTAATAATGTCGGTAACTTTGTGAGCAGGAAATTGAAAGGAAGCTCCTAGATCGCCGTGGATGATGTTGTTAAGGAACGTCAAGTACTGCTGCCACAATGGCTTATCCAAACCGTATTGCTTCATTAACATATCTCTTGTGGCTTTAGGGATTTTTTCCGCACCTTCCCCGAGCGGGTTACCCGGAAGGTTTTTCATCAAGACAAATGTAAATGATGCAATCAGCCATAGCGTGATAAGCGCATATAGGAAACGGCGAAGAATGAACTTAACCATATTGCTCCTCCTTTGTTAATGTACAGGTGAGACATTTAGAAGAGGCCGCGCACACGAGGTGCGAACGGCCCCTTCTTTGTCTGCTTCATCTTATTTAATGGAAGCCCATTTCAATTCCCACTCTTGTCCAAAGGAAGGAAGGATCAAGCCTTCAACATTCGGTTTCTTCAGGTAAGCGCGAGTACGGAAGTAAAGTGGGGATACGCCTTGATCATCCATCAGGATTTTCTCAGCTTCAACTAATGCTTTAGCGCGTTTCGTTGTATCAACTTCCGTTTGAGCTTGTTTGATCAGTGCATCGTATTGCGGGTTGCTGTAGTCGCCTTCGTCGAACTCGCCGCCGGTTACCCACATATCCAGGAATGTCATTGGATCGTTGTAGTCAGCGCCCCATAGGGAAAGTGCGATGTCGAAGTCATGCTTGGAAGAAAGCTCGATACGGAGCGCATGCGGAACTGGGTTCGCTTCGGCTTCGTAGCCAAGGTTTTGCTTCCACTGTGCAAGAATGAACTCAAGGGATTTCTTCGCAGTTTCCGTATCATCCGCATTGATTTTCATTTTTGGCAGAGCCGTCAGGCCTGCTTCTTTCAAACCTTCAGCCAACAATTGCTTAGCTTTTGCCGCGTCAAATGGAGGCTGCGTGTTGCCTGCCGTTTTACGGAATTCGCCGCCAGCACCGTCAGCCGTACCGCCAGGCACCAGACCTGTGGAAGGAACAGAGCCGTTCGCAAGAACAGTGTCGACATAAGCTTGACGATCAATCGCCATGCCTAGAGCTTGACGGATTTTTTTGTTCGCAAGCGCAGGTTGCTTTTTCGTTTGGTACATCAGGTAGGAGTTTGTCAACTCCGGTTTTGGCATATTGTCCGGCTTGCCTTTGTACAGTGTCAACTGGTCGCGGTTGATTTCAGTCAAGTCAGCTGCGCCCGTTTCGTACAAGTTCAGACCAGTGTTAGGGTCTTTTACGATATTGATTGTAGCTTTTGTAATTTTAACGTTCGCTGCATCCCAGTACTTGTCGTTTTTAACAAGTTCAAGCGTTTGACCGTGATCCCACTTACTCAACAGGAACGGACCTGCACCGATAACTTTGTCAGCTTCAGCGCCGTATTTGTCGCCGGCTTTCGTTACGAAATCTTCACGTTGCGGCAAGAAAGCGCCGAAAGCAAGCATTTGTGTAAAGAAGGCAACCGGCTTTTCAAGTGTAATTTCAAGCTGTTTGTCGCTGATTGCTTTAACAGCAAGCGCGTCTTGTGCTTTCTTCACCTCTTCAGGCGTTTTCGCCTTCGTTACCGCTTCGCCGCCTTTGATCCAAGCAACTACGAAGCTGTATTGCGCTTTCGTTGCTGGGTCTAGTGTGCGTTTGAAAGAATATATGAAGTCTTGTGCTTTAACAGGTTGTCCATCAGACCAGTTTGCGTTGTCGCGAATGTCGATGGTGTACGTCAAACCGTCAGCGGAGATTTTAGGGAAATCTTTCGCCAGACCAGGAGTGGCTTTGCCGTCTTTATCTGTACGGTAAAGACCTTCGTTAACTGCGCTGAGCATTGTAAATGCAGCATTAGCTGTCGTTTTGGAGCTATCCAAAACCGGTGGCTCTGCAGAGAAATTGATTTTGATTTCTTGCGGTTTGTTGGACGCTGGAGCTGTCGTGCCAGCCGCACCGCCGGATGGGGATGCGGACGGAGTTTCCTCATTCTTGCCGCAAGCAACGACTACGCTGCCCATCAGTGTTAATGCTACTGCTGTTGATACCCACTTTGTCGCTTTCATAAAAACTCCTCCTTTAAAATTATGTATATCTAGCCATCTATGGTCAGGTGTTTTGCAAGCATTTATGACGCAAACCTTACACCATGCACCCAAGTAACAATGAAACCGTTTTTCTTATGTTATATTATCTAACCTATATCTCTGGTAAAAAAATTTACTAGAGTCTACGCAAGGAATTATAACATATCAGGAAGGATTGTCCACAATTAATTTACCATTTGTTAAAAACAGATTAAAAAAAGCCTTCACGGTTTTTTATTATACAACCATCGGTCAATAAAATCTAGACGATTTTCGTTGTTATTTTCTACAAATCTCAAAGAAATATTACAAACAACACCTTAATTTTTCGTTAACTTCTCCAAATAACTAAAAATAAGTTGATAAAATTATGATACTAGGTTGCAAAAAGGAAGTTTTTGCCGATGTGCACGATGAACAATAAAATATAAAGCGCCGACAATCCCAAAAAACTGAATCTCCACACCACTCGCCCCACACGGATCAAATCGGGCTTCCCCTTTGTCCGAGTCTGATACCCGCCGATCATGCCGAATGTAATCAATAGAACGAGAACAATTAGCCAGAACCCAAACTGCGTGTGAAACAGCCGATTCCACATCAACGAAACAGAGCCCAGCAAAAAGAAGTTCGTGATGTCCATCGCGAGCCTCGTCGTCATTTTCTTATCCTTCAGCATGAACCAGATCAGAAACCAAATTGCCGCAAAGGTTACAAACGGAGCAACGGCAAGCGCCGCGTATAGTGTAGACAGGAATCCGGCTAACATGTTCATCATCTTTCAACCACCCGCTTCTTTATCCTTCCATCGCTTTGACAAGGCGATATACCATATTATGATTCGGCAGCGCCAGCCCCGCTTTCCCGGCCATGCTCACCAAACTTCCATTCAAATAATCAATCTCGGTCGGACGGCCCCCAAGCACATCCTGCAGCATGGAGGAGTGATTCGCGCTCGTCGCTTGACACACCTGTACAATCGTCGTCCACAAATCTTGCGCAAGCGAAACATGATACGCCTCGGCAACTTCGCTTGTTTCGCGGAACAAGTCCGCCATCAAGGAACGCGTCCACGCTGTATCCAGCAGTTGTCCGTTGGTTACCTTGAGAATCGCAGTAAGCGGATTAATCACGCAATTGATCGCCAACTTATTCCAGATGCGCTCCTCCATATTTTTCGACAAGTCCGCTTGAAATCCTGCTTGCAAGAGCACTTCTTTTAGCGAACAATGCCGCTGCAGCAGGTTATCGTTCATTTCAGACGTTAACCCTCCGATATAGGTCACCCCGTGCCCGGTATGCCGAACCGCCGTGCCTCCTTCGCGTTTGGCCCCCTCCGTTGTAACGGCAAATAACACACGACCCGCGCCTAGCGCTCCGATGACTTTATGTTCATGACCGATTCCGTTTTGAAAACAGATCAGACAGGCTTGCGGAGCAAGCTCCGATTGCAGGCGCGCTAATAGCGTCTCCGTAATAGCCGGCTGCTTCAGCATCAGCAGTACATAATCAGCGTTGCGAAGCCCCTGTACGGTTTCATCTGCACTGCCGTTATAACATTCAATCGAGATGTCAGTATGTGAAACTATTCTTCGCTCTCCGCTCATCTCCTGAATCGCAATCCCTCCCTGCGCAAGCGTCTCCGCCTGCTCCCGCGTTCTTGCAATCAACGTCAGTCCCTTGCAGAGAGGTACGAGTTTCGCGGCAAATAACAAGCCCAGCGACCCTCCTCCGATAATTGTCATGCGCATACGAGCAACCCCCTTGTTCTTCCTTTCATTATACGAAACCGGCGAGCAAACCAAAAGCCCCAGCCAAGGCACTGGACCTTGACTGAGGCTTGAGATAAGCAAAACTATTCTACTCTTTCTAAATTCCCGTTCGCATCCATCTTGAAGCGAGGCTTCTCCTCTTCTTCTTCTTCCACGAGAAAGGCCATTTTCCGGGCTCGATCCATAATTTGAATCAGCGCTTTATAATCATCGTTGACCACGCGATAATCCGTTTCCACTTCATTTACTTGTTTATTGAGCTTGTTGTTTTCTCTGCCAAGTCTATCGAGCTCTTCTTCTTTTTCCTGGAGCTCTTTCTCAAGCGATTTAATATGACGATTCATGTCTTGATAGGTGGTCTTCCACTGTCTCAGGAACCGAATCACCGCGTCGATGGACAGTGTTTCTTCCGTAAATCCTTCATTCTTATTCACCGCAAGCTCCGAGCTTTCCAACAAACCGATGGAGGACGCTCCTGAGATGGAAACCGGCGCATGCTTTTTCTGCTGCGTCCGTTTTTGACGTTGGGCCTTGGCGATCTGAATCGCCGCCTCATATTTTTTTCTAACAAAACTATTCCACCGAAAACCACAAGCTGCCGCGGTGCGGCCAATGCGCTCCCCGACCTCTTCAAACGCAGATAATTGCGTGCTGCCCTCCCGGATATGACGCAATGTCAACTCCGCTAAAATCAAGTCGTCTTCGTCGCTCCAAGCATCTTGTCTAATTGCCGACATAAGGTCAAACCTCCTAACGATAGTATAGGGACCCGTCACCCGTGCTGCTTAACGTTCGCCTATTTACAGCTGCAACCTATAGAGGAATCAATTGTTCAGTCACAAGTTGAATTGATTCGTGCCATTATTACTATTTCTATGCCCATACTAGAGTTCATAGAATCTATTTGATACTAAATGGTATTGCCATTTTTTTAGGCCCTCATACATGAAATGCGCATAAAATGGCATACTAGCCTTAGCCCAAGAAATGTTTGCAATTTCGTCACGGTTTGACGGTTTACACCACTTCCATCAAAAGGTATAATGTGGTGTAGTTAACGTGCAACGTGGTATGAGAGGGGGATGTTACGAGATGGATCGCATGTTTCGAGTGCTTGGATTCTGGACACTTGCTATCGCATTGATGAGCTTGGCAGGCGATATGATACCAATGTCTCTGATTTTCTTTTTTCAAACTGCTGTATTCGTGATTCTAGGGTATATGCGTTTGTCTGAGAGAACGTACATATTGTTGTTCTGGGGATACATGATTCTTTCCTTTAGCGGATTTACGTATTGGTCATTTTTCAAAATGACGGTCTAATCCCTTATTCTCGTGGACAAACCAAAAAGGTGAATCGGTTTTCATGCCGACTCACCTTTTTTGCATGGCGAAGCTATGATTTGGTCGCAATGAACACTTTGAATAACTCGCTCATGCCATCGCTTAGCAGCAGCTGCCGAATGGATCGATTCCGTTTGGACACTTCGCTGAACGGGTTCGGATCATAATGCGCTTGCAGTTTCTCCAGGATCCCTTGCGCAACCAGGAATTCGCGCTGCGTTTGCAGCGGCGCCGGCACCAGTCCATTCGCCTCCGCGACCGCGCGGCATTGCGAGAAATCCACATGCGCCGTCAAATCCTGTTCCCCGGGATGAAGGAACGGATCGCTATGCGCCTGGTGACGGTAATAGCACATCAGTGTACCCAGCTTGCGATGCGCAGCATACAACTCTTCCTCGCGGTCACCGTAGTCGATGATCAACAGCGCACCGCCGGCCATCCGCCGTGCGACATCCGCGATCCAATCTTCCGCGGCCAGATTGATTTCGACAATTTGTCCCTCCTGCCACTGAACTTTCAACCGCTTCGCCGCGTCTAACACTCGGCGTTCTACATCCGGCAGCCAAAGTTCGGTGAAGGCTTGACCCTGCTCGCTCCAAGCGACGTGAGATTCCAAAAAGTCGCCCTTTCGATACTGCAGCCGATGCACCGGAAAGGCGTCCAGCAGTTCGTTAGCCAGTACATATACGTGTTTCTGCGGCGGCTCGGCAAGCCAGTCCTCACCGTCCGTGTAAACGACTTTCCCACTGTGTGCGCTGAGCGTTTCCCGCTGCAAGTCGCGATGATAGGGAGAAGACTCTACCATGGTATACCGGAGGCGCTCGTAGATATTCGGCTCCGCCCGCCGTATGTCATCCAGCACATGCAGCGCCATGCGGCCGTTCCCTCCACCCCATTCAACCAGGTGAAGCGGTGTCTCAGGTTCATGCCTGATTTGTGAACACAACCACTGCGCAATCATCTCGCCCATCACTGTCCCGATGGAAGAGCTTGTATAGAAATCGCCGCTCTTGCCGATTTTTTCGCGGCTTTGTCGGTAGTACCCCTGCGTTTCGTGATATAAACATAACTGCATGTAATCGTGAAAAGAAATACATCCTCTCGGATCCGCTTGCATGGCTTCTATTAATACGAACGTCATGTCTTGTGCGATATGCGACATCAAGTATGCCCCTCCAATTGTTTACTTAAAGACAAATGCGCGGGAAACCATTATAATGAATAAGGATTTACGGAAGGAGCGAACATCCAGCATGTCAAAAAAATGGATCGCCGGCGCAGCTTTAACTACGCTCAGCCTGGTTTCGTTAACGGCTTGTACCGATAACACGCAAGTTAAGGAGACTGTGCAGCAATCACTTACCAAGCAATCCGAAATGAAATCGTATACGTTCGAGGGAAGCACGACGCTTTCAATCGGGAACGACGTGCTCAAATCGGCCAATCCGCTTACGAACGAGCTGCTGTCTCTGGTGAAGGAAAGCACGATTACCTGGAAAGGCATCTCCAACCTGGACCCGCTGCAGTATCAGACAGATTTGCAGATTACGCCGAAAGGCTCAACATCCCCGTTTGAGATTCCTATTTTAATTAAAGATAGCAAAATGTATTTTAATATACCAGCCCTGAATAAAGGGACCGATGAGTTTTTCGCCTTGGATCTGCAAAAATTAAGTGCCGGCAGCACCGGTCCGCTGAATGCCGATACTTTGAAAAATACGCCGCAGGTGACGACGGCGATGAGCAAACTCGTGTTGGACGGCCTGGATGCCAAATGGTTTAAAGAAGCGAACGATCCGATCAAGCTGAAAGACGGCACATCGGCGAAATCGATTACGATTGAGCTGACCAATAAGAATGAAAAGGAAATCAACACCGCGATACAGGCCAAAATGCCGGAGTTCCTCTCCACACTGCAAACCAACGGCCTCTTGACGGCCGATAAAGCGGAGCAGTTCCAGAAGAACGGCCTGCAACTCAAAGCGCCAGGCAAAATCGCCCTCGCCATTGACGACCAAGGCTTTGCCCGTGATCAGTCGCTCGACCTTACGTTCCTCTTGACGGTGGATGGCAAGCCGCAAGAAAGTCATGTCATCCTGCATCAAGCATTTGATGCAATTAACCAGAATACGCCGCTGACCCGTGAAGTGCCGGCTAAGGCCAAAAATTTCGAGGATATCTTGAAATTCCTCGCGCCTGCAACGAAAAAATAGCGACCGATTGGCGAGAAATACTTACCTCCCCCCAGAGGTAAGTATTTTTTTGTGCTTCAATTAATAGAAATATGATAATCTATCCATAGGGGGAGAGCACAAGCCATGACGTCAAAACTTAGAGCCACGCTGGTATCCATTCTATTAGCCGCACAGCTCGCGCTGCCGCCAGCAGCAGCCTCGGCCGAAGGCACAGCGCCGACAGATACAGAGACGCAAGAGCTTGTTCAAAAAGGGCTGACCATTTTTGAAATCGACAAAGAAGTCGCTCGGCTAAACGATCAGGACGCCGCGATCGGCGAACAAATCAAACAAAACGAAAGCAATATCGACAAGCAACAGGGACAAGTCGATACCACACGCAAGCATGCCGGCAAAGTGCTTCGCGCTTATTATACCGGCGAGCGGGATTCGATCTGGATGATGCTATTCTCCGTTCGATCCTTTACCGACGCCTTGCGGATGTTTGAATATTTGCAAATGATCGTACGCAACGACCACCATGCGCTGAATACATATACCGACTCGGTCAAAAAGCTGACAAGCCTCCAGGACGACCTCACGAAGTCCCGCGCAAAGCTGCAAGAGACCAAAGCCAACTATTTAACGCAGCGCGAGCGGTTGGTCAAGCTTCAGGAAGAGCTGGACCGCCAGCTCGCAGCCAGTACACAGGCGGAAGCCATTGCGTCGCAGATCAAGAGTCTGAACGACGACTGGAAGGAAAAAGGGATTCCTGTAGTGAGAGAGTATCTCGACAGTTTATCCCAGGGGTTCCGCGAACTTCCGCAATTTCTGGCCAAAGACAGCAAATATATGGACCTGTCCAATCCGAAAAATTTGCTTATACAAATGGGCGACACCGATTTCAACAACTATTTGTACGCGAAAAGCGATCTGCTTAAACATCTCAGCTTTACGTTTGAGGAAGGCTACATTACGGCTAAAGGGAAAAAAGACGACGTTGACATCGCCATCGAAGGCAAGTTCGACCTCGTCCAGCAGCCGGACATGAATGAAGTCCGCTTCACGGTGAACAAACTGCAATTCAACGGCTATCAATTGCCGGATACGACGATCGCCGACTTCTCCAAGGATTTTCAGCTCGGTTTTATTCCGAAGAAGTTCATCTCCCAGCTTGATGTCACCCAGGTTGAGATGAGAAAAGGGCTGATCGTTGTAAAATTGAAACTATCCTTGTAAACTAGACGGATACCACTCACAAAGCGAGGAATAGGCATGGAAACAAAAATTGGGATCGCCATGGAGCTTCCCGAAGGAAAACTCCCCGGCTTTTACGCGCAAATCGTGAAAGCGTTGGCTGGCAAAGCCCAGCTGTTTGACCGGGATAAAGAACTGCTGATCGTGGATAATGAATCGCAACAGCAGGCCGTACTTGCGGTGATGAAAGATTTTGGCATCGAGACGTCCGTCATGAAGCTGCGTTTGCTCGCTCCTGACGCGGAGCTGACCGAGTTGTTTGACGATTACGGCTTCACGAGCCGCGCAGAGCACAACTATGTCTATGATAAAATCGTGACAGCTTTCCGCTTCGCGGAAGGCTGCGACCAGGCGGACGTCGATCAGGCCGCCCTGCAAATCGAAGAGCATCTGATCGCGCTCTACACAGAGCGCGGTCATGATGTTTATATCGTGGACGGCCAGCTCGAAGAGCTGGTGCACGGTATCGCGAAAGCCTATCGCTGCAGTATTGAGCTGTTGCCGTAAACGGAAGAAAGCCCGCATGCCTCTGAATCACGAGGCGTGCGGGCTTTTCTACATTTTCACAGCAAGTCGGCCGCCAACTGAGCGAGATGCGAGCGTTCACCGCGCTCCAGCGTTACGTGACCGCTGATGCCTTCTTGCTTGAACCGCTCGACCACGTAGGTGAGACCGTTGCTGGACGCATCCAGATACGGATGGTCGATCTGATCCGGATCGCCTAACAGCACGATCTTACTACCTTCCCCAACCCGGGATACGATCGTTTTCACCTCGTGCTTGGACAAGTTCTGCGCTTCATCGATGATGATGAATTGACCAGGAATCGAACGGCCGCGAATATACGTCAACGCCTCGACTTGAATACTGCCGAGCCCGGCCAATATTTTCTCAATGTCTCCCGGCTTCTTCGTATCGAATAGATACTCGAGATTGTCGTAAATCGGCTGCATCCACGGCCGCAGCTTCTCATCCTTCTCCCCTGGCAAATACCCGATATCCTTGCCCATCGGCACGACCGGTCTTGCAATAAGCAGCTTCTTGTACTTGCGGTCATCCTCGATTTTCATAAGACCTGCCGCAAGCGTGAGCAGCGTTTTCCCTGTTCCCGCTTTACCGGTGAGCGTCACCAACGGAATGTCATCATTGAGCAGCAGCTCCAATGCCATGCGCTGTTGGGCGTTGCGGGCGGCAATGCCCCAGATCGGATCGTTGCTCATATACAGCGGTTCAAGCTTCTTGCCGTCCGGTGTCACCTTGAGCAGCGCGGATTTGGAGGAGCCGAGTTCGTCCCTCAGAATCACAAACTCATGCGGGTGCAGCATATAGCCGAGATTCAAAGACGTGACGTTCAGAAAGCGATAGGTGTAAAACTCATCGATGATGGAAGGATGCACATAGAGCGTAATATTCCCGGTATACATGTCGGTTTGGGCAACAATACGGTCCGTCAAGTAATCCTGCGCCGGAATGCCCAGTACGTCGGCTTTGATACGTACAAGCGTATCTTTGCTGACGATCACGACAGGGCGCGGCTGATCGGTTTCCTGTTCTTCCAAATGATAATTGAGCGCAACCGCAAGAATGCGATTATCGTTAGTTAGTTCGGCAAATGTATCCTGCAGCTTGGCAAAGCTGCGGTGATTGAGCTCCACTTTAATGCTGCCGCCGTGCTCGAGCGTGATGCCGTTGGATAAGTTTCCTTTTACCCGCAAGCCATCTAATAATCTCGAGACGTGCCTCGCATTCCGACCGATTTCATCCGCATTTCGTTTCTTCGAATCGATCTCTTCCAACACCACGGCGGGTATGACCACTTCATTATCTTCAAATGCGAACAAAGCATTCGGATCTTGAAGCAGTACATTCGTATCCAGCACGTAAATTTTTTTCATTGGTGTGTCCCCTCCCAGATTTGGCGTTAGATCATTGGTTATATGCTATACATACATACAACCTAACCGCGCAGGACAAACTAAGCGCGAATGCAAAGGAAGAAAGGATCGATTCTGGTGAGACTAATAGGGGTTTATTTACTGATTGCTACCCTCGCGGTAGGCTGCAGCCAAGCGCCGAAAAGTGGTGCCTCCTCTCAAGATACGACTCAAAAGCAAATCAAAGTTCAACAAATCGCTCCGCAGAAGCTTGAGATCAAGGACCCGAAGGCCGTTGCAGAACGTTTGGAAAACTTGGCAAGCTCTATCCCACAAGTTGAAAGTGCGCATTGCGTCGTCTTCGGCAATACAGCGGTTGTCGGCATTAACATTAAGAAGGATCTCGACCGCTCCAAGGTCGGTACCGTGAAATATTCGGTCGCCGAAGCGCTCAAAAAAGATCCTTATGGCGTAAATGCGATCGTGACGGCCGACATGGATTTAGACCAGCGCCTGCGCAACATCCGGGATAACATTCGGGCTGGAAGACCCGTAACAGGCTTTGCCGAGCAAATGGCCGACATCGTTGGGCGCGTCATGCCTCAGCTGCCCCGCGACATTCGGGAGCCGCGTGATGTTGAAACGAACAATGTGGGCCGCGATACCGGCGCGCGATAAGTCGGAGAAGATGATAAAAAGCCTGTCTGCATACGCAGATCAAGGCTTTTTTATCGCATCAAAAACTTGCCCGAGTAAAAACGCGCAAACTCGGCATCAGCAAGCTCGATCATATTCGTTTTAGGGAACATAGCGGCGCCATGAGTCGTCCATAGCTGAGGTCGTAGACCTGTTAGGTGATCGTCCATAACGTTTGCGCCTCCTAAATAGGGGATGAAAACGCTCCTTACACTTACAGTATAGCATAGCCGGTGGCAAGCGTTCCACCTTTATGTATCTATTTTCATGCGGCGAATGCACTCCTTTTTTTCATGTTGAAATGGCGGATATACATAAGTTTACGCCGCCGCGGCGAAGATATGTCCCGGCTTCGAGTATTTATACTTCCGCCATGTGCAAAAAGAACCTCCAATGGAGGCCCTCACAAGCATGACAACGATGTTATTGATTGTTGTAAACCGGATTGGATCGGATGTCTTCCAAAAGCTTTGCCGCGCTTTCCAAATCAAATTGCACTGACTTCGCTTCGCCCTGCTGGACATAGCGAATAACGACGAGGTCGCGCTCCTCAGCGATCTCTACGTCTAGCCCGCTAACCCTGTGATCCTCCGTCAAAATCATCTCGAAAAAGTCTAGCGTCTCCTTGGCAGCCCCATCGTCAGGCCGCGCTTCCGCTACAATGTGCATTTGCAACCAATTGAAAAAAGCATCCTGCTCTTTCATCCCATCCCGTCCTCTCTGAAAAGTACGAGGTCAAAGCCCGCTTCAACCCATTGCCGCCAAAGCTGAACCAATTCCTCATGCTCCTTCGGCCAATCGTTCGCAGCCGCCAGCAGTTCCAGCACCTCCGGGCGCGTCAGCAGACGGTCCAGAAACGCTTCTGCGCAGTGCGATAAATGAAAGGGCTTTCCATCAAACACGATCGCCCCCTCCGCACTTAGAACAAATTCTGCGTCGTCTAGGCCGCAAAAGTCTTCGTCGTCGCTCAGCAGCAGACTCGCCTTGAACATCGGCAGCAGCCGGGGATGCCGGGCGCCCGCCCATGTACGCAGCGCAGCCAGTGCATCGTCATCTGCCAACCTAAGGCGCTCTGCGCCCAAAACAAGCGGTTCGTAGTGCGTGATCGGAGTAAACCAGTAAGCGTTCATCCCTGGGCCCCTTTCGAAGCATTCTCGTTAAGTTGGTCGATTGCCGCTGCGCTTCTCGATAAAATATCGAACGCGAACCAGGAACATCAACGCAATCGCCACCGTCAGACAGAGTACAATCGGCAAGCCGACAATTTGGAAAACAAGCAGCATCACGGAGCCGATCGCCATTAGCACGTACACAATGGCCGCTTTCAGCACCGGCAACTTGCGAGTGCGAAACACTTTATTATAGACATACGACATGAAGACAAAAATAAGCAAATACGTAATCAGCAAGTGATTGGCTAACCATTCATTCAATGCACCCAACGCTGGAACACTCCATTTCTCTCTCGTGGTAAAAACAATCCTAGTCCCCATTATCTCTCAAATGGCGAAATAAATAAAGGGAAATGCGGCACACAAGCCGGCATTTCCCAATTTTTGAACATCATGTGACAGCAATTAAGCATTCGCTTCCGCCATTTTACGGTGCTTCTCCGCACGCTCGCGCTCGCTCTTGTTCAAGATTTTTTTACGCAGACGAACGGATTTTGGCGTAATTTCGCAATACTCGTCGTCGTTCAAGTACTCCAGCGCCTGCTCCAAAGAGTGGAGACGTGGCGTCTTCATTTTGACCGTTTCTTCTTTATTCGCGGAACGGATGTTGTTGACCGCTTTTTCCTTACAGATGTTCACGATGATGTCGTTATCGCGCGTGTGCTCGCCGACGATCATGCCTTCGTATACTTCCGTTTGCGGATGAACGAACAGAATGCCGCGATCTTCAACGGACAAAATGCCGTACAGCGTCGATACGCCAGTCTCGCTGGAAACGAGTACGCCTTCATGACGTCCGCCTACGTTCGCGCCAAGGTATGGCCCATAGCTGTCAAAGGCATGGTTCATAATACCGTAACCGCGTGTCAGCGTCAGGAAGTTCGTTCTGTAGCCGATCAGACCGCGCGCCGGGATTAAGAACTCCAGACGGACGTTGCCGCTGCCGTTGTTGATCATGTTGACCATTTCCGCTTTGCGGGAACCGAGGCTTTCCATAACGGCGCCCATGCTGTCTTCCGGCACGTCAATGATCAGACGCTCGATTGGCTCCATTTTTTGCCCGTCGATTTGACGAATGATAACTTCCGGCTTGGAAACTTGCAGCTCGAAGCCTTCACGACGCATGTTCTCGATCAAAATCCCCAAATGCAGCTCGCCGCGGCCGGAAACAACAAACGCATCCGGGCTGTCCGTTTCTTCCACACGCAGGGAAACGTCGGTTTCCAGCTCTTTGAACAAACGATCACGCAGCTTACGCGATGTAACCCATTTCCCTTCGCGGCCTGCGAACGGAGAGTTGTTCACAAGGAATGTCATTTGCAGCGTCGGCTCGTCGATTTTCAGGACTGGCAGTGCTTCCGGATTCGCTGGATCTGCGACCGTTTCACCGATGTTAATATCTTTGATACCGGCAATGGCGATGATGTCGCCAGCGCCCGCTTCTTCAATTTCTATCCGCTTGAGACCGTTGAAGCCGAACAGCTTCTCGATCCGCGCTTGCTTCGTGCCGCCTTCGCGCGTCATGACCGCAACGCTTTGACCTTGACGGATTTTCCCACGGTTAACGCGGCCAACACCGATACGGCCCAAGTATTCATTGTAGTCCATCAGCGTGACAAGGAATTGCAGCGGTTGTTCCGTATCTTCCGTCGGATGTGGAATGTGGTTAACGATCGTCTCGTAGATCGCTTCCATGTTGGCATCTTGCTTTTCAGGATCCAAGCTGGACGTTCCTTGCAAAGCAGATGCGTACACGACGTGGAAATCAAGCTGCTCATCGGAAGCGCCGAGCTCGATGAACAAGTCAAGCACTTCGTCCACAACTTCCGCAGGGCGGGCGTTCGGACGGTCGATTTTGTTCACGACAACAACCGGCTTCAAGTTGCTTTCCAGCGCTTTACGCAATACGAATTTCGTTTGCGGCATTGTACCTTCGAATGCGTCAACGACGAGCAATACACCGTCTACCATTTTCATAATCCGCTCTACTTCACCGCCGAAGTCGGCGTGTCCAGGTGTATCTACGATATTAATCAAGAAATCTTTATAATTAATGGCCGTATTTTTGGCTAGAATGGTGATGCCGCGTTCTCTTTCCAGATCGTTGGAGTCCATCGCTCTCTCTTGGACCGCTTCATTGTCGCGGAACGTTCCGGATTGTTGCAGCAATTTATCGACGAGTGTTGTTTTCCCGTGGTCAACGTGTGCGATAATCGCGATATTGCGAAGCTTTTCTCTTGCGTGCATGAATTCAAACCCTCTCTACCCTATAAATTTTCGTCTCTGTCCACAAAATAAGCGTCGGACAAAAGCGCCGACGCTTGACATTTAAACTTATTATACGCAGAAGTTCGACTTTATGCAAGGTAAAACCGCATCTCCACAAAAATTTTGCGATCCGATTGGCTGCTTTACCAAAGTTTGCGCTTACGGAAAATCATCGCCAACCCGGCAATTACGAGAATCAGCGCGATAATATAAATCCCGAGTTTGACGAGCAAGGTGATGGTGAAAAATACGGCCGACAGCACACCCAGCACGAGCGCCGCAATCCAAATCGAACGGTCGCTGCCTCGGTCATATAAGTACAGTTCATACAGTCCGATCGCGATACCGAGAATGAAGCCCGGCCATAAATAGCTCATTGCTCCCCAACCAAAAATGTTGCAATAAAAAAACATCACGCCGTACGTCGTGAGAATGCCTCCCGGGACCAATACCGCTGCGGGCAGCGTGCGATTGAAGTAAAAATAATGAAACAACAAGCCCGGCACCAGCACAACCAGCGGCCAAAAGAAGGAAAACAGCAGATGGAACACGCCCAGCTTGCCCAGAAGCAGCAGGACAGCCACCGCGATAAATAAAATGCCGATCGTATACCGATTTCTTGCCATGAATTATCTCCTCCCGCATGACAGATCAGAAAAGAGCGCAAATCGACACTCTTTTACAAACAGTGTAGCTTACTTCTTGAGAAATTGCTAGGGCGAGTCTGCTGCCCTCGGAACGGGTTTTCAGACACGCCCTAGGTGATATCGCTGCCAACTGTGCGTTCATTCCCTTCCCCTTGGACATACTAAAAGCGGTTCCCGCTACATTTCCTAGCGCGCGCAGATTCTGCCATTCGCAGCACCTGGGAGGATGCATGAAACAAACCGCTAATACGGCTTCAGCACAGCGCAAGCCGCTTTGGACCAAAGCTTTTGTCACCACGTCACTAGCTAACCTGCTGCTTTTTTTCAGCTTTCAGATGCTGATTCCGACCATTCCCGCTTATTTATCCCAGCTTGGCGGCGATGAAGTTCAGATCGGCTTGGTGATCGGGATCTTCACCATCTCCTCCTTACTGACCCGACCTTTTGCTGGCCGGGCGCTTGACTCGCTAGGCCGCAAGCATGTGCTGTTGGTCGGATTGACCATCTGCACATTGACCATCGCCGGTTACTCGTTCCTGGCCGCAGCCGCCCTTATTCTCGCCGCCCGCTTCGTTCACGGCATCGGCTGGGGGCTGTCGACGACCTCACTCGGCACGGTCATCGCCGACATTATCCCGCCGGAGCGCCGCGGCGAAGGCATGGGCTATTACGGCTTATCGAACACACTCGCCATGGCGAGCGGTCCGCTTACCGGCTTATGGGTGATGCAAACCTACAGCTTTCACACCGTGCTGATCGTCTCCACCGGACTGGCCCTGCTCTCCGTGCTCTGCTCACTCTTCATCCGCTATGAGCGGCCGCAGTTCCGCGCAGCCGAACAAGCCGTTCAGCGCTTCACCGACCGACTGTGGGAGCGAACCGCACTGCTGCCTTCGGCGCTGCTGCTGCTGACCGCGATCTGTTACGGCGGCATCGTGACCTTCATTACCTTGTATGGGCAAGAAGCCGGTATTCCAAACGTTGGGCTGTTTTTCCTTTGCAACGCCTCCATGGTACTGATCGTCCGTCCCCTCACTGGAGTCCTGTTCGATCGCAAAGGCCCCGCGTGGGTGCTCGTCCCCGGCGCAATCTTCACCTGCACGGGGCTGTGGTTGCTCTCCTACGCCCATTCGAACGCCTCTCTCGCCGGGGCCGCGCTCTGTTATGGCATCGGCTTCGGCTCGCTGCAGCCGGCGCTGCAGGCATGGACGATCGCGCGAGCGGCACCTTACCGACGCGGCGCAGCGAACGGCACGTTCTTCTCCGCGAACGATCTCGGCATCGGCCTTGGCGCCATGCTCCTCGGCGGCATCGCGCACGCCATCGGCAGCTACGCCGTGATGTACCGTCTGTCAACAGGACTGATCGTCCTGTTCCTGGTCGTCTATGGTTGCTCGTTTTGGCTGCACGCGCAGAAGCTGTCGAGGGCCAGGGCGTCCGGTCAGAAGCCGCGGTAGCCGGCGAGACACGCAAAAAAAGAGAGACAAGATTTGGACATCTCGTCTCTCTTTTTACTACGCTTTTTTCCTTTTGCTCAGTTTCGTCAGCACCCCGGCCAAAATAACGACCGCTGCCGCGAGAATCGGAATCCACGTATGCAGGAATTCGTAATCGTGTAAAAACCAATCGATCATCTTCTCGTCCTTCACAAACATTTCCCCGGCCGTATATCCGAGAATGCCTGCGCCAATATAGATGAGAATCGGAAATTTGTGCAGGAGGTTCATCACCATCGTGCTTCCCCAAATAATAATCGGAATACTGAGTCCAATCCCCAGAATGATGACCGTCGTATTGCCGTTCCCTTTGGCCGCGATCGCAAGCACGTTGTCCAGACTCATAACAAAGTCAGCCACAATAATCGTCCAGACCGCTTTGCCGAGCGAGCTCGCCTGCTTGACATCGGAATGGTCCTCATCATCGGTAAGCAGCTTAATCGCAATATACATCAGCAGAATCGATCCGCCGGCCTGAATGAACGGGATGTCCAACAGCGCGACCGCCACCAACGTTAAGACGAGACGCAGCGCGATCGCTCCGAAGGCTCCCCACCAAATGGCTTTCTTTCGGTCCTCGAGCGGCAAATTTTTGCTGGCAAGCGCAATGACGACCGCATTATCCCCGCTAAGCACAATATTAATCAACATAATTTGCAAAAAAAGCAGCAATGCATCAAGCATACCAGTCAAAGCCCCCTAAAGCGCATTGGTTTAAAATAAATGAGCGTGCGATTCCTCGTTCGGTTTCCATTTGCCATGAACAATCGTAATTGTCTCGGTCTCCTGCACTGCCTTGTCCAGCAGCTCCGGCAGGAACGTCATCGCATCCTCAATCCTCTCGACAACCCTGAGATTCGGATTCGTGCTCGGCGACGGCGGCAAGAACAAGGAACAGCAATCCTCATAGGGCAAAATCGAAATCGGAAACGTGCCGATCGCTTCGGCGTGCTCGATAATGCTTTGCTTGTCCATCATGATGAGCGGCTGCAGCAGCGGCAGCGTAACCGCCCGGCCGATGGCCTGCAGACTCGGCAGCGTCTGGCTCGCAACTTGTCCGAGGCTTTCGCCGGTGACCAAAGCGCCCAGTCCCTCGCGCTCGGCGATCTTTTCCGCGATCCGGTACATCGCTCTGCGAATCAGCGTCACCAATAGATTGTCCTTATACGCCCCGTGAATGGACGTCTGCACTTCTGTGAACGGCACCAGGTGAAGCTTGATCTGGTTCGTGTACCCGGCAAGCTGATGCGCCAGCTCCATTACTTTCTCCTTGGCGCGCTCGCTCGTGTACGGATAGCTGTGAAAATGAATCGCTTCGATCGCTAGTCCTTTGCGCAGCGCCATCCAACCGGCGACAGGACTGTCGATACCGCCGGAAAGCATGAGCAGCGCTCGTCCGTTCGTACCGGCCGGAAAGCCGCCAGCGCCGGGAATCACTTCCGCATACAGCAGGACGCGGTCTTCCCGAATCTCGACTCGCAATTCAACCTCCGGATTGCGGACATCCACGTTCAGACCCGGCATCCCCTCAAGCACATAGCCCCCAACATGATAATTCATCTGCTGTGAATCCAATGGAAAAGCCTTATTCACTCTACGAACCGTCACTTTAAATGTTGCAGGCTTTGTGGGCAAAGCCTGCATAATTTGCAGCGCTTTCGCCTGAATCGCTTCCACATCCATCGACGCGTGATAAGCAGGACTGTACGAAGCCAGTCCAAAAACACGCTGAAGATGCGCAGGCGCTCCTTCATACGCCGTCTGATCCCCTAGCTCCACATATACGCGTCCAAACTCAAGAATATACCTCGCATCCGGCCACCCGCTCAATACTTTGCGAATTTGCTTCATGACACTGTCTTCAAACCGTTTGCGGTTCTTCCCTTTCAGCATCATTTCGCCAAATCGCAAGATGTAACAATCCGGTCTCATTGCTGCCCTCTCCCCCTTCTGCTTGACCCGCCGCTTCTCATTGGAGAAAGCTCCTTCACAATGCTTCGCAGTTCCTTCAGGAACAGCGCAACATCCGCTTCCTGATGCGTCTCCGACAAGCTCACGCGCACTCCGCTAATGGCCTGCTCACGCGGTCGTCCCATCGCAAGCAGCACCCCGCTCGGCTCGGACTCCCCCGAAGCGCAGGCCGATTTGGTCGAGACGAAAATATGTCGCTGCTCGAACGCATGTACCACCACTTCCGCCTTCATCCCCGGAAACGTAAAATGCACAATATGCGCAGCCATTCGCTCCGGATCGTCCTGCGGACAAGTGACGACCAGCTCGGGGATCTCCGCGATCCCTGCAGTGAGCTGGCGGCTGAGCCGCCTTACATGCGCTAGCTTGTCCGCCTGCCCCTCCAGCGTCAGCCGCAGCGCCTTGGCCATGCCGACGATGAGCGGCACGTTCTCCGTGCCGGAGCGTACGCCGCGCTCCTGACCGCCGCCTGCGAGCAAAGGCCGCAGCCCCAGCCCCTCGCGGCAGTACAAGAAGCCGACGCCCTTCGGGCCGCGAAACTTGTGCGCAGAAGCGCTCATCAGATCGATGCCCCACGCCTTCGGATTCAGCGGCAGCTTGCCGAAGCCTTGAACGGCGTCGACGTGGAAAGCGATTTTGGGATACGCCGCAAGCAGCCGGCCGATCGCCTGGATGGGCTGTATCGTGCCCACTTCATTATTCACATACATCACGCTGACGAGAATCGTATCCTCGCAGATCGCGGCTTGCACATCTTCCGGTCTCACATAGCCATCCGCCGTAACCGGCAGCACCGTTACGCGGAAGCCTTCCTCCGCCAACTGTGCAAACACTTCTTGAACCGACGGATGTTCAATCGCGGTGGTAATGAGATGCATTCCCCGATGCCGATAGGCATAGGCTATGCCTTTGATCGCCAAATTATTGCTCTCGGTCCCGCCGGAGGTGCAAATGATCTCCGAAGGTTCCGCGCCAAGCGAAGACGCAAGAAGCGATCTTGCGCTTTTCAGCACATTTTCCGCTTCCACGCCTAGCCGGTGAATCGAAGACGGGTTGCCGTAATAACGCTTCATCACTTCGGCAATCGTATCTACGACTTCATTATATAGCGGCGAAGTCGCCGCATAATCCATATAAAGCATCGCTGCCAAATCCCCTTCTAGCTGCTAACCGACCTTAAGCGCCGGGCTATGTATACACGTCTTACAACATTAAAGCTTAAATCACGCGATAACTCAAGTGCTTTTCCAACAAAAAAGCTGACCCCCGCCCCCATCTCGCGGAAATCAGCCTTCTTTTTAAGAGGAATAACGTTGCCGGTAGCCTAGCACTTTCGATACATAAGCCTGCGTTTCAGCAGGAAGCAGATGCAGCTTGTCACGTAAATCCTGGTCGGTCCGGATACCGAGTCGATCGATGCGGCCGGGCCCTGCATTGTAAGCTGCAAGGGCTACACTTTCGTTGCCGTTATACTTTTTGAGCAGACCGCTCAGGAATCGCGTGCCGGCCTCTACATTTTGCGTGGGATCAAAAGGATTCGTTACGCCAAGCCCGAGACCCGTGGCATCCATCAACTGCATTAACCCCTTCGCCCCTGCGGAAGATACCGCTTGATGGTTGAAGGAGGATTCTTGCTGAATCAGGGCCTTCACCAGAGAAGCATCCACACCGTATTTCCGGCTGGCGGATTGAATCAGCCCGTCAAAGGCAGTTGTCGAAGCAGCCGACGCGGCAGGCAGTGCACTCGTCAACCCTTGCTGAGCGAGCGGGTTATAAGAACGGCCCAGTAGACTTAGCGGATCGGGCAGAGTCCCGTCTTCAACCTCGCCAAGCGCAGCCATGGTCGGATCGGTGTCGCCGCCTTGTCCCATCAGCGATTGAAGCAAAGCACCGAAATCGCTGTCATCGTTCGTTACGGAAGACGAAGTGTCGTCGGAAAATAAGCTTAATTTGCTTAGTATTTGCAGCTGGAGCAGCTCTTTCATGACTCTAGGATCCACACTGTTCGTCCCATTCACGCCGTTCATTTCGCCATCCTCGTTTCATCCAGTCTCATACCCTCCATTGTACACATTTTGTGCCCTCAAGACAACGAAAACCGATAGCCGGACGCATTAATTCATGAAAAAAGAGACAGCCATCAGCTGTCCCTCTTACGCTTTCAAGAAATATTTTGTTCATACAGGTCTTCTTCGTTCTCACTTGCCGTCCGCTTCACCGTCACGCGGGAAATACGTAGGTGATCCGTCTCTTCGACGGTAAACGTGAACTCCTCGTTGTAGACCACTTGCTGGTTACGGCTTGGCGGAATCTCAATTTGCGAGTAGATCCAACCGCCGATTGTATCGTAATCGTCCGACGCGATCTCAAGACCGAAATATTCGTTCACCTCGTCGATGAGCAGAAGCCCGTCAATAGAGAACGTATGTTCATCTTTCATTTCAATGGTCGGACGCTCTTCGTCAAATTCATCCTGAATTTCGCCAACGATTTCCTCCATGATGTCCTCCAGTGTCACAAGACCGGAAGTACCGCCGTATTCGTCGATCAAAAGCGCCATTTGGCTTTTGCGTTTCTGCATCATTTTCAGCAGGTCGCTGATCTGTATGGAGTCCGGCACCGTGGTGATCGGCCGAATAATCTTCTTAATACCGCGCAGATTGGCGTCTGGCTTGAGCAAATCCTTGATATGGACGAAACCGATAATATTGTCCTTGTCAGGGTCGCAAACCGGATAACGCGTGCGCATTTCTTTGATGGCAATGGCCAGGTTCTCCGAGTAAGTGAGCCCGGCGTAGAGACATTCCATTTCAGTCCGCGGTATCATAATTTCGCGCGCCGTCGTCTCGGCGAATTCAAATATATTATCAACAAGCGTAAGCTCTGTGTTATCGATGAGTCCGTTTTTGTGGCTTTCTTGCATCAGCACGCGAATTTCTTCCTCGGTGTGAGCCGATTCGTGTTCCGTCGCAGGCTCAATGCCGGCACGGCGCAGCATCCAATTGGAGATGCCGTTCAGGATCCAAATGAAAGGGTACATGATTTTAAAAATAACAACCATCGGGCCCGACGAAAATAACGTAACTTCTTCCGCTTTCCGTATGGCGTACGTTTTGGGGAACTGTTCACCCAAGGTGATATGCAGCGTCGTCATTAAAGAAAAGGCAATGATAAAAGTAATGGTATGAAATACAGAATCGGGCAAATGCAGCGGCGCAAATAACGGTTCCAAAATTTTGGCGAAGGTCGGCTCCCCGACATAACCAAGTCCGAGTGACGTCAACGTAATTCCCAACTGACAGGCCCCCAGATAGGCATCCAGGTTGTTCATAATCCGTTGCGCGAATTTCGCGTTGCGTCGCCCTTCTCCGACAAGCGACTCAATCCGGCTTCCTCGTACTTTTACCATGGCAAATTCCGCTGCAACAAAAAAACCGTTCAACAACACCAGTCCAAACATTAACAGAAAACTGATTAACGTTTCGGGCAAAGGATCTTCCAATACCGTACCTATCCCCTTTAAAAAGTGCCAAACGCACCAAGGAGACTAGGTGCACCTCCCTTAATTTCAATTGAATTTAAAATATCACTATTCATTATATAATAATACTCTAAGCATTCAAAGGTGCGAATATGACTCCTCAAGGCAAATAGTACGAGCAAAAGGGAGCAAAAGGCGTAAAACCTTCCGTTTACGGGCTTATATTCGGGATTAACGCGCTCGCGAAGCATTTTTTTCGTGATTTTCACTACAGAATCGTATAAAAAAGAAAACAAGCCGATCACTCGGCTTGTTTTCCCCATAGGCTACGCATAAAAAGGAACGAGTAGGAAATAAGCGGCAACTGCCAGTAACCCCAGAGCAATCGACCAGCCGCCAAGCGCTTTGTTGCCCATGACAACGGCGATCACGCCAAGGATAATGCCCGAGATTCCCAAGAGTACCGGCCAAACGAACAGCGATGCAAGCGCAACAAACAGGGCAAAATACCCCACCGCCTTATTGCGGGTAACGGCCTCAACCAGTTCCCCAACTTCTTGATCGCTGACCGAAGATTCCGTTCCATATGCGCTGCGGTTCAAGGCACGAGGCGGAGCCGCAATCTCCGCCGCATACTCTTCCTTCAGGTCAAGCCCGCTTTCGACGCGCAGCTGTTCCTTCTGGAACCGCTCCTTGGTGGCTGTGTGCAAAGAGTCGTCCTCTTTCATCAGGCTACCTCCGTCTCTTGCGTCTTAGCTGCTTGACTTTTGCTTAAATGTTTGACAACATGTCGCTGCCGCTTCACCTGCGGTGTCTTGATGATTGTGATCGAATGATTCCGAGGCAAATTCCTCATCGAAGTTAGCAGATGCATGCTGATCAATCTCAATCATGATAGAATCGGCATTGCATTTGTTCCCCTTCTTCCAATATTCACAATTGGCTACTGCACATGATACTTCTGGCATGCTAATCACCCCCACTAACAATTTGCCCGTGGGGGGAATAACCTATTCTTCGCTTAGCTTGTCAGATAGCACCAGAAACATCGCGTGCGACCACAACAGCGGCAGCGCCGGCTCACCCAGCTTCTCAACCCATTCGTGATAAGCTGACGGCTCGCGCATCGCATCTTCGGACTGCTCTGGGAGCCGCCCCAGCCCATCCGCTTTACTGACGATCCAATTCAGACACCGTTCCGCTTCCACACGATTGCCAAGCTCCGCTTGATACAAACCGTACCATGCAGTCAGTAAAATCCATTCCCCGCCGCCATAATAGCGATCTTCGGCATAGCGCTGAACGCCAGTGCCTCCCGGCCTGAGCTCAGCCTCAATCGCTTGCACGGTCCCGCGCATGACAGGATCTTCGGCATCGCATACGCCAAACGGCAAACAAAGCCACAAGAGACTCGCATCGACACCGCGGAGCGCAGGACGCCAAATTTCATCGATACAATGAATCGACTTTACAAAATGTCCGTCCACAATGGCATGCTCATAAATAAATGCCTTGATTAGTGCCGCTTTCTCTAGTAGTTCCCTACGGTTCTCCAACTCGCCTAACGCTTTCAATCCGCCATATACGCAGGCTAGCGTCGCCGGATGTACATAATCCGGAAACTCTTCCCAGCAATCGAAATTCGGGTAATGCCAGAAGGTCATTAAGTAATCGACCGAGATTTCAACACTATCGCGAAGCTCTGACAGCAATTCCCGATTCCCTGTCAATCGAACATGCTCCGCCAGTCCCCACAGCCACGCTCCATAGCCATCCAGTTGAAAATGCCCCCACTCCGAACGGTCGTCACGGCCGTCCAAATGATAGCGCGTTCCCAAAAACTCGGATCGGTCAATCCAAATACGCTGCTCGTGCTTATGCCTAAGCGCTTCTACCGTCGGTCGCTTATCTTTCAGCACACGATGCACCCATCTATAGAACAAGGCGCTGCTTTCGTGCTTGCCCACGCGATCCATCGCATTCGCGATAAACGTGCCGTCCCTAAGCCAACTGTAAGCATAGGTTGGAAATAATGGTGAGGCAATATACCCGCCGCTAGGGTGCTGATTCATTGTAATAATAGCAATGCTGCTTTGGACTAGCGCTTCGCGATTCATCTCGGCAAGGCCCCTTTCTAAAAAGAAAAGAGATGCGCTCGAACGCATCTCCTGATGTCTAATGTGTGTAGGTCAGTTTGGATTATACTTTCTCGCCTTGCATACGGCGCTGTGTGATGTAATCCGTTTCATAGTAAGCCAAGTCTTCCCGAAGCTCTTCGAATACTTTTGACAATTCAATTGTCAAGTCACGAACTTCGCGGCAAGGCTTTTTGCGGAAACGAATGGCATCTTGGCCCGTGTAGGCATAGCGGCCGTCTTCCGAATAGCACTCATTTTTAGGATAGAAGAAGGTATTTACGCATGTATGGTATACCTCATAGAGCACTTTTTCCGAAAAATCAACATTGAATGTCGGACGTCGCAAGCTAACGCCTAGTTTCTCATATGCCACTTCACAGAAGACGAGCAGGTGACGCGTGTCCTGTAAATAACCGCGGTAAAACTCATCCATCGCAGGATCATTTTCCACATTGAGTTGAGAAAGCGAATGTTGATTTAGAAACAGTTCCATTTTGGCCGTTGTTTCTTTCAGTTTCGTACGCGTAGATTCACAAACATTCTTGACATTAAAAACAGCCATTATGAAGACCTCCTATATGTGCGTGTTCAAAAAGTCGGATTTTCAGCACCGAGAAGGTTGCGAGAAGCTGAAGAAGGAGGAACGGAATGTAGGCAAACCTACATGAGTACCGGACTTCGAAGGTGAACGCAAGATTCGATGCCGAATAGCTTCCTGGCTTGCTTCGTGATCAAAAGACGACTTTTTGAACTACCTCTTATAATTGCGCTACTTCTATCCTACCATAAATTAATTCGAAGTGGTATATGTAAAACGCCGGGCAGAAGTGCATAAAACGTCTCGACTCTCCAAAACCTAACTATAGCCTATTGGACATTGTTTTGTAAATGGAGGGGTTACTTTTGTGGCGGTATATCACGACAATTGCACTAATTTTATGCCTCGGGATCTTCGCCTTTCCCGCTCGGCCCAAGGATAGCGCCAAGCCGGGACCTGAGGTGTTCAGCGCCAAGCACGAAACTTCTTCCAAGTTAACACTGGTGGAACAAGATGTGAAGTTGACTGATGAATTATGCCGAAGCCAGTGCTCTCTCGATTATGCGAAAATGCTGGCCCAAATCGACAGCGGCATGCCGGCGCAGGCTGTGCTGAGCGATATGCAAAAGCATCATGAGAAAATGCATCTGCTGATTTGGACAAAGCGCGGTGAACCGCTGGAAAAAGGGGTAACATCGGGGGATGTCGCTGCCGGAAGCTATAAAAAAGAGGCTTCGAAGTACTTAGCGGAAGCGAAAAAGCAAGTCGATCAAGGCAAACATTATCAATCTCCGAAATTCGGCGCAGGCAAGGATGTTTACTTTGTTCAAGGAACGCCGGCCGTGACCGGCAAAGACGGACTGGTTGGACTCATCCATCAAGATGTGCTCTATCAAGTAACGGACCATCAGATGAAAAACTTGCGTCTCGAGCCTTATCCGAACGAAAATCGTTGGAAAATCGAATCCGTTCATACCGATACCTTGCAGGACAAAGTCGTCGATCATCCCGAAGATAACCAAGGAACGAGCCACTATCATCAAAATGAAGTCGTCGTCCGCTTCAAAACGGATCCGAACGCTGCACAGCTTAAGCAAATACAAGCGGAAATAAAAGCAACATCCCTGCAAAAGCTTGGCTACACCTATGTGTTCCGCACGAGCAGCATGGAAGCTAAAGCATTAATGGCTTACTTTAAAAAATGGGATGTCGTCTATGCGGAGCCGCATTATCTTTATTTGACGAACGATGAAAGGGCTAGGAATCACGAAGAAAAGAGCGGGGCTGCAGCGGCCGATGAAACAGAAGGCGAAATTTCCAGCAATTTTACGCCGAACGATAACCTCTACAGCCGTTATCAATGGAATCTGCCGCTAATCGAAACCGTGCAGGGCTGGCAGCTCAACCGCGGCGCCAGCGATGTCATCGTCGGCGTTGTGGATACCGGCGTCGATCTCCAGCACCCCGACTTGCAGGGGCAACTGCTTCCGGGCTACAACGTCGTCAGCGGCAACAGCGATCCGCAGGACGACGTGGGCCACGGCACGCATGTCGCAGGCGTTATTGCAGCGCTCGTCAACAATAACCGCGGCGTGGCCGGCATGACGTGGTACAACAAGGTGCTGCCGGTCAAAGTGCTGGACGAAACAGGTGCGGGCAGCACGTACTCCGTGGCGCAAGGCATCATCTGGGCGACGGATCACGGCGCCAAAGTCATTAATTTAAGCCTCGGCAACTATGCCGACTCCGGCTTCCTGCACGATGCGATTAAATACGCGTTTGACAAAGATGTCGCGCTGATCGCGGCCAGCGGCAACGACAATACCGAACGGCCGGGCTATCCGGCGGCCTATTCGGAAGTGTTTGCCGTCGCTGCAACCGATTCAGAGAATATGAAGGCAACATTCTCGAACTACGGCGACTACATCGACGTGGCCGCACCAGGCGTCAGCATCGCCAGCACATACCCGAACAACCAGTATGCCGCGCTTTCCGGCACTTCCATGGCAAGCCCGCATGTCACGGCGCTTGCGGCTTTGGTCCGTTCGACCAATCCGAATCTGAAAAACACGGAAGTGTATGAGCTTATCCGCAAATCTGCGCGTGATATCGGGGACGAAGGCAAAGATAATTATTTCGGTTACGGCGTCATCGATGTCGTCAAAGCGATTCAGCTTGCCGAGGAAAGCGTGGGTAACACACAATCAGCCCCGGCCGAAACCCCAACTTCTGAGGAAGAATCAAGCACAACGACGAATGCGAGCGACCGTGTGTCTGCGCCGCTGCCATCCTGGCCACAGACGTTGGCACGGCAGCTGTATTTGATTACGCGACGGCATTTGGATTAATCATATGAAAAGCGGTGCCATGGAGTGTAATCTCCTTAGCACCGCTTTTTTATTTGACACATATGCATAATGCCCGCAAGGCATAAGCCATGCGGGCAGTCGACTGAAATGGAAAGCTTGCCGTAAGCCGGGTTCTGTACTTCCGGTGGTCGTAACGGGCGTCTGTCCCCTGCCACCATCGAAGCGACAATCATCTATCTAGGCCGTGCATTGCTGCATGGCTCAAGCGACCAACCCGAACGCGTCTCAGGCGAAGACTGCCGCCTCGAAAGCGGCTTGCGTTCCTCTAGGTCTTGCTCCAAGTGGGGTTTACCAGGATCTATGTCACCATAGAACCTCGTGGTCTCTTACACCACGGTTCCACCCTTGCCTGATCTCCTTGCGGAGCCATCGGCGGTCCGTTTCTGTGGCCCTATCCTTCAACTCGCGTTGACTGGACGTTATCCAGCACCCTGCCTTATGGAGCCCGGACTTTCCTCTCGCTGCAGCTTACCTGCAGCCAGCGATTGTCTGTCAAACTTTCCAGTGCATAGGCTAGTATACTAGGATTGCTCCTGAATTACAACACCCGATCGTTTCCTGCATAGCCAAAACGTTAACCATTCGCGCTTCCGCCTATAGGAACTGGAACGGCTCCGTCGAAAGCTCAGACGCGATCACCTGCGTCTGGGTCTTGGCCAGCTGCGCGGCGAGGTAGTCCGCGACGCCGCGCTTCATGACTTTCTCGACGTTGTGCCCAACGTCGAGGAGTGCAATCCCCGCCGCGAGCGCATCGTGCGCGGTGTGGTAGTCAATGTCGCCGGTGACGAGCACATCGGCGCCCGCAAACATGGCATGCCGCACGTAGCGGCTGCCGGAACCGCCCAGCACGGCCACCTTGCGGATGGGCCGTGCCAGATCGCCGACGACGCGCACCGCCGGCACGTCGAACACCCGCTTCGCGTGCGCCGCAAGCTCGCGAAGCGTCATGGCCGCGGGCAGCTTGCCCACGCGCCCCAAACCGAACACTCTACCCTTCAGATCCATCGGGTAGAGGTCATAGGCCACCTCTTCGTAAGGGTGGGCCTTCAGCATGGCCTGCACCGCCCTGCGCTGCACAGAGGCGGTGACAATCGTCTCCACGCGTACCTCGGCTACGCGTTCCAGCTTGCCTACCTCCCCAATGAACGGATTCGCGCCTTCCTGCGGAAGGAACGTACCGGTCCCGGGGATGTTGAACGAGCAAGAGCTGTATTGGCCGATGCCGCCAGCTCCCGCCTTAAAGAGCACATCCAGAACTGCCTGGTGATGCGTCTCGGGCACAAACACAACCAGCTTCTGCAGCTTCTCCGTATGCACATCTTCCAGATGTGTCAACTCCTGCAGCCCCAGCTGGCTCGCCAGCAAATCGTTGACGCCGCCCTCGGCTACATCCAGATTCGTATGGGCGATGTAGACCGCGATGTCGTGTTTGATCAGCTTTTCATACAATCGCCCTGCAGGCGAATCCGTTTGCAGATGGGCCAGCGGCCGGAAAATAATCGCATGATGCGCGATGATCAAGTCCACGCCCGCGGCAATCGCTTCATCCACCACCGCATCGGTGACATCCAGCGCCACCAGCACTCTGCGAATATCCTTTTGAAGCGTGCCGAGCTGCAAGCCAATCTTATCATCCGCCATCGCATAATGCTTTGGCGCAAGCTGCTCAAACAGTTGAATTACCGTTTGACCTTTTGCAAACATGCGAGCACCTCCTGAATGTCACGAATCTCCTGCCGCACCTGCTCAGCCTTCAAAGCGGATGCTTCAGCAGTGGACAGCTGCAACTGCGCTTCAATCATCGCGAGCTTTTTGAGCTCGCTCTCCCATTTCATGAACCAAATGTCCGGCGCTTGCTCCATCAGATAAGGTCCCATCAGCAACAGCCGATCCTTCTGCACCCGTACGCCGTCCGGAAGCGTACGGTCGGCATATAAAGCTTCTAGCGCCGCTTGCTCCAGAGCCGGCACCTGAGCCGCCGTCAAAATCTCATAGATCTTGCCGTCTTCCTCCAATATGGCTTCCGAAGTCAAGCTCCAGCCGTTACTGAGCAGCCAACGACGGACATGCTCCTCTCCGACATTGGGCTGCAAAATCAGCAAAGAAACGCCTTCTAGCTTTGCCTTGCCCGCCTCCAGAATGGAGGCGATCAAGCTGCCCCCCATCCCTGCAATTGTAATAACGTCGACTTCACCGGGTGCTATGACGGCCAGCCCATCGCCGGAACGAACGTCGATCGTCCGAGATAGGCCGCACTCCAGCACTTGTCGTTTCGCTGCTTCAAACGGTCCCGGATTGACTTCTCCCGCTACGCCGTATGTAATGATTTGATTTTGAGCCAAATATGTTGGCAGTAATGCATGATCCGATCCAATGTCCGCAAGCTTTACGCCTGCCGGCACCCGATCTGCAATCATTCCAAGTCTTTTCGATAATTTCACCATCTGTTACATTACCCACTCTACCCATTTTTTTCGCAGCGCAAAAAGAGCCGCACCTGCTGTTACTAATTTTACCGCAAACGAAAGCTGAATGATACGCACGCTCATATTGGCATCCAGCACAAATGTCATCGCTTCCGGCATAAACCACACCAAACAGCCAATCAGCATCAGCACGCCGGCCGCCTGTTTATTCGTATGATGCGCAAGCCAAGCCATCCATATGAGCACGATGCTTACCGGAAGCCAGCTAATTTCCAGCGTGAACCAAGCCGGGTGCTCCAGACGCTGCAGCAGCAGCCAGCCATACGTGCCGACAAGCCCTAACCAGCCGCAAATTTGGAAAATCGCCATCCGGCCGATTAATCCGTTGAACAGCCATATCATACTGCATAGCGCCAAATAACTGATATAGGCTGCGTTCGCATGGACACCGGCTAGATAAAGGATGTAGATCCCGAGCAGTAGCATAGCAACCGACGAAACCCCACACAGCACATAAGCCACAATCGGCTTCTTCGTGCGCTCCCGATAAGCAAGACCGTAGCACAGAATGACCAGCAGCGCAGAGACCCCAATTTGCATTGGCAATGCAAAAGAGTTAAAATTAAGAGCAGATAAGGCAACTGCAGTAATTATTGCAACGATGGCCAACCAGATTTTCCAGGAACTGTTTGTAACGGTTGTGGCGGTTATGCCCAATATGGATGCCTGCTTGGTCACCGTATCATCACCGTATAGATTTAATAAAAAATCGCAGTAATGCTCCGGAAGCAGCTTGCTCCGCCGCCATCTTTCAATTTCTCTTACAATCATCGTTCTTTTTTCAGCATCCATAGTTTCGTCACCTTCCTAGCTACTATATCGGTGCGCGCAGGGTGAAGCTTTAGTAGCAGTTTTGGGCGACCCTTCCATCCTTCATTTCCATGCAAAAAGACCCCGCCGAATATCGGCAGGGCCTGATCCACGACTTATTCCAGAAAATCTTTTAAACGTTTGCTGCGGCTCGGATGTCTAAGCTTTCTGAGTGCCTTTGCCTCAATTTGACGAATCCGTTCCCTTGTAACGCCGAACACTTTCCCAACCTCTTCCAACGTACGTGTACGTCCGTCGTCCAGACCAAAGCGCAGGCGAAGCACGTTCTCTTCTCTTTCCGTGAGCGTATCCAACACATCTTCCAGCTGTTCTTTGAGCAGTTCGTACGCTGCAGCATCGGCAGGAGCTAAAGCTTCCTGATCCTCGATGAAATCTCCCAAGTGCGAATCGTCCTCTTCGCCAATCGGCGTTTCGAGCGATACAGGTTCTTGAGCAATCTTCATGATCTCGCGCACTTTATCGGTGCTTAAGTCCATTTCTTTTGCGATCTCTTCAGGTGCCGGTTCACGGCCAAGTTCCTGCAGCAATTGACGGGATACGCGGATCAGCTTGTTGATGGTTTCCACCATATGTACCGGAATCCGGATCGTTCTTGCTTGGTCGGCAATTGCACGCGTAATCGCTTGACGAATCCACCAGGTCGCATACGTACTGAATTTATAGCCCTTCGTATGGTCAAACTTTTCAACCGCTTTGATCAGACCCATGTTGCCTTCCTGAATCAAATCAAGGAACAGCATGCCGCGGCCTACATAACGTTTGGCGATCGAGACAACAAGACGCAGATTCGCTTCCGCCAGACGGCGCTTCGCTTCTTCGTCCCCGTTTTCTATACGTTTGGCCAAGCCCACCTCGTCTTCCGCAGAAAGCAACGGCACCCGGCCGATTTCCTTCAAATACATCCGAACGGGATCATTAATTTTAATCCCCGGCGGCAAGGCCAGATCATCGTCAAAGTTAAACTCGTCGCGCTCATTGTCCTCGGAATTCATAGAATCGTCGTCCGATTCATTCCCTACATCAATGCCTTGCTCGGAGAGTTGTTCAAAAAACTCATCGATTTGTTCAGGATCCTGATCGAAGGGAGCTAATTTCTCCATAATATCCTTGTAAGTCAATGAAGACCTTTTCTTCCCTTGCTCAATAAGCTGGTCTTTCACTTGTTCCAAGGTCAATTCTGTCTCTAGTTCTGTACGCTGATCATTCGCCATGGTACGGACTCCCTCCTCCCTAGTCATGAAGTAAAGCTAAGATGACTTCAACTGCTGTTCTAGGGCAATAATTTCAATTGCAATTTGCGCAGCCTTCAGGTGGTCGCCTTCACGCTCCGCGCGGACTCGCTCTTCTTTCTTGCGCGCTACTTCTTCTTGCATCGGAACTTTACGAATCTGGCGAATATAGTCGTCAATCACTTGTTCGTTCATTCCATGACCGGCTCCCATCATGACGATGGAACTGGCCAAGCTCTCAAGCTGTTCGTCTTGCAGCATGGCAATGTATCGGCTTGCATCGGGCTCAGCATATTGAGCGTAGTAAGCATATAAATAAGCAGCTAAGACTGCGTGAGCTTCAACATTGAATTGATCACCAAGCTCCTTTTCCACATGCGCGCAAACCTCGCGATCATGCATCATAACCGCTAAAATCAAACGTTCTGCATTATGATAGGCAGGTAAAAGCGTTGGCGACTTGTTAGAGCGCGTTCGTTCCGCCCCTCTCCCATTATTCATAACATTATTCCACAGAATTGGTTTATTATCCCCATCCGGCTTGTTTTTTTCGGACTGCAGCAAGATTTCATGGAGATCCAATTTCATAGCTTCATAGGAAGAATCCGGGAATTCAGAGGCAAGCTGTTTCAGGTAATGCTCCCTCTCCATTGGGGAAGGAAGTGTACTGATCAATTTCACCGCAGACTGTAAATAACGAATGCGGTCACCATCCTCGTGCAATTTAAAATTTTTGCGAATGTATAAAAGCTTATATTTCATCGATGGTACGGAAGCGCCAATGACCTCGCGTACGAATCGGTCGAACCCGAATTGCCCAATATATTCGTCGGGATCTTTGCCATCCGGTAACATCGCTACCGTAACGCGGCTTCCTGCTTCCTCCAACAAAGGAATGCTCTTGTATGCCGCAGCTTGACCTGCATGATCGCCATCGTAACAAACGACGATCTGATCGGCATTCCGGTTCAGAATCGAGGCATGCTCCTTCGTCAGCGCGGTTCCCATGGTTGCTACACCGTTCGTAACGCCAGCTTCCCAAGCTTTGATCAAGTCTACGTATCCTTCGAAGATGATGGCTTGCTGCATTTTACGCATGTTCGGCCGCGCCAGATGCATGTTATACAAAGTACGGCTCTTATTAAATAGGATAGACTCCGGACTGTTCAAATATTTCGGCTGAGCGTCCCCCATGGCTCTTCCTGCAAAAGCGATCACTTTGCCGGCCGAATCGCAAATGGGAAACATGATGCGCTCCCGAAATTTGTCCACATATCCTTGTCCGTCATGCTTAGCCGATATCAAGCCCCCGCGCTCCATCAAGGCAAGATCGAATCCGCGCTTCTCAAGCTGCTGGACTAACGTATCCCACATCGCCGGCGCATAACCGATCTGAAAAGTATCGATGAGCTTATCAGAGATGCCTCTGGCAGTCAAGTAACCTTTTGCCGCCCGCCCCTGCTCCGTATTGCCGACAATATAATGATAAAATTTGGCGGCGAATTCATAGGCTTTGAGCAAAGTCGCTTTTTCCTGCTGCTGCTCGTTCTGTTCTTCGGAAGCACCTTCCCATGTAATAGGAATATCCGCTTCCTCTGCCAACTTCCTTATCGCTTCAGGATAGCTTAGACCTTCGATTTCCATAATAAAACGAATGACATTTCCGCCCGCCTGACACCCGAAACAGTTATAAATCTGCTTTTCAGGTGTCACGGTAAACGAAGGGCTCTTCTCGGAGTGAAACGGACATAAGCCCTTCATATAGTGCCCTTGTTTTGTTAAATGTACGTGCCTGCCAACAACATCAACAATGTCATGACGTGTAAGTACAGCCTCAATGACCTCTTCAGGTATGCGTCCGTACCTCATTTCCATCCACCTACAATTCAAGTCGCTATTTCCGACTCAGTACTATTCGCTATTCTTTTTCGATTTCCTGCAAATATTTTAAAAGTTTTGTCAAACCGTGTAGAAAATTTTTGCGATCTTCCTCCGTAAAAGGTTTCGGCCCTTTCGTATGCTTGCCGCTCCTTCGAAGCTTCGCGGAAGCATGGCGGCGTTCAAGCAAATAGTCAATCGAGCTGTCTGTGTATTCCTGTCCGCGATTGGTGAGGCAGATCGCCCCTTTGGCCAGCCCTAAAGCGGCAAGTCCAAAATCTTGAGTAACCAAAATGTCCCTGGAACGAATATGATTGGCAATGTATAAATCGACAGATTGATCGGATCGGTCGACTTGCACAACCTTCACGCCGGGATTTTCCTTCATTTTGTGATCAAACGAAGCGACCAGCACCACTTGGATACCGAATGGCTTCGCCGCCTGTTCGATTTCCGCTTTGACAGGGCAAGCATCTGCATCGACAACGATTTGTCTTACCATCCAAGGACATTCCGCCTTTTCGAAATCTCACCGTACTATTATATACGATGGGTGAGCAAAAAAATCCTGCAAAGCCGATCATAAAACGTTACTGCACATATTCGATGTGGTCCAGAATCAGACTCGCCGTTTCTTCGACGGCACGGTTGGATACGTCGAAAACGACACAGCCGATCCGGTTCATGATCTTGTCTGCAAAATCCAGTTCTAGTTTTATACGTTCCACATTCGCATAGGTTGCATTTTCTGCAAGGCCGAGCGTGCGAAGTCGTTCCTGGCGGATCACATTGAGCTTGTCCGGGTCAATGCGCAGGCCGATGATTTTATCCCTGGGCACGGTGTAAATCGCCGCCGGCGGCTGCATTTCCGGAACGAGCGGCACGTTGGCTACTTTTAAACGCTTATGTGCCAAATACATCGAAAGCGGCGTTTTGGACGTTCGGGAGACGCCAAGCAAAATGATGTCCGCCTTTTGAATGCCGCTGAAATCACGTCCATCGTCGTACTTCACCGCGAATTCGATCGCTTCTACCTTTTTAAAATAATCTTCATCCAGCGGATGAATCATGCCGGGTTGCCTGCGCGGTTCCTGGTGCAGCACATTGCCCAGCGCAGTTACGACAGGGCCTAACAAATCAATGTAAGGAATATCGTATTGCTTGGCTTTCGAGATCAAGTCGTCCCTGAGTTCGGGAATGACCAACGTAAAGACGACGATGCCGCCATGCACCCGAATTGCGTTAATGACTTTATCAATCGCGTCAAAATCGTGCACGAACGGCGCTCGCACAATCTCAACAGGCGCCGGATGAAACTGCATCGCGGCGGCGCGAACAACCGATTCCCCCGTTTCGCCGACGGAATCGGAAACCACATACACCCGAGTGGGCTGCGGCTGCGTCATAACATCTACCACCTTCCCGCACGAGAAAAACCTCACCGATCTGCAGACAGCATAAAGGCGAGGCGATTTCAAGAGCGTTTGCATGTGAAATCCTAAATGTTATACTTCTCCATTTGTTCGATAAATCCTCTTGCTTTCCAATGCACACCGATGTGCGTATCCATGTAAGTTCGCATGCATGTTTTCAGCTGTTGTTTCGTTTCTTCTTTCACTTGAACGCTGCCAAGTCTGCGCATATCCATGCGTGGAAACAGTTTGAGCAGCTTCTGAGCCCCTTCTCCAACGGCAATGGCCGAAGGATCTTTGTGTCGGCATCGCATACAAAGCAGCCCTCCCAACGTGGGACTGAACGAAATAATGCCATCGGTGCCGCCGCACGACACACAGCTGTCTGTCACCGGCAAGTAGCCGGCGAGGCCGAACATTTTCATTTCATAGAGATGAACGACGATTTGCATGTCCTTGCCCTCTTCAATTGCCGCAAGACCTGCGCGGAGCTGCTCAAAAAAATAATGCCCGCCCTCGTCATCGCCAAACATCCGATCCGTCATCTCCGTTAAATAGGAAGCATAAGCCGATTTATGTAAGTCTTCCCGCAGCGCATGATGCGCTTCGATGATTTCCGCTCCATTCAATGAGCCCATTTGGCCGCGCTGCTTAAAAAAAACAAAATCGCCGTACGTGAACAGCTGCGTAACGGCGGCATGCTTGCTTTTTACTTTCTTCGCCCCCCGAGCCATAACACTAACCTTCCCCAGCTCGGGGGTGAATAAGCGAACGATTTTATTGCCCTCTCCGTGATCCATCGTACGAATCACAATTCCCTGAACGCTCTGCAGCACAACGTTTCCCCCATGATCGAGCTGTCCGTTAAGCCTGCTTCAACCTCAGTTGCTCAGGCCGTCAAACAGCTCTTCATTCGATTGATCTTCTTCGGCAACCTCGGCGTCCATGCCAGGTTCTCCCGTGACTTGCTTGTACAGCAGATAGGCGTCCACATCACCGGTCTTTGAAAAATACGTCCACGAAAAATCTTTCATGTTCAGCATCCTCCTCATCGAACGTGATGTTCATAGGATGCACAGTCCGCTGCACACTATGCGACATCGCAATTGGTACTCTCAGGGAACTGCGTGTTAATCGTGACGGAAGCCTAGATCTTTGAGCACGCGATCCTGATTACGCCAATCTTTTTTCACTTTTACCCACAACTCCAGAAACGTCTTGGAGCCGAGCAATGTCTCGATGTCGCGGCGGGCTTGCTTGCCGATTTCTTTGAGCAGGCTGCCCTGCTTACCGATGACAATGCCCTTCTGTGAGTCGCGCTCCACGAAAATCACGGCGGAAATATGCACAACGCCGTTTGCTTCGACGCGCATATCTTCAATTTGCACCGCAATGGAATGCGGGATTTCCTCGCGCGTCAGATGCAATATTTTCTCACGTATAAGTTCCGCACACACGAATTGCTCGGGATGATCTGTGATCTGATCAGCAGGATAGTATTGCGGCCCTTCCGGCAAGTAGCGAATAATTTGCTCCAGCAAAGTTGTAACATTGTTGCCCTTCAGCGCGGAAACCGGAACAACCTCAGCAAAGCTGTACAAGTCTTTATACTGCACGATGACTTCAAACAACTTTTCAGGCTGAACGAGATCGATTTTGTTCAGTACGAGGAAGACCGGCGTCGTCACATGCTTGAGCTGCTCAATAATATAGCGGTCCCCCCCGCCGATCCCATCCGCCACGTCCACCAGGAACATCACGGCGTCCACCTCGCCAAGCGTGCCATGGGCTACTTTGCTCATATAATCGCCGAGTTTGGACGTGGGCTTATGAATACCCGGGGTATCCAGGAATACGATCTGGCCGCTGCCCGACGTATAGACGCCATGAATTTTATTACGGGTCGTTTGCGGCTTATCCGACATAATCGCAATCTTTTGGCCGATGATTTGGTTCATCAGCGTAGATTTGCCGACGTTCGGTCGTCCGATAATTGCGACAAAGCCGGATTTGAATGCTGTTTTGGTCACTTCCATTTATCCTCCGTTTGCATGTAAATCTTTCGTTGTAAACGCCCCTGGCAGCAGCGCAGACACTGTCGTTTCATATACATCGCCCTTTATGTTGCTTAAAAACACAGGCATTTCCGGCTCGCATAGCTCAATGAGCACCTGCCGGCACACGCCGCAAGGCGAAATCGGGCCTTCCGTGTCGCCAACAACGGCGATCGCTTGAAAAGATCCTTTCTTGTGACCATCTGCGACAGCCCGAAACAGTGCGGTGCGTTCCGCGCAATTCGTCGGCCCGTACGCAGCATTCTCGACATTGCATCCGAGATGCACTTGACCGTTCGCGTCGAGCAGCGCAGCACCGACCTGAAAGTGCGAATAAGGCGTGTATGCGCGCTTCATCGCTTCTTTGGCGAACCCAATGAGTTTTTCTGCTTCCATCATCATAGTCGTCCACCTTCATATTATCATTTAGTTATATCATGTTTAAGCAGGCAAAAGCGAGCAGCGTGACGACAACGCCGATTAGGGCGCCCAAGAAAAGGGCCGGAAACGGTCTCGTCTTTTTATCATACAGCACCGCAAAAACGAGAATCGAAAGCAAATACGCGAGCAGCGCCACGATCGTCAGGGAGACGAAAACGAGAATAACGGTCGAAATGGCGAACGCAATCGCCGTTAAGAGACTCGGACGCACCAGCTTGCCCTTATCGGAGAATCGGGTTTCAATTACAATAACCGTCAGCACAACAAGCGCGATCAGGATCCAGATCGTCCCTGCCGAGAGCGGCGTGTCATGTGTGCGCATGTGGCGCAGCCATTTATCAATAGGATCGAAAAAGACGATTAAGCCCACGACGACGGCGAACCCGGCCGACACCAAAACGGACGCCGCGGCGACGTCCTTTGCAATTTTGGCGAGCGGATGCTGGTCCGGCATTGCCAGATCAACGGCTTTTTCCACCGCTGTATTAATCAGCTCCGTCACAATCATTAACGTCACGGCGAGCAGGATAAACAAAATATCCGTCTTGGACAAATGAATGAACAGCGCCGCAAAAAGAACAAGAAACGCAACACAAAAATGAAATTTCATGTTGCGTTGCGTATCCAGCGCGTACTTGATTCCTTCATAAGCGTAGCGGAAGCTTCTGCGCCATTTCCGAAAACCCGACATTAGCGCGTCAAGCCTGCCTTTTGCAAGATCGCTTCCTGCTTCTCAAACATCGCTTTCTCTTCGTCCTCCGTCTGATGGTCGTAGCCAATCAAGTGGAGAAATCCGTGTACGAACAGGAAGCCAAGCTCCCGGTCCACGGAATGTCCGTACTCTTCGGCCTGCGCGATCGCGCGAGGCACGGAGATAATTATATCGCCCAGCGGCTCGATGAACGCTTCCGAATCGGCTTTGCCATCTTCCGCCGCCTCATCGTCAGCCCCATCTTCGTACTGAATTTGCAGCTCGTCCTCGCCGAACTCGCTCATGGCAAAGGAAAGCACATCGGTCGGCTTATCCAAGCCGCGGTATTGCTTATTCAATTCCTGTATCGTCTCGTCGTCTACGAACGTCAGCGCAACTTCCCCAACGGCTACGCCTTCAAGCTCGCCCGCAAGCTCCAACAACTCTTCCAGTTTGGCTATAAAGGCCGGGGAAATGTCCTGCGCGTCTTGCTCCGAGCTCCATACCAATGTTAAATCTTCACTTGCCACGTTCATCCCGCCCTTTCTACTCGTTTTTCTTCGGCGCCACTTCGCTTGGGTATTCGATCCGGGAATGGAAAATGCCGAGCAGCGTCTCATTAAGCGTCTTTGCGATGATATCCAGCTCTTTCAAGGTCAAATCACACTCGTTAAACTGCCCGTCATCCAAACGGGACTTGATGATCTTCGTCACCATCGAATCGATCTGCTCCAACGTCGGATTGCGCAGCGAGCGCACAGCGGCTTCGACACTATCGGCGATGCCGACGATCGCGGCCTCCTTCGACTGCGCCTTCGGCCCGGGATAGCGGAAATCTTCCTCCCGAACCGGCTTGTCGCTGTTGTCCTCCTCCACAAGCTTCTTCGCTTTGTGGTAAAAATAATGCAGCAGCGTCGTGCCGTGATGCTGTTCGGCAATATCGCGGATCGCCTTCGGCATCTTGAAATCCTTGAGCATCTCAACACCGTCCCGCGGATGCGCGATGATAATGGATTTGCTCAGGTTCGGGTCGATGCGGTCGTGCGGGTTCTCGATATTCGTCTGGTTCTCGATGAAATAGCTGGGCCTTCTCGTCTTGCCGATGTCGTGATAATACGACCCGACGCGGCACAGCAGCCCGTCGGCGCCGATCGACTCGGCGGCCGCTTCGGACAAATTGCCGACCATCACGCTGTGATGGTACGTCCCCGGCGTTTCCGTCAGCAGCTTGCGCAGCAGCGGATGGTTCGGGTTCGACAGCTCCACCAGCTTGAGCGGTGAAAGAATGCCGAACGCCGTCTCGAAAAACGGCAGCAGCCCGATCACGAACACAACTGTGATAATCCCGCCCGCCGCGGCGAAAGCGAGAGAGAACAGCACCTCGCGCTGTTCAAAGTGATCCTCCATCAGCAGGATCGAAGTAATCGTCAGCATCGAGAAGAAGGCGATCATAAAGCCCGCTTTCAAGATGGTGGCGCGCTGGCTCGCCCGCTGAATCGTAAATACCGCGCTAAAGCAGATCACGAGCGTAACCAAGCCGTATTTGAAATCAAATAATTGTTCATGCTCCGTATTGAAAATAATGCTCGACATCAGCGAGAAAATAACGGAGGAAATGAACGCAAGCGGGGCATCGAGCAGGATCGCTATCAGAATGCTGCCCATCGCCGCCGGAGCCAAATAACCGACATAGGGGTACTCCACATTTTGGATGATGGAAATAATTTTCATTCCCAAAATGTTGATGACATAAATCAAGACTAGCATTAACAGCTGCGTGTTATTGTACGCAAGCTGCAGCTTGCTTTGCTTGACGAACATGAAAACAACGAATGACAGCAGCGCCGCAAGAATGCCCAGCCCCAGCTGCGGCAAGTGATTCGCCTTGTCCTTCAGCAGCTCCAGCTTATCGAGCCGAGCATAAATTTCCTCCGTGATCACATCGCCGGCCTTCACGAGCACGTCGTTTTTGTTAATATAGATCGGCTTCGTATTCTCGCGCGCCTGCCCTTTGGCATCGTCCGTGCCCTTCTGATCGAAGAACTTGTTCGGCGTAATCAGCGTTCTGGCAATTTCCGTCACCATTTCGCGCGAGAGCGTTTTCGTGAGTTTCGACGTATTGACCAGCTCCGCCACTTTGGCACGTGCGGTTTGCGCATCCAGCACCTGATCATTCATCAGCTTGCCGACGATATCTTTCGCTACCGGGCGCATATCCGCCAGATCTTCTTTCGTCAGCCTGGGCAGCTTGAAGTACGCTTCCTCGGGAAGCGGATAACTTTGCTCCGCGAGGCCCTTCTGGATTTGCTCCAGGAGCGGATCGTTGTATTGACCACTGATCGATAACGACTTGATCGCCTGACTTTGCAAATCCGAAAGCATCTGAGGAATGACCGTGCGGAAAATGCTCACTTTATCGTCGAATTTCACTTCTTCATCGGAATTAATTTGAAGTAGTTTATCGAAAATAGCATCTAACATGATGTCGTTCTTCAAATTGACGATGCGATACACGGGTTGGACGCGCTTGGCGGCGTCCTCTTTGGCCTGCTCCGTGGCGACTGCGTTCTCAATCTGCCTCGGGGCGTAAATCGTTTTCTCACTCTTCGTTCCTAACTGAATATCGTAAACTTGCGGCACGAGCTTGGCATAAAGTGACGTATAGAAGATTAGCCCCAGCAGGAGAAACAAAATCACCCTCAAGGCCGTACTATACTTCCAGCCGCTCAGACGGTAATGAAATTTGCCTTTCATCTGCACTTCATTTTTCATTGCGGAGGTTCATTCCTCTCTATCTCGCCAGTCCTTTACCGATGATTACTTATCTGAGTCTGCTTGGTATGCGACAATGATCTTTTGAACCAGAGAATGACGGACAACATCCTGTTCATCGAAATAGATAAAACCAATTTCCCCAATCCCGTTCAAAATCCGATTGGCTTCGACAAGCCCCGAAGACTTCCCGCGCGGCAAATCGATTTGTGTCACGTCGCCGGTAATGACCATCTTCGAGCCGAAGCCGAGACGGGTCAGGAACATCTTCATTTGTTCCGGCGTTGTGTTCTGCGCTTCATCCAAAATAATAAACGAGTCGTCGAGCGTCCGTCCGCGCATATAGGCCAGCGGCGCAATCTCGATCAGACCGCGTTCGAGCGCCTTGGCCACCTGCTCAGGGCCTAGCACATCGTTAAGAGCATCATACAATGGGCGCAAATAAGGGTCAACTTTTTCCTGCAGATCTCCCGGCAGAAAGCCAAGACTTTCGCCAGCTTCGACAGCAGGTCTCGTTAAAACAATTCGTTTGACAGCGCCTTCTTTCAGTCGAGTGACGGCCAATACGACAGCCAGGTAAGTTTTCCCAGTCCCTGCAGGACCGACGCCGAAGACGATGTCTTTCTTTTTAATCGTGTCGACATATTTGCGCTGACCGATCGTTTTGACGCGAATGGGCTTCCCTTTGTGCGTCGTGGCGATCTCGCCTTTGAACAGCTCCAGCAGCTCGTCAGCCTTCATCTGCCTGGCCAACTCGACCGCATAGTGAATATCCCGTTCCGTCAGCGTATAGTTGCCCCGTACAAGCTGCAGAAGAACTTCAAAGAGCTGCTGAAGTGAGTTCACTTCCGCAGCCCTCCCTTGTATCGTTATTTCCGCTTCGCGCGTATAAATTTGGGCGTCAAACTCTTTTTCAATCGTATGCAGAAATTTGTCTTGCGGGCCAAATAGAGCTAGTCCTTCGGCAGGATTTTTCAAAGTCATTTTCACAGATTGCGGATTGTCAATCAACAGGCCTCATTCTCCTTGTATCACAATTGGTTGCTCTACGGCAATGTTTTCTTCGACCTCAAAATGAACGTCTATATAAATTTTACCATTCTCTGTTTTTTCATGCAAAATTTTTTCTCCGACCAGCCTGGCGCTCTCGCCCGCCGCCTTCAATAACTTCGCTCTCGCCTGCTCGAGGCCCGTCTTTTTCGCCAGCGCAGCCTCCACTGGCTCTTCGATCACATGAACCTCCATGATTTTCTCGTGCAGCCAACCGAGCGGAAGCGACCAGCTTCGCCATGCCAGCGACTTGCGAGCAGGAATCGTTTCGTAATGGGTATACGGCAGCTTGCCGTACCCGCTCACCTGCAAAGCCTTCGAACCGATCACGACGTAATTGCGCGTTTCCGCTTCACCGGTGTACACCCGGTACTGCTTGCTCAGCGGCACTTCAATGTGCGACGTGTACCACACCACGCCCTTCACCGTACCGTCCGCCACCACCATCTGATTGTTCTGTTCGTCCCCGATCACGCCTGAGATGAGCACGTCCCCTTTGCGGACGTAAGCATTCGGCTTCACGATAGGCCGGCCCTTCTTGGATTGAATCTCCGTGACCAAAGCGCTCTTGCTCGCGACCATATTCCGCGGACTGGACAGCGGCTTCTTATCCGGCACCGTCGCTTCCACAACCTTGATCGTAATGTGCGTCCCGCGGATGTCGACCCCTACCCAAGCTGCACCCGGCAACTGCGCCTGAATCCCCTTCGAGAGCACCTCCGCTTTCGGCAGACGGAATTTCCACTGAAACTGATGTATGCCCTGCTTCGACGCAGCCTCCAGAATTTCAGCCTCCGTGATCCGGTCGTTCCCGTCCACGCTGATCTTCCAAACTAAAGAAGTTAAGACGTATAGCGCAATAACCGAAGCGATTAAACCGATAAAAAACACCTTGCGGCGCGACACCTTTTCCATGAAAAAAGGCAACCCATGCCGGGACAGGACGTGTACCCGGCAGCCTGTCCGCTTAAGCAGCGGCCGAAGACGGAAGAAATCCTTAATCAGGATGTTCAGTTCCAGCTTCCCATCCTGCGTCTGTGTTATATCCCAAATGGAAAAACCGTCCTTGACGAGCGGTTGAATCAGCCGTTCACAGTCTCTGCCGCGGATGTGAATGCGGACATACCCTCGCAGTCTGGCGATGAATAGCGATTGTTTCATGACTCAGCCTCCAAATATCTCATCTCACGCCTATGGCACATATTTCACATCGTCAATGATGCCTTCAATAAACACTTCTTCGGATAAAATAGCCCGAATCACGAGCTGCTTGCCGGTCACTTCCAGCGTGCCTTTCGTCAATTCTAGCTTCAGATATTCACTGGAAAAATGAAGTACCCCCCGATGATTCTCGACATACAGCTGTACGTTGCCAATCATCGTAATCCGCGGCAAATCCTGTACAACGTCCTGTGGCAGATCAAGGAGCTTAGCCGTGAACTGGTTCCATTTGCGGGTCAAGCGACGCATAGCTGGGCAGTACCCCCTCTGGTTCGAAGATCATATCTACGAAAAGGCGCATAGACTTTTTACCAAATTATGCGGCAATCGGCTGATTTATGAGAGAACGGCCCATAAAAAAGCGGAAGCAGGCGCTCGGCGCCCACTTCCGCTTGAAGAGGAGATACGCTGCGTATGGCTGCTTATCTCCGATATGGTTTTTTTGCGCGCGGCGGGCCCAAAATTTCCGCCCACACAACGCCTTGCAGCACCTGCTCCGGCTTTGGATCCGCCGGAAAAGGCTGCGCGCCCGTCAGATCGCTCGCGTAGACGGACGATGCGCCTGCAGCTTGCGGCGATGCGCCAAACGGCGATGCTTTAGCCGACTTCGGCGGCTTCACCGCGTATGCATCGTCCTCAGAGTGCGTGTGCGCGCCGCTCGCAGGCGCTTTAGGACCTGGCGCAGCAGTGGCCACCTGAGTCGCACGCCTCACAGGAGAGGGCTGCTCAGGGCTTCTGGTGCCGCCGCCAAACGTCGGCATCCCGGTTTTGGGGGCGCCGCTTCCCTTGGCGCCTTGTTTGCGTTTGTTCACTTGGTACAAGAACGTCAAAGCAATCAAGACGAGATACCAATTTTTCAAGAGAAACAGAATAAGCTGTTCCATGGAATCACCTCAGCTTGTTTATTCCTTCTCCGGCTTGCCGTCGTTCAATTTGCCGAGGGAAGAACGCATTTGCGTATCCGACTCGATATTTTTCAAATTCATATAATCCATCACGCCGATTTGTCCGGCGCGCAGCGCATCCGCCATTGCCAGCGGCACCGCCGACTCGGACTCCACCACTTTGGCGCGCATCTCGACAACCTTCGCCTTCATCTCCTGCTCGGCGGCTACCGCCATTGCGCGGCGCTCTTCCGCCTTCGCCTGAGCGATGCGCTTATCCGCTTCCGCTTGCTCGGTTTGCAAATGCGCCCCGATATTTTTACCGACATCCACATCCGCAATATCGATGGATAATATCTCAAACGCCGTACCGGCATCAAGTCCTTTGCCCAACACCGTACGCGAGATCAAGTCCGGATTCTCCAACACGTCTTTATGCGTCTCACTTGAACCGACTGTCGTCACGATCCCTTCGCCGACACGGGCAATAATCGTCTCCTCGCCGGCACCGCCGACGAGCCGATCAATGTTCGCGCGCACGGTTACACGCGCGATAACTTTTACTTCAATCCCGTTCTTTGCCACGGCCGATACGTTCGGCGTTTCGATAACGCGCGGGTTAACGCTCATTTGCACCGCTTGCAGCACGTCGCGTCCCGCGAGGTCAATCGCCGCGGCACGTTCGAATTCCAAATGAATTTTGGCGCGGTGCGCCGCAATCAAGGCATTAACAACGCGGTCGACGTTACCGCCCGCAAGGAAGTGACTTTCCAGCTGATTGATGCTGAGATCAAGTCCCGCTTTCGTCGCCTTAATCATCGGATTCACGATGCGGCTAGGCGTAACGCGACGCAGCCTCATCGCGATAAGTGTAATAATACTGATGCGCACGCCTGACGCGAGCGCGGAAATCCACAGCATCACCGGCACCACGCTGAGCAGAATCGCCAACGCAACAATGATGACCGCTACTAATAAAATGAAATACAAACCTGGTTCAATTGTCATGGTCAACATGACCTCCTATCCGTAATTTTCCGTTGTCGCTTCTTTTACAACGACACGAACACCTTCCACATGCGTCACAGCAACCGCTTGCCCTGCCGGGATAAAGCTGCCGTCCGTGACAACATCGACGCGTTCCCCTTGGATCATCGCCGTGCCCGCGGGCCGTAGCGGCGTTATCGCTTCACCCGTCCGCCCGACTAGGTACGAATAGTCCGGCTGTGACGTAAAGCCCTTGCTCTCCGTCAATTGCTCCCGCAGAATAAAACGGTTCCACACGCCGCGATGCTGAAACCTCTTGATCGTGAACGCAAGCACGACAATGGCAACCAGCAGCGCAACGCCCAGCATGACCATCGCTTCAGACGGATCGGATGAAGCCATGATAACCCCGCCGAACAAACAAATGGCGCCTAGCACACTCAAAATGCCAAAGCTCGGCACGACAAGTTCCAAAATGAGCAGGACCAGTCCCAAACCAAAAACGGCTAAATCGCCGAACCCCGTAAACCCCGCCAGGTAAAACCCGAGAAAATACAAAGCAAAACCCGCCACGCCTGCAAGCGCTAGCAATCCTGAACTGAAGAACAGCAATTCCAGCGCGATGCCGATAATCCCTACCATTAGGAGCACGGTAGCTGTGACCGGGTGCGTAAGAAAAGCGGCCAAGCTGTCTACGCCCATAACCATCTCTCCTTCCCCACATACTTAGGAGACTTTCCGAAATTAAGTACTTTTCGGAAAGCTCCCTTAATGTCTCACATGTATGTACGAGCGAATCCGCGATCTGTTTCGTTTTTCGGCAAAAAAAGCAAAAAACCGAGCGGAACGTGTGCATTCCTCTCGGCTTTCTCAATTCATATTTAGTATTACCCTAATAATTGTTGAACTAACTGATTCACAACTTTACCATCAGCGCGTCCTTTAACCTGTGGCATGAGTGCTGTCATGACTTTGCCCATATCCGCTTTGGAAGAAGCCCCAATTTGCTGGATGGTCTGCTGTACAATGGCTTTCACTTCTTCCTCAGAAAGCTGTTGCGGCATGTACTCAGCTAGAATAGCAAGCTCTGCCTTCAGGTTGTCGGCCAGGTCATCACGACCCGCCTTCGTAAATTCTTGGAGGGAATCCTTACGCTGTTTGATTTCACGAGTTAGAACTTCAAGCACTTCATTGTCGTCTAGGGATCTTTTCAGATCGATCTCAGAATTCTTAATCGTAGATCGCACCATTCGAATTACAGAGAGCTTAAACTTGTCCTGACTCTTCATAGCTTGCTTCATATCTTCGTTCAATCGATCGGCTAAGCTCATGTTGCCTCCTAGAACTTTCTCTTGCGAGCTGCCTCAGATTTAAGCTTACGCTTAACGCTGGGCTTGTCATAGTGTTTACGTTTCTTTACTTCTGCAAGAACGCCGTCCTTAGCGATGGAACGCTTAAAGCGACGAAGTGCAGCATCTATAGTTTCGTTCTTACGAACTCGAGTTTCTGACAACTGTTTTCCCTCCCTCCGAACAGACCATCTAAGTCATCGGTTATCAAATCTCATTATAGGCGATAGAATTGGGGGTGTCAATCGCAATCCTGATGTTTCCTGGATGGATTTAGTTGTGCACGCCAAGCGGAGCCAATCTGGCTCCCGCCATGAAATGGTAATGAAGATGATGAACAATTTGCCCTGCATTAGCGCCAATGTTCGTAATTACCCGATAACCGGATTCTTCCACACCGAGTTCTCTCGCGATTTGCGCGGCAACACGCTGCATTTGCCCGATAACCGGCCAGTCTTGCTCTTCGCCTGCTGACAGGGAAGCAAAGTGACGTTTGGGAATAATTAAAATATGAATCGGCGCCGCCGGCTGAATATCATGAAAAGCTAGAATATCCCCATCTTCATAGACTTTCTTGGAAGGCAGTTCGCCCGCAACGATTTTACAAAACACACAATCTGTCATAGATCTGTAAGTCCCCCCGACATAGTAAGTTCATTTACACTTATTGTATCGAAAAGAGCTTCAAAAATCCATTCCAGCAAATTGCCCCACAGGACCAATCTTATTGTTAGCGGTGGGGTTGGTTTTTAAGCGTTTGGTGGATTTTTTTCCATTTGGCTTTTTCTGCCGCTTGCAGTCCCTTGTCTTCCTTGCGGGCCAAATAGGCAAGTTCCTTCTGCAGCTTGACATAGCTCTGATAGCGGTCCTGATCCAAAGATCCGTCCGCCAAGGCGGCTTTGACCGCGCATTTGGGCTCAGAACCATGCCTGCAATCCTGATAAAAGCACATATCCGCTAGCGCTTCAACGTCCTGGAATGATGTGCTTAGTCCGTCCTCGGCGCCCCAGAGCTGCAGCTCCCGCATTCCGGGAGTATCGATCAGAATACCGCCGTCCGGAAGCATAATGAGCTCACGATGCGTCGTCGTATGCTTTCCTTTATCGTCGCCTTCGCGTATATCGCCCGTCGCCAAAATTTCTTTTCCATAAATACGATTCACCAACGTCGATTTTCCAACACCGGAAGATCCTAGTAAAGCTACCGTATGCCCTTGGGTCATATAGCCGGCAAGAGCCGCCAGACCACGGTTCTCCGCGGAGGAAATAATATGAATCGGCACACCGATCGCCACGTCAGCTACCTCGCTCGCCAAACGCTCCGGCTCCGCGCATAAATCCGCCTTGCTTAAAATGATAACGGGATTCGCTCCGCTTTCCCAAGCCATGACGAGGTACCGCTCGATTCGCCGAACATTAAAATCCTGGTTAAGTGCAGATACTAGAAAAACGGTATCCACATTCGTCGCCACAATCTGCTCCTCGGTGACTTGCCCTGCAACTTTGCGGGAAAACTTGCTTTTACGAGGAAGCACGGCATGGATCATGGCGCGTTGCTCACCCGGCCGAACCGACAGCACTACCCAGTCTCCGACGGCAGGATAGTCTTCTCGGCGCTGCGCCAGATGGCGCATTTTGCCCGAAATTTCAGCCAGCAGTTCGCCGGATTCCGTTAGCACGCGGTACATATGCTTGTGTTCCAGGCATACCCGCCCGGCTACGACAGTTTCGCCTTCTTGATATTGCTGAAATGATTTTTCAAAAAATGAATGCCAACCCAATTCAAGTAAATTCAATGATGATTTTCATCCTTTCGCTCCTAGATTCTATTTCTAGTATAGACGCCGCAACGAAGGGGGACACGGGAAAGAATCGTTTAGACGATTTATTCGGAAGCTTCTTTTAGACAGTGGTCAATTTTAAACATAGACCATAAGTCTAATTTGGCATATAATAGAATCAAATCGTACGTGAATGGAGTGAGCGGATGAGTCAGTTCATGAGGGCTACCACTCGCAAAAAGCGTGATGTCATGATGGAAACGGCCTTGGCCATGTTTATGGCGCGAGGCTATGAGAATGTTTCCGTCGACGATATTATCGCGGCTACGGGGACATCGAAAGGTACATTTTACCACTATTTTAAAAGTAAAGACGCCATCATCTCAGCTCTATACACCAAGCAGCTGGAATTGATTCAAGATTGGGTCAAACAGCCTCCCTCTAAGGTGCAGTCGCTTGAGGGCCACATCAATCGACTTTTTTTAGACCTTGCGTCCAATTTTCACAGTTCCCCCCGGCTTGTCCGTAGTCTGCAAGCTTTATCTTTACAAAGCGATGCGGTCAAAACCGAGGAACAGCGGCTGATGACGCAATTATCCCAGAGCTTGCTCCACTGGCTGCCGGAGCCTCATAAAATTGATTTGCTCGTGTGCATGTACACGGGAACGATTCGAGCCTGGTGCTCGCAAGACAATGCCAATCTACTCACGATGATGACGAACAACTTGACCTGGTTATGGGGCGGGCTTCGCGCCAGCGAGCCGTCTGCCGCCCTGCAGGTCGATCCAGTTTCCAAGGAGGCGCACACCATGAAAGTAGCCATTATCGGCGGAGGTTTAGCTGGACTTACAGCGGCCGCATATCTCTCTGACAATCCACATATTCAGGGCACATTGTTCGAACGGAGTCCACAACTCGGCGGACGTGCTTTTACCTATGAAAAAGCAGGTTTCACACTCAACTACGGCGCGCATGCGATCTACGGCATCGACCGTCATACCATTTCCTCCATGGAAAAAGAACTGGGCCTCTCCTTCTCTTCCAAGCAAGTCGACAAGCGCAGGGTCGTATACGCCAAGCACGGCCAAATCACGACGGCCCCGCTCGATGCAATCAACTTGCTGAAAACAGATTTGCTTAACACCGCTCAGAAGGTGCGTTTCGTCGGAGAAATTGCCGCGATCATCGCCAACATCCATAATCTCAAAAATTACCCGACGCTTGCCGACTATTTGGCAGAATCCAACGCGGACGAAGACGTGAAAGAGCTGTGGGAGCATCTCGTGTGCTCGAACTTCTTTATTACCCCGGAGGATGCGCGGAAAGTGTCCGGCGCTGTGATCAGCGAGTACTATCACAATTTATTCCTTTCGAGTAAGCCGGTGAACTACATCTTAGGAAGCTGGGCGGTCATCACCAATCAGCTCAAGCAGAAAATGATCGCATCCGGAAGCTGGGAAATCGCCCTGCAGGAAGGCGTGGACAGCCTTCGTTACGCAGACCGCCAGTTTATACTGCAAACGAAAAACCGGGAGATGGCGTTTGACAAAGTCATTTTTGCCATGCCGGTGCAGCAGGTTGTGAAACTGCTCAAAGGCACAGCATGGGAGCCATTCCTCGCTCCATATGAAGGCAACACCGCGACGGAAGTCATGGTATACGATGTCGGGCTCAGCCAAATCGTGGCGCGGCCGTTCAGCTACATCAGCGACATGGACAACAAAATGTTCATCAGCGACGTGTCCGCTACCGACCACACGCTCGTTCCAGAAGGCGGACAGCTGCTTCAAGGTATTGCGTACCTCAGCGACAACTTCGAAGACGAAGCAGAGCGCAAATCTTACCTGGAACAAAAAACGTCGCAAATGGAAAACCTGTTTGATCAGCACTACCCAGGTTGGCGCGATGTAACAGCCGTGAAACGGGTTTCGAAAAAAGCGATGGTGTCCAGCGTGAAAAACATCGCCTCCAATACCCTCCTTCCGACGCGTGTAGAGAACGTCCCGTTCTACTTCTGCGGCGACGGCTGCCAAAGCAAAGGCGAGCTGGCGGAACGCGCCTTCTCCAGCGCCCGCTCCGCGGCGCTCGGCATCACGCAGGAAATTGAACAAATGCTGCAGCATATTTAAGTCGAGCCTGAGATTTGCCTAGCTGCGCGAATCATGAGAAAAAGCTTCACGAGCAGACCGAGGTCTTGCTTGTGAAGCTTTTTTTAGGTGTACTAGCGAGTTATTGTGACAGTGCGTGTACCGCCATCCCAGCCCACCGTGCCGCCGAACGTCTCTCCGACGAATCTCGCCGGGGCCAGCGTGTAGCCGCCCACCAGTGTAGCAGGCACTTCCAACTCTTTCTTTTCACCGTTCACATAGACCGTCTTGGAATCCAGCGTGAGTTTGACCGTAGTGGAGCCTTTTGTCGCGGTCACGGAGCGCGTCGCCGCGTCGTAATCAACCTTCGCCCCCATTGCCTCGAAAATCGCGCGCAGCGGCGTGAGCGTCGAGCTGTCCTTTATGACCGGCGGCTGTTCAAACTTCAAAGCTTTTCCGTCCAGTTCCACGGCAACTTGGGAGGAAAGTCCGAACGTGCGCAGCGATACTTGCTGCCCTTCTTTGTTCGCGATGCGAATTTGCAGAACGGAACCTTCCGGCACTTCGCCCGCTTTGAGGTCAAGCCCATAAGGCAAGCTGGATTGTGAAGCAATCGTGCGGCCATTGAGCACATAATCGATTTTTCCGATGTACACATCCGGAATTTTCACAAAAGGCGTAATGCGCGTCATCTTCTCGAACACATGATTGTCGGCATCGATCGGCATGTAGCCTGTTCCGCCTGACGGCTTTGCGCCATCCTCCACTTTGGAGAGCAAGTATGGATTCGCAATCAATTGCCGGTAATAACTCTTGATGTCAGCTGAGTCGGATAACGAGTAATCATTCTTCGCGTTCGACATTTGCTGGTCGACGTTGAAATAGGTAATTGCTTTAAGCCGCGGATACTTGTAAGGCATAATCTCGTATAAGCGCTGTAAGTTCAGCTTGGCCCACTCGGTAAAATCCTCATCGGCCGAATGCGAATAATGTGGAACACCCGTTTCACTCAGCATGAGCGGCTTACGGTCGGCATACGTGCTGTACAGTCGGTTCAGCCGCTCGACATTGCTCGTCGCCAGCATCGAAGGAAGTGTAGGATCGCCATTCTCATACGGTTCGATGTACAAGCTGACGCCGACCCAATCCACATACGCATCACCCGGGTAGTACGGGTCAATATCGTTCGCCGGTACGTCGCCGGGACTCCATACCATGGCAACGTTCGGCGCTTCTGCGGCAAATACATCGTGCAGCAACCGGAATTTCTCTATGTATTGGGCCGGATTGCCGTGCCATTTCACCCACGCACCATTCATTTCTCCTGCAAAACGCAGGAAGATCGGGATGCCGGCTTCTTTGGCTTTTTTCGCCCAATTGCGCAGGTAGGTGCCATCCGTTACCGGGTCCAAACCGTCGTCCGGTTCCCAGGCGATTTGCAGCGCGCCGCCGGCTTCTTTCGCTCGCCTTGCATACATATCCGGGAAGCTTTGCCCCCAGTGCGCGTAGGCGAGATAGATCGCATGCTTTTTCCCGTACACAGATTCCGCTTTGGTAAACGTATTGCCCACTTCCGGATCTTGCTCGGAATATAAGCCGAGATACGTCCCATAGGCTGGCTCGAACTTGGCCAACTTTCCGCTGTCAGGCAGCGAGCGCGACTGGAAAACTGCCGGGTCCTTCTCCGTCCGATACAACTCCACAGTCGTCCGAATTTGATCGGCGCGCTGAAGCTTTACAGCGCCCCAATCTCTGCCCGCTCGGACCCAGTACGTATTTTCAAGCTCATAGTAATAAATCGCTTCGTCATATTGCCCTGCCGCATCGTAATAGCTGTCCAGCTTTCCGCAGAAAAGCGCGGCATTCTCCCACTCGCCAATGCTGGCGTAATGATCGACAAGGTACTTCCAATGCGGTACAGCGCCCGCGGAGTTCCCTTGATTAACCAGCGCTTCGGCCTGCTGCCAATGATCCCATACAACGTCTGCACGCACCCCCGCCGGAACACTTACCAAACTAGCTCCCAGCAGACTGGCCGCCAAAACAGTGACAACGAGCCGTTTTTTACCTTTGTTCATAACCTGTTCCCCCTGATCTATTCTCGTGTAACTAACATTGATACGCAAGTGAATGCAAAAAGTAGCAGAATAACCCATCATTTCTAGGAGAAAATAAACCAATACAAATTTGACCATCATGCTGGAAAATGGTGATACGGATGATAGCAATCCATGCTTTTTTGCAAGAGCAGTTTAGCGGGAATGATGATTTTTTTCAACTGGAGGAAATCGTTCATGGGTCGTCGATTTGGTTATTCGGACTGCGTTCCATGATCGATGTACCGCAAACCATCGGCAATTTGGCGATAACCATCGAACATATGAATCAGCCGGATCAAGCCATCAAACATGGGGAGAACGAGTCCGATGCCCTTGTCGCCGGGATACTGGCAGGCAGGCTCGTGATCTTTGACGCGCATTCCGGTCAGTTTCGAATTATCGAACCTGTTTCCAAGCAGTTGAACAGAGCCGTAGACGCTCCTAGCAGTGAAAGTGTCATTCAAGGGGCAATGGCTGCGTTCATTGAAGATATGTATACCAATGTCGGGATCGTGCGAGAGCAGTTCAAGTCAGGCCGCTTAAAAGTCAGCATTTCACCCGTTGGTACTGAAAAATCAACGAGTCTCGCGTTGCTCTACCTGGATACCGTCGCGAATCCGAAGCTGGTTCGAGAAATAAAAAACCATCTGAACGCCAAAAAACAGATCGATATTCGTTCCTTGCAGGATGTCAGCCGCATATTAGGCTTTGGCAAATGGAATCTAATCTCCAAATTTAAAATAACGGAGCTCCCGGAAGAGGTAGCCGCAGTTCTGGAGCAAGGCAGAGTTGTCCTATTCGTTGATCGAATGCCGTTCGCACTCATCCTGCCTAATTCCCTTTGGGACGCCTTCACCTTGGGAAGTGATCGCAATTTCCCTCGGCCTATCATGCTCTCCATTCGTGCCGTTCGGCTAATCGGCGCGTTTACGACCATTATTCTTCCTGCTCTATACGTAGCGCTGGTCGCTGTCAATCCGGAAGTACTGCGCCTGCAGCTGGCCCTCTCTGTTGCGCAAAGCCGGGACGGCGTTCCTTACCCGGCTGCCGTTGAAACGATTATTATGCTGCTCTTGCTTGAGCTGGTGCTGGAATCCAGCGTCCGCCTTCCCCGCAGCGTCGGGCCGACCCTCACCATGGTCGGAGGCATCATTCTCGGACAAGCGGTTGTTGCCGCCCAGCTCGTCAGCAACCTGCTCATTATCGTATTGGCTGCTACGACCATCGCGAATTCAACCATTGTCGGCATCCAAAACGGTTATTTACTGCGATCATTAAAATATATAACCGTTGTTTTAGCAGCAATATTCGGCGTTCTGGGCATATTTGTCGGTGTCGTGATCATTTGCGGTCTGTTGGCCGGCGAATCCTCGTTCGGCATATCTTATGTTCGTTTGCCGTTTGCAAAGGATGATGCTGAGTATGAATAAGAGCCTGCACGTCGTGATCATGTATATTTTAGTCCAGCTGGGGCTCATCTTCTTTCTGTATCCCGGCGAGATTATCGAGTCCGCATCCGCCGGACACTGGCTTCCGATTGTTTTTGGATTCGCTGTCTACCTCTTCTGTCTATGGCTCTACTTGAAGGGCATGAGCTGGGGCGGCAAAAAAGATATTGTCGACTTATACGGGCAATTGGGAACTACCGTTTCCGCCATTCTGCTTGCCCCGGTTTTTATGTATTTTATCATTCAAATTATCGTAACGATCCGGGCGTACTCGGAAATTATGTCGATCGTATTTCTTTCCAATACGCCTCTTTGGGCGATTATGCTGCTATTACTGGCCGTGCCGACGTACTTGGCCAACAAAGGCATGAGAACGATTTTCGGTGCAGGGGTGCTCGTCGCCTGTTTCGGTTTACCGCTTGTCTTGTTTATTACCATCGCCTCCTTCCAGAATGTCAACTGGCATTACATCTTCCCATTAGTAGGCGAGAACGTAGATTTCTTCACAAAAGCTTCGTATTATCGCAGCTTTTTCGTTTATACCGGAAGCTTTATGTTTTTAGGTTTTGTGCAGCCATTCTATACATTTCGAACCCGCTCGGTCATCGTAACCGCCCTTTGTCTGCTTCCTATGCTGCTTTGCGCCGTATATGTTCCGATTCTGACATTCGGCGAAGCGACAGCCGTCACGCTGTTCTTTCCCTTCGTGGTCACACTTGACGTGATTCATATTAACTGGCTGATGTTCGAACGTGTAGCCGTGTTTTTTCTGCTTAGTTTAATTTCGATGATGATGCTGCTTCTTGCCCTAACACTATGGCAATCCGTGCGCATCATGAGACAGTTTATTCCACGCATACCCGTTAGCTGCCAGTTGATCGTAATCGCAGCCGGTATCTTTGCCGTTTGCTTATCCATTCCCAATATAGAAAGTGTTCAACACTTGTTTTCGTGGAATCTCTATGTGCGTTTCTATTTGCTGATCGCCGTGCCGATCACCGTCTATTTCCTCGGGCATCGCGCCAAGAAGGAGGCACAGCATGAGAAAACTGCGGCAGGCCGTTAGTCTGGCCATTCTCCTAGCGGCTCCTCTGCTGTTAAGCGGGTGCTGGGACAATAAGGACATCAACCATCGATCACTGCCGGTCGCCATGGGCATTACGAAAAACGGCGAGGAATATCAGGTGTTTTTACAAATTCCGGAACCTGTGGCAACACGTCTGCAAACCAAAATTGTCGTGGAAAAAGGAGATACCATCACCAAAGCGGTCGACCGATTAAGCGAGAATTTGGAGAGCGAAGTGGATTTGCTCCATTTAAAAGTTGTCATGATCGATAAAAAAATTGCCGCGCTGGGGATGAGCGATATTTTTTCTTTCTTCATCCGAGTGAGAGACATTTCGCCCAAAGCGCTAGTCGTGCTTTGCGATGAAGATCTGGAAACATTTTTCACCAACATCAAAAATAAAATGAATCCCGAGAGCCGGAATCTCACCGACTTCTTTGAGAAGTATGCAGGCTGGAACCCGCAGATTGCATTGACGAGAATATGGGAAGTATACCGAAGCATTCATTCCTATACCGAAGATGTTGTGCTGCCCATAGTCAGATCAGGCAATACGACTGCTATCAGCCATATCGGCTCCGCCATTATCAAAAACGGCAGGATGGTGGGGACGATCAATTCCGACGACACGCTATTGGTTAACTTGTTTAAAGGGGAGAGCGGTGAAGGTAAGATCGAAGTGATGGAAAATGCCAGTGTTCTAATCAATAAAACTTCGCTGCGGCTCCGGAGCCGAATGCTGCAAGGCAAACCGGTCACAAAAGCGCGAATGTCGCTGAACGTGAGTCTTCTCGAAGTGAAGGGTCAGACTTCCGTCGAAACAATTAAACAGGATCTGAAGGATCAGTTGAATCACCGTTTTACTAAGTTGCTCGCCAAAGCGCAAAACGGTCAAGCCGATATTCTATCGTTGGGACAGACGTTTCGGCGCCAGATTCCTCGCTCGCTGCTGCAAAACTGGCGGGAATCGCTTTATCCGGATTTACGTGTCGATTTTGACATCCATATCAACGTACAGGACGAAGGCTTTCTTAAAACCAATTAGGTTTGAAAGCCAACTATCCCTGATGAAAGCTCACTTTCATTGACTTCGACATAAAAAAAGCCAACGCTCTCCGGATCAGGAGGTTGTCGGCTTATGGGATTTAAGCTTTTGTACTGCGTACGAATTGTGCGCGAACCCGCTTCTTTTGTATTTGGGAGAGCGGCTGTACCGCCGACGCATCTCTGGGGACCGCAGTGCTGCGCACGCCGCCAGCTTTGAAGCCGCCGGCTACAGGAACCGCGACACGAATGCCGTATGTCGACATAATAAGTGCAATCGGATTGCTGATGGAGCGTGTCCCATCGGGTGTACCGGCGAAATTAAGCGCCGCAGCATACCGGTCGCTGGCTCGCAACCAAACAGAACCGGAATCGCCAGGCAACGAAACGGGGCCGTTATTGCCGCGAATGACCGATTGATTACGGAACAATAGCGTGCCGAGCCTCCCCCCGTAGGAGACACGCACATCCACATGATTGGCTTCAACTGTTCCTCTTACAAAGCCTGTCGTCCGGCCTGACTTCACCAATTGAGCACCGACGGAATAGCTGAGCACGTGCCCAGGCACCGTGATCAGACTCCCTGAGGAAGTCACCTGATAGCGCGGATTCAGCAGCTGATTGGATGCGACTGCGATTGCTGAATCTTGATAATTCACCGCATTATTCTGAAGTGGCACGAATTGATACGCTCTGCCAAGCTGATCGCTTGCAAGTGTGCCTCCATCGGCAGGCCCCGGTTGGAGCGTTGCGGAGTAGAGCGGCGAGTTGTCTTTAATGAGAACATGATTGTTGCTTAACACGTATAACTGATTATTTTTGGTGACAATGAGACCGGCGGTACCTGTTGCGGCCGGATTCGCCTTTCCGACGGAGACGCCTCCGGGCACAGGCCGAATGCGAGAGCGGAACGTCGCAGGCTTGAAAATTTTAGGGTGAGTGAGCAAGGCATGACACTTAAATGTACCGGAAGCGACAAATCGTACCGGCACCGCTGAGGAGGCGCCTGCCTGTGTGGCGACCGTGCGCAAACCGTTCATGCTCGAAGGCACTATCTTTTTCTGGGTATATACGATAACGCTTGCCCCCAAAGCAGGCTTGTGCGGATCCACGTATCCGACTCCGATGGCAGTGACTTCAGGTCTTTTGAGCAGCGTGTGGGCTATTCGCTTTTTGTGCCTTAGCGCTTCATGGAACGTTGCCATTCACACATTCCCCTCTCATTTTGGATGATTCAGTGTATGTCCATCCCATCCGCCTTGCCTCCTCTTTCACCTACCGCTGCGACCAAAAGGCAAAAAAGGCGAATGACCGCACACGGCCATTCACCTCGTAAGGTGTATTCAACCTCTTCCTAAAAGCTACACTTCTTCTACGACGATTCGGCTTCCACGCCCTGAAGATTCTGCAGGCTGTACGATCAGTTTGCGCACAAGCCTTGCGCGGAGCTCAGGCACGTGGGAGATGACGCCTACCGCCAATTTGTCCGTATGCAGCTTCTCCAGTGCACCGATGACCATATCGAGCAGTTCCTGATCGAGCGTACCGAACCCTTCATCCAGAAAGAAAAATTCGAGGGGATACTCGCCCTTGAGCTGTATTTGCGCGGACAACGCTAACGCGAGCGCCAGCGACGTCAGAAACGTTTCTCCGCCGGAGAGCGTGCTCACCGGGCGCTTCACACCGCCGTTCGCATCGTCGCGAATGACAAACCCGCCGCCGGAATCGACCTCGATTCCATACCGGCGGCGCGTCAGCTCCCCGAGCCGCTCGGACGCCGCGCGGCTCACTTGCATGAGCTGCTCTTCGGCGAGGTACTCGACGAAGGCGTTGGCTTTGAGCACGGCTTGCAGCTTGCCCAGCCGCTCCAGCTGCGCAGCGAGCTCTACGCGCTGCGCCTCGAGCTCGCCCCAGCGGGCGTGGCGCACAGCCAGCTCGCTCGCGCCCTGCGCAGCCGCCGCCCGCGCTTCCAGCGCGGCCTCGGCGGCCGCTTTCGCAGCGCGCAGCCGCTCCTGCGACTGCGCCCAATCGGCCGCGCTCAGCGAGCGGCCCTGCAGCTTCGCTGCCAGCTGCGCCAGCTGGGCGCGCAGCGCCTGCTCGCGCTCGCGGTGCTCGGCCGCGAGCTGCGCCCATGCGCGGCGCTGCTCAGGCGCCAGCGCCGCCGCTGCGGCGGCTTCGCGCGA
>NZ_RXHU01000066.1 GCF_003955665.1 Paenibacillus whitsoniae
CGGATCGCCTGGTTGCCGAGTATTGGAGCCTCTTCATGGAGTGGCTGCAACGGGAAGTTCCGTCCATTAACGGGTGGATGGCCAAGGCGAGAGTTGACGTGCAGGGTACGCAGGTATCATTGATGTTGCTCGATAACATCGGGCTTGAACTGGCTCGGAAGAAAAACATCGACATGTATATCAGGAACTTTTTTCATAACTATTTTCAAACGGAATTATCTGTGAAGTATTCGCTCAGCGATGCGTCGGAAACCGAAGCGGAGTATGAGAAGTTCGCCAAACAGCGCGCTGAAGGGGAAAAATCGTTCACGCAAGAAATCATGATGTCGATTGAGATGGAGGAAGAAGATACCCTCGTTTCGGATGACGAGCTGAAGCTGGTCATGGGCTACGAAATCAAAGAGGTTCCGACGCCGCTCAAAGACATTCAGGAAGAAGAAAAGAAAATTACCGTGCAAGGAACGGTTTTCGGCCTGGAAGTCAAGGAACTGCGGAACGGCAATACGCTGTTCTCCTTTAACCTCACCGATTTTACGGATTCCATGGCGATGAAGATGTTCGCGAAGACGAAGGAAGACGTCAAGATCCTCAGCCTTCTGTCGAACGGGACGTGGGTGCGCGCCAGAGGGAAAGTCGAGTATGACCGCTTTATGCAAGTCCCTGAGCTGGTTATGATTCCGAACGACTTGACGGAAGTCATGGCGCCGAAGGACCGCATGGACGATGCCGAGGAGAAGCGGGTCGAGTTCCATCTGCATACGAATATGAGCACGATGGATGCTTTGACTCCTGTGGACCAGCTCGTGAAGACGGCTGCCAAATGGGGCCATAAAGCGATTGCGATTACCGACCACAGCAACATTCAGTGTTACCCGGATGCGGGCAAAGCGGCGAAAAAACACGGTATTAAAGTTATCTACGGCCTAGAAGCCAATGTCGTGAACGATGCCGTTCCAATTGTCATGAATCCGATTGATATCGAAATGAAGCAAGGCACGTATGTCATCTTCGACGTGGAGACGACGGGGCTCTCGGTGACGAATAATAAAATTATCGAGCTCGCCGGCGTCAAAATGCAGGACGGGAAAGAAATCGACCGGTTTGCAACGTTTATTAATCCGCATGAACGAATTCCATACAACATTCAACAACTTACGAACATTACGGATGAAATGGTCGCGGATGCGCCGGATATCGAAGAAGAGCTGCCAAAGTTCATTGAATTTGTCGGCGACAGCATCTTGGTTGCGCATAACGCGCGCTTCGATATGGGCTTTTTGCAGGCAAACCTGAAGCGCATGGGACTGCCGGAAGTGAATAATCCCGTACTCGATACGCTGGAGCTTGCTCGATTCCTGTTCCCGGCTATGAAAAATCACCGATTGAACACACTCTCGGACAAGTTCAAGGTTAGCCTTGACAATCATCACCGTGCGATCGACGATTCGATTGCGCTGGGCTTCGTTTTATTTCATTTGATTAATGAGGCCTATGATCGGCAAATCGTCTCCTTGGCGAAACTCAACGATTATGTCGGTAAGGACTTATCGAATCAGCGTCCGTTCCACTGCTGTATTTATGCACAGAATGCGGTGGGCAAGAAAAATTTATTCAGACTGATCTCATTATCTCATACAACTTATTTGCAACGTTCCGCAACGATTCCGAAAAGTGTGCTCGTCGAGCATCGAGAGGGGCTTCTCATTACCTCCGGTTGCGAAAAAGGTGAGTTTTTCGAGGCTGTGCTTAACAAATCGATCGAGGAAGCCGAACAGGTTTCTGAGTTCTACGATATTCTGGAGATTCAACCCGTCAGTTATAACATGCATCTGGTCGAAAAGGGGCTCGTCGGAAGCGCCGAAGACCTGGAAAACGCCGTCCGCCGTGTGTGCGAAATCGGAGCCAAAACCGGCAAGCCAGTGATTGCGACAGGCAACGTGCACTACCTGCATCCGCGAGAAAAAGTGTGCCGTGACATTACGATTAACGGGATTACCGGCTTTAGTCCGCTCAAGGGCACCAAAAAGCCTGATGCACATTTTCGGACGACGAAGGAAATGCTACAGGAGTTTATGTTCCTTGGCGATGAAAAAGCGCATGAGGTTGTCATTCGCAATACGAACGAGCTGGCGGACCGCTTCGAAGTGATCGAGCTGTTCCCGGACAAATTGTTTACACCGATTATTGAAGGCGCAGACGATGAAATTCGGACGACGTGCTACAATACGGCGAAAAGCATCTACGGCGAAGAGCTGCCGGAAGTGATCGTGGCGCGGCTTGAAAAAGAGCTTGTGCCGATCATCAAATACGGCTTCTCCGCGAACTATCTCATCTCTGAACGACTCGTGAAAAAATCGAATGCGGACGGCTACCTTGTAGGATCCCGGGGATCCGTAGGCTCATCCGTCGTTGCGATGATGCTCGGCATCTCCGAAGTTAATCCGCTGCCGCCGCATTACATTTGCTACAGCTGCCAGCACAGCGAATGGTTCCTGGATGGCAGTGTGCCGAGCGGATTCGACTTGCCGAACAAAGTTTGTCCGAACTGCGGCGAGCCGATGAAAGGCGACGGGCATGACATTCCGTTCGAAACGTTCCTTGGTTTTAAAGGGGACAAAGTTCCCGATATTGACCTTAACTTCTCCGGCGAATATCAGCCTGTGGCGCACAACTACACGAAAGTTCTGTTCGGCGAAAAGAGTGTATTCCGTGCCGGAACGATCGGTACAGTAGCGGAGAAGACGGCATTCGGCTTCGTGAAAAAATACGAAGAGGAAATCGGCGCGAAATGGCGCGGCGCCGAACTTAATCGTTTAGCTGCCGGCTGTACGGGCGTCAAGCGGAGTACGGGCCAGCATCCCGGCGGGATCGTCGTCGTGCCGGATTATATGGAAGTCGACGACATTACCCCGGTGCAATTCCCGGCCGACGATAAAAATTCCGAGTGGATGACCACGCACTTCGATTACCACGCCTTTGACGCGAATTTGCTCAAACTCGATATTCTGGGACACGACGATCCGACCATGATGCGGATGCTGCAGGATTTAACGGGCATCGATCCAACGACCTTGCCGATGAACGATGCGAAGGCGATGAGTATTTTCTCCTCGACGGAAGCGCTCGGCGTGACGCCGGAGCAAATTCGCTCCCCGGTAGCCACGTATGGCGTTCCCGAAATGGGGACAAAATTCGTGCGCCAGATGCTGCAAGAGACGCAGCCGAGTTCGTTTGCCGATTTACTGCAGATTTCGGGATTGTCGCACGGAACAGGTGTTTGGCTTGGCAATGCGCAGGAGCTGATCAAGAAAGGCATCTGCAACATTAAGACGGTTATCGGTTGTCGTGACGATATTATGCTCTATCTGATTTATAAGGCCGGCATGGATGCAGGCCTGGCGTTTAAAATTACGGAAAGCGTGCGGAAAGGGAAAGGGCTCACAGACGAGTGGAAGGAAGAGATGAAGCGCTGCAACGTGCCGGCGTGGTACATCGAATCCTGCGAGCGCATCGAGTACATGTTCCCGAAAGCTCACGCCGCCGCTTACGTTATTTCCGCGGTGCGTACCGCGTATTTCAAGGTGTACCATCCGATTGCCTACTATGCGACTTATTTTAGCGTTCGGGCGGCGGACTTTGATTTGGACCTGCTGTGTCAAGGCTACGATGCAATTCTGAAGCGGCTGATCGAGATCGAGGAGAAGGGCTTCCAGGCGCTGCCGAAAGAAAAAGCGATGATTTCGATTCTCGAAATGGCGCTGGAAATGACGGCTCGCGGCTTCAGTTTCAAGCCGATCGACATTTACCGCTCACATGCGACAAAGTTCATCATCGACGGTGATTCGCTGATCCCACCGTTTGCCGCACTGTCCGGCATCGGTGAGAACGCGGCGAAGAACATTGCGGCCGCGAAGGAAGAAGGCGGCGATTTCCTCTCTATCGAGGATTTCCAGAATCGGTCGAAGGCGTCCAAAACCGTCATCGAAATGTTAAACAGCATGGGCTGCTTCCGCGGTTTGCCGGAGTCGAATCAATTGTCCTTGTTCTAACCCCTGTCAAGTGAAAATCGTTTACAAGTTTGCTATTGTAATGCAAAACAAGGTTATGGTATAATTTTTCTTGGCAATAATGAGGATTATCATCTTGTGATTAGAGAGTGGGGCAACCCACTCTTTACATTTTGATATAGGACTTTTTCGGGTGCATCGAGAGAAAGTCGAATTTAGGAGGGTCATGGCCATTGGCTACGCAAGGGCAAATCAAATCCATTATTGAGGACATGCTGAAGCAATATTTCGAGGACAACGGATTTGAGCTCGTGGATGTCGAGTATGTCAAGGAAGGCAGCAATTGGTTCCTTCGTGTCTATGCTGACAAAGAAGGCGGTATTGATATAGATGATTGCGGCCGCATCAGCGAATTTTTAAGCGGGAAGCTGGATGAGAAAGATCCGATTCCGGATGCGTATTTCCTGGAAGTTTCTTCGCCTGGGGCGGAACGTCCGCTTAAGAAGCCGCAAGATTTTTATAAAGCCGTAAACAGTCATGTCTTTGTGACGACCTACGAGCCGATCGACGGCGCCAAAGAGTTCGAAGGACGCTTGCTGTCCTATGATGAAGAAACGCTCATTATCGAATTCGGCAAAAAGAAAGTCAGTGTTCCGGCTGCCAAACTGGCAAGCGCGCGCCTGGCGATTGTCTTTTAGGATTGCATTTATTGAAAGGGGGGACTCAGTTCAAATGAATTCAGATTTTATCGAAGCGCTGTCGGAAATTGAACGTGAGAAAGGGATTTCGAAGGAGTTATTGATCGACGCCATCGAAGCGGCGATGATTTCCAGCTATAAGCGCAATTTTAATACGGCACAAAATGTGCGCGTGGATATTAACCGGAACACGGGTCTCATTAAAGTTTTTGCGCGTAAAACCGTAACGGAAGATGTGCTTGACCCGCGTCTGGAAATTTCGCTTGATGCAGCACGTGAAATTAATCCGAACTATCAAATGGAAGATATTGTGGAGATTGAAGTGACACCTCGCGACTTCGGCCGCATCGCCGCGCAAACGGCGAAGCAGGTTGTCACGCAGCGGATTCGCGAAGCGGAGCGCGGCTTGATCTACAATGCGTTCATTGACAAGGAAGAGGATATCGTGACCGGTATTCTTCAGCGCCAAGATCAACGCAACATCTATGTGGACTTGGGCAAGGTGGAGGCGGTGCTTCCGCTGACGGAGCTCATGCCAACCGACAAGTTCAAACAGGGAGACCGTATCAAAGCGTATATTACCAAAGTGGAAAATACGACAAAAGGGCCTCAAATTGTGCTGTCGAGAACGCATCCGGGGCTGCTCAAGCGTCTTTTCGAACTTGAGGTGCCGGAGATTTTCGACGGCGTTGTAGAAATTCGTTCCGTAGCGCGCGAAGCGGGCTTCCGTTCCAAAATTGCCGTGCATTCCCGCAATCCTGAGGTTGATCCGGTCGGCTCCTGCGTCGGTCCGAAAGGACTTCGCGTTCAAACGATCGTGACAGAGCTTCGGGGCGAGAAGATCGACATCGTCCGCTGGATGGAAAGCGTGGAAGAGTATGTGGCGAATGCGCTGAGCCCTTCCAAAGTGCTGGAAGTTCAAATTCACGAGAGTGAGAAGATGGCGCGCGTTATCGTACCTGATTATCAACTTTCGCTTGCAATCGGAATTAAAGGTCAGAATGCGCGGCTGGCTGCCAAGCTGACGGGCTGGAAAATCGACATCAAGAGCGAGACGCAAGCCGAGCAAGAATTCGGCAGAGCGAAAACGTATACTGGAGAAATGCATCAGGATTCCGTAAGCATTGACTAAGGAAGTGCCGGAAGCAAGGGGTGAGCGTAATGAAGCAGAGAAAAATCCCTCTGAGAAAATGCGTAGCCTGTCAGGAAATGATGCCGAAGAGGGACCTTATCCGCGTCGTTAAGACGCCTGAGGATGACATTCTCATTGACCTGAAAGGGAAGAAGTCCGGGCGCGGCGCCTACCTGTGCGGGAAAGTTTCGTGTTTTAAACTAGCGAAGAAGAGCAAAGCCCTGGATCGTGCGCTCAAGCATACGGTGGGGCCTGATATTTACGATCAGCTCGAACAAGACTTTATTCGGGTGGAAGACGAGTTCCTCGCTTCTAAAGCGGAGGGGGACGACGAAGATGAATCCTAAGCTGCTGAATCAACTGGGACTTGCGATGCGGGCAGGCAAACTTGTCACCGGCGACGAAGGCGTATTGAAGGCCATTCGCTCGGGAGAAGCCAAATTGGTTGTCATGGCAGCCGATGCGTCTGCCAATACGCGGAAGAAGTTTCAGGATAAGTGTCAGTTTTATGGGGTGCCTCTCATGGAAACGGGGACGAAATTCGAGTTGGGTCGCAGCATTGGGAAGGAAATGCGTGTCACCATCGGCGTTACGGACGTAGGCTTCGCGCAGATGCTGCAGAAGAGTCAAGAAATTCCTGCGGAGGTGAAACATATTGACCAATAATCAAGATAATAAAGACAATAAAACCCGCGTATATGAATACGCCAAGCAGCTCAATATGAGCAGCAAAGAGATTATTACGATTCTCAAACGTCTCAATATTCCTGTTAACAACCATATGAGCGTTATGGAAAATGATGCGGTAAACTCGGTTGAAAAGTTTTTTAGAGATATTAAAGCCAATGCGGCTGCCAAGCGAGCAGCTACGGACGGAGGAAATGTGAGTTCAACAACGACGAATCAGAATCCTGCATCGCAGGCTCAAGCACAAGAGAATAAAGGTGCAGCAGCGGCTCAGAAGCCGACTGCTTCCGAGACATCCAGCCAACAGACTGCTACAGGCGGTACTTCCGCTTCACAAGGGCAGTCGTCCCCCAGCAATGAACGTTCCAATTATCAAGGACGCGATCAGCGTTCCGGCGGTCAAGGCAATTATCAAGGCAATCGTTCCGGCGGTCAAGGCGGCCAGCGTTCTGGCGGCTATCAAGGTCAAGGGCAAGGCGGACGTCCGCAAGGCTCCGGTCAGGGCGGTCAGCGTACAGGCGGGTATCAGGGCCAAGGCGGCAACCGTTCCGGCAGCGGCTATCAAGGTCAAGGCGGCCAAGGATCTGGTCAAGGTGGTCAGCGTACTGGCGACCGTCCTCCGTTCCGTTCCGGCGAGAACCGTCCATCCGGCGGCGGCGGTTATAACAATCAACGCTCCGGCGGCGGCCAAGGGAACTACCAAGGCGGTCAAGGCGGCGGGAATTCCGGTCCGCGCAGAGAAGGCGGCGGCGGCTTTCAAGGTTCACGCCCGGCGTCGAGCGGCGCACCGAGCCCGAGCGTGACGCCTGCGGCATCAACCGGTCGTCCGCAAGGTCCTAACCGCGGTGCCGGCCCTAATCGGCAGAACAAGCCATACGAGAGCCGTAACCATAACCAAAGCGGCAGACCTGTTGTTCAGGAAGCAAAGCCGCAATTCCATGTGGGCGCCAGCGCAGCGGAGCTTGATGATGCAGCGGCACGCGCTGGGGTTATTACGACGAAGAAATCCAAGCCTTCACCGAAGCGTTTTGACGACAACCGTCAAGGCGGCAACCGGAGTCAAGGCGGCTTCAAAGGGAATCAGCGCGGCAACCGCGGTCGTTACCAACCGGAACCGGTGAAGAAAGAGAAAATCGACAATACGCCGAAGAAAATTATCGTTCGCGGTACAATGACTGTAGGGGAAACGGCAAAATTGCTTCATAAAGATGCTTCCGAAGTCATCAAAAAGCTTCTGATGCTCGGTACGATGGCAACAATTAATCAGGAGCTCGATCTGGAAGCGATCGAACTGATTTCGTCCGAATTCGGCGTTGAAGTGGAAATTAAGATCAAAGTCGAAGAAGACAACTTTGAAACGTTCGAAGAAGTCGATGATGAAGCTGATCTGCTTGAGCGTCCGCCGGTCGTCACCATTATGGGACACGTCGACCACGGGAAAACGACGCTTCTGGATGCGATCCGCAAAACGAGCGTAACCGAAGGCGAAGCCGGAGGCATCACGCAGCATATCGGTGCGTACCAAGTGGAAGTCAATCAGAAGAAAATTACGTTCCTCGATACGCCTGGTCACGAAGCGTTCACAACGATGCGTGCCCGCGGCGCACAAGTAACGGATATTACAATTATCGTCGTAGCTGCGGATGACGGCGTTATGCCGCAGACCGTAGAAGCGATCAACCACGCGAAAGCGGCTAACGTGCCGATTATCGTAGCGGTCAACAAGATCGATAAAGAAGGCGCGAATCCGGATCAAATCAAACAGGCGCTTACCGCTTATGAGCTTGTACCGGAAGAGTGGGGCGGCGAGACGATTTTCTGCGAAATTTCCGCAAAACAGCGTATTGGCCTGGAAAACCTTCTTGAAATGATCTTGCTCGTTGCCGAAGTACAAGAATTCAAAGCGAACCCGAACAAACGTGCAAGAGGAACCGTTATCGAGGCTGAGCTCGATAAAGGCCGCGGTCCGGTGGCTCGCGTACTCATTCAACACGGTACGCTGAAAGTCGGGGACAGCTTCGTAGCGGGCGTATGTTTCGGTCGTGTCAGAGCGATGGTCAATGACAAAGGCAAGCGCGTGAAAGAAGCTGGACCGTCAACTCCAGTAGAAATTACGGGTCTAACCGAGGTTCCGCAAGCGGGGGATCCATTCCTTGCTTACGAAGACGAGCGCAAAGCGAGAGATATCGCAGACCGCCGCTCGATCAAGCTGCGTCAATCCGAAATGTCAGCGAATTCCCGCGTCACGCTGGATGACCTGTTCAAACATATTAAAGACGGCGAAATCAAAGATCTGAACGTGATCATTAAAGGGGACGTTCAAGGTTCGGTTGAAGCGCTGAAGAGCTCGCTCGAGAAAATCGAAGTGGAAGGCGTTCGCGTTAAAATCCTCCACCATGGCGTTGGCGCGATTACGGAAACGGATGTCACCCTGGCGTCCGCATCCAATGCGATCATTATCGGCTTCAACGTGCGTCCGGAGCCTGCCGCGAAAGCGACAGCAGATCAGGAAAAAGTTGATATCCGTATGCACAACATCATTTACAACGTGATTGAAGAAATCGAGCAAGCGATGAAAGGCATGCTGGATCCGGTCTTCAAAGAAGTCGTTATCGGTACGGCTGAAGTACGCAACGTCTTCAAAATTACCGGCGCCGGCGTTATCGCGGGTTGTATGGTTACCAACGGCAAAATCGCCCGGAATGCGCAAATGCGCCTGATCCGCAGCGGCATTGTCGTGCACGAAGGCAAGATCGATTCTTTGAAACGATTCAAAGACGATCAAAAAGAAGTTGCTCAAGGCTACGAGTGCGGTATATCTCTGGAGAAATACCATGATATTAAGGAGGGCGACATTATTGAAGCCTTCATCATGGAATCTGTGGAGAGGTGATAACGCATGGCTAGAGTTCGCGTAGGCCGCGTAGGTGAGCAAATCAAGAAAGAACTGAGTCAGATTGTGCAGTCCGAGCTTAAGGATCCGCGCATCGGATTCTTGACGGTGACGGGTGTAGAGGTCACGAACGACTTATCCTTAGCGCGCGTTTTCCTAAGCGTGCTGGGAACGGATGAGGAGAAGGCTGCGAGCTTAAAGGCGCTGAATGCCGGCTCCGGCTACATTCGCTCTGAGCTTGGCAAACGGATTCGTCTTCGGAAAGTACCGGATCTGCAGTTTAAGTTTGACAGTTCCATGGACTATGGCAGCCACATTGATTCGCTGCTTCATAAAATCAATCAGGAAGGAAATCCGAACGTATGAGTGATGGAATGAACCATGCCACCGAGTATGACCGGCAGCTTGCTTTGGCTGCCGCCTTTATCGAGCAGCATGATGATTTCCTGGTCGTATCCCACATTCAACCGGATGGGGATGCGGCCAGCTCAACGTACGCGACGGGGTGGATGTTAACCCAATTGGGCAAATCGTTCACCTTGATTAACGAGGGCGCTATGCCCTCCAAGTTTTCCTTTTTGAAACAGAGTGAAACTTGCCTCGAATTAAAAGATCATCCGTCTGATCGTCTATACAAAGCGGTCATAAGTGTGGATTGTGCTGATTTCTCCCGAATCGGAAGGGTCAGCACTCTTTTTGATGAAGATGTGCAGTTGCTGAACATCGATCATCATCCGACGAATGATTACTTCGGAACGTGCCATTTGCTCAAATTCGATGCCGCGGCAACCGTGCAAATTTTGTACGATCTGGCGCTGTACATGAAGCTGAAGCCGACGGTAACGTTCGGTGAATACATTTATACCGGTCTGCTGACGGATACAGGCGGTTTCCGTTACTCCAATGCGTCACCAGAAGTGCTTCAAATCGGCGCTTCGCTGCTCGCACTGGGTGTTCAGGGCTCGGACATTGCGGAGCAAGTGCTTGAGCGCATGACGTATCCGCAAATCGTGCTTTTGCAAAAAGCGCTGTCCACGCTTTCCTTTGCCTACGATCGGAGGATCGCTTGGCTTGCGGTTTCCTTGGACGATCTGGCGCTGACCGGTGCCTCATCAGAGGATTTGGACGGGCTCGTCAACTACCCGCGTAATGTGGAAGGTGTCGAGGTTGGCATGCTCTTCAAAGAAAAAGCGCCCGGGGTCATCAAAGTTAGTTTGCGTTCATCCGGGCATGTCGACGTCGCTGCGATTGCGCAATCCATTGGCGGAGGCGGACATGTCAGAGCTTCCGGCTGCACGGTTTACGGTACGCTGGAAGATGCTGTTGTGAAAATGATCCAAGAAGTAGGGAGCAAGCTGATATGACGGTAGAAGGCATATTGCCTGTATGGAAGCCGGCGGGCTTTACCTCGCACGATGTCGTAGCCAAAGTCAGACTCATCGTTGGGATGAAACGCGTCGGTCATACGGGAACGCTGGATCCGCAAGTTACAGGAGTGCTGCCGCTTTGCTTGGGACGAGCAACTCGTATGGTCGAGTTTATTCAGGATTTGCCGAAAGAGTATGAAGCAGAGCTGCGGATCGGTGTCTCAACCGACACGGAGGACGCGACGGGAACCGTTTTGGAGGAAGTCGCGGAAGTGAAGTTGACGGAGACGCAGGTCCGCTCGGCGCTTCAATCTTTCGTTGGAGAAATCGAGCAGGTGCCTCCGATGTACTCGGCTGTCAAAGTTGACGGCAAGCGCCTTTATGAGCTGGCGCGCGAAGGTAAAGAGGTGGAGCGTAAAGCGCGAAAAGTGAAGATTTACAAGATTGAGGTTCTCGAGATGGATCTCGCCGCGCAGCATCCTGTCATTCGTTTTCGGGCCCTCTGTTCGAAAGGAACGTACATACGAACGCTTTGCGTCGATATTGGAAGGGCGCTCGGGTACCCGGCAACGATGGCCAGTTTGATTCGTACTTCAACCGGCAATATCCGCAAAGAGCAATGTTATACGTTCGAGCAAATCGAGCAGATGAAGGCAGATGGGACATTGGAGCAGCGCATGATTCCTATGGATCAAGCGATTGCACATTTGCCAAGCGTTTCGTTGACGGAGCAAGAGTCCGTGAGCGCTCAGCAGGGCAAGCATGTGCGCTTGGATAGCGCAAGAATTGAGCAAGTGAAAGACAATCCCACACCGCTTTATCGCGCGTATGCGCCGGATGCACGGTTTTTGGGATTGTACGAATGGCATAGCAAAAACCGTGTCTTGGTCCCGGCCAAAGTGTTTCTCTGATGTTGACGTCCAGGGACGGGTTGAAACGGGTAGGTGAACTCTCTTAATGAAAATTGTACCAATCGCATATCCCTTGAATATGGATGAAGTCGGCTTTTTCGAGGGGAAGCAAGTTGTCGCGATCGGCGATTTTGACGGTGTGCATTTAGGCCATCAAGAAGTGATCGGACGTGCGCTCAGCACGGCGGAGAAGCTTGGACTTCCGTCCGCCATTATGACCTTTCACCCGCATCCGCGGGCCGTAATGGGGCAAGGTAAGTATGAAGCGGCGCTTACGCCGCTGGAGCGGAAAATGGAAATTTTCGAGTCGATGGGTGTCAATCATGCCTATGTGGTCACATTCGACGCTTCCTTGATGCGGCTTTCGCCGGAGCTGTTTGTGTCTGACATGTTGGAGAAGCTTGGTGTAGAGAGTGTCATTTGCGGCTTTGACTTTACGTTTGGCTTTCAAGGTAAAGGGACGCCGGATACGCTCTGTGAGCTTAGCCATGGCAAATTTTCAGTTGAAGTGGTGAGACCTTTTCATATGAATGGAGAAAAAGTAAGTTCAACGCGCATTCGCGAAGCGCTGCAGACAGGGGATTTGGACTCGGTAGCGCATCTGCTTGGGCGTCCGTACAGCATAACGGGAACTGTTGTCGACGGAGAGAAGCGAGGCAGACAGCTTGGTTTCCCTACAGCCAATCTACAGCTGGATGAACCTTATGTGAGCCCGTCCAACGGCGTTTACGCGATTAAAGCGACAGTTCGCGGGGCAACCTACCTAGGCGTTATGAACATCGGTGTGAAGCCGACCTTTACGACAGGCGAGCTGAAACCGTCTTATGAAGCCCACTTGTTTGATTTTGCCCAAGACATCTATGGGGAGAAAGTGACTGTCGAACTCATTTCATTCCTTCGTGCCGAACGTAAATTCAGCTCCCTTGATGAGCTCGTCGCACAAATTAAGCGGGATTCCGAGCATGCAAAGCAGAAATTAGCCGAAAACCTGTAGCAAGCATTTACTTTGCATAGATAATTATGATATACTACTCAATGTTGCCTGAAGGAAACATCCTTTTGGCATGAACCTTGGCTTGGATTGTCGCTTTCATCGGCGTTTTCTAGGCTTACGGGGATACTATAAGAAATTAGGAGATGAACACAATGGCATTGACGCAAGAGCGCAAAACACAACTGATTCAAACTCACAAAGTACACGACACGGACACAGGTTCACCTGAAGTACAAGTTGCGATCCTGACTGAGAACATCGTTAACTTGACAAACCACCTTCGCACACACAAGAAAGATCATCACTCCCGCCGCGGTTTGCTGAAAATGGTTGGTCAACGTCGTAAGCTGCTTGCTTACGTGAAGAACAAAGATGTAAACCGTTATAGCGCATTGATCGAGAAGCTTGGTTTGCGTCGATAAAACCGACAACGAGAAGCAACCTGTTGCTCCTTTGCTGGGCTTGAATAAAGCTTTGGCGAAGAGCAGCACAAGGTTGCTTTTTCTTCATACCTTTGTGTATTTTTAAAACGGTAAAAGCAGGAAATACTAAACATAGCGCAGAATTAGAGGAGTCATTACATACGAATTGAGATCATCAATTCCTTTAGGAGGATAACATGGAGAAAAGGGTACAAATGGAACTTGGCGGTAAGCCGTTCATCCTTGAAACAGGCCGACTTGCCAAACAAGCCAACGCCGCTGTCACCGTTCGCTACGGGGATACCGTCGTACTGTCAACAGTGACGGCTTCCAGCGGACCGAAGGATCTTGATTTCTTCCCGCTGACGGTAAACTATGAAGAAAGATTATATTCGGTAGGTAAAATTCCCGGCGGCTTCATTAAACGGGAAGGTCGTCCAAGTGAGAAAGCAATTCTGGCGAGCCGCTTGACAGACCGTCCGATTCGTCCGCTGTTCCCGGAAGGCTTCCGGAACGACGTGCAAATCGTATCCATCGTGATGAGTGTGGATCAGGAATGCCCGCCGGAAATCGCGGCCATGATCGGTACGTCCGCTGCGCTGGCTATTTCGGACGTGCCATTTAATGGACCGGTCGGCGGCGTGATCGTAGGCCGCGTTGATGGCCAATTCGTGATCAACCCAACTGGTGAAGTCGCGGAGAAGAGTGACCTGCACTTGACTGTAGCAGGAACAAAAGACGCAATCATGATGGTAGAAGCCGGCGCGAACGAAGTTTCCGAAGAGGTTGTGCTGGAATCCATCATGTTCGGTCACGATGTGATTCGTCAAATCGTTGCCTTGATCGAAGAACTCGTCGTCGAAGCAGGCAAACCGAAAATGGAAGTGACGCTGCACGCGGTGAACGAAGAGGTTAACCAAGCGGTTCGCGCGTTTGCACAAGCTAGACTGATCGATGCGATCAAAATTTCCGAGAAGCATGCTAGACAAGAAGCGATTGACATTGTGAATGCGGAGGCTGTTGAACATTTTACAGCTTTGTATGCGGAAACGCCTGAACTTCTTGGTGACGTGAAAGAGACGCTGTACGACATCGTCAAAGAAGAAGTACGTCGTTTAATCACGCACGATAAAGTAAGACCGGATGGACGGAAGCTGGATGAAATTCGTCCGATCGAGTGTGACATTGACCTGCTGCCGCGGACTCACGGCTCCGGCTTGTTTACGCGCGGTCAAACGCAAGCGCTTAGCATTTGTACACTTGGCGCGCTGGGCGACGTGCAAATTTTGGACGGCCTGGACTTGACGGAAACCAAACGTTTCATGCATCATTACAACTTCCCGCCATTCAGTGTTGGTGAAGCGAGACCGCTTCGTCCGCCAGGCCGCCGCGAAATCGGTCACGGTGCACTCGGCGAACGTGCACTCGAGCCGATCATTCCAAACGAAACGAGCTTCCCATATACGATTCGTCTCGTATCCGAAGTACTCGAGTCAAACGGTTCTACGTCCCAAGCGAGCATTTGCGCAAGCACATTGGCGCTGATGGATGCAGGCGTGCCGATCAAAGCTCCGGTAGCCGGTATTGCTATGGGACTGATCAAAGACGGGGACCATTTCTCCATTTTGTCCGATATTCAAGGTATGGAAGATCACCTCGGCGATATGGATTTTAAAGTAGCCGGTACGGCGCAAGGCATCACTGCTCTGCAAATGGATATTAAAATCGACGGCATCAACCGCAGCATCCTGCAGCAATCGCTCGAGCAAGCCAAGGAAGGCCGTCTGTACATCTTGAATAAAATGCTGTCGCGCATTACGGAGCCTAAATCTTCGTTGTCGCCATACGCACCGAAAATTATTACGATGAACATCAATCCGGACAAAATCCGCGACGTCATCGGAGCCGGCGGTAAAATCATCAACAAAATTATTGAAGAAACCGGCGTGAAAATCGACATCGAGCAAGACGGCCGCGTATTCATCGCTTCCTCCAATCAGGAGATGAACGAAAAAGCGCGTTCCATCATCGAAGGCATCGTGCGCGAAGTGGTGGTCGGCGAGACGTACCTGGGTACGGTGAAGCGCATTGAGAAGTTTGGGGCGTTCGTTGAGATTTTGCCTGGGAAAGAAGGGCTTGTTCACATTTCCCAAATATCCACAGAGCGCGTAGCAAAGGTAGAAGATGTGGTGAGCATCGGCGATCAAATTACGGTGAAAGTCACGGAAATCGACAACCAAGGCCGCGTCAACCTTTCCCGCAAAGCGACGTTAACTGCACAAGTTCCAGCACAAAGCTAAACAACATTGGCGCTTAGGTGCCATGCATAGTTTTGAATAAAGAGTCAGACGAGTCTGTCTCTTTTTTGTTTTTTCATAAGGCAGGGCTGAGCCGGACAGGCAAAGGTTCTACTCTTGTCCTCTTTCGCATAACAATCAGGAGATGAGGAAAGGGGACCTAAGTATGCTCCATAAAAAATGGCTGCTCATGGGGAGTTTTTTTGCTATGGTTCTGATCGGGTTGCAGGCGCTCCCTGGTATTGGCACATTCATTACAGATCGAAAGATTTCGTCTGCCGCTCAGCGGGCAGGAGAGGGTGGCGATGCTCGCCCTGTATTTGCACTGGCTCGTTCGGACAAACAGAGTGTCTTGCTTGATACGATTACGCAGGAGGCGGCGAAACGCAGAGTAGCGCCGATCAATGCCAAGATCGATCCGGTTTGGAAGGCCATTCCAGGCTACAACGGGCTTGAAGTGGACATCGACGAGACGCTCAAGTTGGCGGAACACGGGATTTCGCCAAATCAAATACATTACGTCATGAAAGAAGTCGAGCCGAGCATTCAGTTAAAGGATTTGGGGCCAAGCCCCGTGTATAAAGGAAATCCCAAAAAGCCGATGGCTGCTTTTATGATCAATGTCGCCTGGGGCAACGAGTACTTGACGCCTATGTTGGATACACTGCGTAAAGAAAATGTGCATGCGACGTTTTTTTTAGATGGAACCTGGCTTCGGAAAAATCCGGATATGGCGAAGCAAATTCTTAGTGAGGGCCATGAACTGTCCAATCATGCGTATTCGCATAAAGATATGCGAACAATTTCCCGCAGCAAGGCTGTGGAGGAAATCTCGAAGACTGAAGAGCTTCTAAAGCAGTTAGGGGTCAAAAATACATTGTTTGCCCCGCCTTCCGGCTATTTTTCGCAAGAAACGGTGCAAGTGGCCGCGGAATTCCAACTGCAGACTGTCTTATGGACGTTTGATACGATCGACTGGAAAAATCCCGGGGCCGACCGCATTTTGCAGCGCCTTTCGAGCAATGTGGAGCCTGGCACGCTGATTCTAATGCATCCCACATCTTCTTCCCGCGATGCTTTGCTGGGAATGATTAAGACGATTAAAAACAAAGGGCTGACATTAGGAACGGTCTCCGAAGTGCTCTCCTCCAAACGCCTCCCGGCAGAAGGACAGACGAACGTCAAATAGCCGAAAAACGTCCGCAAAGTTGAGGAGACGGCACATTTTTGTTAGACTGGTGAAGTATAATGGGAGAATAGGGAAATTAGGAGTTACTATCGAGGAGGAACCTGGGTGATTAAATATCGCTTGCATAATGGCTTGAGAGTCGTCATGGAACAAATTCCTACATTTCGTTCCGTGACGTTCGGAATCTGGGTGAAGACGGGTTCTCGCAACGAGTCGAAGGAAATGAACGGGATTTCCCATTTTATTGAGCATATGCTGTTCAAAGGGACGGCGCGTCATACCGCCAAAGATATTGCGGAGATTTTTGACGGGATTGGCGGCAACGTGAACGCGTTCACGTCCAAAGAATATACGTGCTACTACTGCAAGGTGCTGGATGAGCATCTGCCGCTCGCGATGGACGTGCTGTCGGATATGTTCTTTCATTCGTCGTTCGATACGGAAGAGCTGGAAAAAGAAAAGAACGTCATCTACGAAGAAATTTCAATGTATGAGGATACGCCGGATGATCTCGTCCATGATCTATTGGCCAAAGCTTCGTACGGCTCGCATTCCCTGGGCTATACCATTCTGGGAACAGAAGAAAACCTGTCCCGAATGAACTCGGACGATCTGCGCGCTTATATGAAGGCGAACTATAACATTCAGAATACGGTGCTCAGCATCGCCGGCAACATTGACGACAATGTGAAAGCGCTGATTGAGCAGCATTTTGGCGATTTTGCGCTGTCCGGCGAAGAAACGTCCTATCATGCGCCTGACTTCTTGAGCGAGTTGATCTATCATGCCAAAAAGACAGAGCAGAATCACATCTGCTTGTCACTTCCAGGTTTATCGCTGCAGGAAGACAACTTGTATCCGATGGTGCTGCTGAATAACGCGATCGGAGGCGGCATGAGCTCCAGGTTGTTCCAGGAAATCCGCGAGAAGCGCGGACTTGCTTATTCCGTGTATTCTTACCACACGTCCCACATCGACAGCGGCATGTTTACGATCTATACCGGCACAGCGCCGAAGCAGACGGAAGAAGTGCTGAATGTGACGATGGAACTGCTGCATGATATCGTCGTGAATGGCATGACGGACAATGAATTGAAAAAAGGTAAAGAACAGCTCAAAGGCAGTTTGATTCTAAGTCTGGAAAGCACAAGCTCGCGGATGAACCGTTTTGGGAAAAACGAGCTTATGACCGGCAAGCACTACAGTCTGGATGAAATGTTGGCCCGCATTGACAGCGTGCAGATGGAGCATATTCGCCAACTCACGAAATCGCTGTTCAGCACGCCGTTTGCGCTGTCGATGGTCGGCAGCTCGGATAACGCCATTCACAGCTTCAGGAGGGATCAGCTTGTCTCGCTATGAGTTTGACGTTCAAATTAAACGGCTTCCCGGAAACGAAGATGTGAAGCTTCCTCAAAAAATGTCCGACGCGGCAAGCGGCTTCGATCTGCATGCCGCTGTCACCGAACCGGTCGTGCTGGCGCCCGGTGAGCGGAAACTGATTCCGACCGGGTTCGCGCTTGCCATGCCCGATGAGCTGGAAGCGCAGATTCGGCCGCGCAGCGGGCTCGCGTTCAAGCACGGCATCACGTCGCTGAACACGCCGGGCACAATCGACGCCGACTATCGCGGCGAAGTGAAAGTCCTGCTCATCAATCATGGGCAGGAGCCGTTCACGATTCAGCGCAATGAGCGCATTGCGCAAATGGTGTTCCAGCGTGTTCCGCAAATTCAGTTGCGGGAAGTTGACGAACTGACCGAAACGGCTCGCGGCGCAGGCGGTTTCGGCCACACCGGCCGTTGACGCCAGTAGCTGCAGCGTGAAGCAAGAGCATGTCCCGTTATACCGCGTAAAGCGGCCGGGGGACATGCTCTTTTTGCTTTTCAAGCGAGCGGATTCAGAAAGTCACCCATCCTTAGGCGAACGCATACTATAACGTATCGAAAGGGCCGAGGAAGGGGTGTAAGCTAGAAATGCTTACTGGAATTTCGGTTGCTATTATGGGCGGTGACGCCCGGCAGCTTGAAGTGATTCAGAAATTTACGGAGCTAGATGCCACTGTGACGTTGCTCGGTTTTGACAACCTTGGGAGACAGTTTAACGGGGTTACGCATGCCAAGCTGGATAGCGCCGTCTTTCAACATGTCGATGTGCTGATATTGCCAGTCGTAGGCACGGATGATGCCGGCCATGTGGAATCCATTTTCTCCAGCGAAGAGCTGGTTTTGACGGATGAGCTTTTTTCGTCGTTGCCGAAGCATGCCAAAGTGTATACGGGAATGGCGAAAAGTTATTTGAAGCAGATTGGCAAAGCGCACGGCATTGAAGTTGTCGAATTGTTGGAAAGGGATGATATTGCCATTTACAATTCGATTCCGACGGCAGAGGGCGCATTGATGATGGCCATTCAGAACACGGATATCACCATTCACGGTTCCGTATGTATGGTGCTTGGCTTCGGCCGCACCGGTTTCACGATGGCAAAAACACTGCAAGGATTAGGTGCAACAGTCAAGGTTGGCGTAAGGAAACCGGAGCACTTTGCAAGAGCGTGGGAGATGGGTTTTCAGCCTTTTTATACGAAAGATCTATACTCGGAAGTGTCGAATATTGACTTGCTTTTTAACACAATTCCGACTATGATAGTCACAGCACAAGTAATTACCAACATCCCACATCGCGCGCTTATAATCGATTTGGCTTCGAAACCCGGCGGAACGGACTTCCGTTTTGCGGAGAAGAGAGGCATTAAAGCGATGCTCGCGCCCGGATTACCTGGAATCGTCGCCCCCAAAACAGCTGGCCGTATCATGGCGAACACGCTCAGTCAGCTGATCGAGGAAGACTTCAAAGACAGGAGCGATGTGGAATGAACTGGCAAGGAAAAACGGTCGGCTACGCCCTGACGGGCTCTCACTGCACATTGGAAGAGGTTATGCCCCAAATCAAGAGATTCGTAGATGCGGGAGCACGTGTAGTTCCAATAGTTTCGAACACGGTGATGACGACAGATACACGCTTCGGCAAATCGGCCGATTGGCAGCAAATGCTCAAGGACATTACGGGGAATGAGATCATTTCCTCGATTGTCGATGCAGAGCCGCTTGGGCCTTCCAAGTTGTTGGACGTCATGGTCATTGCACCTTGCACGGGCAATACAACAAGCAAGCTTGCGAATGCGATGACGGAAAGCCCTGTGCTCATGGCGGCCAAAGCTCAGATGAGAAATGGCAGACCGTTGGTTTTGGCAATTTCAACGAATGACGGGCTTGGTTTGAATGCGATGAACATTGCAAAGCTGCTGATTACGAAAAATATTTATTTTGTGCCTTTTGGTCAAGATGCCCCGGGAGCGAAGCCAAATTCGTTGGTCGCCCGTATGGATTTGATCGTGGAGGCTTGTGAATCTGCGCTTGAAGGCAAACAGCTGCAGCCGATGATTATTGAGAGATTTAATTACTAACATAGAATGTCTTTCTTGAAGGGGAGAAGCTGGCCGTTGAATGAACGAGTGGCTGGCGTTTCTCCGTCAAGAAATTGAGCTTCAAGCGATCTTTGCAGTCCAGGGGTTCTCTCTGTGGATTGTTTCAGATCGTACTGTCAGGTGCCTATTGGCATGCTGTACACATTGCTGAATATATTGCTAATAGGCAATCATCCAGCAGGCTGCTTAAACTCAGCGGCGAAATTGGGGGAAATTTATGCGAATTCTTGTCCAGAAATTTGGAGGTACTTCGCTTTCCACCGCACAAGCAAGAGATCATGTAATTAGTCATATCCAAGATGCATTAGAAGAACAGTACAAATTAGTCGTTGTCGTTTCTGCGATGGGAAGAAAAGGGGAACCGTATGCGACGGATACACTCCTGGACCTTGTTCGAAAGAACGGGAACGGGTTGCCTCTGCGGGAACTCGATATGCTTATGGGCTGCGGAGAATTGATTTCTGCGGTGCTTTTGTGCAGTTTGCTGCAAGAGAAGGGCATTCGTTCAACGGTTTTGACAGGTGGGCAAGCTGGACTCATCACGAATGACGCGCATGGCAATGCGCAGATCGTGGCGATGCAGCCGGAGCGTATTCTGGCTCATTTGGAGCAGGATCAAGTCGTCATTGTGACCGGTTTCCAAGGGAAAACGACGGAAGGCGAGTTGACAACGCTTGGACGCGGAGGCAGCGATACGTCGGCAACGGCGCTCGGCGCAGCTTTGAAAGCGGAGATTGTCGATATTTTCACCGACGTCAATGGCATTTTGACAGCGGATCCAAGAATCGTTGAAGATGCCAAGCCCCTGGAGCGGGTCAGCTTCACGGAAATTTGCAATATGGCGCATAACGGCGCCAAAGTGATTCATCCGCGAGCGGTTGAAGTGGCAATGCAGGCGAATATTCCGATCCGGGTGCGCTCTACGTTCACGAAAGATCCGGGAACGCTTGTAACAGCAGCCGATCCGGCGTCGCCGGAAACGGGTCGTGTGAAGGACCGTTTCGTAACAGGCATCGCGCATTTTCCGAACATTACACAGATCCAGGTGTCTGCCGTAGAAGGGCAGTTTGATCTGCAGCTTCGCGTGTTCAAGACGATGGCCCAACATCAGATCAGCGTTGACTTTATTAACGTGAACCCTTCGGGGGTCATATATACGGTTTTCGACCATGAAGCAGAGCGAGCTGTCAAGCTCTTGGAGGCGCAAGGCTACGAGCCCAAGTTCGCCAAAGGCTGCGCCAAAGTATCCGTCATCGGGGGCGGTATGAACGGTGTCCCCGGCATTATGGCGCATATTGTCGAGGCCTTGACGATGGAGGATATACGCATTTTGCAGTCGGCGGACTCCAATACCACCATCTGGGTCCTCGTCCAGGGCGAAGATATGATCTCATCCGTTAGAGCACTTCATCGAAGATTTCATTTATTCAAATGACATGATAGAGCAGGAGGCGTCACCGTGAGTTTTGGAAGAGTTGTCACAGCCATGGTTACTCCATTTGACGAGCAATTGCAGATTAATTGGGGACAGGTAGAAACATTAGTCAATTATTTGATCGAGGAACAGCAGTCCGATAGCCTTGTGATTTGCGGGACAACAGGGGAATCGCCTACGCTAAGTGAAGAAGAGAAGCTGAAGCTTATTGAGCTTTCTGTTCGCGTTGCCGGCGGCCGCTGCAAGATTATCGCAGGCACAGGCAGCAACGACACAGCGCATACCATCCACTTCTCGCAAAAAGTTGCAAAATTGGGTGTCGACGCTTTGCTCCTGGTCGCGCCTTACTATAATCGCCCGTCGCAAGAAGGGCTGTATCAGCATTTTAAAGCAATTGCTGAGTCTGTCGATGTTCCTTGCATGCTGTATAACGTACCTGGCCGTACAGGCGTCAATCTGGACGCGGATACGACGGTTCGCCTTTCGCATGTGCCGAACATTGTGGCGACCAAAGATTGCTCGAATACCGATCAAATGACACGTATTTTGAACAATGCGGCTCCTGGCTTCCTCGTGTACAGCGGGGATGACAGTGCAACGCTGCCGGCGTTATCCATTGGCTGCGAAGGCATTGTCAGCGTCGCGAGTCATGTGATTGGAAAAGAAATGCAATCTATGATAAAGTATTATCTGGAAGGCCATATCAAACAAGCAGCTGAACTACATCGCAAGCTTCATCCTGTATTTACCGGCATTTTCTGCGCGCCAAGCCCTGCTCCAATCAAGCATGCGCTAGCGCTGAAAGGTATTCAGACAGGTGGAGTCAGATTACCGCTAGTGCGCGTATCCGAGCAAGAAGGACAATTCATCCAATCACTTTTTGAATGATCATCCCTAATGAATCGGTGCCCCCTTGGCATCGGTTTTCTTTTTTAGGGAAACCTATAGGTTACTCAGATTAACTTGTATTTGCTGTTTTTTATCATGTATAATGGTTGCAAGTGACTCGTTCGGTTTTTCATTTAAAATTCGTCGTCCAATCTAATAAGGAGGTATAATCTTGTCCAAAAAAAATAACGATAAACTTTTGATCTTCGCTCTTGGCGGCGTGGGCGAAATCGGAAAAAATATGTATTGCATTCAATATGGGAACGATATTGTCGTCATTGACAGCGGTTTGAAATTTCCAGAGGAGGACATGCTGGGGATCGACATCGTCATTCCGGATATTGGCTATTTAACGGAGAATCGGGACAAAGTACGCGGCATCATCATTACTCATGGTCATGAGGATCATATCGGCGGTTTACCTTATGTGCTTAAGCATCTGAATGTTCCACTCTACGCGACCAAGCTGACGATGGGACTGATCGAGGCGAAGCTGAAGGAAGCGAATTTGCTCGGTACAACGAACCGCATTCTGATTAATGCAGATTCCGTCCTTTCTCTTGGGACGCTGACAGCAACATTCTTCAAAACGAATCACAGTATTCCAGACTCCGTGGGTGTGGCTGTGGATACACCGGAAGGTGTCGTCGTTCATACGGGTGACTTCAAGTTCGATCAGACACCAGTGAACGATCAATACGCAGACCTCCACCGCATGGGTGAAATCGGCAAAAAAGGTGTACTGGCCTTGTTGTCCGATAGTACAAACGCAGAGCGTCCAGGCTATACAGGCTCCGAACGCGGCGTAGGAATTGAGATTGAAGAAGTGTTCCGCAAGGCGAAACAAAGAGTTGTCATTGCAACGTTCGCGTCGAATATTCATCGTGTTCAACAAGTATTTGATGCCGCTGCAGCGACAAACCGGAAAGTAACTGTGATCGGCCGGAGTATGGTTAACGTCGTGTCGATCGCAAGTGAGCTCGGTTATTTGCATATTCCGGACGGTATGTTGATTGAGCCGGAGGAAGTTAACCGTTTGGCCGCTGACCGCGTCGTCATTTTGTCGACAGGCAGCCAAGGTGAGCCAATGTCCGCTTTGACGAGAATGGCCCGTTCCACCCATCGCAAAATTGATATTTTGCCTGGGGACACGGTCATTATCGCGGCGACGCCGATCCCGGGGAACGAGCGTTATGTAGGCCGTACCGTAGACGAATTGATGCGCATTGGCGCACACGTCATTTATGGTCCGGGTTCCGTAACGGGTGTACACGTTTCGGGTCACGGCAGCCAGGAAGAGCTGAAGCTCATGCTCAACTTGATGAAGCCAAAGTACTTCATTCCGATTCACGGGGAATATCGGATGCTGCGTCAGCACGGTTTGCTTGCTGAATCCGTCGGCATTGCGAAAGAAGATATTTTCCTCTGCGACATCGGTGATACAGTCGAAATTCAGAACGGTGTTGCCCGCAAAGGCTCCAAAGTTCAGAGCGGCAACATTTTGATTGATGGATTGGGAGTAGGCGACGTGGGCAATATTGTCCTGCGCGACCGCAAATTGCTTTCCCAAGACGGTATCCTCGTTGTTGTCGTGACACTCAGCAAGCAAGACGGGAAAATTTTGTCCGGTCCGGATATTATCTCCCGCGGCTTCGTCTACGTGCGTGAATCCGAAGGTCTGCTTGAAGAAGCAAACCGCATCGTGACCAATACGTTACAAAAGCTGATGAACGAGAATGTCAACGAATGGGCATCACTCAAAACAAATGTAAAAGATGTGCTCGGACGCTTTTTATATGAACAAACCAGAAGAAGACCGATGATTCTTCCAATTATCATGGAAGTCTAGGAATTTGAACAGTCACTTAAACCTATGCATATAGAAAGCTCTCTTCGCGTAAGCGGGGGGAGCTTTTTTCAGCATTGACGGCATGCATGAAAGTGCGTCCCCAACCTCATACTATGGGAGATTTGGCAAGCTATTGTAAATTGGAAAGGGGAACCCCCAGTGCCTACACCTACGAATCCATCCGCGCCGAGCGGAAAAGAGCAAGAACCAGGAGCGGAAGAAATCAAAAAAAATCCGGTGGTTGAAAACATTCAGCAGCTCGGCCAGACGAATACAATTACCGGAGAGGCATCGAACATTTTTTGTTTGACGATTATCGGGCAAGTGGAGGGCCATATCGTACTCCCTCCGCAAAATAAAACGACCAAGTATGAACATCTGATTCCCCAGCTCGTAGCCGCTGAGCAGAATCCGAAAATCGAAGGCGTCATGATCATTCTGAATACGGTGGGCGGCGATGTGGAAGCGGGGCTGGCAATTGCCGAAATGGTCGCTACACTGTCCAAACCAACGGTCACGCTCGTGCTGGGCGGCGGCCACAGCATCGGTGTTCCGATCGCGGTTTCTGCAAATTATTCAATTATTGCAGAGACGGCAACGATGACGATTCATCCGATTCGGCTGAACGGACTCGTCATTGGGGTGCCGCAGACGTTCGAATATCTGGATAAAATGCAGGAACGGGTCGTTCGCTTTGTGACGAAGCATTCGAACGTGACGGAGGAAAAGTTCAAAGAACTGATGTTCAAAACCGGCGAGCTGACGCGGGATATTGGTACGACGGTTATCGGCGCAGACGCAGTCAAGTACGGCCTTATCAATCAAGTCGGCGGCATCGGCGATGCGATCCGCGAGTTGAATAAGCGTATAGACGAGAAGAAGGCTGCGGACACCGGGGGGCTTGTCCAATGATTCACTACTCGGTGCTCCCTATGGACGTTGTTTTTGAGGGTATGTCATCATACACGCCGGAATTCGTGGATATTGAGCAGAACGGCATGTCCATGCAGGTTGAACCGATCGGCCGCTTTCAAGCCAAGATCGTAAGGCTCTACAGCTGCAATCCGCAGGACTACTTAAATGCCAAATATGCTCCCGGGACGATTATTTCGTACAATCCAGGCCTATAGACGAATTGACAGACACCCCCTTGTTCCCGTATCTTACCATGAGAGGATTATGGTATAATATGGACTTGGGGGTGAAAGTGTTGGCAAAACGCAAGAAGAAAACGAAACCGGTGAAAACAAGTCTGTTGTTTGAACTGTACGGCATTCTCATCTTGATCTTCTCTGTCATTGCGATTGCCCGTCAAGGGCATGTTGGGAACTCGCTTTATTATTTATTTCGTTTTTTTGTGGGAAGCTGGTATTCCTTAATCCCATTAATCTTTATTTATGTCGGCTTGTATGCCATGATTAAGCGGGATTGGCCGCTGTTGATAACCCCCAAGAAGCTAGGAATTCTATTGCTTATTCTAGGCTTGCTGATCAAGAATCATATCGATCTGTTTACCCAGCTGTACCCGGATAACAATTTCTCCTCGGGTAAAATCATTTCGTCGACGTGGGACGCGATGCTGGGCGGGTTGGCTCCGACCGACGCTGGGCATGAAGCGATAGAGCATGGCAGCGGAGGCGGCATGATTGGCGCATTGCTGTACAGCATCTTGTATTTCCTGTTTGACTATCTCGGTGCAAGATTAATTCAATATATGCTGTTTGTGATGGGCTTTATTCTGGCTACCGGGATTTCCTACATCGATGTAGGGAATATCGTTAAGGGGCGGTTTCAGAATGTGGGGCAAAACTTTAAAGACCGCATGAAGGAATGGCTGCAGGACCGAGAATCCAGGTCGCCGCAACCGGCGAGCGCCGCTAGCAGCAATGCGACGAGGGCAAAGAAACCGGTCTATGTGCCGGTTGACGATGAGTTTGATGAAGAAGTATTCCAACCGGTGAAACGGGCGAAGAAGACGCCGTTGTTTATGGAACTGATTAAGCCGATTAAAGAGGGACGGAAGAAGAAGGCCGCTGTGAGTGCCGGTTCGCACGAGGATGAGGATGATTTGGACGAGCTGTCCACAAACGAATCTCCATCCGCGAATGAGGAAGTTGTGTACAAAGTAGCAGGCGACGTGCACGAGCCGGAGGCGCCGCAGGCGGCTGCGCCAAGCCTGGATCCAATCATCCGGGACTTCCAGGAGCAAGTGATGCAGGACATACAGCTGGCGGAAAGAACGCAGCCTTCGAGCCCGGCTCCGGCCGCTGTGCCAGTGGCAGTAGCCGCTCCGCATGCGAAAGCGCAGGAGGACAGTGAATCGAACGAACCGGTTACCGTCGAGTTTCAGGAAGCGCCGCCTGTCATGACGAAGCCGTACGAGATGCCGTCGCTGGAGCTGCTCGCTAAGCCTGCGCTCGGCAAAGGCAGCGAATTGGCGGATTATAAAGCGAACGCAAGGAAGTTGGAAGCGACGCTGGAAAGCTTTGGCGTGAGGGCCAAAGTGCTGGAGGTTGTCCGTGGGCCGGCCGTGACGCGGTATGAGATCCAGCCGGATGTCGGCGTGAAAGTCAGCCGGATCGTGTCGTTGACCGACGATATTGCGTTGGCGCTCGCCGCAAAAGACATTCGGATGGAGGCGCCGATTCCAGGCAAATCCGCCATCGGTATCGAGGTGCCGAATTTGGAAGTCTCGGTCGTGACGATGCGTGAGGTCATGGAGACGTCAGCGTTCCAGGAGTCGAGTTCCCGCCTCTCTGTCGTGCTGGGCCGCGATATTTCCGGTCAGCCGATCGTCGGCAATCTGGCGCGCATGCCGCACTTGTTGGTTGCCGGGGCGACGGGCTCAGGGAAATCGGTCTGTATCAACGGTATTATTACGAGCGTGCTGTATAAAGCGAAACCGAACGAAGTGAAGTTCCTCATGATTGACCCGAAAATGGTCGAGCTTAACGTCTACAACGGCATTCCGCATTTGCTGGCTCCGGTGGTCACCGACCCGCGCAGAGCATCGCTTGCGCTGAAAAAAGTCGTTGTGGAGATGGAGAAACGGTACGAGCTGTTCTCTAAAAGCGGTACCCGGAACATCGAAGGGTACAACGCGATGCTAGCGGAAACCGGAACGGCGGCGCCGCTGCCGTATTACGTCGTTATCGTGGACGAGCTTGCCGACCTCATGATGGTTGCGGCGAACGATGTCGAAGACTCGATTTGCCGCTTAGCGCAAATGGCGCGCGCAGCCGGCATTCATTTGATTATAGCGACGCAGCGTCCATCGGTGGATGTCATCACCGGGGTCATCAAAGCGAACATTCCGTCGCGGATCGCCTTTGGGGTATCGTCACAGGTGGACTCCCGGACGATTCTGGATATGGTGGGCGCCGAGAAACTGCTGGGTCGTGGCGACATGCTGTACCTGCCGGTCGGCGCGTCCAAGCCGGTGCGCGTGCAGGGGGCGTTCCTGTCCGACCAAGAGGTCGAGCAGGTTGTGAGCTTTGTTCGCACGCAGGAGCAAGCCAACTATCGCGAGGAATTGGTTCCGCAGGTAGAAGAGGCGCCGGAGCAGCAGAACGAGATCGAGGACGAACTGTACGATCAAGCGGTTCAAATCGTGCTGGAAGCGAAGCAAGCCTCGGTTTCTTTGCTTCAGCGCCGCATGCGCGTCGGCTACACGCGCGCTGCGCGTCTGGTTGACGCGATGGAAGCCAAAGGCGTCGTCGGCCCGTACGAGGGCAGCAAGCCGCGTGAGGTGCTGATGTCCCTCGAGCAATATCAGCATAACCGAATGAGTTCATAAGGTTATATCTATTGAAGAAGGCACACGCTGGAGTGTGTCTTTTTCTTTTACCGCTATGCACAAAGTCTGGATCGTGAAAACGTATTTTCTGCATAATGGACGCCACGCTTTCTCATAATAAGCAAGAAAAGGTTAGGCAAAATGAAAAGCGAGGTTGATTACAGGAATGACGAAACGGATCCTTCTGATTGCATGCAGCATTGCAGTTGTACTTGTACTAGGCTTTCAACTCAAGGACAAACTCCGTCAGCCAGCCGAGGAAACGTTCAGTTCCAATGAAATTCGCTATGGCGCTACAGGGACGGATGTGAATGAGCTGCAAGGCAGGCTTAAATTCATCGGTTTTTACGGCGGCTCGGTGGATGGTGATTTTGGATATAAAACATTAACGGCAGTGAAACGGTTCCAAGGTGAATTCGGCATGAAAGTGGACGGGATTGTCGGTTCCAAAACGAAGCTGAAGCTATGGGAAGCGACGAAAAACTGGAAGCCCACAGGTCCAAATATGGGTGAGGCGAAAAGCGGAAGCTCCGGAAGCCCCGGAAGTGCGGGGACCGGTGGCGGCGGGGCAGCTGCCTCTACGGCAAACGATAAGCCTGCCAATTTGACGCCATCCAACAATTTAGGCTACTCCGAGCAGGATATTAACTTAATGGCCAATGCCGTGCACGGCGAGGCGCGCGGGGAGCCATACATCGGACAAGTGGCGGTGGCGGCAGTCATTTTAAATCGGGTCAAATCAGCCAGTTTCCCGAACACGATTTCGGGCGTTATTTTTCAGCCGGGCGCTTTCACTGCGGTAGCTGACGGCCAGATCTGGCTGACGCCGAACGAGTCGTCGAAGAAGGCGGTCAAAGACGCGCTGAACGGTTGGGACCCGACCGGCGGCTGCATCTATTATTTTAATCCGGCGACCGCCACGTCCAAATGGATTTGGAGCCGGACGCAAGTGAAGACCATTGGCAAACATATTTTCTGTATATAATAACGAAGGAACATGGAGAAGGAACCGGCATTGGTTGCTTCTCCTCTTCGTATAGGAATATAATGGAACTAACTTAACGATAGAAGGGAGACCGACCTTTGGAGCCAAAATTTGAGCGCAGTACTTTGAAGCACATTCGCCTGCACGTTTTGCCCACGGATCGATTCAAAACGTTTGCCATCTCCGTGTACATAGGCCGCCAGCTTGAAGAAGACAACGTGACCGGCACCGCGCTTACGCCATTTATTCTTCGCAGAGGTACGGCATCCTTGCCGGAGACGAAGCAGTTCCGCGAGCATCTAGACGATTTGTACGGAGCGGGCTTCGGATTCGATATTTATAAGCGCGGCGATTATCAGATCGTTCAGCTGAAAATGGATATTATTAACGACCGTTTCGTCAAATCGGCGGATTCCCTGCTGAAACAGGGGCTTGGGTTCGTCGGTGAAACGTTGACACGCCCTGCAACAGAAAACGGACATTTCCGTCAAAAATATGTCGATGCGGAAAAGCAAACGCTTCAAAAACGTATCGAATCCATCGTTAACGATAAAATCCGTTATGCAGCCGAGCGCTGCCTGGAGGAGATGTGCAGCAATGAGCCGTATCGCCTCCATCCGTTAGGCAAAATTGAAGATTTGGCTGAGCTCAGCGCGGCAAGCCTGTTTGAGCAGTACCAGAACTGGCTGCGCACGTCGCCGATGGATATTTATGTGGTTGGCAATACGACGCTCGCCGAAGTCGAAGGGATTGTGAAGCAGGCGTTCGATATTGACCGCGACGCAGGAGCAGCCTATGTCACTTCGGTGCCCCGCGGCGCCTCCGGCGAAGTCAAAACGATCGTCGAACGTCTTGATGTCAATCAAGGAAAGCTGAATATGGGGCTGCGGACTAACGTCTCCTACAAGGACGATCTGTACCCTGTAGCGCTTATGTATAACGGCGTGTTGGGCGGTTATCCGCATTCGAAGCTGTTCACCAATGTGCGCGAGAAAGCCAGCCTGGCGTACTATGCTTCATCCCGTTTTGATGGACATAAAGGCATCCTGACGATTCAATCCGGCATTGAGATGGCCAATTATGAGAAGGCGGTCGATATTATCCGGAAGCAGTTGAAAGCGATGGAGGATGGCGACATCACGGACATCGAGTGGGGACAGACACGGGCGATGATCAGCAATCAGCTGCGTGAAATTCAAGACTCGGCGTTCGAAATGATTTCGTTTGATTTTAACGCAATTTTATCGGGGAAAGAGCGTACGGTTCCCGGCTTGATCGAAGCGATTGAGAAGGTCGATATTCCGGCGATCGCCGAGGTGGCGAAGCGGGTTCAACTCGATACGATATACTTTTTACGGGATCAGAAGGGGGAGTAGGGCATGCAAACAATTCCATACGCGCAGCTGGGTGAAACCATTTATCATGAAGTGCTCGATAATGGCTTGCATGTGTTTGTTCTTCCGAAGGAAGGCTTTCAAAAAACATACGCCACCTTTTCAACGAAGTATGGCTCGATCGATAATCATTTTCAGGTGGCAGGCAAGCCGGAAGTGCAGGTACCGGACGGTATTGCACATTTTCTTGAGCATAAAATGTTTGAAGAGCCGGAAGGCGATATTTTCGCCACATTTGCAACGAACGGCGCCTCCGCGAACGCCTTTACCAGCTTTGACCGGACGGTATACCTGTTCTCGTCAACGGACCGTTATCTCGAGAATTTAACGACATTAATTAATTTTGTTCAGAATCCGTATTTTACAGACGAGAATGTTGAGAAAGAAAAAGGCATCATCGGCCAGGAAATTAAGATGTATGAGGATAATGCAGATTGGCGCAGCTATTACGGCCTCATTGAAGCCCTATACGCCAAGCATCCGATTCATATCGATATCGCGGGGACAGTCGCTTCGATTTCGGAAATTACGAAGGAAACGCTTTATGAGTGCTACCACACCTTTTACCATCCCAGCAATATGAGTTTGTTCGTTGTGGGTGGTGTGAATGCGGAAGAGGTAATTAACCTCGTTAAACAAAATCAAGCCGCGAAAACATTCCCGCCACAAGGCGCGATTCAGCGCTTCTTTCCGGAGGAGCCTGCTCAGGTGAGAGAAGCCCAAAGGTTGATGCATTTGCCTGTCTCCATGCCCAAGTGCTTGATGGGCTTTAAGGAACAGCCGCCTGCGGAAACCGGTAAACCGCTTCTGGTCCGCGAACTGACGACGAAGCTGATGCTCGATATTTTATTCAGCTCCAGCTCGGATATTTATCAAAGCCTGTATGACGACCAGTTGATCACGGATAACTTCGGTCATGAATACAACTGCAGCGAAGGCTACGCCTTCTCGATTGTTGGCGGCGATACGAAAGATCCGGAAGGGCTGACTGCCCGCATCCGCGAAGAAGTGGAGCAGCGCAAAGCAACCGGCGTAGATCCAATTGCCTTCGAACGGAGCCGCAAGAAGAAAATCGGCAATTTCCTCCGCATGATGAATTCCCCTGAATCCATTGCCAATGAGTACACGAAGTATCGGTTCAGAGGCATTGATTTATTTGATATTTTGCCGGTATATGAACAAATAACATTGGAAGATGTAAACGCGCGTTTCCGCGATCATTTTGACTGGTCGAAGCTGGCCGTTTCCATCGTTCGAAGCCGCGAATAGCGGGTATGACCAATAAACCGTTCCACGAGCAGACGGTGCTGATTACGGGAGCCAGCAGGGGAATTGGCGCCGCAATCGCGCAGCGTTTTGCCGCGGAGGGCATGCAAATCGTCATTCATTACAGGGAATCGCATGAGGCTGCCAATGAGGTGGCGCGGGCGTGCATGAAAAAAGGCGCAAAAGTGCTGACTGTTTCCGCCGATATGCAGTCTCGGGATCAGATTCTCAAGATGCGTGACAAATTGGAGCAGATGGGGATGGTGCCGGACATTGTCGTGAACAATGCGGGCATTTCTCATTATGGCTTGTTAACCGACATTTCCGAAGAAGATTGGGACTACGTGATGAATGTGAATCTGAAAGGCGTGTTTCTATGCTCTCAGGCGTTTGTCCCAGCGATGATTTCGCAGAAGTTTGGACGCATCATTAATGTCTCTTCCATCTGGGGCATATCCGGCGCGTCCTGCGAAGTTGCTTATTCCACAGCCAAAGGCGGACTTAACGCTTTTACCAAGGCGCTTGCGAAGGAATTGGCCCCGTCTGGCGTTACGGTGAACGCGGTTGCTCCCGGCGCGGTGGAGACGGATATGATGGCCGGTTTTCACGTTGACGAGAAAGTCGCGATTGAAAATGAGATTCCTGTCGGCCGTTTTGGGATGCCGGAAGAAGTCGCTTCGCTCGTTTACTTCCTGGCCCTGCCGGAGTCGGGCTATATTACAGGCCAAATTATTAGTCCAAATGGGGGCTGGCTGACCTGATTCTTATATTTTGCCATTTCTGCATACCTGGAAGCATCGCATAATTGAGGCTTGAGAAGCGCATATTACTTTTTGTAATGACCATTTCTCATAACTCAAAGGAGGCTTCTTACAATGGCAACTGTACTTAAAGTGTTCGACAAATGGAAAGAATTTTTGGCTGAACGCGTGAGTCAGGCTGGGCATGCAGGAATGAGCGAAGAAACGATCGCTAAGCTTGCCTTTCAGATCGGTGAGTTTCTATCGAACAAAGTAGATCCGGAAAACGAACAAGAACGTTTACTCAAAGAGTTGTGGGATGCTGGCGATGAGCAAGAGAAGCAGACAATCGCACGCCTTATGGTGAAATTAGTAGACAAAGGTTAATTACCGTTTTACAATTTAATCAGGTATAATGGGAAAGCCTCCTTTTCGGAGGCTTTTGCATGCTTTCATAGCAAAGAAAGGATTAACGACAGGTATGCGTACGCTTCGAAACGGAATGGTCATAATTTTACTTATCTGCTTGATTGCCGGCTGCACTAGCCGCGGTATTCCTACAATCCAACAAGATATGTTTGAACGAAAAATATCGGTGCTAATGCTTTCAAGCGCTGAACTCCCAGACGCAGCGAAACAATCGATTGGGCAAGCTTTGCTGAAATGGCGGGATCAAAGCTCGATCGCTTTCGATTGGGTAAAGGACTTGCAAACGGTGGATGCCGATGCCGTCGCGAAATTGAAAACGGCTTCGTACGATTACATATATGTGGCTGGGAATGGCCTGTTTTCATCGGCTGCGGCATGGATGGGGGCTAATCCAACCTCAGGGAAATGGACGTTTCTGCAGAGCGAGCCTGATGCAGCCAATCAAAGCGCTGCAATTGCCGACAAAGCGGCGCTGCTGCAAGTGGATACGGCTCAAATCGAGACGATGAAAAAGACATGGGTTCAAAGCCTGTTGGACCAACAGACGCCGATCGAATGGGTAACGAAGGCCGAGCGGCCGATTCCTTCCGTATGGGCGCCTTCCGAAGAAAGCGATCATATCGTATTGCTGGATAATAACCCGCAATGGTTCCAGCAGCTTGCTTTTCAGGTGAACCAGCATCATGCGAAATGGGTCGTTTTTTATGCTCAGGCTGAGGAAGCCCAGGTTCAGAAAGCGAAGACGCTCGGCATTTCCGTGATGGATTTGACGGCAGCCCTGTCCGCAAATTTGAGTTGGGATGACATTTTAGCGAATCGCTTAGGAGTTATGATGAATCATAGCTGGCAAGCAGGGGTGCAGAATTACAATTTGCAAGAGCTGAAAGAACTAAAAATGAAATAATCCGGCTTGTCCGTTGAGGTTGAGAAGGATATTGACGAATTTTGTAGAAATGTTTTAAATACGTAGATTAGTCGCTGTTTATGCGGCATACAACTTAATGAGGTGGAAGACGTGGACGTTAAAGAATGGTACATGGAATACAAAATTCATAAAAATCGGCCGGGTCTCCTAGGGGACATTGCTTCCCTGATGGGGATGCTGGATATTAATATTGTGACGATTAACGGGGTTGAGGATCGCACGCGCGGCATGCTTTTGCAGACCAACGATGAAGAAAAAATTGACTTAATGGGTAAAATGTTAAAAAAAGTAGATAATATTACTATTACTGCTTTGAGACCGCCCAAATTAGTGGATATTTTGGCTGTACGTCACGGCCGTTACATCGAGCGCGACTCCGACGACCGCAAAACCTTCCGTTTCACGCGCGATGAACTGGGGCTTCTCGTCGATTTCCTGGGGGAAATTTTCAAACGCGAAGGCAATCAGGTTGTGGGGCTGCGCGGGATGCCGCGCGTCGGGAAGACGGAATCGATTATCGCCGGCAGTGTTTGCGCCAATAAGCGTTGGACGTTCGTATCGTCCACACTGCTTAGACAAACGGTCCGCAGCCAGCTTTCCGAGGATGAAATGGCGCCTAACAACGTCTACATCATTGATGGCATCGTTTCCACTATTCGTTCCAACGAGAAGCACTATGGGCTGCTGCAGGACATTATGTCGATGCCGTCGACGAAAGTGATCGAGCACCCCGATATTTTTATTCGTGAATCCGAATATACGTATAGTCACTTTGATTATATTATTGAACTGCGGAACAATCCGGACGAGGAAATCAATTACGATTCGTTCACGTATACATCTGAACCTTTTTAGGGGATGTATCGTCCATTTACGAGGATATTCTTCTAGATGAGGAGGTGACCATGTGTCTGCTGACTTAGGGTACATATTGCGCAAGACCAGGCTGGAAAAAAAGATGTCGCTCGACGAGCTTCAGGAAGTGACGAAAATTCGCAAACGGTACTTGGAAGCGATTGAAGAGGGGAACTACAAGGTTCTTCCGGGAAGCTTTTATGTCCGGGCGTTTATTAAAAGCTACGCGGAAGCACTTGGGCTGGATCCGACGGAAGTCTTGAGCATGTATCAATCGACGAATCCGACGCCTGTTGTGGAGAAACCTGTTGTTGAAGCCATCCGGCCAAACCGTTCGAGCGTTCATAATACCGAGAAAATGAGCAGATGGGCCTCCAGTTTAATGTTTGTGTGCTTCATTTTGCTGATTTTCGGGATTGTGTACTACTACACGTACAAAAATTATAAGGGGACGCCGGCCGACGAGACGCCTTCGCAAACATCGACAACGCGTATTACGGATTCAACGAATCCGAATCCGTCGCCAGGCACGTCGGTGAACGCGACTGGGGCGAGCAATCCGTCTCCGATTGTCTCCACTGCGCCAACACCTTCACCTACACCTACGCCGACCCCGCCGGCCGTTCAAGTGAAATTCACTTCTGCGGATAAAGGCGTTGACAACTATGCGGTGACAGGAGCGCCTAAGCTAAGCATTCAAATGACAATAACGGGGCCCTGCTGGATTCGAATCGATGCGGTCAAAAGCGACGGGAGCAAAGAAATGCTGAGACAGAAGCTGTATAACGCCGGTGATACGGATACGTTCGAACTGGATAATTCGGCTTACTTGAATGTGGGAGCGGCAAGCGCGCTGCAGCTGAATGTCAACGGAACGCTTGTTCCAGTCGGCGATACGCCGAATCCGAAGCGGCTACAGCTGAACCTGCAGAAAAGCTAGCTTTTTGACACTTCCTGCGCTTTCCCCGGAAATAAAAATGAGGCTGGGAAATATTCGCGTGCATGCACCGGATATTTCCTTTTTTATGCGTTCTTGCTATAATGCAAGAAGTAATTTGAAGGAAAGGGTGTTCGTGAGAAATGAGTTCAGAAAGCTCTTTTGATATTGTTTCCAAGGTGGACATGCAGGAATTGAACAATGCGATCCAGCAAGCGGAGAAGGAAATGCTGAATCGTTTTGACTTTAAAGGGAGCAAGAGTTCCATCAAGCTGGAGAAGGATCAGCTCGTAGTCGTCTCTGACGATGAATTCAAGCTTCAGAACGTACTGGATATTTTGCATGCCAAAATGACCAAACGCGGAATCTCCATTAAGAATCTCGATTATTCTAAAGTGGAGCCGGCGGCAGGACAAACCGTCCGCCAAAAAATCAGCTTAAAGCAAGGCGTCGATCAAGAAAACGCCAAGAAGATCAACATTTTGATCCGCGATTCAAAGCTCAAAGTCAAATCGCAAATTCAAGGCGACCAAATTCGGGTCACAGGCAAAAGCAGAGACGACCTCCAAGCCGTCATCGCCATGCTGCGGAAGGCGGAAATCCCGCTAGATCTGCAGTTTGTCAATTTGAAATAATCCAAAGTCCCCCTATGGAAGTAGGGGGCTTTTAGTTTTTGACACCCCATAGGGCATGTATTATACTGATAGGTAGCGTTCGAGGACTATTGGAGGTTGTTTTATTCATGACAGAGAAGGTAAAAGTTGTTACGCTCGGGTGCGAGAAGAACCTGGTCGACTCCGAGATTATGTCAGGGCTGATTCATGGCCGCGGCTACCAACTGGTTGATAATAAAGAAGAGGCAACCGTTATTATTGTAAACACTTGCGGGTTTATTGATGCGGCCAAGGAAGAGTCCGTCAATACGATTTTGGATATGGCCGAACTGAAGCAGACTGCCAATTTGAAAGCGTTGATCGTTTCCGGTTGTTTGACGCAGCGTTACAAACAGCAATTAATGGATGAAATGCCGGAGATCGACGGCATTGTCGGCACCGGTGATTTTGATAAAATCAATCATATCGTGGATGAAGCGCTGCGTGGCAAGAAACCGGTTCTGATTGGGAATCCGGTATTTAACTATGACGCAGATCTGCCGCGCCTTGTGACGACACCTCGCTATACGGCTTATGTGAAAATTGCGGAAGGCTGCGACAATGCATGCACGTTCTGCTCGATCCCGATTATGCGGGGGGCTTTCAAGAGCCGGTCCATCGAGTCGATTGTAGCGGAAGTCGCGAATTTGGCGGCACAAGGCGTGAAAGAAGTCAGCCTGATTGCCCAGGACTCCACGAATTACGGAACAGATTTGTTTGAAGGCCGTTTCATGCTTCCTACCTTGCTGAATAAAGTGAGCGAAGTGGAGGGCATCGAGTGGGTACGTCTGCACTATGCGTATCCAGGCTTCTTCAGCGATGAGTTGATCGACGTCATTGCGAACAATCCGAAGGTGTGCAAATATATCGATATGCCGCTGCAGCACAGCGAAGATTCGATTTTGAAAAGAATGCGCAGACCGGGCCGTCAAAAGGATACCCGCGAACTGGTGCGTAAAATCCGTGAGGCCATTCCGGACGTCGCGCTTCGCACGTCCTTGATCGTCGGTTTCCCAGGCGAAACTGAAGAAGATTTTGAGAACCTAAAAGCATTCGTTCGCGAGATGCAATTTGACCGCCTTGGCGTGTTCGCGTATTCCCAAGAGGACGATACACCTGCTTCGCGTCTGCCGAATCAGGTGCCGGATGAAGTCAAAGAATATCGCGCGAATGTCATCATGGAAATTCAACGCGAGATTTCCAATCTCCGCGGAGGCCGCCGCATCGGTCAAGAAATTGATGTGTTGATCGAGCGTTATGACGGAAGAAGCGACGTTTATGTCGGTCGTTCGCAATTCGATGCGCCGGAAATCGACGGCGAAGTCTTCGTCTCCAATGCCAAACTGAACATTGGCGAGCTGGCAAGAGTCCGCGTTACCCATTCCTATGAGTTCGATTTGTCGGGGGAGGTCATTGCATGAATCTGGCCAACCGCATCACCGTAGCGAGAATTTTATTAGTACCGATCATCATGTTTTTTCTGTTGGTGAAGGTGAAATTCCCACATATACGGATAGAGGAATTCAGCATCACGTATAATCAAATTATTGCCGCTTTAATTTTCATTGTTGCGGCGAGCACAGACAGTTTGGACGGCTACATTGCCAGAAAGCGCAATCTCGTTACGAATTTGGGCAAGCTGCTCGATCCCTTGGCGGACAAGCTGCTTGTCACCGCCGTGCTCGTCTCATTGGTGGAAATGGACAAAGTGGATGCCTGGATTGTCATCGTCATCATCAGCAGGGAGTGGGCCGTTACCGGTCTGCGGCAAATCGCTTTGCTTGAAGGAACGGTTATGGCGGCCAGCAAGTGGGGGAAAGCGAAGACCGCAGCACAAATTACTGCGATTATCGCCCTGTTGATCAATAATTTTCCGTTTACGTTCCTAGATTTTCCTTTTGATGTGATTGCCAGCTGGGCGGCAGCGATTATTACAGTTTATTCCGGTATTGAATATTTCGTTAAGAATAAACATGTTATTGATTTTACAGATAAGCAGTAGTACATAGGGAGCTTTCCGAAATTTATGCCTGCTGTTTCAGATAAAGCCTCTGGAGTTCACGGAGATTTGCTTGAAACATATCGGTACGGTACTTGATTTCGGAAAGTCCCCATAAATGCCTCTAATCACGGCAGCACCATGCTGGCCAGGGTGGAGGTTTTCTCACTTTGAGGGGGTTATGATACGTATGAAGGCGGAGATCATTGCGGTAGGAACAGAACTGCTGCTGGGGCAGATTGTGAACACGAATGCGCAATTTCTGGCACAGGAATGTGCGGCGCTGGGGATCAACGTATACTTTCAGACGGTTGTCGGCGATAACGAGCAGCGACTGATGGACAGCTTGAAGCTGGCGGCATCAAGAGCCGATGTCGTGATTTGCACAGGCGGTCTTGGACCGACCCAGGATGACCTCACGAAGGACGTGCTAGCCGCTTATGCTGGGTGTAAATTAATCTTACACGAACCCTCGATGAAGGCGATTGAAGACTTGTTCGCCTCACGAGGCATCCATATGGTGGAAAGCAATCGCCGGCAGGCGCTCATGCTGGAAGGCAGTACGCCGCTAATCAATGATGCCGGTCTTGCCGTTGGGAATGCCGTAACGATTCAGGGGACGCATTTTGTCCTGCTGCCCGGTCCTCCCAAAGAAATGAAGCCGATGTTTACGAACTATGCGGCCAAATGGTTAAGTGCGTTAATGAATGAACCGGTGCCTCTCTACTCTAAAATGCTCAAATTTGCCGGCATCGGGGAGTCGACACTGGAGCATCAACTGCTGGACCTGATTCAGACGCAGACGAATCCGACTATCGCCCCTTATGCCAAAGAAGGCGAAGTGGCAATCCGCCTAACGACCCGGGCGCATACGGAGGAAGAAGGCGAGGCGTTGATGGCGCCGACGATGCAAGAGATTCGGGGACGTGTAGGCGAGTACCTCTACGCCGTTCAGAATGTGCCGTTAGAAGCCGTAATCGTGCATAGGCTGATAGAGACCGAGCGAACGTTAAGCGTTGCAGAGAGCTGTACAGGCGGTCTGCTTAGCGATCTTATTACCGGAGTCTCGGGCAGTTCGCAGCCGTTTCTTGGGGGCATTATATGTTACACGAATGATGTGAAGCACGGCTTGCTAGGCGTTCCAAAGGACGTTCTGGAGGGAGAAGGGGCTCCGGGAGCAGTTAGCCAGGAAACGGCGATGCTCCTGGCTGAGGGGCTGCTGCGCACGCTTGGGAGCGATATCGGTATCTCCGTGACCGGAGTTGCTGGGCCGAATCCGTCGGAGGGGAAACCGGTCGGGCTCGTTTATGTCGGCTTGGCGCAGAATGGCAAGGAGACGCAGGTGTTCACGCTGCAGCTCTCGGGTAGTCGGGGCATGATCAAGCTGCGTGCCGCCAAAAGCGCACTCTACCAATTATGGAAGCAGTTGAAAGAAAACTAGATTTCCAGTATAATGGGAAATATGTTGGCGGAAGAACCGCAGCAAAGCGATAACTTTGTTGCGGTTCTTCGTTTGTTCGCAGAAAAACGAATGTATGTTCGAAAAAATGCTTGGCAAACGGACCAAAACAAGTTATCATATACCTATAATGATAGAAGGAAGTGGTCGTTTTGTCAGATCGTCGTGCCGCATTAGATAACGCATTACGTCAAATTGAGAAGCAATTCGGTAAAGGCTCCATCATGAAACTTGGGGAATCAACACACATGCAGGTTGAAACCATTTCATCGGGAGCATTGGCACTTGATATAGCGCTAGGAATCGGTGGGTTCCCGCGCGGAAGAATTATTGAAGTTTACGGACCGGAGTCTTCCGGTAAAACAACCGTCGCTTTGCATGCTATCGCAGAAGTGCAAAAGGTTGGCGGACAAGCCGCATTTATCGACGCAGAGCATGCGCTTGATCCTTTGTATGCCAGTAAGCTGGGCATCAACATCGACGAATTGCTGCTTTCCCAACCGGATACCGGGGAGCAGGCGCTTGAAATCGCCGAAGCGCTTGTGCGAAGCGGCGCGGTGGACATTATCGTGATCGACTCCGTCGCAGCGCTCGTTCCGAAAGCGGAGATTGAAGGCGACATGGGGGATTCCCACGTTGGTTTGCAAGCACGCTTGATGTCTCAAGCGCTGCGAAAGCTGTCCGGCGCCATTAACAAATCCAAAGTTATTGCCATCTTCATTAACCAGCTGCGTGAGAAAGTCGGCGTCATGTTCGGCAATCCGGAGACAACGCCTGGCGGGCGCGCATTGAAATTCTATTCATCCGTTCGTTTGGACGTTCGCCGCGTTGAGACAATTAAACAGGGTAACGATATGGTAGGGAACCGTACGCGCATTAAAGTCGTGAAGAATAAGGTTGCACCTCCGTTCAAGCAGGCTGAAGTCGACATTATGTACGGTGAAGGGATTTCTCGCGAGGGCAGTATTGTCGACATTGCGACAGAAATGGACATTATTAATAAAAGCGGCGCTTGGTATTCGTTTGAAGGCGAACGCTTAGGTCAAGGTCGCGAGAATGCGAAGCAATTCTTGAAAGAGAACAAAGCGATCTCTGATACAATCGAAGGCAAAATTCGCGAAAACAGCAATTTGATTAAAGTCGTCGGCCCGAATGTTGATGACGAAGAGGACGAAATAGAATTAGAACTTGAATAAGTGAAGTTGAGTCGAGAAGCACCTGACACCTTGTGTGGAGGTGCTTCTTTTTTGAATGGAGTGAGCGCATAATGAGTGAGGAACAGCCACGAGTACTTGTCATTACCAAGGTAGAGAAGCAAAAGCGCGGCAAGCATAGATATAATATATTTTTGAACGAAGAATATGCGTTTTCTGTACATGAAGATATTTTAGTGAAGCATCGCTTAAATAAAGGCGAGACATTGTTCCAAGAACAACTGCAAACGATTGTGCAGGATGAAGAGCGGAATTTGGGCTATGTGAAAGCGCTGCATATGGTCGGGAGAAGACCCCATTCCTTGGCAGAACTGAAACGGAAGCTCAAAGAAAAGGGTTTTGAGCCGGACATCGTTGAGTGGGTCGCGAATAAGCTGGTGGAACAGAACTACATTAATGATGAGGAATATGCGAAGATGCTTACGGATCATCGTGTCGTGTCGCAGAAGAAGGGCAGGCATCTCATCCGGCACGAACTGCAGCAGAAAGGGATTCACAAAGATGTGGTGAAGGATTCCATCGAATCGATCAACCCGGAGGATGAATACGCCGCTGCCTTCAAGATTGCGCAGACAAAATGGAAACAGACTTCTGGTAAGACGGTGGATCGCAAACGAAAAACCGCTGCGTTTCTCATGCGCAGAGGGTACGCGGGCGCTCTCGTACAGAGAGTTTTAAATGAGCTCAGTCAAGGCAACGAGGGCGAAGAGATGGATTTTGACGATGAGCATTTTGTGGGTGATTTTTATTAATGTCATTAAATATTCGAAATTCAATTAATGTCATTAATAAAAATTAAAAGACAGTAAAATCACGCTCCCTTGGACATCCGCTTGACAAGCTTCTTCGACAAAAGCTAAAATAATAATGTATATTTTCATAATGTATTCAAAATCATACTATTTTCATTGATTTTGAGCTGACAGCTGTAAAAATCGCCAATTTTTGCACTGTTAATTATGGACAATTAGCACGGTTACGTCTATTGGGACGATCGTGCGCATTCCTTTAAAAGCCATACTCTGCAGCATTTGGGGTATGTACGACTAGCCAAACAATTGAAAATCGGAGTAAAGAACCGAAGGGTATCCCAAGCTCACACCTTGGAGAAACCAACGAGGAGGTGAACAAGATGACGATCGTCTGGATCGCGATCATTCTCATTGTTGGGGCTGCATGCTTAGGGATTGGTTATTTTATCCGAAAATCTCTTGCAGAAGCGAAAATTTCCAGTGCTGAGACAGCCGCTGAGCAGATCATTGAAGCTGCAAAGAAGGAAGCCGATGCGCTGAAAAAGGAAACGGTTCTGGAAGCCAAGGACGAAGTACACAAACTGCGGTCCGAAGCTGAAAAAGACATTCGTGAGCGTCGTAACGAAATTCAACGACAAGAACGGCGACTGTTGCAAAAAGAGGAATCCCTGGATAAAAAATTAGAATCCCTTGAGCGCAAAGAAGAGTTGGTTGCCAACAAGGAGAAGCGGATCGAAGAAACACAATCACAAATTGATCAGCTTTATAAAACACAAGTCACAGAGCTGGAACGCATTTCCGGTTTGACGATGGACGAAGCGAAAACAATCATTCTTACCAATGTAGAGCAGGAAGTTCGTCACGAAACGGCTCAGCTTATTAAAGAGATTGAGCAGCAGGCGAAAGAGGACGGAGAGAAGAAAGCACGCGAAATTATCACACTCGCTATTCAGCGTTGTGCGGCAGATCACGTGGCTGAAACGACCGTTTCCGTCGTCTCGTTGCCTAACGAAGAAATGAAAGGCCGGATTATCGGTCGTGAGGGAAGAAATATCCGCGCACTGGAAACATTGACGGGAATCGATCTCATCATTGACGATACGCCGGAAGCCGTAATTCTATCGGGCTTTGATCCGATTCGCCGCGAGATTGCCCGCACATCCCTCGAGAAGCTTGTCGCCGATGGTCGTATCCATCCGGCGCGCATTGAAGAGATGGTTGAGAAGTCCCGCAAAGAAGTGGACGAGCGAATCCGGGAATACGGTGAGCAAGCGACCTTTGAAGTCGGCGTTCACGGTCTACACCCCGACTTGATTAAGATTCTTGGACGTCTAAAGTTCAGAACAAGTTACGGTCAAAACGTATTGAAGCATTCTATGGAAGTGGCTTACCTGGCCGGATTAATGGCTGGAGAGCTCGGGGTAGACGTAACTTTGGCGAAACGTGCCGGGCTGCTTCATGACATCGGTAAGGCGTTAGACCACGAAGTAGAAGGTTCACACGTAGAAATCGGTGTGGAAATCGGGAAGAAATACAAAGAACATCCGGTCGTTATTAATAGTATTGCCTCCCACCACGGCGATGTGGAAGCAACGTCGGTTATCGCGATGCTGGTTGGCGCTGCAGATGCTTTATCTGCCGCAAGACCTGGCGCACGCCGCGAGACGCTGGAGACGTACATTAAGCGTCTCGAGAAGCTGGAAGAGATCTCAGAATCCTTCGACGGTGTTGAGAAGTCCTACGCGATTCAAGCAGGCCGCGAGGTTCGCGTTATGGTTCAGCCGGAGAAAGTGGACGATACGGAAGCATTCCGTCTAGCTCGAGATATTACGAAGAAAATCGAGGGTGAACTCGATTATCCGGGACATATTAAGGTTACGGTCATTCGCGAAACGAGAGCGGTCGAATATGCGAAATAAGTAACGGATGGGAAAAGTGGCTGACTAGGCCACTTTTCCTTATTTTTTCTCACTAAAGGAGTTAACCAAGACAATATGAAAATTGTATTTATCGGTGATATCGTTGGTTCAGTCGGAAGAAAAGCGCTTAAGAACATGATGCCGCGGCTAAAACAGAAGTACCCGAATGCCGTGTTTATTGCAAATGGAGAGAATGCTGCGGCAGGCAAAGGCATAACCTCAGCGATTGCCAAAGAAATCTATGAAATGGGTATTCAGGCGATGACGATGGGGAATCACACATGGGATCAGAAAGAAATCTTCGATTTCATCGACCGCGACGATAAAATGGTGCGACCTGCGAACTTTCCGCCGGGGACGCCGGGGAGAGGTCACACGGTTATTAAGGTGAAGGATCAGGAGATTTTGATCATAAATCTTCAAGGCCGAACCTTCTTACCGCCAATCGATTGTCCCTTCCGGAAAGTCGATGATATTCTGGATCAAGATAAGAAGAAACACAAATTCGTATTCGTTGATTTTCATGCAGAAGCGACGTCGGAGAAGATTGCCATGGGCTGGCACCTGGATGGTCGCGTATCAGCCGTCGTAGGGACGCATACGCACGTTCAGACGAACGACAACCGCGTACTGCCAGGAGGTACGGCTTATGTGACCGATGTGGGCATGGTAGGGCCGCGTGACGGCATTCTTGGCGTTGAACGTAATGCCGTACTGCAGAAGTTTAAGACGCAGCTCCCCGTTCGTTTTGTGACGGATGAGGGGAAGTGGCATTTCCATGCGGTAGCAATTGAACTGAACGACGATACCGGCATGGCGAAGGAGATTCAGCTCATTCGTTATGATGAAGATCATGTTTTTTTCGAATAAATGATGGATAGATAAGAAATCGATAAAGTAGCATGTTTAGTCAAGCTCGAGAATATGATGGGTAATGGAATCTAACCATCATTCCCGAGGAGGTACTATTCATGGATGTATTAAAAGTTTCAGCAAAATCTAATCCAAACTCCGTAGCAGGTGCATTGGCGGGCGTTTTGCGCGAGCGTGGAGCAGCTGAGCTTCAAGCGATTGGCGCGGGCGCGTTAAACCAAGCTATCAAAGCAGTAGCGATCGCAAGAGGGTTTGTCGCACCCAGCGGAGTCGATTTAATTTGTGTACCGGCCTTTACGGATATTGTGATTGATGGCGAGGACCGTACCGCGATTAAATTGATTGTCGAGCCGCGATGACTCTTCTTACATATAAGAGATGCGCAATAGATAGCCTGATGACCTGCAAAAGATTGAATCGTATACACACGCAAATGAAACCTCTGTTATAGAGGTTTTTGTGTTGTTTGGACATCGATAAGGAGGCGGGGTAGATGAGAATCGTGGATGCTCACTGTGATGCGCTGACCAAGTTAGCACTCAATGAGAGGTTGGATTTTGATAGAGAGCAGGAGGAACTAGACGTCTGCTTTCCGAGACTACGCCAAGCGGGTGTGAAAGTTCAGTTGTTTGCCATGTATGTATCAGAGTCGATTCGCAACTCGGGCTTTGATCATATTTTACATATGATAGATGTCTTTAATCGAAAAATCGGGCGTCACCCGCAGATGCAGATCATTCGTACGTCCGAAGATTGGCTGAAGGTAGAGGCGTCCTCCAAGATCGGGGCCATTCTAACCTTGGAAGGGTTGGATGCGCTAGGGGGCAATTTGGCATATATCCGGCTGCTGCACGAGCTGGGCGTAAGAGCGATCGGACTGACGTGGAACTATGCGAATTGGGCGGCTGATGGCGTCATGGAGCCGCGAAACGGCGGATTCACAAGAAAAGGAAGAGGGATGTTAAAAGAATTAGAATCTTTGGGTATAATAGTCGATGTATCTCATCTCTCTGTCGCTGCTTTTTGGGAGCTGACGAACGTATATCCAAAGCCTTTCATCGCTTCGCATTCCAATGCGCAGGCCCATTGCGCTCATCCAAGAAATTTATCGGATGATCAGATCAAAGCTATCATCACATGTAAAGGAATGATGGGTCTCACATTCGTACCATATTTTGTGGAAAGTGGGAAAGAACATGTCCCGATTTCCGCGTTGCTGAATCACATCGATCATGTGTGTGCACTCGGAGGAGAGAAGCATATAGGCTTTGGCTCCGACTTTGACGGGATTGAGCAGTGGATGGTAAATCTTCGGCATACCGGCGATTACGCAAATATTCGGGAAGCGTTAAGCAAAAGCTATACGGAGACCCAAGTTGAAGCGTTTTTGTACGGAAATTGGCGCCGTTTTATGGTCGCTAACCTACCGAGATGCAAAAATCCCGATCAATCTAACTTTGATATGGATACAATCTAAAAAAGCTATCTTTGAAATGGTTGAAAACACTTGCATTTTAGTTGGCGAAGGCATAGAATTTGTGTGATGGTGAAAGGAAATTTTTATTGATCTTCTTTACTTACTAAAGGAATGGTGTAGTTCAAGTGTCTTCATGCAGCTACAATCAAAAGGAGTGGACGTACGGTGATTAGTCAGTTATCTTGGAAAATCGGAGGTCAGCAGGGGGAAGGGGTCGAATCAACAGACCGTATTTTCTCTACTGCATTGAACCGTCTCGGTTATTATTTGTATGGGTACCGTCATTTCTCTTCGCGGATTAAGGGGGGGCATACAAATAACAAGATTCGCATCAGCACCAAACCGATTCGCGCAATTTCAGATGATTTGGACATTCTGGTAGCTTTCGACCAAGAAAGTATCGATTTCAATGCACACGAGCTTCGTGACAATGGTGTCATCGTTGCAGATGCTAAATTTAACCCGGTATTGCCGGAAGGTATTAAAGCTAGACTATTTCCTGTGCCGATTACGGCTATTGCAGAGGAATTAGGCACTTCCCTATTTAAGAACATGGCTGCGTCAGGCGCTTCTTGGGCTTTGCTTGGTTTGCCGCTTGACGTGTTTAATAAAGCAGTAGAAGAAGAATTCGGCCGTAAAGGCGCAGCAGTTGTTGAGAAAAACATCGAGGCTGTCCGTAAAGGCGCTGAATCCGTATTGGAGCTTGCTGGCGGACCGATCGCCGACTTCCAATTGGAACCGGCTGACGGTAAACAAAAACTGTTTATGATCGGTAACGATGCGATCGCGCTTGGAGCTGTAGCTGCAGGTTGCCGTTTCATGCCTGCTTATCCGATTACGCCTGCCTCCGAGGTTATGGAGTACTTGATCAAAGCTCTTCCTAAATTTGGTGGCACAGTTATTCAAACCGAAGATGAAATTGCTGCTTGCACAATGGCAATCGGCGCTAACTATGCAGGCGCTCGTGCATTGACAGCTTCCGCGGGTCCTGGTCTTTCCTTGATGATGGAGGCAATCGGGCTTGCCGGTATGACAGAAACGCCGGTTGTTATCGTGGATACGCAGCGCGGCGGTCCAAGTACAGGTCTTCCAACGAAGCAAGAGCAATCCGACTTGAACGCAATGGTATACGGAACGCACGGTGAGATTCCGAAAATCGTTCTTTCCCCAAGCACGATCGAAGAGTGCTTCTACGATACGATTGAAGCGTTCAACTTGGCTGAGAAATACCAATGCCCGGTTATTTTGATGACGGATCTTCAACTTTCCTTGGGTAAACAATCCGCAGAAATGCTGGACTACAACCGCATCGTGATCGACCGCGGCGCCCTGGTGACAGAAGCGCCTGAGCTGGAAGCTAATCAACTGTTCAAACGTTACGAATTTACTGCTAACGGTATTTCGCCGCGCGTAATTCCGGGCGTGAAGCACGGTTTGCACCACGTAACAGGCGTTGAGCACGACCAAACAGGCCGTCCGTCCGAGAGCACGGAGAACCGTCAAAAAATGATGGATAAACGTCTTGAGAAGCTGAAGCACATCCAAGTAACGGATGCGATTAAAGTGGATGCTCCGAACGAAAACCCAGATATTTTGATTATTGGCATGGGTTCCACTGGCGGTACAATTGATGAAGCTAGAAGTCGCGTTGCCGCACAAGGCATCACAACCAACCATGCGACTGTTCGCTTGATTCACCCGTTCCCGGCTGAACAATTGAGACCATATGTTGAGAAAGCGAAGACAGTTATCGTTGTCGAAAACAATGCAACAGGTCAACTCGCTGATCAAATTAAACTGCATGTCGGTCATGCAGATAAAATCAAGAACATGCTGAAGTACAACGGCAATCCGTTCTTGCCAGCAGAAATCGAACAAAAAATTAAGGAGTTGACCCTAGCATGGCAACGTTAAAAGATTTTCGCAACAATGTGAAGCCGAACTGGTGTCCAGGATGCGGAGACTTCTCCGTACAAGCGGCGATTCAAAGAGCAGCAGCAAATGTTGGTCTGGAGCCTGAGGGCTTGGCGATCGTTTCCGGTATCGGTTGCTCCGGTCGTATTTCCGGTTACATCAACGCGTACGGTTTCCACGGTATTCACGGAAGATCTCTGCCAATCGCACAAGGCGTGAAAATGGCGAACCGTGAATTGACAGTTATCGCATCCGGCGGTGACGGTGACGGCTTCGCGATCGGTATGGGGCACACGGTTCACGCGATTCGTCGTAACATCGATATCACGTACATTGTTATGGATAACCAAATCTACGGTTTGACAAAAGGCCAAGCATCTCCACGTAGTGCAGAAGGCTTCAAAACGAAAAGCACGCCGCAAGGAACAATCGAATCTGCAATTTCCCCGTTGGAAGTTGCAATGGCGGCAGGTGCGACATTCGTAGCGCAATCGTTCTCAAGTAACCTAAAACAATTGACGGCGGTTATTGAAGCGGGTCTGAACCATAAAGGTTTCTCCTTGATTAACGTATTCTCTCCTTGTGTAACGTTCAACAAGGTAAACACGTACGACTGGTTCAAAGAGAACATCGTTGACTTGGATGAAATCCCTGATTACGATCCAACGAACCGCGTAATGGCGATGACGAAAATCATGGAAACGAACTCCATGCTGACAGGCATCATCTACGAAAACAAAGATAAGAAGAGCTATGAATCTTCCGTTCCAAACTTCTCTGAAGTGGGTATTGCCAATCAAGATCTGAAAATTTCTGAAGCGGACTTCAGTAAAATGCTAAAAGAATTTATCTAATTGCACATATAAACAAGGCATATGGAGAATTCCGTATGCCTTTTTCTTTAGCGGCTAGACCGAAGATGAAGAGTTGAAGGAAGGATGATCGCTTTGATGTTGATTCCAATCGGGGTTTCGGCAAGACATATTCATCTTACAGCAGAACATGTGGAGCAATTATTTGGAAAAGGCGCCGAGTTGACTGTATTCAAGCCGTTATCGCAGCCGGGACAGTATGCGGCTAATGAAACAGTAGCCATCGTAGGCCCGAAAGGCCGTTTTGATAAAGTGAGGATACTCGGTCCAGTGCGGCCTAACACGCAAATCGAAGTTTCGCGCACGGATGCCTTTGCTTTGGGGATCCAACCTCCGGTAAGGGAATCCGGCAATATAGCCGATACGCCGGGCCTTCGGGTCATTGGGCCTAAAGGTGAAGTCGAACTGGACAAAGGAGTGATTGTCCCGGCAAGACATATTCACTTCCATACGTCCGATGCCGAGCGCTGGGATATTCAGGACAAGCAGCTGCTTCGTGTGAAAGTCTCCGGCGAAAGACCATTGGTGTTTGAAGACGTCATTGCACGGGTATCCGATCAATTTACGCTTGACTTTCATATCGATACGGATGAAGGCAATGCGGCAGGAGTTAGAACCGGGGATCAAGCGGAATTGCTGAAATAGATAATTAAGGGCATTAACTATCGGGTTACGAGAAGCATCTCAAATTCGCATGCGATGATGAGGTGCTTTTTTACGTGCCGCGCAGGGATTTCTATGAAAATAGTTTTTTAGCAATTTTGAGGCATTCGTGATAGAATAAGGCCAAAACCATCCAATTTACGACAATATTCGCGTCATGAAAGGAGATTGCCTGATGGACACACTAGCAAGTACATATTATTTACCTTTGGTACTTTTTTCGATCCTGATCGCGATTGTCGCATCGTTCGCTGCGCTTGACCTGGGGATTCGGATCCATCGTGCCAAGGGCTACGCACGGTACCTATGGGTGTCCGGAGGCGCTTTTGCCATGGGGATGGGCATCTGGTCGATGCATTTTATTGCGATGCTCGCCTTTCATTTGTCGATCCCTGTCACGTACGACATAGCTATTGTAATCAAATCGATAATCCCGGCGATTTTGGCTTCGTGGCTGGCTCTGCATTTAATCAGCAAGCCGACGATGCGCGTATCACAAGTGTTCGTGGGTGCAACGTTGATTGCAACGGGCATTGTCTCAATGCATTATGTCGGCATGGACGCAATGGTGATGGGCGCAACGCTTACTTATAATCCGTTTCTGTGGGTGCTTTCCGTGATTGTCGCTTATGTCGTATCCCTGGCGGCACTTTATTTATTGTATAAAGTGAAGCAGCAGTCGGATTCACCAGGCATTTTTGTGAAAAAACTCGGCAGCGCTGTTGTGATGGGTCTTGCTGTCGTCGGCATGCATTATACAGGCATGTCCGCGGCTACATTTCGTCAGCATGGTCATGAAGCCATGGCGGTGAGCACGATCAACAATACCCTTTTGGCGTATTTAGTTGGCTTCGGTGTATTATTTATATTAGGAGTGGCTTTCATCAGCACCTTTATCGATCGCCGATTTGAAACCCAATCGCTGATGTCGGAGCGTAAGTTTCGCGCCGTTGTGGAATCCGCAAACGATGCGATCATTTTGACGGACAATCACGGTACCATCATTTCGTGGAATAAAGGGGTGCATGCCATTTTTGGCTATGAGGAATCCAGCATTATGGGAAAAAGTCTCCTGACGATTATTTCTTTTGGCGATCAAGGGGAACAGGAGGAGCTGATTTCCATGCGCTTGAAATCCGCCCAGTTGATAGGGAAAACCTGTGAAGTGCAAGGGATTCGCAAAGATAAAGCAATAATCCCGATCGAGCTCTCAATCGGCCTCTGGACAGATGAAGGAAAAACGTATTTTAGCTGTATTATGCGTGACATCACGGAGCGCAAACAGGCGGAAGAGAAAATTAATCAAATGGTCTATCTTGACCCATTGACTGGACTCCCTAATCGCCATTTGCTGAATGACCGTTTAATTCATGCCTTGGATCAGGCGCAAGAAAATAAGCAGATGATCGGCATCATGTTTATCGATTTGGATCGGTTCAAATATATTAACGATTCCTTGGGTCATGCAACAGGGGATAAATTATTAATCGAGGCCGCCAAACGTTTTCAAGATTGTGTCAGTAAATTTGAAACTGTCTCACGCCAAGGCGGGGATGAATTTATCATTTTGTTTCCCAACACTACGTCAGACGAGATTACGAAAAAAGCGCGTACCATTGTTCGAGCCTTCGCGCAATCTTTTTCCATTGACGATAACGAGCTGTTTGTTACACCGTCCGTCGGCATCAGCATGTACCCGGGAGACGGCAACGATCTGGACACTCTGATTAAAAACGCGGATACCGCGATGTATCGAGTGAAAGAACTTGGCAAAAATAGTTTCCAATTCTATACGCCGGATATGAACGATGCCGTCTCTAAGAAAATGCAGCTGGAAATCGGGCTGCGCAAGGCATTGGAACGGGGAGAATTCCAAGTGTATTATCAGCCGCAGATCAATGTGGCAACCGGCGGCATTATTGGTGTCGAGGCGCTCATTCGTTGGCAGCATCCAGAGCTTGGACAAATATCGCCAGTTGAGTTTATCCCGATGGCTGAAGAAACCGGGTTAATTATCCCGATCGGGGAGTGGGTATTGAAAGAGGCGTGCCGCCAAAATAAAGAGTGGCAGGAACTCGGCTTTCCACCGATTCGCATGGCGGTCAACATCTCGTCCCGTCAGTTCCAGCAGAGCAACTTAATTGAAGTCGTAAGCCAGACGTTGAAGGAGACGGGACTCGATGCGAAGTATCTGGAGCTTGAGTTGACGGAAAGCATCATCCAAGATTCCAAATTTGCCATTTCCACAATGCAAAAGTTAAAGGGTATGGGGATCTTTTTATCCATCGACGATTTTGGAACCGGCTATTCTTCACTTAGCTATTTAAAATTGTTTCCCATTGACAGCTTGAAAATCGATCAATCGTTTACACGTAATATGTTTGAAAATGTTAAGGATGCCGCACTTGTTCATACGATTATTTCGATGGCGCATAATCTGGATCTCAAAGTGATTGCAGAAGGTGTTGAAACACAGGATCAACTGGCGTTTCTAGTGGAGAAGCAGTGCAATGAAGCGCAGGGCTATTTGTTCAGCAAGCCGCAGAATGCCGAGCATATCTCGGTGCTATTAAGAGACCAATCATCGCTTTCCAATAAAATGGCATGATGGATATATCCCGCTTAACTATGTTATAATGTTGTATTGGATTATCAACTGTAGGATGAACTAGATTGAAATAAAAGGGAAGTGAATTCAACATGTCACATGAGAACCGGAATACATCGGACTTAAAATCCGACAAGGTGAAGGACTACTCCAAATACTTTGACTTCTCCGATGCAAAATTGATTAGTCAAGAAGACGGCAAGTCGACTTATCGCATAAAAGGGCGCAATATTCAGATCAATGCCGCACCAAGCTATCGCGATGAGAAACAGCGAGGGAAAGAGGACGTTCAGGTCCTTTACGATTTTGCAATTCCGGATGATATGCAGGAATTCGGCCAAGGCAAGTATTATCTCATTGCTACGTATGGCTGCCAAATGAATGAGCACGATACGGAAGTCATGCGCGGCCTGTTCGAGCAGATGGGCTACCGTTCGACGGAAGATAAGCATGTGGCCGATGTGATTCTTTTAAATACATGTGCGATTCGTGAAAATGCAGAGGACAAAGTGTTTGGCGAGCTTGGTCACCTCAAGGCGTTGAAAGCGGAGAAGCCTGATCTGGTTCTGGGGGTATGCGGCTGCATGTCCCAGGAGGAAGCGGTCGTTAACCGGATTATGCAGAAGCATCCGTTTGTCGATATCATTTTTGGGACCCATAATATTCATCGCCTCCCTGTGCTCCTCAAGGACGCGTACTTCAACAAGGAAATGGTCGTTGAGGTGTGGTCGAAGGAAGGCGACATTATTGAGAATCTGCCTAAGAAACGCGAAGGCATCCGCGCTTGGGTCAATATTATGTACGGTTGCGATAAGTTCTGTACGTACTGTATCGTTCCGTATACCCGTGGGAAAGAACGCAGCCGCAGGCCGCAGGACGTTCTCGCGGAGGTGCGGGAGCTGGCGCGGCAAGGTTTTCAAGAGATTACGCTGCTTGGACAAAACGTCAATGCTTACGGCAAAGACTTTGAAGATATAGCCTATACGTTCGGCGATTTGATGGATGATATCCGGAAGATCGACGTACCGCGCATTCGCTTTACAACTTCACATCCGCGCGATTTTGACGATCACCTGATCGAAGTGCTGGGCAAAGGCGGCAATCTCGTCGAGCATATTCACCTTCCTGTGCAAGCCGGCAATACCGAAGTGCTGAAGCGGATGAGCAGAAAGTATTCGCGCGAGCAATATTTGGAGCTTGTTCGCAAGATCAAAGCTGCAGTTCCGAACGCAGTGTTGACAACCGATATTATCGTCGGGTTCCCGGGCGAAACGGCAGAACAGTTCGAGGATACGCTTTCGCTTTACGATGAAGTTGGCTTTGATTTCGCCTTCACGTTCATCTATTCTCCACGCGAAGGAACGCCTGCGGCAGACATGGAAGACAATGTCTCGATGGAAGAGAAGAAGCACCGTTTGTACCGCCTCAATGAGCTAGTGAACAAACACAGTAAGTTGAGCAATGAGCGCTTGCTGAATACGGTAGTTGAGGTGCTGGTCGAAGGCGAGAGCCGGACGAACGCGGATGTATTGGCCGGTCGTACGCGGTCGAATAAGCTGATTCATTTTACAGGCGATAAGTCTCTCGTCGGGAAAATGGTGAATGTGCAAGTTACTCACGCGCAAACGTGGATCTTAAAAGGTGAAATCGTTGCGCAGCCCATACAGTTGTCTATTTAATTGAACAGGAGTGTGTCCCTATATGTCCCATTGTGATCATGACCATAATGATAACCAACCTCATAAATACGATGTTCCGGAGTTTACGAATACGGAAATGATCGTACGCGAGGACATTCTGGCGAAAGCGAAAGAACTGGCGAATCTGCTGACGACTTCGAACGAGGTACAATTTTATCAAAAGGCGGAGAAGCAGATTGCTTCCAACACAGAGATTCAAACGCTGATCTCCTCGATTAAGAAGAAGCAGAAAGAGATTGTTGCTTTCGAAACGTTCCAAAATGAGAAGATGGTTAAAAAAATCGAAGGTGAAATCGAGCAGCTGCAAGATCAATTGGATGAAATTCCGATTGTCAGCGAGTTCAAACAGACGCAAGAGGACATTAATTACTTGCTTCAACTCGTCATGTCGGTTGTACGCGATACGATTTCTGAGAAAATTAATGTAGAAGCCGGAGCGACGGAAGCTCCCAGTTCTTGCGACTAGAATCAAGCAGAAGACAGCCAAATCGCCCTCAGCGCAGGCCCTAGCACTTGATCTGAGCGGCGGTTTTTTGCAAGCTAAGGAGATTTTTCCGGAATAAGTACTGCTAATCCCGGAAAGCTCCCTAGAGTAGCTTACGTGAAGGAGAGTTGGGATGCTGACCGTTCGTAATTTAAGTAAAGTTTTCCCGCCGGATATTGGGGTACTGTCACAAATCAGCTTTCAAGTCGATCCAGGAGAGTTCATCGCCGTCATCGGCAGCAGCGGAAGCGGGAAAACGACCTTGCTGCGCTGCATTAGCCACCAAGAAAAATGGACAACGGGTCAATTGATCTACCAGTCGAAGGATATTACGAAGCCCAATCTCTGGGAACGCTTCAAACTGGGCAGAGACTTCGCGTATCTTGAAGAGAAGCCGGTGCTCAATCGAAATAAAAGCGCTGTCAAGAATGTGCTCAGCGGCAAGATTTATAAAGCCCCGCTGCGTATCCTTGCCGGGCTTACCTCGCGTGACGAGCATGTGGATAGTATGGACTACCTCGAAAAAGTCGGACTTTTGGATAAAGGAGAGCGGAAAGTCGGTGAACTCAGCGGCGGGGAGCGTCAGCGCGTGGCGATAGCGAAAGCGCTGATTCTCGGACCTAAGGTGCTGGTCGCCGATGAGCCGGTTTCTGGACTGGATCCGAAGTCGACCGAATATATTTTACAGGATTTGAAATCGTTGTGTAAGGATCGCAATATGAGCGTCATTGCTACGCTGCATAATGTCGAGCTCGCGGAACGCTTCGCCACACGGATCTGGGGCGTTTCCGAAGGAAGAATCGTGCTGGATATCCCGGCTAGACCGCTTTCTTTGAAAGAAAAAATGCTCGTGTTTGGTACGATATGATTAAGGTTTTATTCGTGTGTCTGGGGAATATTTGCCGATCACCGATGGCGGAAGCCGTGTTTCGCCATCAGGTTCAGGCCGCCGGGCTGGAGCAGCGGATTGAGATCGACTCGGCAGGGACGGGCGATTGGCATATTGGCCATCCCCCTCACCAGGGGACACGCGCCATTCTGGATCAGTATGCGATCAGCTATGCAGGAATGAAGGCTAGGCAGGTATGCAGCGATGACTTCACGTCATTCACTTATATCATAGCGATGGATGAGAGCAACGTACGGAATTTATCGGCATTTGCCCCGAAAGGCCAAGGAACGGCGTCAATTCACAAGCTGCTGGATTTTGCACCGAATCGCCGTGTGAAGGACGTGCCTGACCCGTATTACACAGGGAATTTTCAAGAAGTTTATGAGATGGTTGAGGAGAGCTGCAGACGGTTGCTCGATCATATTGTGCGTGAGCATCGATTGGCGTAGGAATAATGAAGGGCAAGCCCTAGTGGCTTGTCCTTCTTTGTTATTTCAGCTGAAACAAAATGGAACAATTGGTACCGTGGTTCAGGGAGCTGGAGAACGAAATTTTGCCGTTCATCTTCCGGATGATACTCATGACAATGACGAGGCCGAGACCAGTTCCGTTTTCCTTGGTGGTATAAAATGGCTTGCCTAGCGATTTCAGTTGTTTATTCGACATGCCGATGCCTGTGTCCATGATGGAGATTTGCACGGTATTCGCATATTTGAGCGTTCGCAGGGAGAGCGTCCCGCCTGTGGGCATGGATTCGATCGCATTCTTAATGAGGTTAATTAAACATTGCCGCAGCTTCTGGGATTCGCCGAGAATATAAAGCGGGGCATCATACTCATGTGAAATATCGATGCTCACATTGGCATCGTTCGCATAAGGCATCATGAACCGGACGGTGGATTCAAGCTCTTCGCGAATATCGAGTTGCTCCCGGAGAGAGGTGGACGGCTTGGCGTAGGTGAGAAACTCTTCCAATAGCGAAGCGGCTTGCTCGACACCGGAAATGGCATGTTCTGCATATTTCTTCTTTTCAAAGGTAAGCTCAGGTTGAGCCAGCAGTTGCAAAAAACCGCGTGTTGTCGTTAGGGAGTTGCGGATTTCATGCGAGATCGTGGCAGTAGATTCCACCAGCATGCGGTTTCTTTCAAGCTCGAGAAGCTGCTCCCGCTGAACCTTATATCTGTGTACACTTTCGAGCAAAGCGACCATGATCCATAGTGAGAGTATGGCAAAGATGATGGTATATTGCACGTACAAGGATGCATAGGATGTCAGGTAGGCCGAAAATGGCGCGTACAAGAGCTGATAGATGAACATGATGCAAGTGGCATAGCTAATTTTATAAGGGAAAGAGAGTTTGGTCAGCCGCTTATGCAATAATACCGCGCAAAGGAGTAAGAAGCTCGAACTAAGCAGCGCTGGAACGAACTGGTCGCCCAGTACGTACAAGCAACCTGCATTTAAAGCGACCCATGTCATAAACGTGCGCAAAGGTCCCAGCGTCAACGAAACCATAATGATGGAGACGGGAAGCATTTGCAGCGAATAGACGAAGGGATCTGAACCGGCAAAGTTCCAATAGAGCAAGCTGAAGAGGAGTAAAATAGTGCCAAACAACAGCTTTAATCGAAGCGTTTGATTGATGAAATGGGGAGCAAGCACAAGATGCAGGAGCGCTGCGCTCATGAAATACAGCAAACCTTGCAGTTCGCTGCCAATGATGGAGTAAAGCAAGAGGTACCATCCTTTCCACAATTCGACAAAAATCCTATGATTTCTACATTATCTCATGGAATTTCATCGAATCAAGAGAAATCGGCGTTTTATTATGCTAAAGATTTGATAAAGTCTTCTGGTCAATCGGAGAGCCACCGCGTATAATAGAAAAAAACACGTTGTGCAAACGTTTACAATATGGCTATCCGAAACCAGGGAGAGATGTGCGATGCGGAGCTGCTCACATGTGTGCGGAATTGTATTTAACCCGATTGAAAACGATTATGTAGACGTATGCGAGGAGTGTGGGGGGACCGAGGAGGAAGCGCAGGAGGAGCGAGAATCTGCCAGTTTCTATTTAGGACAGTGTGGATTAATCATGGACTATTTGCTGTAAACGGTTGCAAAGTTAAACGGCTTCGCCGTCCTTCGAGGACGGTGCATTTACTGATGCCTTAGAGCCACGTCGAGGATATACTTCTGTTAGGCTAAAAAAAGGTTGCTTACCCGCTATTTCTTGTTACAATGAAAATAGATTTACTATTCATACTTTTCACTCTAAATGCAGTTCACTTCTGAAAGGAGACCATGCATGGTAACTTTGCCGAAATTGAACGATCTCGGATTTTTCGAGATAAGACTGGAGTCCATCGGCGGTTTGGGTGCGAATCTGGCCGGGAAGATGCTGGCGGAAGCCGGTGTCGTTGGCGTTGGTTTGAATGGTGTCAGCTTTTCGTCCTATGGGTCGGAGAAGAAAGGATCGCCTGTCAAAGCGCACATCCGTTTTTGCGATATGGATACGCAGATCCGGGACACTTCGCCAGTGGAAAGGCCGCATGTCGTTGGAGTTTTTCATGAATCGCTTTCGAAGACTGTAAATGTTATCAGTGGCATCTATGAGGATAGTACCGTATTAGTAAATTCAGCGAAGACACCAGACGAGCTTAAGGAAAAAATGAAGCTGCGGGGCGGCACCATCGCGGTGGTCGATGCGATCGCAATTGCGCTCGAAGAGAAAAATCGCGTAAATATGGCCATGCTTGGGGCACTATTTCGGCTTTGTGATTTTCTTGACGCGGAAGCGATGCGAGGCGTTATCCGCAAGTCGCTCGAGAAGAAGTATCCGCTGGCGGTAGCCCCGGCGATTCGCACGTTTGACCGTGGCTACAACGAAGTGCAGTTCCAGACGTACGCGCTGCCGGAAGGCGAGAAGATGCCGGACTTCGTCCGTCTCGATACGCCAGTACTCGGTTATGAAACGCAACCGCTCGGGGGCATGGTGGTCAATCCCGGCAACAGCATTTTAAAAGATTTGAGTATTTCCCGTGCGGGGATGATGCCGCATTTCCATGAAGATAAATGCATACACTGCGCGTCCTGCGATAATGTGTGCCCGGATTTTTGTTTTGTATGGGATGAGCTTCCGGATAAGAAGGGCCGCCCGCAAATGTTCCTTCAAGGCATTGACTATCAATATTGTAAAGGTTGCCTCAAATGTGTACAGGCTTGTCCGACCGAAGCGCTTTCCCAGGAACGGGAAGAAGACGGTTATGCTGACGCCAATCGCATGCCTCACCGATTCAATCTGGCTTTGTAAGCTTAGAGAGTAATTAAGGGAGAAGGGTGGAACTGCCGCATGTCTATTGATATTAAGAAGGAATTAGGACAAGCCAAAATCGAGCAGCGTATCGTCTATGAGTCAGGCAACGAGATGGCTGCCTATGCCGCTCATCAAATTAACTATCATGTGATGGGCTACTTTCCGATTTCGCCGTCCACCGAGGTGGCGCAATTCTTGGATTTGATGAAAACGAATGGACAACACGATATCGTTCTCATTCCCGCAGACGGCGAGCACGGCTCGGCCGGAATCTGCTATGGCGCATCGACGGCAGGCGGCCGCGTGTTCAACGCGACGAGCGCCAATGGTTATCTATACATGCTTGAACAAATGCCGGTGCAATCCGGTACGCGTTTCCCGATGGTGATGAATCTGGTTTGCCGGTCGGTGTCCGGCCCGCTCAACATTCACGGCGACCATTCCGATCTCTACTACGCACTCAATACAGGATGGCCTATCATCATGTGCCGCGATCCGCAAGCTGTTTATGATATGAATATTATGGCAATCAAGTTAGCGGAAGATCCGGCCGTTCGATTGCCGGTGCTCGTCGCGTCGGACGGTTACTTTACGTCCCACCAGAAGCGGCGCGTGCAAACGTTTGCACATCGCGAGGATGTGCACGCGTTCATCGGCGAGCAGCCGCAAGGGTTCCCGGATACGCTTGATCGAAATCATCCGATTACCGTCGGCCCTTATATGAATGAACCGGACTACATTAATAACTGTTATCAGCAGTCGATGGCGATGTACAACGCAGAAGAAGTTTACGATCGTATTCAGAAGGAATACGCGGAACTCACCGGACGCGAGTACCCGATCCTCGAGCTGTATCGTATGGAAGACGCGGATGTCGCGGTGTTCTTGATGAATTCGGCTTCCGAAATCATCAAGGACGTCGTCGACCAGCTCCGCGCGAAAGGCATTAAAGCCGGATCGATCGCGCCAAACATGATCCGTCCTTTCCCGGCGAAGCAAATTGCGGCTGCGCTGGCAAATGTGAAGGCGGTCACGGTCGGCGACCGCGCCGATTCGTATGGCGGCCATGGCGGCAACATGGTCAACGAGATCAAAGCGGCTTTGTTCACCCATGGGAACAAAGACACGCTCGTTATCAGCCGCATCTATGGCCTCGGCGGCAAAGACTTTTATGCCGAGGACGGGCATAACCTGTTCCAGTTCGCGATCGATGCGATGAACGCGGGCAAGGTGGAGGTGCCGTTCGATTACTACGGGCACACGCCGGGCGATCCGGCCAAGGCGCCGAAGCGGGTGCTCGAACCGATGAAATATGAGGACTTGAAAACAGGCCTCATTACGGTGACGCCGGATGAGAACACCGGCAAGCTCAACGTGCGGATCCCGCCGCTTCGCTCCTTGACGAAGAAGCCGAAGCGCATTGCGCCAGGGCATGGCGCATGTCCGGGCTGCGGCATTTTCTCCGGGCTGGAGCTGTTCTTCAAAGGCATCGAGGGCGACATCGTCTCGATCTTCCACACCGGCTGCGCGATGGTTGTGACAACCGGTTATCCGTACTCGGCGCATAAAGCGACGTACATTCATAACCTGTTCCAGAACGGCGCAGCGACGCTCTCCGGCGTCGTAGAAATGTTCTGGGAGCGCAAGCGCAGAGGCGAGCTTGACCATCTCGGCCTCAAGGACGATTTTACCTTCGTCATGATTACTGGCGACGGCGGCATGGATATCGGCATGGGCCCGGCGATCGGGGCTGCGCTGCGGAATCACAAAATGATTATCCTCGAGTACGATAATGAAGGTTACATGAACACCGGCGCACAGTTGTCCTACTCGACACCGATGGGCCACCGCACGTCGACGTCCAACGTCGGGAAGCACCAGGGCGGCAAAGTGTTTCATCACAAAGACACCGCGCAAATTATGGCGGCGACGCATATTCCGTACGTCTTCACAGGCTCGGAAGCGTACCCGCAAGATCTCGTGAAAAAGGCTGCCAAGGCGCAGTGGTACGCTCAGAATGAAGGGCTCGTGTACGGCAAGATTCTGATCGCTTGTCCGCTCAACTGGCTGTCGGACGACCAGGAAGGCTCTAATATCGTCGGCGCGGCGGTGGACTCCTGCTTCTTCCCGCTCTACGAAGTCGAGCACGGGGTGACGACGTTGACCTACAATCCGGAGGACAAGGGCAAGAAGATTCCGCTTTCCGATTGGCTCAAGACGATGGGCAAAACGAAGCATCTGACAAAGCCGGAGTATGCCGGTTCACTGCAGGCGTTCGAGACGGAAGTCGAGCGTCGTTGGAACCGATTGAAAGCGAAGCACGAGAATCCGTATTTATAACATCAGCGGCACATTCACCCCCTCGGTGGATGTGCCTTTCACTTGAAGGGAGAGTGTCTAGATGCCTTACGTGCTGCAGCATAAAGAAACGAAGCAAATCTATACGACTATGCTGGTCAACCATTATGAACTCGCTTATTATGGGGTGAAGTTTTGGGCCGAAGCTCAGGAGGCTGAACGGGATGCGGCAGCTTTTTTGCAGGCCAAAGGGGTTGTAGATGCGTCATCTTGGGAGCTGCTTCACCTGGATGAACGCGAAATGAAGCTGTGCAATGTGAAGCTGAGAAACGATCCGAGGCTAAGCCTCTATTGGCAGGCAGACCGTAAACCGGAGGTGAATTGACTGGAAAAAAATGACGCCGCGTCAATAGGCTGAACGCCGTGTACGCTTGTCCAAGAATCCGTTCCTTTCACCTATATTCGCCTCCAACCCCCGCAATCTATAATTAGGTTACGAAAGAAAAAATTACTATTCACTGATTGCGAAAAAAGCCATCATCAAGGGAGGCAAAACATGAAAAAATGGGTTCTGATTTGTGCAGTTGTTCTGCTAACGATCGTCGGCTTGCTGCCGCAAGGCGGCTATGCGGAGGAGGCGGTAACAACGAAAGGGCAGATTGTGGCTGGCGTCAGTTTCCGGGATGAGCCGAATACATCGAGCAATGTGATGCGGCTTTTGAAAGCGAATGAAATCGTCACGATTACGGACTACGTGTCTGCCAGTTGGTATGGCGTGAAGGATGCACAAGGGGTGCAAGGCTATGTATCCACGAACGCGAAATACATAAAAGTGATCAGTAACGCCCAAGTCATTTATGGCGTTAACTTTCGGACCCAGCCTGCTACCGACAGTTCCTCCAGAGTCATTCGGATGCTTGCCAAAGGGGAAGACATCCTGATCACGGATAAATTGAACGATAGCTGGTATAAAATTCAGGACGCAAACGGCACTGTAGGCTACATCAGCACAAGTTCGAAGTATACGGCGGTTGACTTCTCTATCGCGATGCCGAATTTGCCGGTTGCAGATGCGATTGAAGCGGTAATTGCCGTAGGCCAGCGATATCTAGGCACACCGTACGAGTACGGTTCCCAGCGCAACGATCCAACGACATTCGATTGCTCCGATTTGGTTCAAACGATGTTCTGGCAAGGGCTGCGGTATGTGCTGCCCGGCGACTCGGCGGCGCAAGGCACGTATGTGCAATCACTGGGGCCGATCGTCACAGATTGGACGAAGCTGAAGCGCGGGGACCTGCTGTTCTTCTCGGCTTACAAAGGTGCAAAACCGTCTGATTATGATGGAGTGAACATTCTGAAGGAGCCGATCACGCATGTCGGCATCTACTTGGGGAACGGCGAAATGCTGCATACGTACTCGGTGGAATCCGGCGGCGTGCGCATCGATACGATTGCAGGGAAGCAGTGGGAGAATCGTTTTTTATACGGCGGATCGGTTTTACGCTAACTTGATGGTTCGATCAGCGCAGGTTTGCCATATACTATAGAAAGAGGCGGGTGCAGCCTTTGCATCCGCCTCTTGCTCATCCATTGACTCTATAGAGAAAGGGAGCGCCTATCTTTGAAACCAGCGACGATGGACCAACCTCTGGAATTCAGGAACACGACGGAAAGTGGGCTTAACCTGGACACGGTGCATGAGCGCATTTTGCATTTTATGCGACTTGACCCGGCAGCGACGTATAAATTCATTATCGGAACGGATTGTCAGGTACATCCAGGTCATACGAAGTTTATCACGGGTGTTGTTATCCAGCGGATGGGGAGAGGAGCGTGGGCATGCTATCGTCAATATGTCGTGCCTCGCGCGATGCATTCCATTAAGGAGAAGCTTTCAATGGAAACTGCGCTGAGTGAAGAGATTGCGATGTTTTTTGATGAGTCGAAACGGCAGGATATGGAAAATGTAATACTTCCTCATCTTTATCAAGGTGCGACCTTCGATATGTTCATTCACATCGATGCCGGCGATGATGCGGACAAGAACCGGACGGCCAAATTCGTCCAGGAAATGGTTAGACGTGTCGAATCCGTCGGCATGGTGCCGGTGATCAAGCCGGATTGCTACGTGGCATCGGCTTATGCCAACCGGTTTTCCAAGAAGCCGGTACGACTGCATTATGAGGAGCGAGATCGGATGGATGGAAGCTTATAGCAGCCTTGGGAGGACCGTCGGCCCGGCAGGTGGAACGGAACCTGCGAGCTGACGGTTTTGTTTCTTTTTCAGCTTAGCCGGAAAGAAGGGTTTCCCTTCCTTAGCAGCGAAATAATGCAGAGTAAGTTGGTACATGGGGGGATTGACATGAGCAAGACGTTTATTATTGAAGCCGTGATGCTGGCGGTGCACGGACAGCTGATGTTGCCCGCGAAGCCGGTCACGTACGTAATTCCGTATACGACGATACAAGAATTATATGAATTGCAAACGAGTACGGTGCCGATTATGATGGACGAAGAAGATGACGGGTTCGTCAAAACCTTGATTACCGAGCTCATTCAGTTCTTTGAGGAACCGTTCAATAAGAAAAAAATCGAGAAAGCGCTCACCATGCCCTGGGGCAAAAGTCCGCCGCTGCCGATTAACGATAATGTTACGCTTTGTATCGTGAACAGTATTGACAACGAGGCGTATGGCGAGCTGTTCGATCCGATTGAGACCGAGCTGATTATGGCGGGGATCCGGGAGAAGGCGGTGCTGCTAACCGACCAGCTGGATTTTATCGACCGTGTCATTAATGGCGGAGTGCCGGTGGAGACGGTGGACGTCGAGGATTTCGACTTTATTCTGGACGACGATCTTCAAGTGTAAAAGGAGTGGAGCTGCCGATGACGACGAAGCATAACTTGGACATGCTACTGAATGAACTGCCTGCATTTTGGTTCCCGCAGCGGACGTGGACGCTGCGCGAAGGTGTCGGCGGGATGAACAATACGACGCGCTTTGTGGAAGTAGACGGAGCGACCTATGTGCTCCGGCTGTATGAGACACACCGCGATAGGAACAAAATCGCGTTCGAGCACCGCGTGCTGCTGGAGCTGGGAAGACAGCAGCACGCGCTGGATTTCGCCATTCCTCAGCCGCTGAAGCGGCCGAATGGCGAGACGATGGTGACGCTGCCCGGCGGGAAGCTGGCGGCGCTGTTCACCTATACCGAAGGCGAGAACCCGGGTGCCTTCGCGTTATCCCAACTGCCGTACATCGGCAAGGCGGTCGGGCAGTTATCCGCTGCGCTCAGCCGGATCGAACTGGATGTGAAGCCGGAATATGCGCCGTATTACGAAATCGAGCAGATTCACCCGCGCTGTACGCCGGATGCCATCCGGGCGTTTTGTGAGCAGCCGCCTGGGCCGTTTGCGAAGCAAAAGGGGGAGTTGGCGTATATTTTTGCCCGATACATGGCGATTTACGAAGCGATTCCGTTCATTCGCAGCTTGCCGCATCAGCTCGTACACGGCGATATTAACGGCTCGAACATGCTGATCGACGAGGAAGGGCAGTTAGCAGCGATCTTGGATTTTGAATTTGTGACACGCGATGTGAGGGTGATGGAACTGGCGGTGTGCTTGTCCGATCTGATCGATCCGAGCCGCAGCGAGTCCGAACTGCGTCATCAATGCGATGCGTTCTGCGCCGGCTACCGCCAGCATATTCAGCTGTCGCATGCGGAGATGCGCGTGCTGCCGCTGCTCATTGAGCTGCGCCGCCTCGACGTGTTCATTCATTTCCTCGGCCGGTATTTGGACCAGGTCGATTCGCAGGCCGTTCTCATCGATATTATACAAAGTACGCACGAGAAGACGAAATGGCTGCAGCTCCATGGCGCAAGGCTGTTGTTTGCGCATCAATAAGGGCGACTACTAACCTTGACGTAAGTAAGACACGTTTTTTTCAGTTCTTCCGCTGCTCGAACGGTTCACGTATACTGGACTTAGAAAACTGAGACTAGCAACTGGGTATACCCCTGATAAACGGCTTCGCCGACCTTCTAAGACGGAGCGTTTACTGATGACATAGCGCCACTTCGAGGGCATACTATCGGATATGCTGAGTACAGTTTTCGAATTGAATTATTCCGAGGAGGAAGAAGTAGACATGGTATATCAAGCAAGCGCAACGCGTTATGCGGAAATGAAATATAATCGCTCAGGCCGCTCCGGGCTGAAGCTGCCGGCGATTTCTTTGGGGATGTGGCACAATTTCGGCGGACTCGATCTGCACGAGAACGGCAGAGCCATGCTGCTGCGTTCGTTCGATTTGGGGATTACGCATTTTGATCTGGCGAATAACTATGGGCCGCCTCCTGGTTCTGCGGAAGAGCTGATGGGCCGCGTGTTGAAGAGCGATCTGGCCGCGTACCGCGATGAATTGATCATCTCGACCAAAGCGGGCTATTACATGTGGGAAGGGCCGTACGGCGAATGGGGCTCCCGCAAGTATCTGATTTCCTCGCTGGATCAAAGCTTGAAGCGGATGGGGCTCGAGTATGTCGATATTTTCTACTCCCACAGACCGGATCCGAACACGCCGTTTGAAGAAACGATGCAGGCGCTGGACAGCATTGTGCGCTCCGGCAAAGCGCTCTACGTGGGCTTGTCCAACTACACGGCTGAGCAAACGAAGGAAGCGGCTTCGATTCTGAAAAGCCTCGGCACGCCGCTGCTCATCCACCAACCGTCTTACAGCATGTTCAACCGCTGGATCGAAGACGGCTTGCAGGATGTGCTGGACGACTTCGGTGCCGGCAGCATCGCGTTCTGTCCGTTGGCGCAAGGCCTGCTGACGAACAAATACGTGAGCGGCATCCCGACGGATTCCCGCGCAGCGGGCAAGAGCGCCTTCCTGAACACGAAGGACATCACGGAAGAGAAGCTGAACCAGATTCGCCAGCTGAACGAGATCGCGGTTTCCCGCGGCCAAAGCCTCGCGCAGATGGCGCTTGCTTGGGTGCTGCGCGGCGGCCGTGTGACGTCGGCCTTGATCGGCGCAAGCCGCGTGTCGCAGATCGAAGAGAACGTGGCGGCGCTGAAAAATCTCGAGTTTTCCTCGGAAGAGCTCGACCGTATAGAAAAAATCCTGAAGAAATAATCCTCAGGATTCCGCTCTTTTATCAATCGCTTCAGACATCGTCTTGTCGGTGAGATGCGCGTAGATTTGCGTCGTCTCCGGCGAGGCGTGGCCGAGCTGCTCTTGCGTTTTGTACAGATCATTCTGCAAATAATAATCGGTTGCGAACGAGTGTCGCAGTTTATGCACCGACAAGTACGGCTTGCCGAAGCGCTTCGCGTACTTGACGACTAATTCCTGGATCGCACGTTTCGTGATCCGCTCGCCTTCTTTCTTGCCATTTGCGATGGCCAAGAAGAGGGCTTTTTCTTTTTTCGCAGGCTTGTAGCGGGTGGAGCGAATGGCTAAGTACTCGGTCAGCATTTCGACAGCTTCGTTCCGGAAATAAACGGGCGTCTTGAAGCTTTCGTCGTTGTTCCCTTTGCGGTAGACGTAAACGAGCTTCTTTTTCAGATCAATGTCGTCGACATTCATATTGTACACTTCGGACACGCGCAGGCCGGAATTGAGAATCAGCGTCACGAGGCAGGCGTCCCGGATTTTATTGAGCTCGTAGGCATACAGCGCCTGCTTGTTCGTTGCAATATCGTGTTCGTACGCTTCCCGCACGTAGTAAATAAACTCCGTAATTTCTTCCTCTTGCAGCAGTTTGCCTTCCAGCTTGGCCGCGATGTCCTTCGGCTTGGAGGCGCGCTTGATTTCCACCTTCGCCATGACATTGCGCTTCAGCAGCGGATAAAAGTTCTCGTCCTCAGCGATTTGACTCAAGTAGTGGAACAAGGAGCGAAGGGCGGACAGCTTGCGGTTGATCGTCGTTTTACCATTACCTTGTCCTTTACGGGTTGCGAGGAACATGCGAAAATTGCTTATGCTCTCCATATAGAGCGTCTCCAGATCGAGCAGCGTCACTTCTTTGATGGAGGCGGCGGTCGACAGCCCTTCGGCGATCAGCCAGCCCAGAAATATCTCATAATCGCGTACATATTCGAGCAAGGACGAAGGGGATAGATCCGGAAGTTTGTAGTTAATAAATTGCTCGATAAACCAAGGCATGGTCGGAATTCGTTTGTCGAGTTCCTGGCGGTCTTTGATTTTAATGATATTCATGATCGTCTCTCCTCCCAGTTTTCAGTATAGCAGTGCATGGTCAAAATTGGTAGAAAAGCGCCAAACTATTCTGCGCCTTCGTACGTCTTACCTGCAGGACTACAGATCTTAATGAACGTTGGACGGTAAAAGGAGCGTTATCCGATATGGCAATCAATCCGAAATTGGAGAGTCAGCTTATCGCTTGCATTACGGAGCATCAAGAGAATGTATACCGGCTTGCGTACAGCTATGTAAAAAATCAAGAAGATGCCCTGGACGTCGTCCAGGAGGCGATTCAGAAGGCTTTTGCCGCTGCCGGCTCGCTGAAAAACACAACCTCGCTCAAAAGTTGGTTTTATCGCATTGTGATCAATTCCGCGCTGGATTGCTTGCGGAAGAAGAAGAAAGTACACATTGTCGACGACAAGGCCATGGAGTTGATCGCCTCAGGCAGCGAAGACGCTTATGCGGACATTGATCTGGAGCGGGCGCTCGACGACTTGCCGGATATGTACCGGAGCGTGATTACTCTGCGGTACTTTGAGGATTTGAAGATCGAAGAGATCGCCGACGTGTTGAAAGAGAATACGAATACGATCAAGACGAGGCTGTATCAGGCTCTGAAGCTGCTCAAGATCCGCATGAACGATGATGCGCTGGTGGAGGTATAACCGATGGAAGAGAAAATGGAGAAGATGAAACAAAACTATATGGATATTCCGATCCCTCAAGAACTGAACTTTGTCGTGCAACAGGCGATTCGTAAGCATAGACCAAAGCGCAGCGGACGCAAATGGGCGGCGGGCGCAGCCGCGGCGGCATTGGTTTTCGTGGCAGGCTTGAATACGAGTCAGGCGTTTGCCGATACGCTCTCGGAAGTGCCTGTGCTTGGCGAGCTCGTAAAAGTGCTGACGTTCCGAACGTATCATTACGAGGATAAGGGCTTTCAAGCGAATGTCGAGGTGCCGGCGATCACGAATTTGGATAATAAAGAGCTGCAGGAATCGCTTAATAGCAAGTATCTGGAGGAGAGTAAACAGCTGTACACTTCGTTCATGGCCGATATGGAGAAAATCAAAGCGGAGCATCCCGATGCGCATATGGGGGTAGACAGCGGCTTTGTCGTGAAGACGGATAATGAGCAGATATTGTCGGTCGGACGTTATGTGGTCAATATTGCGGGGTCTTCCTCAACGACGTTCCAGTACGACACCATTGATAAGAAGAATCAACTGTTGATTACGCTCCCAAGCTTGTTTAAGGATGATCGTTACATTGAGTTGATCACCGCCAACATCAAGGAACAGATGCTTCAGCGGATGAAAGATCAGCCGGGCAACATCTATTGGGTGGAAGGCGGGTCTCAGCAAGTTCCCAACATGGAGCTGTTCAAGTCCATCAAAAGAGACCAAACGTTCTACATCAATCCCCAGGGCAAGCTTGTGATCGTGTTCCAGAAATATGAGGTCGGTCCCGGCGTGATGGGCGTTCCGGAATTCGTCATTCCGACGTCGGTGATCCAAGATGACCTCAGCACGCACGCTTACTTGACTTCGGAGTAGCTAGCATCTTGCACAAAATCTTGCATAAAATGCCAATCGGATACTCACATTAAGCAGGAAGTTACATTTTCTTCCGGAGGGATCCGATATGCAGCAGCAGGACCAACAAGGCAATGGGCAAGATTCGCAAGGCTTTGAACGCATAAAAGAAGCCGCTCACAAGGCGGAGCAAGCGGCGGAACAAACGCTGCAAATGGCCCAGCAAATTTATTCGCAAGCAACGGAAGCCGCGCTGAGCGCAGCGGAGCAGCAGCTCGAGGAGCTGCAAGGGCAAATCAAGCAGGCTCGGCAGAAAACCGAGGATTTGAAGCAGGAGCTACAAGATTCCAAGCAGCAGCAACAATGAGTGGACCAGGAGCCGCTTGCCGCAGGGCAGGCGGTTTCTTGTGCTTTGGGGACGCCGAAATGGTGAAAAAGCTGCCGGGAAATCCCGGCAGCCAAGGGCAGGTGCTGAAGGCGTTTGCAGCTTACTTTTTAACGAATCCCATAGCATACTTGAGTACGACACCTAGAGCACCGATATAGTACGCAATTTTCACGATAAAATCGGTGTGGTCCAGCGGCATCAGGTTGACGAGCAGGAAGAGCGGGAACACGTAGTAGAGCAAGTCTTGCAAGTAAGACAGAATCATAGCGGAAGAGAATGTGCCGGCCGACATCGATTTGAACAAATCAACGACGAAGCTAATACCCATTACCGCCAAGACAAGCCACATTGCGTAAAGCATTAATCCGGAAAGGGCAAATGTCATTGTGATTCACCTCCACGCAAGGAAGATTTGCTTCCACTGTATCTTATGCAGCGAGGTGACAAGTTGTACTGGGCAACTGTGGAACTGCCGTACAGGCTTTGCAGATCAGGTGTGAACCGTATTGCGGAATATTTGCGGCGCAACGCCGACGTACTTTTTGAAAATACGCGAAAAGTAGAACACGTCTTGGTAACCGAGTTCGAGGGCAATTTCTTTGACGGCTTTGTCTGTATTGAGCAAAATGTTTTTGGCTTCGGCCATTTTCATCCGATGGATATAGGTTCCGAGCGGGTAGCCGGAGTAATCGTTCACAATGCGGCGCAAGGTGGAGACCGAAATATGGTGCCGCTTGGCAAACTCACGCGCGTCAAACGACTGGTAGATGGCATGGTTCAGCTCCTCGATGAGCTTGATGACTTGCTGGGCTTTGGTCGGCGATTCCGTGGTGGCTTCCGCGCGCAGCATGAATTCGAAGATCAGTGACTCCACCAGCAGGGAAGCCCGATCAATATTGGCGGGGCTGCCGCTTTCCATCAGTTGAAAAATCAGCTCGATCCGCCCGATTTGGGAGCCGTCTTCTTTACCTACGAAGGTGACGCGGTCGGCATCCGTAATCCAGCTCTGGAGCCACTCGTTGATCCGGTTGCCCTCGAACGAGAAATAATACTCGTCCCAATAGCCGCCGGGGTTGGGGCCATACTCGTATTCGGCACCAGGTCTGAAAAAAAACAGCGACCCGCTTTCCACGTGCTGCACGGGGCCTTGATTGATGCGGAAAACGCCGCTGCCGCCGGCAATGTATACCGCAGCCCACTTCTCAAAGGAAGCGTGCGTCCGATAATGGATGCGTCCAGGCAAATGGCCGACGCTATAAATAATGAGCGATTGCAGCTTTAATTTGCTGGCATCGATCGGGATCGTAATGAGGCGTAGCGGATATGGGCTAATCGTATTATCCATGATTCTGGGCATCGTGTACATTCCTTCCAAAATGGCCGTTATGCTGCACTGAGGGAAATTAATCGCATTAACTTTCTTTGAGTTCATTATAAAGGACAGTTTGCGATGGCGAAAGACGGCCATGCGTATTTTCTTTGCCCGAAAGAGAGAGTGAATCCGTTATAACGATTCTTTCCCTTGAAAAAGCACGTATACATCTTGTAACATAAAGCAAATCATATCCCAAAGCGTTGACCAAAGACACGATGTCCCCGCCCCGAACCGCACAGAGAGAGAAGCCTCGGCTGCAAGCTTCTTCGGATTCGACTGCGACGTTACCCCTTTGCAGCTGTGCCGTCCAACCCGCTTTCCTTGCGGTAGTAGAAGGCAACGATTCATCCTCGATACCGGATGACAATAAGGACGACAGAATGGCTGTCGTTGAAATTGGGTGGAACCACGAGCTGAACGCACTCGTCCCTTGGTGGATGGAGGCGTTTTTTTGCGTTCAAATATAAATGAAATCGTGAGAAAAGGAGGAAGCAAAATGGCATTTGGCAATCAATCAAAATTAGAGGTGATGCGCCATACGACGGCGCATGTGTTGGCGCAGGCCGTGAAGCGCTTGTATGGCGCAGGCGCGGTCAAGCTTGGCATCGGCCCTGTGATCGCCGACGGCTTTTACTACGACATGGCGCTGGAGAAGCCGCTGTCGCCGGAAGACCTTGCTGCGATTGAGCAGGTAATGGCGGCCATTGTTCGAGAGAATTTGCCGATCCTGCGCAAGGTCGTGTCCCGTGAAGAGGCGCTGGCCTGGTTTGAGGAGCTAGGGGAGACGTTTAAGCTGGAAATTATTCGAGACTTACCCGAGGATGCGGAGCTGACCGTCTATGAACAAGGTGAGTTTGCGGATCTGTGCCGCGGGCCGCACGTGTCGTCAACTGGCGAAGTAGGCGCGTTCAAATTGCTGCATACCTCAGGCGCGTATTGGCGTGGCGATGCGGCGAATGTGATGCTGCAGCGCATCTACGGTACAGCCTTTGGCAGCGTGGAGGAGCTTGAGGCGCATTTGGCATTAATTGAAGAAGCCAAGAAGCGGGATCATCGCAAGCTGGGCAAAGACCTGGATCTGTTCATGTTCTCCGAGGAAGCTCCAGGCATGCCGTTCTTTCTGCCGCAGGGGATGATCATTCGCAATGAGCTGGAAGGTTTTGCGCGCGAGCTTCAGCGAAAGCGGGGCTACGAGGAAGTAAGAACGCCTTTGATGATGAATAATCGCGTCTGGGAGCAATCCGGACATTGGGATCACTACAAAGACAACATGTATTTTACGCAAGTGGACGACGTAAAGTTTGCGCTGAAGCCGATGAACTGTCCCGGCCATATGTTGATCTTCAAGAACAGCTTGCATTCGTACCGCGAACTGCCGATTCGCATCTCCGAGTTCGGTCAGGTGCATCGCCACGAAATGTCGGGCGCATTGAATGGGATGATGCGGGTGCGGACATTTTGCCAGGACGACGCGCACTTGTTCGTGCTGCCAGAGCAAATCGGCGAAGAGATTGGCCAGGTTATCGAATTGATTCATCATGTATACGACGTGCTGGGATTTGCGTACACCGTAGAGCTGTCGACTCGCCCGGACGAGAAGCTGGGGTCCGACGAGCTGTGGGATCAAGCGGAGCAGGCGCTCCAGAACGTGCTGGATCAGCGTGGCATTCCTTATCAGATCAATGAAGGCGATGGCGCGTTCTATGGGCCCAAAATCGACTTTCACATCCTGGACAGCCTGAAACGAAGCTGGCAGTGCGGCACGATTCAGCTCGATTTTCAGATGCCGGATAAGTTCGATCTCGCCTATGTGGGCGAGGATGGCCGCAAACACCGGCCGGTGGTGATTCATCGCGCCTTGTACGGCTCGATGGAGCGGTTTATCGGCATGCTGACCGAGCATTTTGCCGGCGCATTCCCACTATGGCTGGCGCCGACACAGGTCATGATCTTGCCGGTTTCCGAGCATCAGGCCGCGTATGCTTATCAAGTGAAGCAGCTGCTGACGCATGCAGGCGTTCGCGCGGAAGTGGATGCGCGGCAGGAAAAGCTCGGCTATCGCTTGCGGGAAGCACAGCTGCGCAAAGCGCCGTATGTGTTCGTCGTCGGCGATCGTGAGATGCAGGCGGGCGAAGCGTCCGTCAGAGCAAGAGGAGCCGCTCAGGGAACTGTGTGCAACGTGGAAGAGATCGCGACGCAGCTGGCGGCGGATATTCGGGATCGGAAGCGGTAGGCGGCAAGTCGTTGACAGGCTTAATGAGGCCGCGAGGGTTGCGGTGGCGTTAAGCCTGCTTTTATGCCAGGGATTGGAGACCGTTCTGTTCGTTATGCTATAATGAGGGTCACATTAAAAGATGAGGCAGGCGAACACCATGAATGGACAACTGCGGAAAAATATCGTTCCCGGACTCCAGGTTAACATTGTATTGAAGCAGGATCAGCGTAGCGGAAAGCTGACGAAAGGCATTGTGAAAGAGCTGTTGACGAACTCACCGACACATCCCCACGGCATTAAAGTGAGATTAACCGACGGCCAGGTGGGACGGGTGAAGGAAATATTGTCGGGCCCTGCGGAGGCGTAGGGGAGACCGGACTATAGGGCATAGAAGAAGGCCCAACTCAGCCAGAGACAGAGCGGCGTAAATAAAAAGTAATCGTACCGGGCAAATCGCGAGGTGCGGTTTGTTTTGAAAAGACCGACGTATTTAAAATCGCCGATGCAGCGAAGACCAAATGCGATGGCCGATAAGAGGCAGCCCCATCCTACGAGCTTTGACGGCAGGGCAAGCGGGAGCAGATCTCCTTGGATACCGAGCAGGCAGGCATCGAGGATAACGACACAAGAGGAATTCGCAAATAACAGCTTACGCTGGGAGCAGAGCGGTCACATCTTTGATATATGAAAACGTTCTCAACTCGCTTTTTGATGCATACATTGCTACAGCGCAAAGATGTGCACGATATCTCAACATGTAGTTGACATAGTAAATGTTATGTAAACTTTTGTTGCAGTTCCTATTTTTAGCGCTGTCTTTTATTCAGGAAGACAAAAAATGGTGAAATTGACCGACGTATATTTAAAAATGATCCTTAAGGTTATATAATGGTACACAATCAGTAGTTCAACTTACCTCAATGCTTCCGTGTGTTCGCAGGAATGGGAGGGCCGATGGATGAATTCAGATCGTGCTGGGCAGCATGTGGACATTTCACTCGATGGCGTATGGGTAACCGCTGGCAAAAAAGGCAAGACGAGCACCGTGCTCCAGGACATTACGTTAGATGTTGGCCGTCATGAATTTGTCACGCTGTTAGGGCCGATAGGCAGCGGCAAGTCGACGCTTCTGCGTCTTATGGCGGATCTCCAGCAGCCGTCCAAAGGGCAAATCTCGCTGCACAAAGCGCATCCGCGCGAAATCCGATTGCGGCGTAAGTTCGGCATTGTCAGCGCGCAGCCCGGTCTGTTCGAATGGCGCACCGTCCGGGAAAATATTGAACTCCCTCTGGAAATTGCTATGCAGAACCGTTCCCTCATCCAAGACAAGATTGACCACCTTCTTGACATCGTCGGCTTGACGAAATTCAGTGATTACTTTCCGTGGCAGCTAAGCCCCGGCATGCAGCAGCGCGTCGCGATCGCGCGTGCACTTTCCCTCGATCCGCCGATTCTTTTTCTCGATGAACCGTTCTCCGCTTTGGATGCTTTTACCCGTGAAAAACTACAAGATCAGCTTCTGCACCTGAAGGAAAAAACGAACCTAACGATCGTTTTCGTCTCGAACAGTGTGTCGGAGGCTGTTTTTTTATCTCATCGCATTCTGATCATGGTGCCGAATCCCGGACGCCTTCACTCCCAGCACGAGATTCATCTCGGTTCCGAACGTGTGCCGAACGTCCGTGAAACCATGCTTTTCCACGAACTCACGGCAGCGATTCGCAACTGTTTCCCGGCAGCGGCCGATCTCATTCAGGATCAATTGGGATAGCCTCGCGCATACAAGCATAATCATAGATTAAGTGAAGCAGGAATTAGGGAAAGGGTGGCGGCGATGGCGATCAACGATCCGGCTGACAAAGAAGCATTATTGGAAAATGACCGCAAGTACGTCTGGCATCATATGACGCCGCATAATGACAATCCGATGATCGTCGCGTCCGGAGATGGAAGCTGGGTAACGGATGTGGACGGCAATCGCTATCTTGACGGCATGTCAGGGCTGTGGTGCGTGAATGTCGGTCACGGCAGGAAGGAAATCGCGGAAGCTGCCGCTCAGCAAATGATGACACTTGCCTACGCCACGATGGTTCAGGCGCACATTCCATCCATTGAACTTGCAGCAAAGCTGAATGCCTGGTTGGAAGGGGAGTACCGGATCTTTTTTTCCAATTCCGGTTCCGATGCCAATGAAGTTGCCTTCAAAATCGCCAGGCAGTACTTTCATCAAAAAGGGAAGCCGGCGAAGCATAAATTCATTTCGCGGCATCGTGCTTATCACGGGAATTCGATGGGGGCGCTCGGCGCGACGGGGCAAGCGCAGCGCAAGCTGAAATATGAGCCGCTTGGCGTCGGCTTCTCGCACGTAGCGCCGCCGTACTGTTATCGATGTCCGTTCGGTCAAACGAAGGACAACTGCTCCCTGCAATGCGCTGAGGCGATTGAGCAGGCCATCGCCTGGGAAGGGCCGGACTCCGTCGCCGGCGTCATCCTCGAGCCGGTGATCACCGGCGGCGGCATGCTTGTCCCGCATGAAGGCTATCTGCCGGCGGTAGCTCGCATTTGCGAAAAGTACGACGTGCTGCTCATCGTCGATGAAGTGATCTGCGGCTTCGGGCGCTCCGGCCGGAAGTTCGGCCATCACAATTACGGGGTCAAGCCGGACATTGTGACGATGGCCAAAGGACTCACCAGCGCCTATTCGCCTTTGTCGGCGACGGCGGTCTCGGCGGAGCTGTACGAGGTGTTCAAAAGCGGCGGCGACACGAGCCATTTCCGGCATGTGAATACGTTCGGCGGCAATCCGGTGTCGTGTGCCGTCGCGCTTGCCAACCTTCGCGTCCTAGAGGACGAAGGGCTTATCGCCAGATCGGCGGTGATCGGGGAAGCGTTCGCGGCCAGGCTGGCTCGGCTACGGGAGCACCCGAACGTCGGCGATATGCGGATCTTCGGCTCGGCGATGGGCATTGAGTTGGTGGAGGATCGGGACACGAAGGAGCCTGCGAAACCCGAGCGCGTGGCTGCTATCGTTGCCGCCTGCAAGAGCAAAGGGCTGCTGATCGGTAAAAACGGCGATACCGTTCCCGGGTTTGCGAATATTCTGACATTGAGCCCCCCGCTCAGTTCAACCGATGACGATGTTGATTTTATCGTGAAGACGCTGCTGGAAGTATTTAGTGTCGGATCTATTTCGTCGAAAGGATGATGCAAGTTGCCAATGAACAAGCCGTTATCGATTAATACTCCCCGTTTGCATCAGCACATTCAGGCACTTGCTCAAATCGGGAAGCTCGGCGAGACCGGCGTGTGCCGGTTGGCGCTCAGCAAGGAGGACAGAGAAGGCGTCGATCTTGTGCGTTCCTGGATGGAGGAAGCGGGGATGACCACACGCATCGATGCGTTTGCCAATCTGATCGGCGTTTGGAAAGGCCGGAATCCGGAACTGCCGGTGCTGATGCTCGGATCGCATGTCGATTCCCAGCCCTACGGTGGGAGATTCGATGGCGCGATTGGGGTGCTTGGCGCGATCGAAGCCGTACAGACGATGGCCGAGCAAGGGATCGTGCCGGAGCGCGATGTGGAGGTTGTTGCTTTTTGCGATGAGGAGGGCTGCCGATTTAATAAAGGCTTGTTCGGGGTTCGCGGGATGACAGGCAAGTTGGAGCCGGATGAGCTGGAGCGCACGGATAAAAATGGCGTTACGCGACGTCAGGCGTTGCTCGAATTCGGCGTCGATCCGGCGGAGCAGGCCGGTTATGCATTCCAGGCCGGGCGGGTCGGCACTTTTCTCGAGCTGCATATTGAACAAGGGCCGGTACTGGAGGCGATGGATCTCCCGATCGGCATTGTCAGCGGCATTTCCGGGCCGCTATGGCTGACGGTCGAAATGACCGGCTTCGCCGGACATGCCGGCTCGGTGCCGATGGGGATGCGGCGCGATGCGTTGGTTGGAGCGGCCAAGATCATCGTGGCGCTCAATGAGCTCGCCAGCCGGGAACCGGGGGCGCCAACGGTAGGAACGGTCGGCTCGCTGCAGGTGTTTCCGGATTCGCGTAATATTATCCCGGAGAAGGTGGCGTTCACGGTCGATTTGCGCGATATTGATTTGTCCCGCCGCCAAGTGCTGGAGCAGGAGTTGTTTGCTGCTTTGGAGCGCGTTGCAGATGAGCACGGACTGGCCTATACCGTTCGCGAGGACACGAACAGCGAACCGCGCTATTGCGCGGATTGGATTAAGCGGACGATGCGTGAAGAGGCGGAAGGCATGGGGATTGCGCCGCCGCCGGAGCTGATGAGCGGACCGTTTCATGATTCGCTGGCGATGTCGTACGTGTGCGATTATGGCATGATTTTTGTTCGCTGTCTGGCCGGTATCTCCCACAATCCGAAGGAGTTTTCGTCTCCGGAAGATATTGCGCTTGGGACGGAGCTGCTGTACAGAACGGCTAGGCGGATTGCGCTGCAGGAATAAAGATATTGACTCGGTAGCATGAAGTAGAGGCAGGGAAGGGGCGCATAGGATGGGATCTTCATGGATTTCTCTCACGGATTTGAAGCGAAACTTTGCGGAAGTGAAGGACGGGATGAAGCCGAAAGAGGCGTTGGAGGAATCTAATCGCTGTTTGTTTTGCTATGACGCGCCTTGTACGCGGGCTTGCCCCAGCGGTATCGACGTGCCGTCGTTCATTAAAAAGATTGCCACCGGCAATCTCAAAGGCTCGGCGCGCACCATTCTGGAAGCGAATCCTGTGGGCGCATCGTGCGCACGCGTATGTCCAACCGAGGAGCTGTGCGAAGGGGCCTGCGTCCTCAATCAGTCGTCCAAGCCTATAGCGATTGGACAGCTCCAGCGGTACGCGACGGATTGGGCGATTGCCCACGATCCGGAGTTGTTTGAGGCCGGACCGAGCAACGGTAGATCCGTTGCCGTGGTCGGCGGCGGCCCCGCCGGGCTGTCGGCCGCTCGTGAGTTGGCGAGGCTCGGCTTCGAGGTCGCCGTCTATGAAGCGAAGCCGCAAGCCGGCGGCTTGGATACGTTCGGTATCGTTTCCTTCCGCTTGCCGGAGGAAATCTCGCTGTGGGAAGTACGCCAGGTGGAACGGCTTGGCGTGACGTTTCATTTGAACATGCGCGTCGGCGTGGACATCAGCAGCGAGGAGCTGCTGAAGCGGTACGACGCCGTGCTGCTTGCCGCCGGCATGGCGCAAGTGCCGATGCTGGGCATTCCGGGCGAGGGGCTGGACGGCGTCCACGATGCGATTGATTTTGTGGAGCGGACAAAAGCGGGGCTTGGCGCTGGCGGCTCACTCGACACGTCGCTCATCGGCAAGCGCGTGGCCGTGATAGGCGCCGGCAACACCGCGATCGATGCGGCGACGTGCTCGGTCCGCCTCGGCGCAGCGGAGGTGGAGATCGTGTACCGGCGCTCGGCAGCGGAGATGACGGCGTATGATTTTGAGTACGAGTTTGCGAAGCAGGATGGGGTACGCTTTCGCTGGCTGACGGCGCCAACGCGAATCGTTGGCGATGCGTCCGGTCGCGTCGTAGCCCTGGAATGCATTCGCATGGAGCTTGTGGATGCGGGCAACGGGCGCAAGCAGCCGAAGCCGGTCGCGGGCTCGGCGTTTGAAATTCCCGTGGACGCGGTGGTGAAAGCGATCGGACAGACGCGGCATCTTGCGCTGATCGAGGCGTTCGGCCTGCAGCATTTGAACGGTACGGTGGTTGTGCAGCCGGCCACCGGCGCAACCTCGCATCCGAAGGTGTTTGCGGCGGGAGATATTCGTTTCGGCGCGGGACAAGGGGAAGCGATGGTCGTCTCCGCTGCGCAGCAGGGGAAGGATGCGGCCTACGCGATCCATGAGCAGCTTCTGAAGGGGCAGGAGGCGTCGGCTTAGTTGCGCCGGGAGGTAAGTTGTAAGGTCGGTCGGTTGCGGGGCGCTGGGAAAGCCCGGGAAGCGGCATTGAGAGCCGCTAGGGGAGTGGAGATTCAGCGGCTGCTCGCGAGCAGGTTCGCGTCTGGAGGATCGTGCAGCCGAGGCCAGTGTAGCGGATCAAAGCCTGCAAAAAGGCAGGTATTTTCCAGAAAACTAGGGTAAAAATGAAAATTCCTGCGTAAAGGCAGGCATTTCGGCTCATTTCACAAGAAAATGGATAAAAAATTGTAAAAAGATGCATATTCGCAGGCATTCCGAATAATCGGAGCTTTTGCAGGGAAATACCTGCTTTTTTGCAGGCTTTTAATGGTCGCCTTGGCTGGAACGGGAGGCGTTGGCTAAGCCACGCTGAGAGCTGCACGAGTGACAAGCTTTTGACTCGATCAAGTACACAGAGGAGGGATCCGGCATGGCGGATTTACGCATCAATCTGGCTGGTATTTCTTCACCGAACCCATTCTGGCTCGCTTCGGCGCCGCCGACGAATACCGGGTATCAGGTACAGCGCGCATTTGAAGCGGGGTGGGGAGGCGCGGTTTGGAAGACGCTCGGCGATCCGATTATCAATACATCGTCGCGTTTTGCGGCGGTTCATTTTAACGGGCAGCGGGTGGCTGGGTTTAACAATATTGAGCTGATTACGGATCGGCCGCTTGAGGTGAATCTGAAAGAAATCTATGAGACCAAGAAGCGGTTCCCCGATCATGCGCTCGTCGTGTCCCTGATGGTGGAGCCAAAGCGTGAGAAGTGGCATGAAATTGTCAAAAAAGTGGAAGCGGTCGGCGTCGATGGGCTGGAGCTGAACTTTGGCTGTCCGCACGGCATGGCGGAACGGGGGATGGGATCAGCCTCCGGACAGCAGCCGGATCTCGTGGAAGCACAGACGATGTGGGCGAAGGAAGCGGCGCAAACGCCGGTCATCGTCAAGCTTACGCCGAATATCACGGATATCACGGCGACGGCGAAAGCGGCGGTGCGCGGAGGCGCTGACGCGATCTCGCTGATCAACACGATCAATTCGCTCGCCGGCGTCGATCTGGATACGTGGAACACCATCCCGCATGTCGGCGGGAAAGGCTCCCACGGCGGCTACTGCGGTCCTGCGGTGAAGCCGATTGCCTTGCACATGGTCGCGGACTGTGCTCGCAATCCGGCGATTACAGTGCCGATCTCCGGGATCGGCGGTGTTTCCTCCTGGCGCGATGCGGTGGAATTTATGCTGATGGGCGCCACAGGCGTGCAGGTGTGCACAGCGGCGATGCATCACGGCTTCCGCATTGTGGAGGACATGATCGACGGATTGAACAATTACCTGGATAGCAAAGGGATTGCCAGTGTGTCCGAGCTGGTTGGCAAATCGGTTCCTAAATATTCGGATTGGGGCCATCTTGACCTCAATTATGCGGTCGTAGCGCGGATCGATACCGAGACGTGCATCTCGTGCAACAAGTGTCACATCGCCTGCGAGGACACGTCCCACCAATGCATCGAGCGTACGGTCGATAGCGGTGGCAAGGCGATTTTACAAGTGAGGGAAGAGGACTGTGTCGGCTGCAACTTGTGCGCGATCGTCTGCCCGGTTGAGGGAGCGATCTCCATGGTGGAGGTAGTGGGAACCGAGCCGCCGATGACTTGGAACGAGCGCCAGACGGTAGTGGCCAAACTCAGTGAGGGTCAAGACGGAAGCAAGAAGGAGGCGATGTAGCATGGCGAAAATCATTCGGGGCGGCACCATTGTGACAGCGTCGGATACATATCAGGGGGATATTAGGATCGAAAATGGGTTGATTACCCAGCTTGGCAAAGGGCTCAGTCAGGAGGGCGCGGAAGTCGTCGATGCTTCGGGACTTTATGTATTTCCCGGCGGGGTCGATCCTCACACCCATCTCGATATGCCGTTCGGAGGAACGGTAACGGCCGACAATTTCGAGACCGGCACAAGGGCGGCAGCGTTCGGCGGGACGACGACGGTTATTGATTTTTGCCTGACGAATAAAGGAAAACCGCTGCGGGAATCCGTGCAAACGTGGCATGCCAAAGCCGAGGGCAAAGCGACCATCGACTATAGCTTCCATTTGATGATCGCAGAGATTACGGATGAGGTGCTGACTGAGCTGCCAGCGATCATTGAGGATGAGGGCATCACTTCGTTCAAAGTGTTCATGGCGTATAAAAATGTGTTTCAAGCCGACGACGGCACCCTCTACCGGACGCTGCTCGAGGCCAAAAAGCATGGTGCGCTCGTCATGGTGCATGCGGAGAACGGCGATGTGATCGATTATTTGATTCGTGAAGCGCTCGAAGCGGGCAACACGGATCCGATCTACCATGCGCTCACCCGACCGTCGATCATTGAAGGGGAGGCGACAGGGCGAGCAGCGAAGCTGACGGCGATGGCGAACTCGCAGCTCTATGTGGTGCACGTGACATGCGAGGAAGCGGTGAAGCAGATTACCGAGGCGCGCAATCAGGGTGTCGACATTTGGGGCGAGACGTGCCCGCAGTATTTGATGCTGGATCAGACGTATTTGGAAAAGCCGGACTTTGAAGGAGCCAAATATGTATGGTCGCCACCGCTTCGACCGAAAGCGCATCAGGAAGCGCTGTGGACGGCACTTAGCAGCGGGCAGCTGCAGACGGTGGGCTCAGATCAGTGTTCGTTTAATTTTAAGGGGCAAAAGGAGCTGGGACGCGGTGATTTCAGCCTCATTCCGAACGGCGGGCCTTGTATCGAGGATCGGTTTTCGATTTTGTTTTCGGAGGGCGTGCGCAAAGGGCGGTTGACGCTCAATCAGTTCGTGGACGTGGTGTCGACGCGGAGTGCGAAGCTGTTCGGCCTATTCCCGCAAAAAGGCACGATCGCCGTCGGCAGCGATGCGGACCTCGTGCTGTTCGACCCGGATGCGGCGCGCACGTTGTCCGTGCAAACGCATCACATGAACGTGGACTACAACCCGTTTGAAGGCATCGCGATTACGGGAGAGCCGGTCAGCGTGCTGTCTCGAGGCGAATTCGTCATCCGTGATAAGCAATTCGTCGGCCAGGCGGGGGCGGGGCAGTATCTCAAGCGGAAGCGGTATCAGGGCGCAGCCTACGCAGGCAGTCCTGCCAAGGCGAACGGAGGTGCCGACCATGTCTGAGTTCGAGCAATTTCAAGCGGAGAAGGAAAAGCTGGACGGCTATGTCGCGCAAAAGTTTCAGATCGTCGGTGTCAAAGAAGATCTGGAGGGCGCTTGGCTCGATCTTGAGCATCCCGGCGGCGAAACGGCTAAGCTACATTTGAAAACGGCGAATGCCCGCAAATATTATGTGAATGTCCTGCTGATGCAGGGGCGCACGAAGCCGTAACGGGGAAGTTTGGGGTGGCGGTTTACGAGAACAGTGCCCAATAGTAACAATTCCTGTGAAGTTTGTGCAGCGGTGAGGAGGGCTGATATGACAGAGGTAAAAAATCTCATTGGCGGCGCCTGGGTGGACGCGGAGGCGGGGCAGCGTCAGGCTGTTTTTGATCCAGCGACGGGGGAGATGATTGCGGAGGTGCCGCTTTCGTCCACATCGGACGTGGACCGGGCGGTTGCCGCTGCGGAAGCCGCTTGGGATGGCTGGCGGCGGACGCCGGTGCCGAAGCGGGCGCGTGTGCTTTTCAGTTATTGGCAGCTTTTGCAGGCGCATGAGCGGGAGCTGGCCGAGCTGATTACACTGGAGAACGGCAAAAGCTACAAAGAAGCGCTCGGCGAAGTGCTGCGCGGCATCGAATGCGTCGAATTTGCCGCCGGTGCGCCGACACACCTGATGGGCGCGACGCTAGCGAACATCTCGGCGGAGATGGACTCGGAGCTGTTCCGCTTCCCGCTCGGCGTCGTGGGCGGCATTACCCCGTTCAATTTCCCGATGATGGTGCCGTGCTGGATGTTCCCGCTGGCGATTGCCTGCGGCAATACGTTTGTCTTGAAGCCGTCCGAACGGACGCCGCTGACGGCGAACAAGCTGGCTTCCTTGCTGCAGGAAGCCGGGCTGCCGGACGGCGTACTGAACGTCGTTCACGGCGCGCACGATGTTGTGAACGGCTTGACGACGCATCCCGCCGTCAAAGCGATCTCGTTTGTCGGGTCGCAGCCCGTCGCCAAGTACGTGTACGAGCGCGCGAGCGCAGCCGGCAAGCGTGTGCAGGCGCTTGCCGGCGCCAAAAACCACCACATCGTCATGCCTGACGCTGTGCCGGACAAAACCGTGGAGAACATTATCATGTCCTCCTTCGGCAGTGCCGGCGAGCGCTGCATGGCGTGCTCGGCCGTGGTTTTGGTCGGCGACGGGGACGCCGTCCTGGAGCCGCTGGTGCGAGCGGCCGAGGGGCTCGTGCTCGGCAGCGGCATGGATGACGGCGTGTCCCTGACGCCGGTCATCCGCGAGGAGCAGCGCGCGCGTATCAGCGGCTGCATCGCGCAAGGCGTCGCCGAGGGCGCGACGCTGCTGCTCGACGGGCGCAAGGCGGCCGCCTGCGCCGGGCCGGGCTACTTCCTCGGCGCGACGCTGTTCGATCATGTCCGGCCGGACATGTCGCTTGCGCGCGAGGAGATTTTCGGGCCGGTGCTGTCGATTCTCCGGGCCGGGAGTTTGGATGAAGCGATAGCGATCGTGAATCAATCGCGTTTCGGCAACTCCGCCGTCATCTATACGGAGAATGCGAAGGCTGTCCGCCAATTCCGCGAGGACGTGGAGGCGGGCATGCTCGGTGTGAACGTGGGGGTGCCGGCGCCGATGGCGTTTTTCCCTTTTTCAGGCTGGAAAGATTCGTTCTACGGTGATTTACATGCTAATGGCAAGGATGGAGTGGAGTTTTATACGAAGAAGAAAATGATAACATCGCGTTATTATTGAGCGCGGGTTAGTATAGCGGCTGTCCTGAGGCGGGGCTTTGGGGCAGTTTTTTCGTGTTTCCTATCCAATCCATAAAATGTAAAATGATGATGGCTACGCTGGCACCTGTCGAGGTTGTGAGGGTGGATTCCTGCGATTATGCAGGAATTTTCCGCAAAAATGGCGTTTTCAGCGAAATGCCTGCGATAAGACAGTTTTTTGGACTGAGTCCGCTTAAAAAGAGGGTTCTCCTCCAAAAATGCCTGCCGAATCGCAGGTATTTCATCGAATCAGGAGGGGCAGGATGGAAATTCCTGCTTATTTGCAGGTTTGGATGTCTTGGTCTGAATGTACGATGCTTGGTTAATTTTGTTCTGAAGGAGTAGTTTTATGAATATTGTTTTCGCATCTGATTCGGATTATGAATACATCAAAGAGCGTGATCATCACATGCTAGAATACCTAATTTTACCGAAAATAAGGCAGAACGAAATTTTCATCTTAAAGAATGATGATTGCGGAAATATTGGATGGATGCGCTACAGTTACTTTTGGGATAATACCCCGTTTATGAATATGCTTTGGATCGATGCTCCTTATCGAAAGAAAGGAACTGGAACAAAGGCAGTTCTCTTTTGGGAGGACGAAATGAAGAGAAACGGGTTTAAACTCTTGATGACCTCAACTTTGGCAAGTGAAGAAGCTCAACACTTTTATAGAAAGTTAGGTTATAGGGACTCGGGCTGCTTATTGCTTGAGGGTGAACCGCTGGAGATTCTGTTAACAAAGAGTCTTTAGCGTAACACTGCTTCCTTATTGTTAAACGAACAGGCAGGATACTTCGAATGAAGTGAGAATAATTAATATTAAAACTGTCATATTTTCAAGTAATCCGTGAGACGAAAAGGGGAAGCCGAAATGAAAACGATTAAGTCAATGATGAATCACCTATACTGGGCGGATGGACGCATCTTGGACGCCCTCGAGGATAGTAAAACGAGAAATAAGGACCTTCTGAAGCTGGCTCGGCACGTCGCGGTTGCGGAACGAGTCTGGCTGTCCCGATTGCAGGGTAAGGGCAGCGCGCAATATTCGTTGTGGGAGGAAGCGGAAGACCTGACGGCGATCCGGACGATGTTCGAAGAAAATGCCGAGCAATATCGCACCTATATCGAAGAGCTTCAGGAAGCCGAGTTGGATGAGATGATCGACTATTCGAACCAGAGCGGGGTTCCGTTCCGAACGTCTGTCCGGGATATCCTGCTGCAGGTCCTCTTACATGGGCAATATCACCGGGGGCAGATCAACCGGGCACTTCGGATCGAATCGGCAGAGCCTGTCCAAGTCGATTACATCACGTTCGCGAGGCTCTAACATCCTGTGGTGGCGATGTAAGGTTGTGGCAACTGACAAAGGAGTACGAAACCATTGAAAAAGTTTATACTCTTCGATCATGATGGAGTTCTGGTTGATACGGAATTCTGGTATTATAAGGCGGGAGAACGCGCTTTGGCTGACATTGGATTTACTTTGGATAAAGATCAATACCTCTGCGATATGACCCAGTCATTGGGCACTTGGTCCCAAGCTAGGGCGGCAGGCATTGATGAACAGATCATCAGCAAGCAGCGAGAGGTCCGCAACATCTATTATCAGGAATATCTAAGAACAGAAGCCATAGAAATTGAAGGCGTAGTTGATACTCTAACCGAACTGTCAAAGTACGTCCGCATGGCCATCGTGACGACTGCAAAGCGTGCGGATTTTCAACTTATTCATGAAAAGCGCCAGATTACACAATTCATGGAATTCGTCCTTGTACGCGAAGACTATGAGCACACCAAGCCGCACCCCGAACCATACTTGACCGGACTAAAGCGCTTCGGAGCTATCAAAGAAGAGACCCTGGTTGTTGAGGATTCAAATAGAGGGCTAAACTCCGCTGTGGCGGCTGGTATCGATTGTGCTATTGTCCATAATGATTTCACAAAAACACACGACTTCTCACAGGCCAGCTATCGAATCAAGACTCTGATTGAACTTAAGGACATTATTCTGTATACAAAATGAGAGAATATTCGTCAGCGTGTCCCTTACTCACTTTAAAAGTGAAGATCGGTGCCGGCGGCGCGGACTCATTTGGGATGAGGCCAATTAACAATTTTGCAGAAGTTAAAAATCTAGCAAAGTTAGATAGCTAAGGCAGCCTAGTTGGCGTATGGGGAGCAATAGAATGGGTGATCATCAAGGACAATTTGAAAGATGGGAGGACCTCAATGCATTTAAATGAAACCGGAGATTATTATGAATAAACGAGAACGAATTACAACTATTTTCTTATATAGTGTGTTCATTTGTTACATAGTTTTTTTGATGAAATTATTGATCTTATCAAGAGTTTCGTTTCTGGAAATATTTAGTAACCAAAGGACGTTCCACAGGTCAATCAATCTTATTCCTTTTAATAGTATAGGGGAATATATATTTAGTAGTTCGATGACGATAAAAAACTTCGCTTTTAGTAATGTTGTTGGTAATATCCTTATTTTTATTCCTCTCGGTACTTATTTGTTATTATTCAAAGAGAACAAAAGAGTAACAACCAATCTATTGATCATATTCTTTGTAAGTTTATCTGTTGAAATAATTCAGGGGCTTTTAGGCATCGGAGCATCAGACATTGATGATATCATTTTAAATGGTTTGGGTGGCTTGATTGGGATTTTGGGGTATAAGTTATTAGCGTTTCTATTACGTGATGAGAAAAAAGTACGTACCGTGATCACACTACTATCTGCACTAGGATTACCTGTAATCTTCTACTTGTTATTCATGATCAGATTACGTTTATAGATCCTCCAAGAAGACACCTTACAGAATGTAACGTAATGAGGCGAAAGGAGGAAGTAGGGATGATCCGCTATCCTAAATAGAACTGCCGCCGTTTTTCAATAATTTTTGCCATAAGCGAAAACTGAACACATTCTTTAGAAGAAGGGAAAAACGACAAATGAATCCAGCAACCATTCGTCACATGGTCATTTTTAATCTGAAACATCCGAAAGGTTCACTAGAAGCGGAGAAATTTCTAGAGGACGGAAAAAATATATTATCTTCCATTTCCGTTGTACAGAAATTTGAAGTTTTCCGTCAAGTTAGTAAAAAGAACGATTTTGATTACGGGTTTTCCATGGAATTTTCTAGTCAAGCGGACTATGATGCGTATAATGAGAATCCGCTTCATGTAATGTTTGTTGAGCAACGTTGGCAGGTGGAAGTAGAACGGTTTCTGGAGATTGATTTTCAAGCATAAATCAATAATTTAACTTGAAAGTGTATCTTGGCGATGGAACCGAACCATTGCTTTACAATTATTTTTGGGGTAGGGCTGTTTTATTTTCGCCGTGAGCACATGGGACCCGAGAGGGAGCTAAAATTGTAGTTGTCTAACTTGGGTTTCACTAAAAAAGAACCTCGACAAAAATTGTCGGGTTCTTCGTATTGCACATCCATAGGCACGATGATATAATCAATTCACGTCCGTCTAACTGATAAATAGACATAAGTAATTCATCTTACAATTTAATTTTATCATGACGGTAAGCTCATTGTCAAATGGTTTTTCAAATTTCATGGTTAGGGGAGATAGGAATGCGTGATTTGGTTCTCAGCTTTCAGGAAATGGATAAATCGCAGCTAGCGCTCGTCGGTGGAAAAGGGTTGAATTTAGGGGAATTATCTAAGATCCCTGGCATCCAAGTACCTCAAGGATTCTGCGTGACCACAGTCGGCTTTCGAGAAGCCATCGCCCACAACGAAGCGTATCATGGCTTGTTGAAGCAGCTAGCAGTTTTGAATGCAGAAGATCGAGAGCGGATTGCGGAAATCAGCGGGAAGATTCGCCAAATCATTACCGAAGCCGCAATTCCTTCCGATGCTGTGGAGTCCGTTACGCACTATCTCTCGCAATTTGGCGAGGAGCATGCTTACGCGGTTCGTTCCAGCGCGACTGCTGAAGATTTGCCGCATGCTTCATTCGCGGGTCAGCAAGATACCTTTTTAAATATAATCGGCCGCGACGCCATTTTGAAGCATATCAGCCAATGTTGGGCTTCGCTATTTACGGATCGTGCAGTTATTTATCGCATGCAAAATGGATTCGATCACAGTCAAGTATATGTATCCGTCATCGTTCAAAAAATGGTATTCCCTCAGGCTTCGGGGATTGTCTTTACCGCGGATCCCATGACCTCGAACCGAAAGCTGCTCTCCATCGATGCCGGTTACGGCCTCGGCGAAGCGCTGGTCTCCGGCTTGGTCTCTGCCGATTCTTATCAAGTAAGGGATGGGAAGATTGTCAATAAGCGAATCGCAACGAAGAAATTGGCGATCTACGGACGGCAAGGAGGAGGAACTGAGATTCGGGAGCTTGATGCTGAACAGCAAATAGCGCAAACCCTTACCGAGCCGCAAATTATACAGTTGGCGCAGCTTGGAAGACAGATCGAAGCGCATTTTGGCAGCCCGCAGGATATAGAATGGTGTCTGGCGGATGATCAATTTTATATTGTTCAGAGCCGGCCGATTACGACGTTATTTCCGATCCCGGGAGCGAAGGATGGCGAGAATCACGTCTATATCTCCGTTGGGCATCAACAAATGATGACCGATCCGATCAAGCCATTGGGATTGTCGATGTACCTGTTAACGACGTCTGCTCCAATGAAGAACGCAGGCGGGAGGCTTTTTGTCGACGTCACACCTATGCTGGCTTCGCCTACCAATAGAGAAACTCTTTTAAATATGTCAGGACAGTCAGATCCCCTTATCAAAGATGCCTTGATGACGATTGTAGAACGTGAGGATTTTATCAAAGTGCTGCCGGATGCTCAAACAGCGCCGATGCCGAACAGAAATAATACGGATATGCTTGCGCAATTTGACGAAGATCCGTCCCTTGTATCTGAGTTGATCAGCCTCAACCAAGACTCGATTGAAGCGTTAAAAAGGAGCATTCAAACGAAATCTGGAGTAGCTCTATTTGATTTTATTGCAGAAGATCTGGAGCAGTCCAAAAAGGTGTTATTTGAACCGCGAAGTATTCGTATCATTATGGCGGGAATGAATGCCGCGGCTTGGCTCAACCAAAACATGAAGGGATGGCTGGATGAAAATGCGGCTGCCGATACGCTTGCGCAATCTGTCACGGGCAATATTACTTCGCAAATGGGCCTTGCACTTATGGATGTTGCAGATCGGATTCGTCCTTACCCGGAAGTTATTGCGTATTTACAACATGTCCGGGAGGCAACCTTCTGGGAAGACCTGGCGCAATTGGATGGAGGTCAGGAAGCCGTCGACGCCATTACCGACTATCTCAGCCTTTATGGTATGCGCTGTCCCGGTGAAATTGATATGACCAGAACGCGTTGGGTCGAAAAACCGACAGCGCTTGTTCCCATGATTTTGACGAATATTAAAGTCTTCGAGCCGAATGCCGGTAAACGGAAATTTGAGAAAGGCCGGCAGGAGGCTTTGGAGAAAGAACAGACGTTATTAGCACGATTGCGGCAATTGCCAGACGGGGAGGACAAAGCTGCGGAAACAAAACGCATCATCGACATCCTCCGGAATTTCAGCGGTTATCGCGAATATCCCAAGTATGGGATGGTGAACCGTTATTTCATCTATAAACAGGCTTTGTTGAAGGAGGCGGAGCGACTCGTACAAGCCGGCATTCTTCACGAGAGCGAAGATATGTACTATCTTTTTTTCGAAGAGCTTCGTGAAGTTGTGCGAACCAAGCAAGTTGACTACGGGATCATTTCACAGCGGAAAGATGACTACAGGTTATATGACAAATTAACGCCGCCGCGTGTGATCACGTCGGATGGCGAAATCGTGGCAGGCAAGTACAAGCGAGAGAATTTGCCGGTGGATGCAATTGTTGGTCTGCCTGTTTCATCGGGTGTGATCGAGGGAAGAGCGCGCGTCATCCTCAACATGGCAGAGGCTGATTTGGAAGACGGGGACATCCTCGTCACGACGTTTACCGATCCAAGCTGGACGCCGTTGTTTGTCTCAATCAAAGGTCTGGTCACGGAAGTTGGCGGCTTGATGACACATGGCGCGGTCATTGCGCGTGAATACGGCCTGCCGGCCGTTGTCGGCGTCGAGCATGCGACCACACGAATTCAAGATGGGCAGCGCATTCGTGTGAACGGCACGGAAGGATACATCGAACTTCTGTAACAGCTAGGGACTGCTGCTTTACGGAAATCGGGTATTTTATGGAAAAAGTTTTTGTAGACACATCTCTTATTTATGGCGATTATTATTTTGTTGAGGCTTTATTGAATTTAAAGGAGGACTATGGGCATGCTACTGCAAAAAAATGAAAAATTAATCATGATTGGAGATTCCATCACGGATTGCGAGAGAAAGCGCCCACTTGGAGAAGGATTGTTCGGAGGAATTGGCAAGGGTTATGTTTCGTTGGTGGACGCATTGATACAAAGCACTTATCCAGAGCTGGGCCTCCGGATTATCAATATGGGGATCAGCGGGAACACGGTGCGGGATCTGAAGAACCGTTGGGAAGAAGATGTGGAGAATCTGAAGCCGGACTGGCTCTCCATCATGATCGGCATCAATGATGTATGGCGGCAGTATGATCAGCCGACGATCCGAGAATCTCATGTATACCCTGAGGAGTATGAGGCGACGCTGCGCGAGCTCATCCAGCGTACGAAGCCCCAGGTCAAAGGCATTGTGCTGATGACTCCGTTCTACATCGAGCCCAATCGGGAAGACGCGATGCGGAAGCGGATGGACGAGTACGGGACGATTGTGAAGCGTATCGCGGAAGAGACTGGCTGCTTACTGGTAGATACGCAGGCTGCATTTGAGTCGGTGCTGCGCGACATTTACCCGGCTACCTTGGCCTGGGATCGTGTGCATCCGTCTGCGGTGGGGCATATGGTGCTTGCCAAGGCGTTTCTCGCTGCAGTCGGGTATGAGTATCAGTAGTTCGAACGTGAAGTATTAGCGTGAATGGGCGATCAGCCGGGCGTATGTTCGGCTGGTTTTTGCGTTTGAGGGTTTGAGGAAGGGAACGCTTTCCATGGGAAAGACGGATGTGCTATAATGCTCACTGTTCAAAATGAGGTTATACAAAATAGCTTACATGGAACAGGAGATGGACGAGATGGCTTTCGGAATATCCAGACATGAACTGAATGCATGGAAAAGCAAATGCCAACAGGGGGAAATCGCTTTTTTGACCCATTACTGGGTAGAATCTCGCTTTCCAGGAATAAAGACGATTACTAAAGTGGGCTGTTGCAATCTGGAAATATTGAAGGACTGGTGCTTGGCCAACGGTTTGGATCCAGCTTACCTACATCTTCGTGATGAATATCCACACTACGACCTAATAGGCAACAAGCAAATTGAAATCCTAAAGAAAGAACATTTGACCGAACAACTACTCAGATTCAAGCTTGGCGAGACCATTAAACCTATTTAACTTGGTCAATACATCAAAAAGTGAGAGGATGTATCACCGAAATGAAATTAAGAGTCATTGGGCGATGGGGCGCTTATCCAAAAGCGGGGGAAGCCACTTCAGGCTATCTAGTAGAAATAGGAAATCATAAAATTTTACTCGATTGTGGCAGCGGTGTATTGTCAGCTCTACAGAAATTTATTGAATTAAGAGAACTAACATGTGCCTTTCTGTCTCATCGCCATTTTGATCATATGGCAGACTTAGGTTGCCTTCAATATGCATGTTTAATTGATATGGATCTTCAACTTAGGGATAGGCCCCTGAGGCTGTTAACTTCAGTGGAGGCTGAGGAGGGATGGTCAATTCCTGTCATGAAAGGCACATATGAAACAGGTGTGAACGAGAGTGCTGCTGTTACATTTGAGGATGGCCTAACTTTAGCATTCTTCCGTACAAATCATGAGGGTTATTGTTTAGGCGTTAGGGTTGAATTTGAGGGGAAAGTATTGGTATATACTGCTGATACACGATACGATGAGACACTTGTCCCTTACCTCAAAGACGCAGATCTCCTGATTACTGAATCTTCTTTTTATTCAGATTTTAATGCAGCTCAGTATGGCCATATGAATGCGCATGAGGCAGGGAGACTAGCTGCGATGGCAGGTGTAAAGAAACTGCTGTTGTCGCATTTTCCTCATTTTGGAGATATTCAAGTAATGAAAGATGAAGCTTCTGTTATGTTCGATGGCGATATACTTTTAGCGGAATTCGGAATGCAAGTCGAAATTTAACGTGTGAAAAAAATCATGACGACAGATAGGAGTTAGAAGCGATGATCAAAGGGTTCGGAGGCATTTTTTGGAGAACTAAGAATCTGGAAGCTGTTAAAAAGTGGTACAGTGAAGTTCTGCAGATTGAAATCGGAGATTGGAATGGGGCTGTGATCCAGCCTCAGTCAGGAAATGAGACGATCTTTTCTTTCTTTACCGAGCAGGACCGTTATTTTCCAACAGAACAACAAGTCATGTTAAATTTCCAGGTTCATGACTTAAATGAGACGTTGAAGCATCTTGAACATCTTGGAGTCCCTCTTGCAAAGCAAAAAGAGGAGGGGGATTTTGGCAAATTTATTTGGATTGAAGATCCTGAAGGACGTCTAATCGAGCTCTGGGAAAAGTAAGCGGCAGGAAGTAGAACGCCGCGGCAGAGGTACGGTGCAGCCAAGTTCGATAGTTTAAGCATTGTTGCGACTGTATCGGAAGATCAATCAGGAAGAAATCATTACACATACAAAACACGCAGTAGCGTTGGCCCAGGGAAGTGCCAACGCTTTTTGTTTTTATACAACCCTTTAAGAAGAGCGAACCTTCGTTTTATCTTCCGAGATACTTTTGGTATGCGGCTTCTTGTTCGGCGGTGGCTTGCGGAATTGTCATGCCTTTTTCCCAAATAGTGATCCTGTCATCCTTATTGATCCCTTCGAAATAGATCCCAGTCTTCTCTTGGTTCGTCTTCGTATTCTTAGTGGACAACCAGCTCTCGGGCATGGTGACCGCGCTTTCTTTCTCCTTGGTAAACAATTGTCGATGCTCGAAAATTCGATATACCTCCGTATGCCCGTTGCCATGGGTGGAAACACGGCTTACAAAACCTTTCACATTGGCGGTGATGCGATAATGAATCGTGCCATCTTGGGTCTGAAACACTTCGCCGATCTTCGCCTCGCTGGCAGGAACCGGAAAATCTCTCGTTCCGAAGAGAAAATAGGCGCCAATCAGGAGCGCGACGGCAATCGTGACGCTGGTACCTGCGATGATCAATTGTCTTCGCTTCACTTTTTTCAGAAAGTTGATGTGCTTTGGAGGCACAACTTTAATCTCTTGCGAATCGCGCGTCATTTGCTCCAAGACTTTCCTGCATTCACCACAGGTCGCAAGATGTTCTTGAATGGACGTATTCGTAATATCGCTAGTTAGTCCCTCAATATAGTTCGGTAAAAGATCTTGAACGATCTGGCAATTTAATCTTGGTTCCATTCGGATCTTCCTTTCGACATTTTTTGTTTCCCACGGTAGAAGGTGACCCTCGCCCAATTCTCACTCTGCCCAAGAATGTCCCCGATTTCGCCAAAGCTCAGCTCACCAGAGAGACGGAGATACATGACTTCTTTGGTCTTCGCATCCAATTGCTGAAGTGATCGGAACATAGCGAGCTTCTCCTCGTTCAGCAAAACATCCTTCTCCATATTCCCGGCAGCGGGGAGGGGGGGCTCCATCTCTTCTAAGGAGATGGACGGTTTTTTTTTATTCTTGTTCAGCTCTTTATACCACGCTCGCTTTGCGATTTGACATAACCAAACGGATAGTTTGCACTCGCCTCGAAATTGATGGATGGTCTTCATTGCCTGGTAGAACGTTTCCTGAGTCAACTCCTCGGATAGATCAGCGTTTTGGGTAATGCTGTATAAGTACCTATAAACGGTTTGAGCATAGTTCTCGTAGAGCTGCTCCATACTTTCCATCGATTCACCTCCCATAATATAAGTAGCGATAATGGAGATTTCGTTACAGTATGTTCGCATTTTTTAAAAAAACTTGTTTTAGCGTAGTTTTGTTTCCAAAAAACCGAACGTAGGTAGACCTGTTAACTGAGCAAAAACTTGTATATTGTTCGAATAGGCAAAAACCGAGTACGATTCAGGAGGAATATTTTAGTGAAATATTCCAATACCAAACGAAAGGGGTTACTTATGTTATTGAGTAAAAACCTGGTTTTGAAAGCGCTTATATTTGTGCTGGTTCTGGGTGTCTATATGACGACACTCCCCAATCAACCTGCCTATGCGGCAGATGAGTATGACACCTTGCGAGCGAAAATGTATGATTTTACCACCGGCGGCTCTACGTACGACCCCAATGATCCAGACATCAGCGTCAAGATCACCAATATTACGAGCCTTGCACAGTCAAACTGGGATACGATGAACAAGAGTTCAGGCCGCACGTATTTGTGGAGCGACTTGGCAACGACAACGGAATCCGAGCACGTTTCACAGAGCTATCAAAGACTGGAGGCGATGACACTCGCTTATGTAACAAGAGGTTCATCTTTGAAAGGCAACACGACTTTGCTCGCGGATATTATTAGTGCCATGGATTGGATGTATACCAATCGCTATAATACTAGCATACCGAAGAGAGGGTATGACAATTGGTTTGACTGGCAGGTCACATCGCCGCTTGTTATTAATAACATCACGACTTGGTTGTATGACAGCTTAACGCCAACGCAAATTAGCAATTGGCATGCCGTCATCGATTATCAAGCGCTTGCTTGGGGTCCCGGCTTAACGGGAGCGAATCGCGTATGGGCTTGCTACATTAAAATTCAAAGCGGGATTATTGTCAAGAACGGCGCTAAAATTATCGAGGGTAGAGACCAGCTTAGCTCGGTATTTGATTATGTTACTTCTGGAGAAGGAGTGTACAGTGATGGTTCCTTCATTCAGCATACCGCGCTTATTCCCTACAACGGGGGGTATGGTACAGCCTTGCTCGATAATTTGACCAAATTGATGTATGTTGTAGCAGGATCCACTTGGGATATCGTAGATCCGGATGTGAATAACATTTATCAATGGATTTATACGGCTTTTGAACCGCTATATTATAATAACTCCATGTTTGATGATGTCAGAGGAAGAGGGATTGCTGGCTTTAGAGACGATGATAAAGGGTTAACATCGATTAAAGCAATTGGACCTTCCGTGGTTCGGATGGCACTCTCCGCACCTAATGCCAGTGATCGGGCCGCCTATAAATCAATGGTCAAAAAATGGCTGCTGGAAGCCACTTCGCCTACGAAATATGCGGATTTGGTCATGATGAGCGATATCGTCCAAGCGAAGCAAATAGAGGCTGATCCAGCTATTACGCCAAGAGTGCAGCTGATCATGAACAAACAATACCCGAGTATGGCTAGAGCTGTTCACCATAGACCGGGATTTGCCTTTGGCATCAGCATGTCCTCCAACCGAATCGGAAATTATGAACAGATCAATGATGTTAATTTAAGAGGGTGGCATACCGGAGACGGGATGACCTATCTGTACAATTCGGACTTGAAACAATATAAAGATTCCTTCTGGCCTACCGTCAACAGTTATCGCATGCCAGGTACAACCGTTAATCAGAATACCACGGCAGCCGCAAATGCCAAAAATCCAAATAGTTGGGTCGGAGGCACAGAGGTCTCAGGCTTGTACGGAGCAACAGGCATGCAATATACGGCGAATGGCTACAATCTCACAGCGAAGAAATCCTGGTTTATGTTTGATGATGAAATTGTGAATTTAGGTTCCGGCATTACGTCTACAGACAATAAAGTTGTAGAAACGATTGTCGATAACCGCAAGTTGAACAGCAGCGGAAACAATGCGCTTACAGTAAACGGTGCAGCTAAACCGACAGCAATTGGGTGGAGCGAGACGATGACGGGTGTCAATCGTGTTTACTTGGCCGGAAGTGTGCCCGGCTCGGATGTCGGTTATTACTTCCCTACGACTACAACGCTTAAAGGGTTGCGGGAAGCGCGAACAGATCAATGGTCTAGTATCAATCATTACAATCTTGGCACCGATTATACGACGGATATTACACGAAACTACATGAATCTATGGTTCGATCATGGCACGAATCCGACCAATGGTACCTATGCTTATGTGCTGCTGCCAGGCAAATCTAGCGGGCAATTGGACACTTATGCTGCAAATCCGGACATTACTGTGGTTGAGAACTCAGCAGATGCTCAAGCCGTGAAGGAAAATTCATTGGGTATCCTAGCAGTTAACTACTGGAACGACGCGGTAAAAACGGTGAGCGGTGTCACCAGCAACAAAAAAGCTTCCGTGATGGTCCGCACGACCGAGAACGGGACTGAGGTTTCCGTAGCTGATCCGACGATGGCGAATACAGGAACGATTCAACTTACGCTTACGCAAAATTTAGGACCGGTGGCGTATAAGGATTCGCGAATTTCTGTCAGCACGAGCGGAGGTACGACTACGCTCACGATCAATGTGAATGGTGCGGGAGGCAAAAGCATCAAAGCCTACTTTGCCACACCAATCGCGGGTCAGATAACTGGCTATACGGTGAACGAAAATTTTGACGAGATGATGCTTGGCTCGCTGACTGGCCAAGACGGCTGGATTTTCAATAATGCTGGAGTGACAGCGAATACGGTTGTCGTTCAGCCGACTAACACAGATAACTCGGCTAAATCGCTGAAAATCACGACCGGCTCGACATCCGGCAGCGCAGAGGCGTATCGGCTATTTAACGCCCCGCAGGGTGGCTACATCACAGCGGAAGCCACTGTCACAGCTGATGACGCGAACTGGAAAAATGCTCTGATTGTAGCAGACAGCAGTTTGGCAGCCAATAACAATGCCGCTCAACTTGTTATGCAATCAGGTAAAATCTGGGGGTATAACGGCAGCACTAAAACGGATGTGATGACAGGGATCACAAATGGCCAGCCATACCGACTGAAAGTCATTATCAACACGTCGGCAAAAACATATGATGTCTATGTTAATGATGTGCTTCTTGCTGCGGGCTGGAACTACCGTTACGCTGTGAATACACTTGATAAATTCTCGGTTTCCATTGCCGGCAATGCCAGTTCGATGAGTGTTGACGATGTAAAAGTATCTTATGAACCCTTGACGTTAGTCAAACTCATCCATGAAGACTTCAATGCGATGACAGTTGGCAATTTGAATGGGCAAAGCGGCTGGGTGTTTGATAACGGCGGCATTTCAGGAAATACGGGGCTCGTGCAGACGGTAAGCGGATCGATAGCTGACAAAGAAGTTAAACTGACAACAACGTCAACCAGCGGAAAGGCTGAAGCATACAAAGTGTTCAGCGCGCCGGCAGGTAGTATGGTCATCGCCGAAGTGACGGTAACCGCCGATGATGACAACTGGAAAAATGCTTTGATCGTATCGGACAGCAGTCTCACTTCGAACGGAAGCGCCGTTCATCTCATTATGCAGAACGGTAGAATTTGGGGGTACAACGGCGGAACACAAACGAACGTGTTGACCTCGATCACGAACGGTGAGCCTTACCGTCTGAAGGTAATTATCAACACAGCAACGAAAAAATTCGATGTATACGTGAATGGTGAATTGAAAGGCTCACAATGGAACTATCGTTATACCGGATTGACCAAAGTTGATAAGCTTAGCTCATCGATCGGCGGCAACGCCAGTTCAATGCGTATTGATGATGCCAAGGTAAGTTATAATCCATAGGAGCAACTTGTAAATTCCTTATATAAAAAAAGATCCGTATTTGTTGTCAAATACGGATCTTTTTTTATTTTTAGCCCATGGTCGTAGCCTGGATGGCCCGTGAAACCCGTTCGCCAAGCTCGGCAGACGCCCTGTAAAGGTGGCTGAGCACGATGTTTTGTGTTTCTTGCGAGACTTGCACAAGATCGCCGGCGAGGTTCGCAACGAGATGCTCTTGCTGCAGCGGTGCAAGTGAGCGGTAGAATTCACCCGCCTGCATAAAGTCATCTTGCTTTGGAATGTCTGTACGCTCAAGGTGACCTTCAACAAATCTTCCGTTGCCGCTGGTCACTTGGGAATTTGGCGACCAGAATTGCTGGTGATTGATCGGAATGCTGCGGAAATCCGGACCAAGCCGTCGCCGCTGTGAATCCCAGTAAATGTTTGAACGCCCTTGCAGCAGTTTATCATCCGACAGTTCTGCACCTGCCAGCAGATTCGCAGGGGAGAATGCCAGCTTCTCGACTTGCTCGCTGTAGTTGTCCGGATTACGGTTTAAGACCAGATTGCCGACCGGAAGCAACGGATACTGCCGCTCATCCCATATCTTCGTATCGTCCAACGGGTCAAATGGAAGGGTAGCCTCATCTTGAGGGTCCATCAACTGCACATACAGGCCGTATTTGACCTCTTTGCCAGTCTGCAGAGTATCGAATAAATCCTTAGCGGCATAATCGGGATTCTCGGCTGAAAGTCGGGAGGCTTCTTGCTGGTCGATGTACTGAATGCCGGCGAGAGGCATCCAGTGATATTTGACATAGGTTCGCACACCTTGCGCATTTTTCCAGACATAGGTGTTGACGCTATGGCCCGGCATGTGGCGAAGGCTCTTAATAGTGCCAACATCAGAGTATTGCCAAAGCACGAAGTTGGTGGCCTCCGGCGCCCGAGCGACGAAGTTCCAGAACCGTTCCGGTTCAGCTAAGTTCGTGACGGGCGAGGGAAGAAGGGAATGGATAAACTCCGGAAAACGGATGGCGTCCCGGACGGAGAACACCGGGATGTGGTTGCAGACCAGATCGAACACGCCCTGCTCCGTGTAGAACTTGGTCGCGAAGCCGCGCACATTGCGAGACGTATCCGGCGTCCCCCGATTGCTGACAGCAAGCGAAAATCTGACAGTGACGGGGACCTGCTGGCCAGGATGTTGCAGGAAACAAAGCTGTGTGTAGGCTGTCATCGCGTTTACAGTCTGGAAGTAGCCAAAGGCGCCGCACCCTTTGACATGTACGGGTCTTTCCAGCGGCTTCTCGTGGATAAATGTCTCCAGTGTTTCGTGGAGCACGCTATCTTGTTCCAACACAGGACCGCGACTTCCTACCGTCTGCGAATGTTCACCCTCAGAATGCTCTCCTAGCCAGAGGCGTTTTTCTGTATTCTCTTTCATCTATATACCTCCCAAGCCGCTCATTTAATTGTATGGACATATTAAGCTATGAGGCGCTTGGCTAGGAATATGCCGGGGAGATTTCCGAATGGAGGAGACTCCGAATATAGTCAAACCCCCGGAATGATAATCTCCACCTCTTTGCGGGTTTCGGACGAACGCAGAATACCGTCGATGATGGCTTGATTGAACAGGATTTGCTCGGCAGGAATCGGTGCTGGCCTCTCATTGCGAATGGCCTGGACGAAATCGTTCACTTTTTCGAAAAACCGGTCAACCTGGTGCTGGAGGACAGGGATGTTGGTCTCGACATGTCTCCCGATTTCGTCATGATACAATGTGATCGAGCCGACACCGCCGTCCCAAACACCGTTCCACGGGCTGCCGTTATAAGGCGTGGTGACTTTCAGTCCGGCGTCGGTGCCGAGAAAGTACGAGGCGCCAAGCGTGTCCATATGCATTGCCCAAGAGATTTTGAACTGCAGCGTGATGTCTCCTTCGAGACGAATAAAAGCAGCGCCAAAGTCTTCGACCTCAAAGTCGGACGCTTCTTTGTGATACTTAGGGTTCGTTCCAAAGTAATTGGAGGTAACGGCTGATACGGTGAGCGGCTTCGGATATCCGAGCGCATTGAGCGCCATATCCAGTGAATAACAGCCGATATCAGCCATAGCGCCAGCGCCGGCGAGCTCTTTCTTAATAAAAGTGCCGCCTGGCATGCCTCTGCGACGACCGCCTCCGGTTTCGACGTAATAGACTTTGCCAAGCTTTCCGGACTGGACCAATTCTTGGATAGCAACCATATTGGGGTCATAGCGGGGCTGGAAGCCGACACTCAGCATCTTGCCTGTCTGCTTGGAGGCTTGAACCATCTCAATGCCCTGCTGCAGTGTAACGGCTAGCGGCTTTTCGACAAGCACGTGCTTGCCTGCCTGGAGTGAATCAATGCTTGCGCGGTGATGGGCTACGTTTGGTGTACATACACTGACTCCGTCGAGGTTCAGCTCGAGCATCCGGTTATGATCCGCGAACGCTTTTGCGCCGTGCAGCTCATGGTTGGCGATGAATTGCTCCGCCTTACCCGGAAGAATGTCAGCAATGGCGACGATTTCAACGTCTGGTATTTGTTTATACGCTTTCGCATGCGCACCGGCTATGCCGCCGCTGCCGATAATGCCAATTCGAATATTCGATTTCATATGGGATGCCTCCAGTCGTTAAATAAGATGCTCCCCTCATTATATCGTAGCGGGTAGCAGAGAGTAGTCCGAGGAGGCGTCGCGCGAGGTGCAAAAAGATGACACGATAGGAAAGGCGTTTTAAAATAAAAGGGCAAAGAACACTTGTGTGGCAGAGTTTTAGTGAAATCAAACTCTCCGTTGTCGATCTCGAGCCAATGAAGTATGATGAAATATACGTCACTTAATTCTACGGAGGACCTCTTTGGCATGAGTAAGTCTGTACGCAATAAAAATAACGCTGGTCAATACAAGGAGTTGCTGGGCCGTTATTTGTTTCCTCAAAAAGGAACGCTGCTGACATTAACGATCCTATTGTTCGCTTCGATCGGACTTCAACTGGTCAATCCGCAAATCATTCGCTACTTTATCGATCAGGCGGGGCAGCAGGGAGCGATGCAGCCGCTGATTAACGCGGCGCTGCTTTTTATCGGGTTTGCTTTGGTGCAGCAGCTCGTTTCGGTCGCTGCGACGTATTTCAGCGAAAATCTCGGCTGGACCACGACCAACAAGCTGCGCGTCGATTTGGCGGCGCACTGCTTGTCGCTGGACATGTCGTTCCACAAAAATCATACCTCAGGCTCGCTGATTGAGCGGGTGGACGGCGATGTGAATGCGCTTGCGAATTTTTTCTCCTCCATGATCATTCATCTTGTCGGCAATCTGCTGCTTATGGCCGGCATCATCGTACTGCTGTTCCGCGAAAATTGGTTGATCGGGGTCGGGATGGCGTTGTTCGTCGTTTTTGCCGTGTATCTGATCCAGTGGATTCGGAAGTTTGCTGTACCGGTGTGGTCGAAGTGGCGGCAGGCGAATGCCGAGTTTTACGGCTTTATCGGCGAGCATCTGGAGGGAACAGAGGACATTCGCGCGAACGGAGCGGTCAGCTTCGTAATGGAGCGATTCTATACGATGCTGCGAAAAATGCTGCCGCTCCGGATCAAAGCGTTCCTCGGCTTTTGCGCGATGTGGAATACGTCGATTTTCGTGTTCGCTCTGGGGAATGCGATGGCGTTTGCGATCAGCGCTTATCTCTGGCATGCAGGGAAAATTTCGATCGGCACCGTGTACTTGATCTTTTTCTATACCGAGCTGCTGGCCAAGCCGATTGAAAAAATCCGTACGCAAATGGAAGATTTGCAAAAAGCGGACGCCAGCATTTCGCGGATTCGGGAGCTGTTCGCCATCGAATCGAATATTCGAGACGGCAAGGGCGCGCCGCTGCCGCAAGGGCCGCTTGGCGTCGAGTTCAACGACGTCACGTTCAGCTATGACGGCGATCAGGCGACGCTGGAGAAGCTCAGCTTTTCGCTGAAGCCGGGCGAAGTGCTCGGCCTGCTGGGCAGAACCGGCAGCGGAAAGTCTACGCTGGCCAGGCTACTGCTGCGCTTTTACGATCCGCAGCAGGGTACGATTTCACTGAGCGGAACGAATATCCGCGACTGCACGCTCACCGAGCTGCGCAAGCATGTCGCCCTGGTGACGCAAAACATCGAAATCATGCAGGGCACGATTCGTGATAATCTAACCTTCTTCGATAACGGTATTGCGGACGAGACGATTATCGAAGTGCTGAGCGAGCTTGGGCTCGGCGCCTGGTTCGACGCGCTGCCGGAAGGGCTGGATACGATGCTTGCCTCCGGCGGGGGCAGCTTATCGGCCGGGGAAGCGCAACTGCTTGCGTTTGCGCGGGTGTTTTTGACGAAGCCGGGCCTTGTGATTATGGACGAAGCCTCCTCGAGGCTGGATCCGCTTACCGAGCAGCGCATGGAGAAGGCAGTTTCAAAGCTGCTGGATGCCCGCTCCTGCATCATGATTGCCCACCGGCTTGCAACGGTGCAGCGCGCGGATCATATCCTTATTTTGGAACATGGTAAGGTGATCGAATCGGGACGGAGAGAGGAGCTCGCCGCCAATCCGAATTCCCGCTTCTCGCATCTGTTGGCAACCGGGCTTGAGGAGGTGCTGGCATGACCACATTTCAATATTTATGGAAACTGATTGCCTATAGACCGATGCGGTATACGCTGAATGCGGTGATGTGGACGCTGATTTATTTGGCACCGATTGCGCCGGGGCTTGTGACTAAGGAGTTTTTTGATACGCTCACAGGGCATGCAAAACTGGACTATGGCGTCTGGGGACTGATTGCGCTGCTCATGGCGGCGGCAATTGGAAGGATGATGCTGATCATCATCGGGTTCATCACCGACGTCAACTTCCGATTCCGCATGAGCATGCTGCTTCGCCGCAACCTGCTGGAGCATGTGCTCAAGCAGCCTGGCGCTCAAGCGATTCCGGTGGCGCCGGGCGAAGCGATCTCCCATTTCCGGGATGATGTCGATCAATCCGAGGAAGCCGTAAGCTGGTCAGTTGATGTGTTCGGACTGACGTGTTTTGCGCTGGTGTCGGGTTATATCCTGATTCGTATCGATGCCCAGATGACACTGCTCGTCTTTATGCCGATCGTGTTGGTCATCACTGCCGCGCAGCTCGCGACGGTGAGATTGCAGAAGTACCGCGCTGCCAGTCGCGAAGCAACGTCGAAGGTGACGGGCGAGATCAGTGAAATGTTCGGCAACGTGCAGGCGATTCAAGTTGCCGGGGCGGAACGTAGAGTGATTGAGCGTTTTGCGAGGTCCGGTGATAACCGCCGGAAAGCGATGCTTAAGGACAAGCTGATGGGGGAACTTTTGGACTCCGTGTTCTCCAACTCGGTGAACCTGGGAACCGGCCTGCTTCTGCTGCTGGCTGGGGCTAAAATGCGCTCCGGCACGTTCACTGTCGGCGACCTCTCGCTGTTCGTGTATTACCTCACGTTCGTGACACAGTTTATTACGAATGTCGGTAAGTTCATCACGTATTTCAAGCAAATGAGCGTGTCGCTTCAGCGGCTCACGTTTCTGCTGCAAGGCGCTTCGGCCAAAGTGTTGACGATGGCGAGGTCCCTGCATTTGAAAGGCGAGGAGGCGGAGCCCGAGCACGAGGTTGCTGCAGCAGCGGTCGCTCCGGCGCCGCTGGAGAAGCTTGAGGTGAATGGCCTTAGTTACGCCTACCCCGATACGGGGCGAGGCATCCATGACATTCACCTGACCCTGCCCCGCGGATCGTTCACCGTCATTACGGGAACGATCGGCTCGGGCAAAACGACCCTGATCCGTTCCCTCCTGGGGCTGCTGCCCACAGGGGAGGGGACGATCAGGTGGAACGGCGTGCCCGTGGAAGATCCGGGCACCTTCTTCGCGCCGCCGCACAGTGCGTACACGGCGCAGGTCCCGCGGCTGTACTCGGACACGCTGCGGAACAATATTTTGCTCGGGCAGCCCGAGGCGGGCCCCGAGAGCTTGCCGCAGGCGCTGCACGCGGCGGTGATGGAGCAGGACGTCCAGCATCTCGCGAACGGGCTGGACACGGTTGTCGGGCCGCGCGGCGTGAAGCTGTCCGGCGGCCAGGCGCAGCGCACGGCGGCGGCACGGATGCTCGTGCGCGACGCCGAGCTGTACGTCTTCGACGATCTGTCCAGCGCGCTGGACGTCGAGACGGAGCAGAAGCTGTGGGAGCGCATGTTCGAGCGGCGACGTGAAGCGACTTGCCTCGTCGTCTCGCACCGCAAAACAGCGCTCGCCAGAGCGGATCACATCGTCGTGCTGAAGGAGGGCCGCATCGAAGCGGAAGGAACGTCCGCCGAGCTGCTGCACAGCTCGCCGACGTTCCGCGAACTATGGCATGGCGACGAGCGGAAAGCTTGAAAAAGAGGGAGCATCTCCTGACTGGAAACAGCAGGAAATGCTCCCTTTTGCTCGAATTGAAGAAGAGAGTCACGCATAGGCTCGGTGACAATCCAAATTTAATGAGTGTGATTAAATGTTAACCACGTTAATTACTGTATTTCTTTTAACCATGGTCATCCACACCGCTGAAACGCTCTCATATTCGATCCGCTACGCAGGTGTGAAGGTCAACAAGCTCGCGGTTGCCTTGTCGCTGGTCGGCATTGTTGTGCTCGTCTCGCGAACGGCGAACTTGATTCAGGCACCGATGACGGCGCATTTTGTGGACTATGCGAAGCGGCATACGGAGTTCGATCTGTTGGAATTTCTACGTATTTCCTTGTTCGCGTCTTCGATCGGGACCATTATCGGAATTGCGCTGTTCCCGTCGTGCATCCACCTCAGCGCGCGCGTGATTGCCCGGTTGGAGGTGACCGGCTCCATCCCTAAGCTTATTTCCAGCGTGACCGTACAGCAGTTGAAGAATACGACAAAATATATCCGCAAACCGAAATTCCGGATCAGCGAATTCCGCTATTTGGGCGTATCCAAGCGATTCCTGTTCATCAACATCGTCGTGACCGCCTTTTATTCCGTAGGGGTGCTCGCTTCGCTCTATGCGGCGCATTTGCTACCGGACCACGCGACAACTGCTTCGCAAGCTTCGGGGCTGATCAACGGGGTCGCGACGATTTTGCTGACCATTTTCATCGATCCGCAGCTTGGACTCATTACCGACAAGGCTCTGCACGACGAAAAACGGCGGGACCAGCTTGGCAAAATCTATGCCCTGCTGATGACAACCCGCTTCCTGGGGACGCTGCTTGCCCAAGTGTTTCTCGTGCCGTCGGCCCTTTTTATCGGCTGGATCGTGAAGCTGTTTTTCTGATTTAAAGAGCTCTGCCTTTCCATCCCCGCGAGCAGTTGGTATAATAACTAATAGTTTTGAGATACAGCCAGATCGGAGTCTTACTATGAAGAAGTTCAAAAAGTTTTACATTGAAATTACGAGCGTATGCAATCTGGCGTGCACATTCTGTCCGCAGACGCAGCGAAAGGCGAATTTTATCAAGAAAGAGACGTTCACGGACATTCTGGATCAGATAAAGCCGCATACGAACCATATTTATTTGCATGTAAAAGGCGAACCGCTCCTGCATCCGAAGATTGACGAACTGCTCGACATCGCGCATGAAAAAGGTTTTAAAGTCAATATCACGACGAACGGCACGCTGATTAACAAAAATCGGCACAAGCTTCTCGACAAGCCGGCGCTGCGGCAGATGAATTTTTCGCTGCATAGCTTTGATGGGCACGAAGGGTCGGAGGACAAGGAAGGCTACGTGATGAGCATCCTGAACTTCGTGAAGGAGATCATCGAACGCTCGAACGTGATTATCTCGTTTCGATTGTGGAATCTCACACAGGACAATCAGACGAATGCTGAGCGGCAGCGCAACCGCGAGATTTTAGAGATGTTGGAACGCACATTTGAGTTGGACTACCAGATTGAGGAAAAGTTTGTCCGCGGCGAGGGCTTGAAGCTGAGAGATCGTGTGTATTTGAACCAGGATCATGAGTTTCAATGGCCGGATTTGAAGGCGCAGGAGATCGAGGGACCGGGCTTCTGCCATGCACTGCGCAATCAAGCGGGGATCCTTGTAGATGGCACCGTCATTCCATGCTGTCTGGATGGGGAGGGCGTCATCAATTTAGGCAATATCAATGAGACTCCGTTCTCGGATATTATCGAGGGCGAGCGGGCGAACCGGTTGTTTGAGGGGTTTTCCCGCCGAGAAGTCGTCGAAGAATTGTGTCGGAAATGCGGCTACCGCGAGCGCTTCAGCTTGGCATAAAGGCAGGGCTCATGCTTGCTGCTTCGGCAGGGAGGATGAGTTTTTTTGCATTTTCGTCGCAACCGTGGGATAATTAAAGTTTGATTCCTTAGAGAGAGTTTGGAGGCACAGAAGGTGGCACGTTACCCGTTTGCGTATGATCGCAGTCAGCCTTATATGAAGCAGGTTTCCGACTGGATTGCGGATATTTTTTATGACATTTTGCCGGAAGCCGGCTTTGAAGTGCGGGATGAGCAAATTTATATGGCGTTTCAGCTGGAGCGCGCCTTTGCGGAGAAGCAGGTGATTTTTGCGGAAGCCGGCGTTGGCACGGGGAAGACGCTCGTTTATTTGCTCTATGCGCTGTGCTACGCAAGGTACAAAAACAAACCAGCCATCATCGCCTGCGCGGATGAGTCACTCATTGAGCAGTTGGTGAAGCCGGGCGGGGACATCGATAAGCTGTCGCGCCATTTGGGGCTTGAAATTGATGCGAGGCTGGCCAAGTCGCCGGATCAATACGTCTGCTTGCAGAAGCTGGACGAAGCGAGATTCGGGCATGAAGAGCCGGAGCTGTATCGGGAGCTTTACGAGGAGCTGCCTGATTTTGTCCATTCACGGGAAGCGCTGCAGCGCTTTTATGCTTACGGTGACCGGAAGATGTACCCGCATCTGAACGACCGGCAGTGGCAGCGGATGAATTGGGATGCTTACCAGGACTGTTTTGTCTGTGAAAAAAGGCATCGCTGCGGGCAGACGCTCTCCCGCGAGGCTTACCGGAAAGCGGCGGATCTGATCATCTGCTCGCACGACTTTTACATGGAGCATCTCTGGACGTATGACAGCCGCAAAAGAGAGGGGCAGCTTCCGCTGCTGCCGGAGCACTGCGCCATCGTGTTCGATGAAGGTCACTTGATGGAGTCGGCGGCGCAGAAGGCGCTGACGTACAAGCTCAAACACATCGTGTTCGAGGAGCTGCTCGTTCGTCTGTTGAAAGGAGAGGTCCGCGAGTCCTTGGCGGTGTGCATTGACAAGGCGATCGACCAGAGCGAGCGCATGTTCGACGTGCTGGAGCGGAGCTGCCGGCCGATTGCAGGCTCGGATCGCAAGCAGATCGCGATGAGCGACGAACTGCTCGTCGAGATTCATCGGCTCTGCGATGTGCTGTCCGAGATCGAGGAAGAGCTTGTTTTTGAAAGCGAAATGTTCACGCTGAACGACTATCAGCTCAAAATCGTCGAAGAGCATCTTGAAATGATGCAGAAGGCGCTTGGTCTGTTCCGGCAAAAGCATTCCTTTATCTGCTGGGCGACAGAAAGCATAACGGGCTTGTCCCTGGTCGTGATGCCAAGGACGGTTAAGGAAGTTCTACGGGAGCACATCTTCTCCTTAGGCATGCCGATTGTGTTCTCCTCTGCCACGCTTTCCGTGGAAGGCAGCTTCGACTACATGGCGAGCAGTCTCGGACTGGACGATTATTTGTCCTTTGCAGTGGACTCTCCGTACGAATATGAGGAACGGATGGAGGTCGTCGTGCCGACATGGACGGAAGGCGGAACGTTCGCCGAGAAAATGGCCGCGGCGGTGCCTTTGCTGCAGCGGACAGAGGGCAGGGCGTTGCTGCTGTTCCCTTCGCAGCAGGAGCTGCAACAGTTCAAGCGGGAGGTAGGCAACGAAACCGGGGTAGCGAATCTTCGGTTCCTGTACGAAGGCGATAGTGAAATCTCGCATCTGATCGCAAGCTTTCAGGAGGACGAGCACAGTGTGTTAGCCGCGGTGTCGCTTTGGGAAGGGCTCGACATTCCAGGGCCTTCGCTCTCGAATGTTATCGTGTGGTCACTGCCGTTCCCACCGAACGACCCGGTGTTTAATAGCAAACGCGAGGCAGCGAGCGCGCCTTATGAAGAGGTCGACATCCCCTATATGCTGCTACGGCTGCGTCAGGGGATGGGGCGTTTGATCCGGACGCGGGAGGATCGCGGCGTGATTGCGATTTTCTCGGAGCGTATTCATACGGACAGCGGATTGCGTCAGCGTGTTGCGCAGATTTTGCCTTCAGGCGTGGAGATGAAATTGGAAGTGTTCGCGGGGGAGTAGTTCACCTGGAGTGAGTCCTTCTCAGTTATGGTCTTGCGATTGCAGACATAAGCTGAATGTACGCGGCATCTTGAAAATAATGAAACGAGGAACATTCACAATGATCGACAATATTGATCAACTTCACGATAAAAAAGTCGAGCGGCGCTCATCTTTCCTGAACAGCCGAACGTCCGTCCTCATCAGCATCGTATTGGCGATGCTCGTCGCGTCGATGGATTCTACCATCATGAATACGACGATGCCGATCGTTGCGAAGGAATTGGGACGCTTCGACTTGTATGCGTGGTCGTTTGCGGCTTACATGATTTTTAACACCGTGTTGGCCCCCGTGGCCGGGCGGATTTCAGATTTATTCGGGCGTAAAAAGGTTTTCGCCTGCGGGATTTTGCTCTTTCTGGTCGGCTCGCTGCTTTGCGGGTTGTCGCAGTCCATGGTGCAGCTCGTCATCTTCCGGGCGGTGCAAGGGATCGGTGCCGGTGTCATGATGCCGTTCCCGATGATTATTGCGGGAGACTTGTTCTCGGTCGAGAATCGTGGGAAAATCCAGGCGCTGTTCACCTCCATGTGGGGCTTGTCTGCGGTGCTCGCTCCAATCTTGGGCGCTTTTTTCGTGGAATACTTGAACTGGCGCTGGATGTTCTATGTCAACCTGCCGATCTGTTTGCTGGCGTTCCTTATGCTCATGCCTTACAAAGAGGTTTACGAGCCGAAGCCGGCCAAAGTCGATTACATCGGCGCAATCTTGTTTACGATCGGGGTCAGCCTGCTGCTGCTTGTCACCGTCATTGAGGAGAACCGTGTGGTGTGCGGCGTTATCGGAGTTATCTTTCTCATTCTGTTCTATTTCTTTGAAAAGAAACAGGCATCGCCGCTCGTTCCGCTCAGCATGCTGGGTGACCGATCCATTCGCTGGGTCAACATCAACTCCTTCGCCGCTTGCCTTGCGCTTTTTGGCATCGGCAGCTTCATTCCGCTGTTTCTGCAAAACTTTGCCGGCGCGAATTTGTTCATGAGCGGCTTGCCGCTGCTCGGCCTGGCCGCCGGATGGATGGTCGTCGCGGTCCCCGCCGGCAAATGGGTGCTGCGCTACGGATTCCGTTCGCTGTTGATCGCGGGTAATATCCTGCTTGTGCTGTCAGGGATATTGTTAACGCTGATCGATGCTGGATCAGGCGTTACTTATGCGACACTCTGCATCACCGTTGTCGGGTTGGCGTTCGGCTTGAACTCGACCGTTGCGATCATTGCGGTCCAGCAGTTGGCGGAGCCGCATCAGCGTGGAATTTCTACGTCGTTCCTCATGTTCTGCCGCAACATTGGAACGGCTGTCGGCGTTACGATCATGGGCGCGATTCTGACGCGCACGCCAGGGATTACAGGATTCCAACATTTATTTCTGTTCGGATTCATTTGCACGCTTGCAGCGTTGGTCACGTCTTTCTTTATCCGCGGCCGCAAAATAGAATCAGGTGCTCCTGCCGCGCAGCGTGCGGAGTAGGTAAGAGGGAAGACTGCCGACTGTAAATAGTCGGCGGTCTTTTTGTATAGGTTCAACCATTGGGACAGGAATCTGACTGCGTGTCATGGAAATATAGAGGATTGATTTTCAGTTAAAGGCGGTGAACGTGATAGAAAAACTATATCTGATTCGTCATTGTAAAGCTGCAGGGCAAGCCGCTGAAGCGGAATTAACAATGGAGGGATTTGCACAAGCCCAAGAACTTGCCGATTTTCTTATGGATCATGGCATTGAGAAAATTGTATGCAGCCCTTTTTTGCGGGCAATTCAATCGATTCAACCGCTAGCCCAACGTTTACATGTAGAGATCGAAATTAAAAACCGTTTGGCTGAGCGGGTTTTGAGTAGTAGGGACCTCCCAGATTGGCTGGACCATTTACGTAATAGTTTTCACGATTTAGATAAATGTCTCCCTGGCGGAGAATCCAGTCGCGCAGCTATGCAGCGTATACGATCGGTTGTTGATGAATTGCGTACTGCGGATCACAAGTGCATCGCTGCTGTAACCCACGGAAATCTGATGTCTTTGCTGTTAAAACATGTTGATAATCGTTTTGGATTCGAACAATGGCAGAGCCTTTCAAACCCGGATATTTACTGTTTGTCAGAATTCGATGCTGAACCAAAGCTTCAAAGGATTTGGACTTCAAAAGAGATCTGAGCATACGGGGGAAATTCGTTGTTGTATATTCCTTACAAGCCAGGCAGGATAATTCCAATATGTGGTGGAACAAGTATAATTGAGATTTTATCACATGGAAGGAGACTCCCGCGATGAAAAAAATTATATTGAGCTACTTTCCTTTTTTATATAAAGTCAGAGTCCAGCAGCTGATCTGGAAGCGGCGTTTGCTTAATCTGAATCCGAAAGTTCGGTATGCCTATCGCAAAGAAGCTGCAGCGTTTCCGTTTGTTTGCAAGAAGCACAAGTCCATTTTAAGGAGAGTCTTGGCTAATTCAGACCCGATTTTACAAGAGAACAAGATTCAGAACCTAAAAATCGCGCTTGCGCATGTCGATGGAATCGTGATTCACCCTGGGGAGACTTTTTCTTTCTGGCAGTTGATTGGTAAACCCACGAAGGCCAAAGGTTATATAGAAGGCCTGATGCTTTCGCATGGGGAAGTTCGAACGGGAACGGGGGGAGGCCTTTGCCAGTTGGCCAACATGCTGTTCTGGCTGTCGCTTCACTCACCGCTTGAGATTAAAGAGCGTCATCATCACAGCTTCGATATTTTTCCCGATGATCGCAGGGTGATTCCTTTCGGGACGGGTACGAGTGTGTTTTATAACTATGTCGATTTGCAGTTTTACAATGGCACGAACGACAGCTTTCAATTCCATATACGGGTGACGGAGGAGTTCTTGGAAGGGGCAATTCGGAGCAGCAGGGAGTTAGACGTTCAGTATAATATTGAGGAAAGACATCACCAGTTTTATGAGAAAGCGAATACATGGTACCGTAAAAACGAAATTTGGCGGATTGCCACGGCGAAACAAGATCCCGCTTCTGTAAAAGAGGAATTGATGATCCGAAACAATTCGGAAGTTAAGTATATGAAATCGCAAGGAGGGCCATCACGCCATGAAGAAAATATTAGTTGCTAGTTTCGCAGTTATCTTCATTTCAACGTATCCCTATGCCGCTGCTGAAACGGCAGGCAGGACCGTCAAAGTTGCACCTAACATGGTTTCACCGGAATCGCTGCGAATTCCTGCCAGTATCACGCTGCTCAAAGAAACATCGTTTTACTCGGATCCCGAAGATTGGTTAGCTGGAGAACCAGCGGGCTCACTAGCTCCACAAGAAGGCGTTAAAGTATTAGGCGGTGAATATACCTGGGCACGAGGGAAAAGCTGGTGGAAAATATCGACGGACCGCGGACCCAAATGGATCTCTCCCGAGCCCTGGAATGTCGATGTGCCTCCTCCGGAGAAGATTGTTCTTTTCAACGATACCCCGATCTATGCGACGATGGACGATACGCAAGAGCCCTCGGCGATTTTATCTCCACAGGAGGTGCAGGTCACCGGAGCTGAAAAGCAATGGTTTTATGCAAACGGCCCTGACGAGAAGCGCTGGGTTCGCATCCACACCTCTTGGCTCGGGGATCAGTGGGTACACCTTCCCGTAGCCAAGATTGGGTACATCAAGCCGGTTGACTATTATTCGTATTATCGGCAGGGCCAGTACTTATTGGATGATCCGACATATAACGGCCCTTATGGCTCAATGGCGGGTCCGATGTTCAAATGGCTGGGCAATGAAACAGCGCATGTTACCGGCGAATTTGTGAGTGTCTATGATACCAATTACCAGCTAGAAACCGAGACAGGTGTGAAATATGTCCACGAAAAAGGAATCCCGATCGTCCGCGGTAACGAAACGATAACCTTGAAGGCGGATACGCCTCTTTTTGCTGCTGCGGATGGGAGTCAAGGCGTTGCGTTGGTTTTACCGAAACAATCCCTCTCTTCCTATGAGAAGATTCCGAGTTTTAACCTGTATCATGTCCATACGAGCTTGGGGGATGGTTGGGTCAATCCCGACTTGGCAGAACCGACGAACGTGGTAAAAGTCAATACCAAGGTTGAACTCCGCGGACAGCATACCTTATATCGTTTTCCGTCGGAGGGGTTGACTTTAGGGGGCTTACATGTAATGGATGCCGTCGTTGAGCCAAGCGCTTATTGGGAGGACCCGCATGGGGCGATCTGGTACCTGCTAGAAACCAAAGACGGGAAGGCCTGGGTGAAGAAAGAGGCGGATTTGGAGAGGTAGGAAATCGTATGCTGGAAGGCATAAGGCGCTGCTAGCACTTGGCGGAGTATGCAGGGTAAGGCAGCAATGAATTTTAGAAAGCGCGTGTCAAAACTTGAATGAGATTTTTCAATGATGACAAGGTCCCGGCATCCGTCACAAGGCCGTCCGCTCCAACGATTTTGCTGGCAAACGGTATCGAAACCGTGGCTTCGTCCGGGATTACTGCGCTCATCATAGTGAGCGTTAGTGTCAACGAATGCAGCGCGATGGCGCCGCCATCCGGGTGCGGGGACGCGCTGATGACCGCCGTTGGCTTGCCCACGAATTCGCCTGAGGAGACGACCCAATCGAGCGCGTTTTTGAGCGAACCTGGCACGCCTCGCGCATACTCCGGCGTACAGATCATGATTGCGTCAGCCGCCTTTAACTGTGCTCGCCATATGTGTACGGCTTCATCCTCCTGAGCAGGATCATGATCGAAGTCGGGGTTGAAATGCGGCAGAGCTGCAAGGTCATCATGCATGTGGAACACTACACCCTCGGGCATCATTCCCCCGATGAACGAGAGCAGACGTGTGTTGGTGGATTGTTTGCGCAGACTGCCGGATATACCGAGTACGACGGGAAGTCGTTGGTTCATAAGAATTCACCTCATCTGAATGTGATTAGTTGCAGTATAACCCCTACCATTAGTGTCATAGTCAAGAGGGCGTATTCTTTTAAATCTGGTAAAGATTACTTGACGGTGTTTAATATATAAAATATAATTACTTACAAAAAGTAACCTGATTCAAGTTTTCAATTACATCGTGTTCATGAATGGGGGAGAATGTCATGATTCAACAACAGACAGAATTTGCTGCTTTACTGAAAGCGCGCAGATCCGCAAATAAATTTCAACTAGGCGTCGACATTCCGAATGAGGTGCTGGATGAGATTTTCCAACTGGTGAAGTATGCACCGTCCGCTTTTAATTTGCAGCATGCGCATTATTTGGTCGTGAAGGATCCGGACCTGAAGCAGCGTGTCTACGAGGCTTCCGGTAAGCAGTATAAGGTGCAGTCGGCGTCGGCTGCGATCGTGGTTTTGGGAAGAATGGACGCCTACAAAGACGTCGCCAGGCTGAATGAGGGGTTTCTGCATTTAGGCGCGATCAGCAAGCAGGAGTTTGACATGACAGTGGAATCGGTCACGAGTTTCTACGAGGGTAGAGGCGAGACGTTCATGAGGGAAGAGGCAATTCGCAACGCGAATCTGTCCGCGATGACGTTCATGCTGGCTGCGAAAGACAAGGGGTGGGATACTTGCCCGATGATCGGATTTGATGAGGAAGCGCTGAGAAGCGCCTTGCAGATCCCGGATGTGTATGTCCCGGCACTTCTCGTCACCATCGGTAAAGAGGATACAACCAGCCAAAGACCGCGAGGCTACCGCAAACCGGTAGGGGAATTCGTCAGCTATCATACCTTATAAAAATGGCTGAGCCAGCCGCTGGTACGAATTTCTGTGTGGTACCGAGAGGGATTCGGAGCGGGGGAGGGGCAGCAAAGCCTGCAAAAGAGCAGGAATTGTCATCCGCCACCACCCGATTTGGGAAATGCCTGCGATTTTGCAGGCTTTTTTAATGAGAACCCGCTTTTGGGGCTGACTCGGCCTTAAAAACTGCTTTCTCGCAGGCATTTTGCTGAAAACACCTTTTTTGTGTAAAATGCCTGCGTATCCGCAGGTATCCTCCTGTCTACCATGACAGGTATCTGATTGTTTATACGTTATACGTGCCAGGCAGCCGAAGCCCACACCAGCCGCCTACATTACACTGGCCGTATGCATTATCACCTACAGCAACCACAGTGCCGTCCGATTAAGCCCGACGGTATGCGTACAGCCCGCTGCAATCGCCACAATATCGCGCCAACCACTTATTTGACATTGGCCATGTTTGTCACAACCCACAACCACGACCGTACCGTCCTAAGTAAGCCCGATCGTATGCGCATTCCCCGTGTTCGTTGCCATATGAACATTCCCCGCCGTCACCGCCACAATATCACGCCAACCGCCTACATCACATTGTCCGTATTTATTATCGCCTACAGCCATCACCGTGCCTTCCGATGTAAGGCCGACCGTATGGCGACGTCCCGCCGCTATGGAAGGCAAGGGGATATTCCGTTCAAGAATCTCGCTCCTTTGCGGGTAGATGTTTCCGTTTCCAAGGTGCATCTTTATTAAACCATAGTTCCTTCTTCTTCGCATAAAGATTTGGCTTGACAATGGCTGCGATTTCTTACGATAATAATAAAACGACCAGTCAGTCATTTTTGTGTCAACCGGACGAAGAAGGAGGAGGACTTCCATGCCAACTTTTCAAGAAAAATTACATACATACGCGGTTCTAGCCATCAAGCTGGGCGTGAATTTGCAGCAGGGACAGACGCTTGTTATTTTTGCTCCGATTGGCGCTGTTGAGTTCGTGCGAAGCTTGGTCACGCGGGCTTATGAGAGCGGTGCCAGACATGTTTATGTCGAATGGTTCGACAGCTACACGACCCGAATCAAATACGAGCTGGCTCCATATGAGGCGCTACTTGAATACCCGATGTGGCAGGCGGACGGCTACGAGGAGCTTGCCAAGCAGAACGCCGCTTTTCTGTACGTAGAAGTCAGCAAGCCGGACCTGATGAAGGGGATCGACCCACAGCGTCTGCAAACGGCCAGCAAAACGGCGAATGCCGCCTTGACGGGGTTAACCAACGCCAGGCTGACGAATAAAGTCAGTTGGGCGATTGTTGCCGCTCCCTCACAGGAATGGGCGGATAAAGTGTTTCCGGCTATACCGCAAGAAGAGCGGGTAAACGCATTGTGGGAGGCGATTTTCAAGGCTACCCGCGTGGACCTCGCCGATCCGATCGGCGCCTGGAAGGAACATGCAAGTACGCTGGAGACCAAATCGGGCTACCTCAACGAGAAGCAATTCAAGTCGCTTTATTATCGCGCGGAGGGGACCGACCTGATCGTCGAACTGCCGAAGGATCACCTCTGGGTTTCAGCGGGGAACAGCAACCAGCAGGGCACGGCGTATATTGCGAATATCCCGACGGAAGAGGTGTTTACATCGCCGCTCAAAACCGGTGTCAACGGAACGGTCAGAAGCACGAAGCCACTGGTCTATAACGGGGTGCTGATTGAGAACTTCTCCTTAACGTTTGAAGCGGGGAGAGTCGTTGCCTATCAAGCGGAGAAGGGGCAGGATATGCTCAAAACACTGATTGAATTGGACGAGGGCTCCCATTACCTGGGGGAAGTCGCGCTGGTTCCGCATCGCTCGCCGATTTCGGATACCGGTCTTATCTTTTACAATACGTTGTACGACGAGAACGCTTCTTGTCATTTGGCGATCGGCCGTGCCTTTCCATTTTGCCTGAAGGATGGCGTCACGATGAGTGGGGAAGAATGGCAGCAGCGCGGTTTGAACACGAGTCTGACGCATGTCGATTTTATGATGGGCGGGGAGGACTTGAGCATTGACGGCATCATGGAAAATGGCGAGACCGTAGCTGTATTCCGGCACGGCAGCTGGGCATTTTAAATACGGCCAAGCGCATGCGGAAAGGAAAAGCGTATGTCACCTAAAGTCTCGAAAGCGTATAAGGAAGAGAAGAGGGCAATCATTCTCGAAGGAGCGCTTCACTGCTTTACGGAAAAAGGGTTTCAAGCGACGACCATCGACGACATCGTGAAGCATGTGGGGATCAGCAAAGGCGCGATTTACAACTATTTTGCTTCCAAAGAAGAGATGTACATTCAGATGGCTGACGATAAAATGAATGCGATGCTGGCAAATTCTCTGGAACATTTCAAAAGCTTGCCCGTAGCAGCGGATCAAATTAGGTATATGTATGACCGCTTCCGCAAACAACCGCTGGCAGAACTGCGCAAATGGATGGCGTTTCATCTGGAATTTATGCTGTACGCGGCTCGTCAGCCTCATCTGATCACGCGATGGGATCAGTACGCGGACAAAGCATTGGTGTTCATGCAGGGCATTATGGAAGCCGGCAGAACATCGGGGGAATTTCGTCCGGATCTGGATTGCGCAGCCGCTTCCCGCCTGTTCTGGTCGCTCCGGGACGGGCTGGCGCTCCAGTATATGTTAAGCGGGGAAGAATTGGACTACCTGCAGCGCATTGACGATATGGAAAGCATGGTATTCCGTTATATTGCGGGGTAACGAGGGAGGGCGAAAGCGATGATCGTCAAAAAGATGAGTGAGCTGTCGGTGGAAAGCGCGGTGGCGCTTTGGAATTTGGGGTTCGAAGGCTATTTGATCAATAGCACGCTGACGGTAGATAGATTCCTGGCACGAGCCGTGGGTGAGGGACTCTCCTTCGAGCATTCGCTGGCCATGTACGACGAGCAGGGAGAGCCGGTGGGGCTTGTCATGAATGGATTTCGGACCATAGCCGGCCGGAAAATCGCTTGGAATGGCGGGACAGGCATCGCGCCGGCTTTCAGGGGACAAGGGTTCGGGCGGCAGCTGATGGAACGGAATCTTGAGCTATACCGGGAGCAAGGCGTCGACGCAGCGCTGCTCGAGGCGCTTATTCAGAACAACGCTGCTATCCGGCTGTATCAAAAAGTCGGCTATGAGATCAGCGGGCGGCTCGTTGGACTTCAACATGAAGGCGCCTTGAACGCAGACGCGTTACAGGCGAATCATTCGTATACCGTGAAGCGAGGCCGGCCCGTCGAAGTGAGCAGGCTATCTTTTTACAATGCGATGTCAGCCTGGCAGACGCAGTGGAACAGCATCAAAGACGGTGAAAGCGTAATGATCACTGATGATGCGTCGGTGGTTGGTTATGCGCTTTTCAAATGTGTGTATGCGGAGGACGGCAGTTTGACGACGGTCGTGCTGTACCAATGCGAAGCCGCACCTGAACGCAAGGATAAGCGGGAAATTTTGCTGGCTGCGCTGCGTGTAGTTTTTGCACAAGGGGAGGCATCAAGTAAGCAGTTGACGATGAACATCAGGCAGACGAATCACGAGCTGCATGAGCTGTTGGTTTCCTTGGGCTTCGCACCTTTTGTCGAGCAGGTGCACATGCTGCGGCAGCTTTGAGCGTGATCGGGAGGCAGCTGCAGGAGATTCGCTTGTATCATTTGCGCAAACAGCAGGAGAAGGGCATTGATCTGATTCCTGTCAATGATTTCAGTTATTACGATCATATTCTTGATACGGCTGCCATGTTTGGAATTATTCCGCAGCGTTTTGCTTTCGAGGGAGACGCGGTTCCCTTGTCTGTCTATTATGGTGTCGCCAGAGGAACGAAAGAAGCTGAAGCAAGTGAAATGACCAAATGGTTCAACACGAACTATCACTATATCGTATCCGAACTGTCCGGAGCCACTCCTGTCATTACGGAGAATAAGCCGCTGGCTGCCTACCGGGAAGCGAAGGAAAAGCTCGGCATCCAAGGAAAACCGGTCATCGTGGGGCCATTCACTTTCTTGAAATTGTCCAAAGGCTACAGCGCCGCGGATTTCGACACGTGGCTCAACAAACTGCTGCCGCTGTATGTACAGATCCTTCAGGAGCTTGCGGCAGAAGGGGTGGAGTGGGTTCAGATCGACGAACCGATGCTCGTCACGAAGTTGAGCGATGCTGACATTGAGAGACTGAAAACGATCTATGAAACGTTCGCCAATTCCGTGCCGCACCTGAACATTGTGCTGCAAACGTATTTTGAAGCGGTAGATCGCTACGCTGATATTATTTCGCTGCCCGTCAAAGGCATTGGGCTGGATTTCGTTCATGGACTTAACGGCAACCTACAGTCGTTGAAGTCGTTCGGATTTCCTGCCGACATAGTATTCGGCGTTGGGGTAATCGATGGTCGCGGAATCTGGAATATTCACAGTCCGCGGGTTCCAGGCGTAGAGGAAATGACAAGCATGATAGAACGTGCTTTGCATGTGCTGGATCCGAAGCTATTCTGGATTAATCCGGATTGCGGTCTGAAAACGCGTGGACTCGAAGAAACCGTTGCTTCGTTGCGCAACATAATGGAAGCGACGCACATGGCACGTGCAAAGCATGCTGCTTACGTATAGGAAGGAGGGAAAGTCGCGTATGACGCGGCTTTTTCTTTTTATGTGATCACGTCTTGGAATGCCCATATAAAGGAAGATTAGACAATTCTGAGATCCTTCATACTAAGATCAACTTTATCTATGGGGGATGGATTCATGCGTAGAGCTTTCAATCAGTTCATCAAAGGGGTCACGGCATGTCTGGCACTGACAACCCTCACGAGTTGTCTGCCGCTTGCTTATGCTGCCAAGGCTGTTTCACACCCTGTTAGCCCAGAATTGAATAGGACGAAAATGGCTTATTTAACATTTGATGACGGCCCCTCGGAGAATACGGAGCGAATTCTAGCCATTTTGCGAAAATACGGCATTCGGGCCACGTTCTTTGTCATAGGGAATTCGTCAGATGAGGGAAAACGTTTATATCGACGGATTCATGCGGATGGACATGTCATTGGCAACCATACCTATTCTCATAATTATCAGGTTGTCTATTCATCGGTTCAGGCGTTCGCCAAAGATACCGAGCGACTAGAAACATTGTTGGAACAAACGATTGGCGTAAGGCCTGCCTTGCTTCGTTATCCGGGCGGATCCAATAATCTCGTTAGTCTCCATTACGGAGGAAAACAAATCATGCCTCGAATTATTCATGAAATGACGAGAAAGGGCTACGATTACATCGACTGGAATGTGAGTTCGACAGATGCCGCCAGAACCGTACAGCCCAAGCGTGAGATTATTGATGCCGTGCTGAGTGCCAGTAGAACGAAAAAAGAAGCGGTGATTTTAATGCACGATGTCAAAGTGAAAACAACGACGGTTGAAGCCTTGCCTGAGATTATTGAAGGCTTGGTCAAGCAAGGGTTTCATTTTGACGTGTTAAGCAGGGCGTCTTTTCATTATCATTTTTAGTGGGGTAGGGAGCGATTCGCCGCGGCTCTACTTGGCATGCTGACAGGCAGCTTTCCTTGGAGGGACAAGGGGCTGCTCTTTTTTTGCCGGAGTTCAGTCTAATGCCTGACAAACGGATGTATATATGAATTACTAACTGTAAGCGTTTACAACTTGTCCACAGATGGGAGCTCAGCGCCAAACATCCTCAGCTTCGTATGACATGGCATCCAAGGAGGTCGTTTGCATGCACCTAACGTATACGCCGCATCAGCTTCAGCTTCGCACGCTTGTGCGAGATTTTGCTCTGGCCGAGATTGCGCCCACTGTCCGGGATCGGGATGTGGAGGAGCGGTTTGAGCGCCGCATTTTTGACAGGCTGGCTGAGCTTGGGCTGACGGGACTGCCGTGGCCGGCCGCGTTTGGCGGCAGCGGAGAGCCTTTTCTCCATTATGCGATGGTCATTGAAGAGTTGTCCCAAGTATGCGCCTCAACCGGTGTAATGCTCTCGGTGCATACGTCGTTGACAAGCTGGGCGATCCATACGTTCGGCACGGCTGCGCAGCAGGAGGCGTTTTTGTTGCCGTTGGCGGAGGGGAAAGTGCTCGGTGCGTACTGTCTCACGGAGAGCGAGTCGGGTTCAGATGCCGGCGCAATGCGTACGACTGCGAGAAGGGACGGAGACAGCTACGTGCTGAACGGTTCAAAGCTATTTATTACAAGCGGAGGCGAAGCCGAAGTCTATATCGTATTTGCGTTGACCGAGCCTGCGCTTAAGCAGAAAGGGATCAGCGCCTTTGTTGTCGAGAAGGGGACCGCTGGACTGACATTCGGTAAAAAGGAAAAGAAACTGGGCATTCGCGCATCATCGACGCTGGAGATGTTATTCGACGACTGCCGGATTCCTGCTCACAATCTGCTGGGACAGGAGGGAAATGGGTTTCACATCGCGCTGCGCTGTCTAGATGGAGGAAGAATCGGCATCGCCGCTCAGGCGCTTGGTATTGCGCAAGCAGCGCTGGACGCAGGGCGGGATATGGGCGTGAATCTTTCTGCCCTCCGTGAATTGGCGACGGAGGTGCAGGCGGCAAGGCTCCTCATGTACCACGCCGCTTGGCGCAAAGACCGCGGTCTCCCCTACGGGAAGCAGGCAGCCATGGCGAAGCTGTGGGCCAGCGATACGGCAGTGAAGGTGACCAACGACGTTGTGCGGCTAGCGGGAAAAGATGGGATTGTACCTGGCAGTACCCTCGAGCGCTGCTGGCGCGATGCGAAGGTGACGCAAATTTATGAAGGGACGAATGAGATTCAACGCATTGTCATTTCCCGATGGCTGTTATCGGAAGGCGTGTAGAAGGGAGAGCGATACTATGAGTGATCTCTATTTGCCTGGACTTGAAAATGTTGTAGCGAGCGAAACCGGCATTTCTTATTTGGATGTCGAAAAGGAAGAGATTGTCATCCGCGGTTATGACTTGATCGAACTTGCGCAGCAGGCCGTGTATCTGGACGTTGCGGGATTGCTGCTGGACGGAGAATTGCCGGATGAGGCGGGGCGTGCCGCCCTGGAGGCGAGCATTGCGGACGCCTATGGGCTGCCGCAAAACGTGCGCGCGATTCTGCATCTGCTGCCTGCGAATACCCCTGCGATGGATGTGCTGCGCACGGGCATATCGGTGTTGTCCAGTTATGACGAGGAGCTCGATGATCGCTCGCCGGAGGCGAATAGGCGCAAGGCGATTCGTCTGCTGGCCCGTGTACCGCAGATTGTCGCCTACGGTCATCGCGCCCTGACGAAGCAGCCGCTCATTGAGCCGGACAGTTCGCTATCGTACTCGGCGAATTTCCTGTATATGATTACGGGGAAGGTGCCGTCGGCACTGGAGGCGGGAATTTTTGACCAATCGTTAATTGTATACAGCGAGCATGAAATGCCGAACTCGACGTTCACGGCCCGCGTCATCGCCTCGACGCAATCGGATCTCTATGGCGCTCTTGTGGGAGCCGTAGCTTCGTTGAAAGGCACCCTGCATGGCGGCGCAAACGAAGCTGTGATGGAGATGCTGCTCGAAGCGGGCTCAGAAGACGGCATGGAGGCGCTGATCAAGGAGCGGCTTGCAAGGCGAGAGCGCATTATGGGATTCGGCCATCGGGTGTATATGCGAAAGCCCGATCCGCGGGCATTGCTGATGAAGGATGCTTTAGCGCTTCTGGCGGCGCATTTCGGGCAGCCCGATCTCTACCATATGTGCGTGCGGGGCGAAGAGGTGATGCGGCGTGAAAAAGAGCTGCACCCGAATCTGGACTACTACGCTGCGCCTGTGTATCATCTGCTGGGCATTCCGACGGCGCTGTTTACACCGGTTTTTCTTGCGGCGCGAACGCTCGGCATTTCGGCGCACGTCATGGAGCAGCATGCGCATAACCGATTGTTCCGTCCGAGAGTCCGCTATACCGGCCCGAGGGGGTTGCACCCGCTGATTACCGATCAGCTGCTGCCGGAAAGAGAGGAGGATGAAGAGGAGTGAGTGGTCACCATGATGCGCTGGAACAGGCTGAAAAAGAGCTAAACTACGATCCGCTAATCGGTGAGCTGGCCGATTATGTGTTGGAGGCTTCGATCCTCAGCGAAGAAGCGTATCGAATCGCCTATCATGTGCTGCTGGATTCCTTGGGGACGGCCCTGTTGGCGCTCCGCTTTCCAGCCTGCACGAAGCTGCTCGGCCCAGTTGTGCCGGGTGCGGAATTGCCGGGAGGAGCGCGGGTGCCGGGCACCTCGTACGAGTTGGAACCCGTGCAGGCGGCGTTCAACATCGGCGCAATGATCCGCTGGCTCGATTACAACGATACGTGGCTGGCCGCGGAATGGGGGCATCCGTCGGATAATCTCGGCGCGATTCTGGCGCTTGCGGATTATTTGAGCAGGGCTCGCGTGGAATCAGGCGCCGCGTCGTTCAACGTACACGATGTACTCACGTATGCGATTAAAGCGCACGAGATTCAAGGCGTGCTCGCGTTGAACAACAGCTTGAATCGCGTCGGCCTGGATCACGTTCATCTCGTCAAGGTCGCTTCGACAGCCGTTGCTGCAGCGATGCTCGGCGGTACGAAGGCGCAAGTGTGCAGCGCGATCTCCAACGCCTGGATCGACGGGGCCAGCTTGCGGACATACCGGCACGCACCGAACGCAGGCTCCCGCAAATCGTGGGCCGCCGGGGACGCGACGAGCCGGGCAGTGCGGCTGGCGCTTATGGCAGTCCAAGGCGAGATGGGCTACGGAACGGCGTTATCGGCGCCGACGTGGGGCTTTCAGGACGTCCTTTTCCGTGGAAACCCGCTCACATTGGCGAGGCCGCTGGGTTCTTATGTGATGGAGAACATTTTATTTAAAATCTCGTTCCCCGCTGAGTTTCACGCGCAAACGGCGGTGGAATGCGCGTTCGAGCTGCATCCGGAAGTCGTGGGACGACTGGACGACATTCAGGAAATTACAATTACGACGCACGAGTCGGCGATGCGAATTATCGACAAACGCGGGCCGCTCCACAATCCGGCGGACCGGGATCATTGTCTGCAGTACATGGTAGCTGTGGGCCTCCTATATGGTACGCTGAAGGCGGAGCATTACGAAGATGAAGCGGCTGGGGAGCCGGCCATCGACAGGCTGCGCAGCTTGATGACGGTTAAGGAAGATGAGCGTTACAGCCGGGACTACCTGGACCCGGACAAAAGATCGATCGCGAACGCGCTGCAAATTACGTACAAGGATGGCTCGCGTTCACGGCAAGTGGTGTGCGAATATCCGATCGGACATCGACGGCGTCGCGAGGAGGGGCTGCCCAAGGTGATTGACAAATATAAAGCCAATATGGAAAGCCGCTTTGATGGCGAGCATACGGAACGTATCCTAGGGGCGACCTTGAACGTGGAAGGTCTGTCCAAGATGGCCGTACCGGATTTGATGGCGCTCTTTGTACTCAGCGATTGAGGCGGATTGCGCGAAGCAGAGATTGCCCGGAAATAGAGGACTGTTACATTCTTATGAGAAAGATGCAGAAAGGCAGGTATTTTGCTGATACCTCACTCGATTTGAAGAGAAGCCTGCGAATTGGCAGGTATTTTCGAAGGAAAGAGGCGATTTCGGGGAAAATGTAGGAAAAAGCTGCATTTTCGCAGGTTTCCTCTCTTTTCGGCTGCGAAATCTGGGATTTGCTGCACATTTGCAGGCTTTGGCAATGTATAAGGTGAAAAGTATGTGAGGCCAGCGTTTGAATGAAAACCTGTCATGAAAAGTTTGGAGGAGATTGCCATGTCCTGGCTCATCGAAGAGGAGGAGGATCAGCGCACCTTGTCGGCCCGGTTCCGAGCGCTTGTCGACACAGGCCCCGTACTGCAAATTCTCGGCGCGCATGACGGCATGGCGGCGAGGCTCGCCAAATTGGCGCAAGCCCGGGCCATTTACTTATCCGGCGCAGCGTATACCGCCTCTCGAGCGCTCCCGGATCTTGGTCTGCTATATTCGGGCGAAGTAGCGGAACGCGCGCGCGAGCTGGTCAGAGCCTCCGGCCTGCCGCTGCTAGTCGACATTGATACCGGGTACGGCGGGATTTTGAATGTGGCGCGTACTGCCAAGGAAATGATTGAGGCCAGCGTGGCAGCTGTGCAGATCGAAGATCAGGAGATGCCCAAAAAATGCGGCCACCTGAACGGCAAAAAGCTGATTGCACCGGAAGAAATGGCTCAAAAAATCAGAACCATTAAGGACGTCGCTCCTACGCTTTATGTCATTGCCCGCACGGATGCGAAAGGGGTAACCGGCATCGCAGACGCCATTGAACGCGCACGCGCTTACGTTGAGGCCGGGGCCGATGCGATTTTTCCGGAGGCGCTAGAGCGTCAGGAAGAGTTTAAGGCGTTCCGTGCCGCAATTAACGTCCCGCTGCTGGCGAATATGACGGAGTTTGGGCGGACGCCGTATTACACCGCTGAGCAATTTGCGCAATGGGGATACCGCATGGTGCTTTACCCGGTTTCCTCTTTGCGTGTGGCTGCCAAGGCGGTTGAGCGGGTGTATGCGGATATTGTGCATAACGGCACCCAACAGGGATCGCTTGCACATATGCAGACGCGGCGGGAGCTGTATGCGACGATTCGGTACGACGATTATGAAGAACTGGATGCCCGGATTGCCCGGACGGTGCTGGACGAGGAGGGAGAGGCGCAGTCAGGTTCAGGCAGCTTAGAGGAATGACCGCTTAGAAGAAGGAGCGTGCTAAACATGGATTTCAGCGTTCCGGAGGAGTTAGGCATGATTCGCGAGATGGTGCGGGATTTTGGTGCGCGCGAGCTGATGCCGTCCGCAGCGGTCCGAGATGAGAAGGCCAAGTTCAATGCTCCATTGTTTGCAAAAATGGCGGAGCTAGGGCTCGCTGGCATTCCATGGCCGGAGGGCTATGGCGGATTGGACGCTGATTCTCTGACATTCAGCTGCGTCCTCGAGGAGCTGGCTCGCTCCTGCACCTCGACGGCTTATGCGTTGTATGGGCATGCGGCGCTGGCGAGCGCGCCGATCGCCATGTTCGGAACGGAGCTGCAGAAGATAACGTATTTGATGCCGCTCGCAGAGGGCGCGAAGCTGGGGGCAGCCGCAGACCAGCAGGCGCTGCAGGACTTCGATCGGCTGCAGGCAGTGCGCAGCGGAGATGACTATATATTTAATGGCATTAACTATGGGGTGATACTTGCTTCAGCTGCGGATATATTCGTCGTCTATGCCTGTACGGGAATGCCAGAAAACGGGAGGGGATATACCGCTTTTATCGTTGAAAAAGCGGCCGGAGGCCTGACCATCGAGCCCGAACCGCCTCGATTGGGCCTGCGCGCTGCGCCTTCGGCGGCGCTGCGATTCAGCGGCTGCCGCATACCTGCCACGCAGCGGCTGGGCGAGGACGGCGGCGGCTTGCAGATCGCCGCCAGGGTGCATGAGGCCGCCCGCTGCTTGCTGGCGGCACAGGCGGTGGGCGTCGGGCAAGGCGCCCTGGCAGCGGCGCTCGCTTACGCGCAAGAACGGCGGCAGTTCGGCAAGTCGCTCGCTGCGCAGCAAGCGATTGCCTTCAAGCTGGCGGGCATGGCGACGCAGCTTGAAGCCGCACGGCTTCTGACGCTGGAGGCCGCCTGGCAGCGCGCGCAGGGGGCGGCGCCTATGCCGGCGCAGCCCATCGCGCATACGTTTGCCGGCGATGCGGCCGTGGCGGTGGCGATTGAGGCGCTGCAAATTTTTGGCGGCTATGGGTACACCAAGGACTATCCCGCTGAACGTTTCCTGCGGGATGCCAAAATGCTGCAAATCTGCCAGTCAACCCAGGAATCGCTCTTGGCGTCAATCGCGCCGCTGCTGTCCAAGGAAGACGATGTTGTGTGAGCAGAGGAAGGAGACGTGAACGATGAGAGAAACGGTCATTGTCGGCGGTGCGCGAACTCCTTTCGGCAAGTTTGGCGGGGCTTTGCGGGATGTCGCCGCGGTGGATTTAGGCGGAATCGCCATTCGGGAAGCGATTCGGCGTGCGGGCGTTGCCCCTTCGACCATCGACGAGGTCATTATGGGAATGGTGCTGCAGGGCGGTGCCGGGCAAGTGCCGTCCCGGCAGGCGGCGCGCAGCGCCGGCTTGGACTGGTCCGTCCCGACGGAGACCGTGAATAAGGTATGCGCTTCCGGTATGCGGAGCGTGACCTTGGCGGACCAAATCATCCGGGCCGGCGATGCGACAGTGATCGTCGCGGGCGGTATGGAAAGCATGAGCCGGGCGCCGTATTTGCTCCAGCAGGCCAGATGGGGCAGCCGCATGGGCGACCAGGCGCTGCTCGACGGCATGCTGCTCGACGGGCTGACCTGCCCGTTCCATGGCGTGCCTATGGCTATGCACGGCAGTCAGGTCGCGGCCGAACTCGGCATTGCCCGCGAGGAGCAGGACGCGTGGGCTTTGCGCAGCCACGAGCTGGCGGTGCAGGCCGCGGCAAAAGGTTACTTGGACGAGGAAATCGTCCAAGTCGCGGTGCCGGGCAAGGGGGGCGAGCGGCATGTCGGGCAGGACGAGTGCCCTCGTCCGGATACGAGCCTCGCGAAGCTTGCGGCGCTGCCGCCCGTGTTCGATAAGCGCGGCACGATCACCGCCGGCAACGCGCCGGGCGTGAATGACGGCGCCGCCGCGCTCGTGCTGATGGAGCGGACGCGCGCTGCGACGGACGGTCTGCAGCCGCTGGCGACGCTGGTCGGGCACGCCGCGGTCGGCGAGCGGGCGCCGTATATCTCGACGGCGCCCGCGCTGGCGATTGCCAAGCTGCTGCGGCAGACTGGCTTGGCTTTAGGGCAGATTGACCGGATTGAGGTCAATGAGGCGTTTGCCGCTGTGCCGCTCACTTGTGAGCGGATGCTCGGCTGGCAGCGTGATCGCGTTAACGTGAACGGCGGCGCGATTGCACTTGGCCATCCGATCGGCGCCAGCGGCACGCGGATTATGTTGACGCTGATCCACGAGCTGCGACGGCGTGGCGGGGGTTACGGCATTGCTGCAATCTGCAGCGGTACGGCGCAAGGGGATGCCGTTTTGCTGCGGGTAGACGGCTAGGAGGTGAGCGTTAGTGAGCATAGCAACCGTCATGGTGGTTGGCGCAGGCCAAATGGGTAGCGGCATCGTACAGGTCGCCGCAAGTAGCGGCAAATCTGTACTCTGGCAGGACGTGTCCGCTGTCGCACTGGAGAAGGGGCTTCAGCATATTGCCCACAATTTGGACCGGAGCATGGCCAAAGGAAGATTGAGCGGCTCGGAGAAGACAGCGATTTTGGAGCGGATTGAGGTGACCCCGTCCCTGGATCAGGCGGATCGAGCGCAGCTCGTTATCGAAGCCGTCACCGAACATATGCCGGTAAAGCAGGCGATTTTCCGCGAGTTGGATGCAGTGTGCCCGCCGGAGACGATCCTCGCGACGAATACGTCTTCGCTGCCGATAACGGAAATCGCCGCGGCAACGGGGCGGACCGGGCAGGTGATCGGGATGCATTTTATGAATCCGGTGCCGGTGATGCCGTTAGTGGAAATCATTCGCGGGCTGGATACTTCGCAAGCCGTGTTTGAAGCTGTGGAGCAGGTAGCCCGAGAACTCGGAAAAACGCCTGTGGAGGTGCAGGATTTTCCTGGTTTTGTATCGAATCGGGTACTCATGCCCATGATTAATGAGGCGATTTTCACCGTGTATGAAGGGGTGGCATCCCCAGAGGCGGTCGATACGGTGATGAAGCTCGGCATGCGGCATCCCATGGGACCGCTGGAGCTTGCCGATTTGATCGGCCTGGATACCTGCCTCGCGATCATGGAGATTTTGCATGAAGGGTTCAAAGACAGCAAATACCGTCCGTGCCCGCTGCTGCGGAAATATGTGAAGGCCGGACGTTTGGGGCGCAAGTCGGGGCAGGGGTTTTACCGGTATTCGGAATGATGGTTGTCCGGAGGTGGAGTAGAGACGAAGCGAGAACGCGTTTCTACTCTCTCCATACTTTGTTGAGGAAGGAGGAGCGCTATGTCATCAGCATGTTTAGGTTGTCAGTTGGCGAATGGAGAGGTACAAGCCCATGTTGTCTATGAGAACGAATGGATTACTTGTCTATTGGACATCGCACCGATTAACGAAGGGCATGTGCTGATTATGCCGAAACGGCATATCGTTGAGGTTGAGGAAATCGATGAGGAGACGATGCGGGCTGTCTTGTCGGCGGCGGCACAGATCAGCAGAGGGCTGAAAGCCTGTTTTGCTCCGGATGGCATCTCCATGATGCAAAATGGCGGAATGTTCAACGATCTGGGGCATTACCATCTGCATGTTTTCCCGCGGAATCAAGGCGATGGGTTCGGTTGGGTGGAGGCAAATGCGGGTAATGCGGCTGCAAAGCGGCTGGCAGAGACCCGATTGAAACTAATTAACCGCATTAATTAAAGATATAAAATATTAACTGCATTAACTAATCATGAAATCACCTTTACACACGCCAGCAGAACAAGCTTTATCTTCGACATACCGCCGCAATTCGTGGTACACTTATCGCATCTTAGGAACGTTGCCTGCATATGCAAACGCTTGAGGAGGAAATCGTTCGTGAAATTTCGTGCTGTCTCGCCTGAGACGCGAATGAATTATATGATCTGGAGCATTCAAAAAGAAATTCGGAAAGAGAATCAGTACCTCGCCTCACTGCCTTATGATCCGACACCGATTCTGTTTATTGTTAAAGCTCATATCGACAGATGGGACCCGGCGCAGCTGCTGGCGACAGACGGGGTGGAGGACGAGTACGACGGGGAGTCACGCAGCATTACGATCTACATCACGAAACATCTTGGGGCGTTAGAGATCCAAGGACTGGCATCTGAGATCGATCGGGTTCTCAACAAGTCATTTCAGGATCTGTATGTCCAAGATGGACAAGCCCGTGAGGTGGCAGCGCAAATCATCGCCGTTTTGGATGAAGTCATCGAGTTTGAACCCGCCGAGATGTAACAAAAGACAGTCTTCCTTGAAGTTGAAGAAGGCTGTCTTTTGCTTTTTATAGCAACTCCCTAGTTACTCCCTTCCTGCAAAAAGTACAGGTAATCTCACTGTAAAAGGTTCAACATGCCGTAAATCATGTAAACCTTACAGTAAAATTGCGCCGACAGGTGCGTTATCCTCGAAAATGGGGAGCCAGGCGGCGATGGAACTTTACGAAATGCAGGTCTTTTCGCGAAAACTGCTTATTCTTCGAAATTTAATGTACAGCATGCAGGATCACGGTAAAATGCGGTAGCGTCGGCTTTATATTTGTTGCCTTCACACTTCCCCCGAAACGCCGCGGCGGATGTGCCTTACCTCGAATGTCCAAGTGTTGTACCCCTATCAGACGCAACCTCGTAGGGTGCGTTAAGCCCCTTCTTCAGAATTCGCCCTTATAAATCCTATCTGCCAATGCGAGTACATCCTTGCCGTACTGTGTAAACTTTAAAGCAGCAGGCTTGTTTTTGACCAGATAGCTGCCTGCCGGATGCGGATCTGTTGCAGCGTTCAGAAGCAGGCCGGCGCCTGTGCTTGGAGGCGGGAAGATCAGCTTCATGACCGGCCTCAGGTAAAAAGGAAGGCCGGATTTGTTGCCCGGCCGCAAGGTATTGTTGCCGCCGGGGTCCGCGCTGAGCAGCCGAATGCCTTGTCGGGTGAATTCGGGCGCCGCCTCATGGACCCAGAGGGAAAGCGCCAGCTTCGAGGTCGCATAAGGGCCGAAAAGCTTCCGGAAAGGCGCTTCCGGCATCAGCAGCGAGCCCGGATCAAAGCTATTTAGTGTGGCAAACGCGTTGGTCGAAGTGCCGACGACGGTTCGCATGGACCCCTGCAGCAAGAGCTCCTTCAACTCATGGGTCAAAATATAAGGAACGATCGTGTGCAATTCCACATGAAGCTCTCGTCCCTGCTTCGAATAGAGGAGTTCCGGAAAGCTGCCTCCAGCATTGTTAAAAAGAACATCGATGGCCGTCTCGGCTGACTTGATCTGCTGCAAGGCAGAGCGCAGCTGTGAGAAGTCGGCCAAATCGGCGCGGTACACGCGCAGGGAGCGATCACGAATGGCCTGTTTAATCTGCATATCATCTTCCGGGAAATCAGAGCGATTCAGCGCCGCAACATGCCATCCTAGCTGCAGCAATTGCTTCGTCAACGCCAGGCCGATTCCGCTGCTAGCACCTGTAATAAGCGCGGTATGCGGGAAATTTGAGTTTGTCATAAGCCAATTCCTCCATCATCTTCATGTCTGGCGAGGGAACCCGCCTCTTTCATAGACCATACAACTTGGTGTTAACACCAAGTCAAGCCCACTTGGTAGGCCGGATGGAAAACGAAAGCGCCCCTCCAAAGTTTGGACAGAGACCGCAGGCTCATTCACATTGACTTGTGCAGAGTGTCTGGCGTATAATCAGTTTGTGGTTTAGTAAATTACTAAATAACTGAACATTCCTTTAGGAGGCTTCCCAATGAAAATTCCAACAACGTTGAAACATAAACCTGTGATCGTATCTGAAAATTATGCCAATATCGATGGCAGATATACGAACAACTCCGACGCTAAGGGTCTTTCGCTTGGCCTGGCCCAGTGGAACGACCGCGGCAAGGTCGACATTTCCGCCAAAGTTTGGCGTTATACGGGGGAGAAATGGTCCCGTCAATCCGAGGAGCTTCCGCTGCACCGGGTCCTGGACTTGGCCATTCTGGTTTGCCGGGCGAAGCAGCATTTTTTGGATGCGTACCGGTATGAGAACTTTTACGACCCTGAGAATCCAGAGATCGACCGTGTCGGCCTCCAGGGCGATGCGATGACGGTCGCGGTGTGTACGGATAACGAGAAAATTAATGAAGACATCCGCCTTTTTAACCAGGCGCTTAGTGACGATGATGAGCTGATCGGTGAACGACTCCGCACATTGTCAGCAATTTTGAAGGAAATGGGGTATTAATCCGCCGTGCTAGACAAAAATAAAAAGAAAGAGCTTTCCTCGGCGTATGCCCAAACGTTTCGCGCGATGGGCGTGTATCAGATTCGCAACACGTCGAACGGCAAAATTTACGTCGTCTCCTCCATGGACCTTGAGGGAGCGCGGAATCGGTTCGACTTTGCCAAGCAGATGAACTTGAGCATCTTTCATGAACTGCAAAAAGATTGGCAAGCCTTTGGCCCGAACAGCTTTGTGTTCGAAGAGCTGGACCGACTCAAGCCGGACGAAGATGCGCCCGTAGACGCTACCTCGCAGAAGCATTACCGTGACGAGGTCGATGCCTTGTTGGAGCTGTGGCTGGAGAAGCTGCAGCCTTACGAGGAGAAGGGATATAACCGGCGCAAGCGGTAGGGAAGTCCCGCCAATAGAAACGACCATACACTTCGGCTGAGAATCGGCTGAAGGGGTATGGTCTTTTTATGTCCGCCTCATCGTACACATGATTGATCAACTAGAAGGAGATCCGGTTATAAGAGAAGAAATGGGTACTTAAGGAAATCGGACCTGGAGAGGGGAGAATGCCTTGAGCAAAGTAAGCACCCGAAAAATCGGAAGATCAGTTCCTAGCCATCGTCTCAGGCTGATGATGCTTTTGAGCACAGTTTCACTCGTAATGCTCATCGCGAGCGGCTGCTCAAAGGGGGAGATGGCGGGCGGCGATGGAGGCACCGAGCTGGACGAGCTGATCTGGTATTACCCCCAGAACAAGGCGAATGCCGACTTGCCGTTGGTGAATGCTGAAGTCAACAGGCTGATCAAGGATAAAATTCACGCAAGTGTCAAGCTGCAGCCCATTGATTTTGCCAGCTACGAGCAAAAGTTGAATACGCTCGTGGCGGCGAGTGATCCGATGGACATTGTCTGGACCTCGAACTGGCTGTTCTCGTGGGACTCCAATGCCCGGAAAGGCGTGTTCCAGCCCTTGGACGAGCTGCTTGAACGCTACGGGCCCCAACTGCGGGCGTCGATGTCTCCGCGCTTCTGGAACGACGGCAAGCTGGACGGCAAGCAGCTTGCCGTACCGAACTACCAAATTGCCGCTATGCGCCCGAGCTTGGTCATTCAGAAGCGGTTCGTTGATAAATACAAGCTCGATGTAACTAAGATTCGCACGGTCAACGATGTAGAACCATTCTTGAAGCAGCTCAAGGAGGGGGAACCGGGCATCGTTCCGTTCGGCACGACGCGGGGCTTTTTCACGAACCACATCTACGGAATCGACTGGCGCGTGTCTGTGTATCAGGGCGATGCGAGCCACCGGGTTCTGCCCGATGTCCCGCCGGAAATGAAGCAAAACTTCGCTTTGGTACATTCCTGGTACGACAAAGGCTATATCAATCAGGACGCCGCTACGCTGAAGACCGCGGCGGATGTCTATAAAAAAGGGAACACCGCGGTTTGGTTCGATTTCACGGGAAAGCCGGGCTCCGAGGCGGAGTTTAAAGTCGGGGATGGCGGCTTCGACGTCGTGCTCGTTCCGCTGGCGAAGCCGTCGTTCACCGGGGCGGCCAGCTCGATGAATGCGATTAGCCGGACGTCGAAGCATCCGGAGAAAGCCATGCAGCTCCTTGAGATGGTGAACACGGACAAGCAACTGTACAACACGCTCGTTTATGGAATAGAAGGCAAGCATTATACGCGAACGGATGGCAACTTCGTAAAGCTGAATCCGGATTCGGGGTATTTTACGAACACGGATTGGGTATTTGGCAACATCCGCAATGAATATTTGCCGGAGGGGGCGCCTTCGGACAAGATCGAACAGACCATTCGCATTAATGAAGAAGCGGAGGTATCCCCTTACTACGATTTTGTATTCCAAACCGATGACGTAAAGGCGGAGCTCGCCAATGTGAAAGCGGTCAACGACGAGTATTATGCAGCGCTCGCCACGGGGACGGTCGATCCGGCGAAATATTTGCCGGTCTACGAAGATAAGCTGGTCAAGGCCGGCAGTGAACGGATTCGAGCGGAGAAGCAGCGGCAGCTCGATGAATGGTTGAAGGAGAAGGGGCGGAAGTGACCCTAACGCCTATATAGGGCAAGGCTGAGAACGAAGGTGTCCACCGCACCGGGAGGTCTCAGCCTTTTTGACGTTGCTTGAGGGTCCCAGCCTTTTTGGCACCTTTGCAAGCGGTCTGCGTGCCGGCCCTTGCGGCATGCCGCGGCCAGCGCGGACTTCAGTTAGTAAAATGCAGATCGTTCACATGAAATGGAGACAAAAGTACAGTTTTTGCACTGTTTTATAGATGAAATTCGGGCTATCTTGTTCTCAGGCAGCAAGCCAAGCAAACGCTACAAGCAAGGAGGAAGGCATCCCATGAGGCGCAAGAAGGCATTCCGGTTCTTCGGCAGGAATATCGAGCTGTTTACGCTCTCGCTCCCCGCAGTCATCTATATTTTCATCATGTCGTACATTCCGATGTTCGGGGTCATCATCGCCTTTAAAAATTATCGGTATGACAAGGGCATTCTGGGCAGCGAGTGGATCGGCTTCAAAAATTTCGAATTTCTGTTCAAAAGTGAAACCGCATTCCGCATTACCCGCAACACCGTGCTGTATAACCTGGGCTATATGCTGCTGACTACGATCGCGGCGCTCGCTGTCGCGATTCTCCTCAATGAAATTGCGAAAAAGTGGCTCAAGATTTATCAGACCGCGTTAATCCTGCCCTTTTTCCTTTCATGGGTCGTCATGAGTTATATCACGCTGGCGTTCCTCGATCATGACAACGGGTTTATCAACAGCTGGCTAGTGTCGGCGGGCATGGACAAAATCCAATGGTATTTCGAACCGAAATACTGGCCCTACATTTTGAACATCGTGCATCTATGGAAGGCAATCGGCTTCTCGGCGATGGTGTATTATGCCGGCATTCTCGGGATTGACGGAGAGCTGTACGAGGCGGCTCGCATCGACGGGGCCAAGCGGATGCAGATGGTGACGAACATCACGATCCCTCAGCTGACGCCGCTAATTATTATTCTGCTGATTCTCAGTATCGGCAACATGTTCCGGGGAGATTTCGGCCTGCACTATTTTATCCCGAACAACAATGGCATGACATACGCGACGACGGATATTATCGACACTTACATCTACCGTGCGCTCAGTGAGATCGCCGACGTCTCCATGGCTTCCGCCGTCGGTCTGTACCAGTCGTTCGTCGGCTTCGTGCTCGTTGTTGCCGCAAATTTCATCGTAAGACGAATTAACGAGGACAATTCACTGTTCTAAGGAGGGAGCAATCCGTGGTAGTCAAACAGTCCAAAGCGGTATGGAGCCAGCTGATCATTCATGCCATTTTCATCTTGATTACAATTGTAATGCTCGTTCCATTCGCCCTCGTCATCGTGATCTCGTTCTCTGACGAACAGTCGATTCTGCATAACGGCTTTCGCCTGATTCCGCAGCAATTCAGCGCTGCGGCGTATCACTACTTTCTGAAAACGCCGGAAACGATTCTTCGTGCTTACGGCGTGACGATCATCGTTGCGACCATCGGCACCTGCATCTCTCTGGTCCTGACCTCCACGATGGGGTATGTGCTTTCCCGAAGAGATTACGGGCTGCAGCGGGTAACCTCTTTCTACGTGTTCTTCACTATGCTGTTCAACGGCGGTCTGGTGCCGTTCTACATTCTGATGACCCAGCTGCTGCACCTGAAAGATTCGATCTGGGCCTTGATCGTACCGGGGTTGCTCAGCCCTTTTTACGTGCTGATCATGAAGGGGTTTATGGCCAAAATTCCGACCGAAGTCATCGAGTCGGCGAAGGTGGAGGGAGCGCGCGAGTGGCGGATTTACGCGGAACTGATCCTTCCGCTCTCGAAGCCGGCGCTGGCGACGCTGGGTTTGTTTATCCTTTTTAACTACTGGAACGAATGGTTCAATGCGCTTTTATTTATCAATACGGAGAAGCTGGTGCCGCTGCAATTGCTGCTCGTGCGAACCATGAATACCCTTGATTTCATCACCTCAAGGCCCGAGTTTGCCACAGCTATGGTTTCGCTGGGTGTCAATATGGGGGATTTTCCGAAGACATCGGCTAAATTTGCAGTTGCCGTTCTGTCGGCCGGTCCGATGCTGTTGGTGTTCCCGTTCTTCCAACGGTTTTTCGTCAAGGGACTGACCATCGGCGCCATTAAAGGATAAGTTGCTAGCGGGGGTGGCCGAGCCGGGAAGGAGGGGGATCGAAGGAGGATCAGGATTCAGCTTGTCATCACTGCTTTCATAGATAGCTTAATGACCATTTTAAGGGAGGTTTCTTCATTGGAAAAGATGACCAGAAAAAAAACGCGTTTTCAGTGGATGTCCGTTCTTGCGCTTAGTTCAGCACTCGCCATGGCCCTCACCGGCTGCGGCAGCAGCACAGACAATGCTTCGGATCCGGGAAGCAGTGCATCTCCGTCCGGCAGCGCGGCTCCGTCTGCATCAACAGGCATGAAGAAGCTCGATCCGGTCGAACTGACCTGGTATTACCCGCAGAACAAAGCGAATCCGGATCTGCAGTTGGTGAACGATGCCGTCAACAAGATTACGCAAGAGAAAATCAACGCAACGATCAAGCTGATGCCGATCGATTTCGGCACTTACGAGCAGAAGATGAACACGATTGTGGCGTCGAACGAAGTGACAGATATTATCTGGACTTCGAACTGGTTGTTTAAATTCGATCTGAATCAGAAAAAGGGCGTGTTCCAGCCGCTCGACGACCTGCTGAAGAACCAAGGTCAGAAGCTTTACCAAACCATGGAAGAAAAATTTTGGAACGATGCGAAGATGGACGGCAAAATCTATGCGGTTCCGAATTACCAAATCTCCGCTACCCGTGTGGGCCTGGTTATTCAAAAGCGCTTTGCCGATAAGTATAAACTCGACACCAGCTCTATCAAAAAGATAGAAGACATCGAGCCGTTCCTCAAGCAGATTAAGGATAACGAGCCGGGGATCGTTCCATTCGGCACGACGCGCGGCTTCTATACCGGCTATCTGTACAATATCGATCCGAAAGGGCCGGTTTACAAGAACGACCCCACGTTCAAGGTCCTTCCGGATGTGACGAATGAAATGAGAGACAACTTCAAGCTCGTTCACTCCTGGTACACGAAGGGCTACATTAATCAGGATGCAGCAACGCTTAAAAATGCGGCGGACGCCTACAACAAAGGTACCACTGCCGTCTGGTTCGATTTTACCGGCAAGCCGGGCTCCGAAGTGGAATTCAAGGCGGCGGACGGCGGCAACGACGTCGTGCTCGTACCGCTGGCGAAAGCAGTATTCAGCGGGGCTGCAAGCACAATGAACGCTATCTCCCGTACATCCAAAAATCCGGAGAGAGCCATGATGTTCCTGGAACTGGTGAATACGGATAAAGAGCTGTATAACACGCTTGTTTACGGAATCGAAGGCAAGCATTACACGAAGACGACAGGCAATTTTATTAAAATTAATCAAGATGCCGGTTACTTTACTAACACGGACTGGATTTTCGGCAGTATTATCAATGAATATTTGCCGGAAGGTTCGCCGGCCGACAAGCTGGAGCAGACCGCGAAAGTCAACGCCGAAGGCGAAGTGTCCCCACTCACCGGGTTTGTCTTCAACACGGATCCGGTCAAAACGGAAACCGCGAACGTCAAAGCGGTCAACGACGAGTATTTCGCCGCGCTCGGGACCGGTACGCTCGATCCGGAGAAGTACTTGCCGGTCTATGAGGAGAAGCTGAAGAAGGCCGGTGCCGATGTCATCGTCGCTGAGCGTCAGAAGCAGCTCGATGCGTGGCTGAAAGCGAACGGCAAGAAATAAAGGTAGCGTAGGAACCCATGTAAAGCTGGGCTATCTCCACAAACAGCGATGTTTCATAGGAATAGCTCAGACTTTCATACAAGAGAATTGGGAGGATTTCGATTGAAGATCGCTATGCTGTTAGGAATAGACAAAAGGGACCGGATCTTCGGGCCTGAGCATCTCGCTCAGCTCCGCGAATTGGGCGAGGTAACGCTCAATGAGGAAACCGGCAACCCCTCGGAGGAGCAGATGCGCGCCTTGATTGCCGGTGCGGATGTGGCGATTACGTCGTGGGGCTGCGGTGCGCTGACAGAGCGGGTGCTCGAGTCCGCACCGAATCTGCAGATCGTCCTGCATGCGGCTGGGACGGTGAAGCCGATCGTGACTGAGGCGCTGTGGCAGCGCGGGGTACGCGTCGCCAACGCGACTGAAGCACTCGGCCAAGGCGTGGCGGAGACGGCGCTTGGCTTTACCATCGTGTCGCTCAAGGACATGTGGCGGCTCAGCCGGGAGACGGCTGCCGGCGGCTGGGGCGACGGCTCGCGGGTACGCGAAGTGTACGGTCTGACGGTCGGGGTCGTCGGAGCTGGCCGGGCGGGTTCCCACTACATCAAGCTGCTGCAGCAGTTTGATGTCAGGATTGTTCTCTACGACCCGTTCGTTAGCGAGGAGCAAGCCAGGAAGATGGGCGCGCAGAAGCTTGAGCTGGAGGAGCTGCTGCGAGAAAGCGACGTCGTGTCCATTCATTTGCCATCGCTGCCGGAAACCTATCACATGTTTAACGCTGAACGTCTGGCGATGATGAAAGACGACGCGGTGCTGATCAATACAGCCCGCGGTTCGGTCATTGACGAGGAGGCGCTTGCAGCCGAATTGCGCAGGGGAAGATTGTTCGCCTGTCTCGACGTCACCGACCCGGAACCGCCGCAAGCCGACCATCCGTTCCGCACGCTGCCGAACGTGATCCTGACCCCGCATCTCGCAGGCGCCGTCAATAATGGCCTGCGCCGCATTGCCAAAGGGGTGGTGAACGATCTGCGGGCTTATCTCGACGGCCGCCCCCTGCGTGGGGAAGTTCTGGCGGAGCAGATGCATCTGCTCGCTTGATGATTAGGCGTTAGTCCCGCAGTATCAGCGGACACCCTTCGGTCAACCGAAGGGTGTCTATCTGCAAAAAGGAAGTCTGCGGTTTATGTTGAAATAGGTATAGATCAGCCATGCCAAGGTTGGAATGCCGGGCGAAGGGGACTGTCAAGGAAGCCGGAATAAGGGGGAAGCACCGATGAATAACTACTTGCGCAAGTACAGGGAGCGGAAATACTTGATACGTATCATTCTGTCGATCAATCTGCTTATTATCTCCGTGATGCTGGCCTCTTTGCTGTCCGCTTTTCTGTATTCCAAGAAGATTAGTCTGGATTCGCAGCAGGAAGCCAATGAGAAGGTGCTTTCTCAAATCAATTACAACATAACTTACATGAATGATACGGTGAAAAATTTTGCCATCTCCATGTTCTATGACACCGACATGGCCCATTTGTTATTCAGCGGCGAACGGGACACTTTCGAAGATACCGACCGCGTCAATAAGCTAAGCAAGACGATCGCCTATAATTCCTTTATTCATTCCATCGTGTTCTACAACAGCAAGCGTAACATGTTTTTTACAAGCGGAGATGATGCGATCACGAGCTCAACGAGCAACCTGATGAATCTGATTGGTGAATATTTGAGCGGTGGCAAGCCGATTTCTAAAATGCAGATGATGCCGCTCCGCTACATCCCGGATCTCAAGCATCCCGAGCGTCCGCAGCAAGTATTTTCCTTGTTTATGTACGATTCGCTGGATGCGTATACGAAGAAGGACAGCGCGCTGATCATCAATGTCAAACCGGAGTGGCTGTTCGAGAAGCTGGAACTGATGAATCGGCAGTCTACGAACCGAGCCAATCGTATTTTCGTCCTGGATCAGCATCAAGAAATGTACAGCCCGGACTTTCAAAACGACCAAGATCTGGGGGACCTGAAGGGCGAAGTGTATCGGCAGATCGCTTCTTCCCATCGCCAAGTTTCCCAGTTTACGTATATGGCGCACGGCGAGAAGCAAATTGTCAATTACCTGGTAAACAACTCGGTGAATTGGGTTATTGTCGATGTCGAACCGTATGAAGGCGTGATCGCCGCGGTGGATCGGCTGAAAATTGTGTTCCTCACGGTCGCCGCGATCTGTCTCGTTCTCGCTATTGCGGCCTCCTTCATCGTCTCGAATCGCCTGTATTCGCCGATCAACGGATTGCTCAATCAAACGAAGCGCTTGCCCGGCGGCGAGCCGGATCGCTCGAACGAGCAGGACGAGATTAGCTACATCTCGCATATCTACAACCATCTGATCGAAAAGCTCATGACGGAGCAGACGAGGCACGACAGTAATGAAGCGATTATACGTTCCTATTATCTGCGCAAGCTCTTCACGGACAGCCGTGCCTTCACCTCCGAAGAATGGTCCGAGTGCATACGGGGCGGGTATGTCAACGTCGATTTGGAAAAGAAAAGCATCGTCGGGGTTGTGAAGCTTGACCGCTACGGAGAGTTAAAAGACAAAATGCTCGGCGTGGATGTGAACCTGCTGAATTTTGCCGTATCCAATATTATTCGGGAAGTTGTATTGGAGGAACTGCGCGGGGACGTCGTTGATATTCGCGGCGACCACCTGGTGCTGGTCTTCGAAGCAGGTGCGCGACCGGAGGAAAGCTACGCGGCTATCACCAAGCTGCTTCAGGAGGCGCAGCGGATCTTCAGGGAGTACTACCACGTTACATTTACGGCGGCGCTTGGCGATGTCACATCCCACTATCACGAACTGACAACCTGCTACGAGAAAGCATTGGATTACCATCTGTACAAAATGAATTTCGGCCACGGTTCAATCATCACGCCGGAGATGGTGCAGAGCAACTTGGCGAATGTTGAAGCGCACATCCCGCTTGAGCTTGAGCGCAAATTTGCGGAGTCAATCAAAGCTGGCCGACCCGACAGCGTCTTCCAAGAGCTGGAGCATCTGCGCCGGTTGATCGCAGGGATGAGCTCTGACGCCGTCGTGCAGTCGGTGATTCAACTCGGCATCCTGATCAAACAGACGGTTCGCGAAATCAACCAGAATAAGTTGTCGCCGCTGCTCATCGACCTTCGTTCCATCGATCGCCTCGTCTTCGAGAAGGAGACGCTGGACGATATTTTTGCGGAGTTCGGCGCCATTCTCAGCGCGATTTTCGAGGATCAGAAGCGGGGGACGGAGACGAAGGATCATTTTATCATCGATACGATTAAAGACGTGATTCAGGCGAATTACTCCGATCCGAATCTGAGCTTGCAGGAAATCGCCGATATGCTGCGGATGTCCTCGGCGTATGTCGGCCGTATCTTCAAGAAGCAGGAGACGATCTCCGTTGCGGATTATTTGAACGAAATTCGACTGCTGAAATCGGTCATGCTGCTGGAGAACAATAATCTGCCGGTGAACGAAATCTCCGAGAAAGTTGGGTTCAGCTCGCCGAGCTACTTCTTCAAGCTGTTCAAGAAACGCTTCGGCACGACGCCGAAGGATTATCGCATCAAAAAATCGCTGTCCCTGTAAGCAGCACGTTAGAAATCAGCTTCATCGTTCATAAAAGTTCAAATTGTACATTGTTTCAGTGAAAGAAAGTGCGAATCTTGCACTTTCTTTTGCTTTTTCCGGGGGTTACGCTGATCCTAAGCCAACCGAACAAAGGGGAATTCACATGCAAGATGTATTTGTCTTCGAGACACGCTGTCTCCATTCTTTAGTCAAAGTATTTCCGGATGAGGAGCTTACGGATGACCCATATGAGCGGGGCACGGCCTTGCGCGGGGAGACGTTCCATTTCCAGGTCGCCTATCGGGCTCCTGCCTTGACCAAGCCGATTCGGGTGAGTGTTATGTCCGGGCTGCCGGCGGCGATTACGTTGCAGAAGGTTGGCTTGGCGCCGTCGGAGCTCCCCTGCCAGCGACGCCATGATGACAATGTGCTGCGGGTCACGCCCGGCCTGTATCCCGATCCGCTGTACCCGATCGACGAAGAGCGAGGCGTTGTGGGGATTCATTATCAATGGCGTTCCGTATGGGTCACCGTTGAGCTTGGCGAGGAGACGCCCGCAGGCGAGTATGCCGTCGCAGTGAAGTTTGCATCTTCGACAGGGGAGACGCTTGGGGAGGAGTGGTTCCGCTTGGAAGTGATCCCCGTTATGTTGCCACAACAGACGCTTATTCACACGGAATGGTTTCATCCCGATTGTTTGGCGAATTACTACGGGGTTGACGTATTTAGCGATGCACACTGGAGGCTGATCGAGAGCTATTTGCAAACCGCTGTACAGCACGGCATGAACATGGTGCTTACACCGCACTTCACGCCTCCGCTCGATACCCAAGTCGGCGGCGAGCGGCCGACCGTTCAGCTGGTCGATGTATGGATCGTCGAGGGCGGCAAATACGAATTCGGCTTCGATCGCCTGCTGCGCTGGATCACGTTGTGCGATCGAATCGGAATTCGTTATTTCGAATTCTCACACCTGTTCACGCAATGGGGCGCTAAGCACGCTCCGAAGGTGTTGGCGGAGGGGCAGGGGGAGCTGCGCCGCATATTCGGCTGGGAGACGGATGCAACCGGAGAGGCGTATACGTCGTTTCTCAACCAGTACCTGCCCGCTTTGATGACGTTCCTTCGAGCGCAAGGGCTGGAGAATCGGTGCTATTTTCATATCTCGGATGAGCCTTTGCTGGAGCATATGCCCTGGTACCGGAGCGCAAGCGAGCTGATGCAGACGCATTTGGGGAATTTCCCGATTATCGATGCGCTCACCAATTATGAGTATTATGAACAGGGGCTGGTGAAGCGCCCGATTCCGGCGAACGACCACATCGAACTTTTCCTCGAGCTGCAGGTGCCGGAGCTGTGGACGTATTACTGCTGCGTGCAGTACCGGCAAGTGTCCAATCGGTTTTTCAATATGCCGTCCGCTCGCAATCGGGTGATCGGCGTTCAGTTATATAAGTTTCAGATTGCCGGCTTCTTGCACTGGGGCTACAACTTCTGGAATACGCAGTACTCACTGCAAGCGATCGACCCGTATCGGGTGACGGATGCCGGCGGCAGTTTTCCTTCCGGCGATGCCTTCCTGGTGTATCCCGGGGATGCAGGGCCGGTAGAATCGATCCGCATGGACGTCTTCTACGAGGGCTTGCAGGATCTTAGAGCTCTGCAACTGCTGGAAAGCTTGGTCGGGCGCGATGCCGTGCTGGTTTTGATCGAAGAGGGACTCTCGGAGCCGCTAAGCTTTAGCCGGTATCCGCATGAGGCGGCGTGGTTGCTCGGGCTGCGGGAACGCGTCAATCGGGAGATCGGCGCTGCATTGGCGTCGAAGCGGAGGGAGGAAGAGAGATGAATATGAATCATAAACCTGTAGAGGTCATCATTGTGGGGGCTGGCAGCCGCAGTATGAATTACGCAAGCTACGCGCTGCGTCATCCGGATCAGATGCGGGTGGTCGGGGTGGTAGACCCGAACCCGCTCCGTCGCGCGCATGTGGCTGAACAGTATGGGCTAGCCGCGGAGATGGTGTTCGCGGATGTGGAGGCACTCGTCGTGCGGCCAAAGCTGGCCGATGCGGCGATTAACGGTACGTTAGACGCCCAACACGTAGCGACGAGCTTGCCGCTGCTGCAGAAAGGCTACGATCTGCTGCTGGAGAAGCCGATCGGGATTGCGGAGGACGAGGTGCTGGAGCTGTATCGAACGGCGCAAGCGTATGGCCGCAAGGTGATGATCTGCCATGTGCTGCGGTATGCCCCGTTTTACGTCGAACTGAAGAGGGAACTGGAAGCAGGGACGATCGGAGACATCCTCCACATGCAGACGGAGGAAAATGTGGACTATCACCACATGGCTACGGCATTCGTTCGCGGCAAATTCGCGAATCAGGCGCAGGGAGGCTCGTCCTTCCTCATGCAAAAATGCTGCCACGACCTCGACCTCATCACCTGGTTTCAGTCGAAGGTGCGGCCGGTCAAGGTGAGCAGCTATGGCGGACGGTCGTATTTTCACGAGTCCCGCGCTCCTCAAGGGTCGGGCAGCCGCTGCTTGACCGACTGCGCTATCGAAGCCAACTGTCCGTACTCGGCGAAAAAGCTGTATGTGGACCATCCGCTGTGGCCGGTTTACGTATGGCCTCGTTACCTGGACGGCGTGCGCTTGAGCGAAGAGGAGAGGCTGGCGAGCTTGCGCACCGACAATCCTTTCGGCCGCTGCGTCTGGCGGTGCGATAACGATATCGCCGATCATCAGGCGGTGATGATGGAATTCGAGGATGGCAGCACTGCCGTTCACAATTTAGTGGGCGGTGCGGCGAAAGCCTGTCGCACCGTGCATATTACGGGAACGAAGGGCGAGATCTACGGTGAGCTCGAGGAAGGCTTCTTCGTCGTGCGCCACCCGCATCTGCGGGAAGGAGGCGTGTACAGCGAGCGACGGGTGGAAATTCCGGTCAGCCGCGATATGCATGGCGGCGGCGATCACCGGCTCGTCGAGGATTTCGTACGGGTTGTGCGTGGAGATGCTTCCGCTCAATTCTCCACGTCTTTGGAGCATGCCCTCGTCGGGCATCTCGTCGGTTTTCGGGCGGATGCCTCCATGGCGTCCGGAACTTCTACGAAGATCGACTGGAGCGCCGTGATGTCAAAATGACGGCAAGCGGCCGAAGGTAAGGTGAAGCCGGAGAAATATTTACAAATGAGTATGATACAACATTGCAACAACCCCCTCGTATACGAGGGGGTTGTTTGTTCTCATTTATTTCCCGGACATATCATGAGGAACCGTGACAAAGCTTGAAACAACGGTTCTATTGCCAGCGTTGTCGGTAGCCGTGTAGGTGATGGTATAGGTGCGCACCTTTTCGGCTCGCAGGCTGAACGTTGTGGCAGGCGTACCGATGGCCGCTTGGATGTCACTGGCGCTGCTCGGATCACTGCAGGTAATCGAGGTCAAGATGACCGAGGCTATCCCCGAATCCGCATCGCTCGCATTCACGGCAGCATGGACCTCGACCATTTTATGATTCGGCGGCCATATGGAAGTTTTATCCAGTGTCACCGTCAGCGTCGGAGGGGTAAAATCCATCAAGCCAACGATCAGGGATTTAATCGCTTCTGCATTGCCGGCCTTATCGACAGAACGATATTGGATGGTTTGTGTACCGCCTTGCTCGATCGAAATAAGCCCTGTATAAGTGCTCCAGGTCCCGCTGTCGCCGATCCGATACTCGGTTGTCGCCACGCCGGACAGATTGTCGGTCGACGAGAGGGCCACGATCGTTGCTTGCGTGCCGTATACAGCCTCAGCCGTCGTAATCGGGGCGTGGAGATCCGCAATGAAGCCTGTGTTGACTTCCTTCGTTACACCGCCCAGGGTAATCGCTGCATGAACCGACGTAATGCCTTCCCCAGCAGCGGTTACGATGCCATGACTGTCGACATTCGCCACTTCGTTGTTGTCGCTTTTGTAGACGATCGTCGCCTGGCTTAGATCCGCTTGAGACCCATCGGAGATATGGCCGGTGACCGTCAGGGCAGCCGAGCTTCCGGCCCCTAGATACTGGGAATCCGCTGTCATCGAAACGGAGGAAAGCACTTCCTCCACTTGCACGTCCAACTGCGAGATGACGGCTTTAACCGGCGGCTTCCCGCTTCCCGAGAACAGGCCGATACCGGCAAGGAAGTCGGTTCCGTCGAATTCCACAGTTGTGGAACCGATGGATTGCCACTGAGCATCTTTATAGTAATAGCCGGTAACCTTATTGCCTTCCTTGACCAGCTTCATCTGGAACGGGGGGCTAATACTCTTGCCCGCATAGTCAAGCAGCAGCCCTGTTGATGAGCCCCAGTATTGCTGTTGGGCGGGCGGCTTCTGCGCATCCAGTATGCTGTCGTTGTTTCGGAATACATACCTGAGCACCTTGCCGGTTCCATCTGTTCGGAACTGCACGTGCTTCGAATCCGCTGTGTCTTTGGCGCGGAACATTAAGCCGACCGATGCGGGATCCGGGAAGTCGAAGGCGTCTATCGTAGCCGTAAGCGTTACTTTAATGTTAGGGTCTGACAGGTGTACGGGTTTACTGAGGTAGATGAAATCATCCGTTGCAGCCCATACATTATCCCCAACGCCTACGAGGGAATAGGTCCCATCGGTACCGACAGTAACAAAGCCTTTGCTGTGTGAACCATACGATCTCACCGTCCATCCTGTCGCTCCCGTATCCGTTCCTCCGGCGGGGAAGACGGTTAGGAGCTGTGAAGCGGCTTTGGTAATGCCATCCTTGTTCACGGTTACCGTTACGTTGACTTGGCCTTCAGACAAGGCCGTAACGGATACGGTGCCATTGCTTGCGCTATTCACGCGCAGCACCTGCGGATCGCTGGAAACGACCTGGACATTGGCTGTAGAGAGATCTGCCGGCTTACCGTTTTGCAGTGTTCCGGTCAACTGCAATTCGCCTTGCTCGCCGACGGTGTAAAGATTAATCGGCGCCGAAATCTGTATCTCTTTCAGGAGATCTTGGCTTACCCCTGAATCGAAGGGTGTGTTTTCAATGAGACCGGTATCGTCCGCATAAGAAAGGCCTGTCGCCGATCCGGATTTATAGATGCGCACGCGTGCCTCCGTATTCGTAGGACCGGTGCGGAACGGAATCTCTTTACGAACATATTGGGTATCTTTCGACGTAATATCGATGGCGTTTCCGCCGTAATTAAACACGCCGAGGTTCACGGCTTCTCCGGGCTCGTTATACACCCAGGCCACAAATTTATATTCGGTGTCCGGCTTAAGCCCCGTGATTTTCTGTTCCACGCCGGCGCCGCCTGGCCCAAGCTTCAGACGGAATTGTCTTCCGCGTACCTGCCAGTCGGGAGAAGTGGGCACCTGCTGGACGTCGGTGGTGCCGTTCGTGGTCCATTTCAGCCATTTATCCGTATTCCCGGAAAAGCCGCTGTTCGAGATCAGGTTCATATAGGGGGTATTGATGGGAACGAAATTGACGCTTGGCGGATTGGTCAGATCCGGCCCTGCCTTCCAGTCGATGCTGCCAAACTCATAAGCGCCTGCATCCGGGGCAGGCCCGAGATAGCCTTCGGTGATTCCTGGAATAACCGCCCCTGTGTTGATTGCCGTTGAGCCTGGGTTTAACCGGTAGTCGTTCGAAGAGGGATTAACAAAATTCAAGCCGGCGCTCGACGTGGTATTATATCCGTTCGCCGTGTCTGCCGTTAAGGAGACACTGTTCGTAAAAATGTTGTTAAACACCCTGGAGCCGAACAACTCTTGGTCATAGGGCGCAGATCCCCAAAAGCCGACGCTGCTGGTTGTATTGTTGACAACCGTGTTGTTGTAAATGAGCCGATAATTGCCCGGTGTATTGAGCTGGATGCCTACGTCGTTGTTGTAAATAACGTTATGATGCGCCACAACATTGTTCGCATAATTATCGAAATAGAGGCCGACGCTCATATCCGTGCCTTTGCTGTCGTGAATCAGATTATGGTGTATGTTGCTGTTGCCCATATCGAGGCCCCAGCTATAGAGCAGTGCGCCATCGCGGGAAAGCCACATCCCATTGGAGATGTCGTTGTAGGAGATTTCTCCGCTGCCCGATCTCCAGTAGATGTTGAATCTGCCTGAATTTCGAATCTCGTTGTGACTGATCAGGTTGCCGGTCCCGCTTGAAAGCTTGATCAGGGGATCGTAGGAGGCCATGTAGCTGCCGTCATGAATGACGTTGTTCACAATGCGGTTGCCGTTCCCCTCAATATTGATTAACGTGCCCGAGGCGTAGGCAATTCTGCTGTTCTTGATCTCATTGTTGTCTCCGGTGATGCTGATTCCGCCATTAAGCTGATCGGGATTCGTCGTATTCTGGGAATAGTTCGAGAAATACACATAGTCGGCCTGAATGCCATCCAAAACATTGTCGCTTGAACCGTTCATCGTGATGTTGGCAGCAAAGGTATGAATGCCGTTCATGTGAATAAAGGATTTTCCGTTTAAATTAAAGGCGGTTTTGCGCTTTTTAACCTCAACATTGGAAGGAACTCCGCCGTCCGGCGCCCACAGATACACTTTGTGGGCCGCTTCATCCACATACCACTCATTCGGAGCGTCCAGTGCGCCCAGAACCCCGCTAAGGAAATAGGTGCTGCCCTGTCGGGGATACAGCTCCGGATAATCGCCCGTAATCGGTTCATACGTGAGGGTATGGGTCGCACTGTCATAGCCTGTCACCTTGCTGGTCATGCCTTGGTATGCGTTACCGCCTCTTTCCCAGACCAAAGCGTTCCTCCAAAAGTCGGCAGGCTGCGTCAGGTCGGAATCAACGATCGACGTCGCTCCCCCTGCGTCCGCCGTGGCGACCCCCGCTTTTAAGCCGGGCAGCGTGTATTCGCTGATATTGGGCCAACGCGCTTCCCAAAGCGGGGAGGGGGCTCCCTCCTGATTAACGAATAGCTGGTTTTCTTTCCCAAGGCTCCAAGGCAGATCGGCTTTATAAATATGGCCGGCGTGCTGCGTCCAGCCGCTGATCGGTTCGGTACCGCTTACAATGACGGTTGCACCGGGGACTGGCTGAAAGGTGATGGGCAGACCGCTTTGGCCGGATGCAGCGGGCGTAACCGTCTCTCGATACGTCCCCGATGCGATGAGGCAAGTATCCCCGGCCTTCATGATTTGAGCGCATTGATTGATGGTTTTGAAGGGAGAAGCTTCTGAAGTTCCCGCTGCAGCATCATTGCCATTTGGTGCCACGTAGTAGGTCGTTGCAGCTGCAAGCGCGCTTGGTGCAGGCAGCAGTCCGCCGATGCAGCCAAGCGCCATCGTTAACGCCAACCCCAAACCAAGTGTTGGTTTTCTTCGCATTACACAATCCTCCTTAGGAAAGTTATTATGGAAATGATCCATACATCTAACTTACCAATTAACCAAATAATAGAAAGTCAAATATCCGTACTTTACTCCAGGATCCAGCTGCATAATTTATATTTTTGTGAACACCCACGACTTTAGGGATGACGCTCTCCCTGAGCATCAAGATTCGTCATCAGCCGCTTCCGCATCACCCCGTTCTCGTGCGGTACGCCGTCAGCGCTTGAAACTGGGGGCCAGTGTGTTTACACTGAAGGAGTAACGAATCCGAAGGAGGAGTCAATGTGAAATATCGTGAGTTGGGAGATACAGGACTGAAGGTGAGTGAGGTTAGCTTCGGCACATGGGCAATTGGCGGCAGCTGGGGCGTCTCGAGCGATGAGGAGGCGTTGCGGGGGTTAGCAGCGGCGATGGAAGCCGGCGTAAACTTCTTCGATACAGCGGACGTATACGGAAACGGACATGCGGAAGAATTGCTGGCTCAGGCGACACGGGGCCGGGAGGACGATGTATACATCGCAACCAAATTTTGCCGGGCGGGAGATATTCACGATCCGCAGACCTATTCAGAACGCACAGTACGGACTTATTGCGAAAGCAGTCTCAAACGGCTGAACCGCGAGCGAATCGATCTGTATCAGATTCATTGTCCGCCGCTGGCGATTTTGCAAGATGGGGCCGTATTCGAAGTGCTGGACAAGCTGAAAGCGGAAGGCAAAATCCGTCATTACGGCGTCAGCGTCGAAACGGTGGAAGAGGGGCTGTTCTGCCTTGGCGTGCCTGGCGTGAAAGCGCTGCAAGTGATCTTTAACCTGTTTCGGCAAAAGCCTGCGGAAGAACTGTTCCCGCGCGCTAAAGCGAACGGCACGGGCATTCTTGTAAGGCTGCCGCTGGCAAGCGGGCTGCTTACCGGCAAATTCACGCAGGCGAGCACGTTTGCGTCGGATGATCATCGCCATTTCAATGCGAATGGCGAGCAGTTTAACGTCGGCGAGACGTTTGCCGGCCTGCCGTTTGCGAAAGGCGTGGAACTGGCCGACGAACTGCGCTGGATCGCCGAAGGCAGGGACAGCATGGCGAGTGCGTCGATGCGCTGGATTTTGGATAACCCGAACGTGACGTGTGTCATCCCCGGGTTCAAAAGCGTTCAGCAAGTGGAAGCAAATCTGCGGACACTCGAGGTTCCTAGCTTTTCGGAAGATGAGCTGTCGCGTTTAAGTGAGTTCTATGAGGCGAATGTGAAGTCACATATTCGTGGCGCGTATTAACATGCTGGAACATATCCGCGAAAATAATGTGGAGCGCTTCATGGGCTTTGGCTCGCTGTATGACGAGAATCGGCCGCATGCGCCGAAGGAAGTGGTCGCTCTGCTCACCGCGTATTTGGGCGGGCGCCCGGAAACGGTCGTCGATGTCGGCTGCGGTACAGGGCTCTCGACGTTTCTGTGGTTGGACGAGGCGGAGCGTATCGTCGGCGTTGAGCCGAGCGATGACATGCGGGCGGTATCGCTCGCGAAGTGGGAGGCCATGGGCCGACCGGACAAGCTGCAATTCGTTAAAAGACTGTCTCATCAGCTCGAACTGCCGGACGCCTCTGCGGACATCATCACCTGTTCCCAATCGTTTCACTGGATGGAACCGCAGAGCACGCTGACGGAGTTTGCTCGGGTGCTCCGCCCCGGCGGCGTGTTTGCCGCGTATGACTACGACTGGCCGCCGGTCGTGGACGGCGAAATCGAGCTGCACTACGATCTCCTGACTGCCAAAGCCGATAAGATCGGCAAGAAGCTTGCCCCCGAGCAGCAGCACGCTCACCGCTGGAATAAATTTGAGCATCTGCAGCAGATTCAAAATTCAGGCTTGTTCCGCTATTCACGCGAGCTTGTGTTCCACCAGTGGGAGATGTGCAGCGCGGATCGTTTTGCGGGCTTTGCGCTTAGCCAGGGTGGTTTCCAAACCGCATTAAAACAAGGCGCTTCGGAGCTGCAGCCGGAAGTGAACGCATTCCGCGAAAGGGTCGACTGGAAATTCGAGGGCGGGGAGAAGCCCGTGCTGTTTGGATACCGCATGCGAATCGGGGTTATTTAACTGGGCGAGGATGGGGACAGCTGTGGTATGATCGTTTTTAACGAATGGTGAAGGGCATGAATAGCGCTGGATACTGTCTTGCATCGAGCGAATCCGTCCTAATTGGCATAAGGAGAAAGGATTACAAAGGAATGTCGACAAGGCTCGCAGCATTTTTTCTGTTTTACGCGGTCATTTATATGGGGAATGCCGTGTACGGCACCTTTCTGCCCGTATATTTGAGTCATGAGCAGTTTTCGCAGGAACAAATCGGGGTCATGCTCAGTTTAGGCCCATTGGTCGCCATGATCGGCCAACCGATCTGGGGCGCGTTCGGAGATAAAGCCCGCACCAAAAACATGGTTTTAATGGCTTTACTGATCGGGAGCGGGGCGTCGATCCTCTTTTTCCCGCTGTCGAACACTTTTATGTTCTTACTGCTGATGATTTGCGTGTTCACGTTTTTCCAGACCTCGATCTTTGCGCTTAGCGATGCGATTACGCTGGAAGAACTGGATCGGCACCCGAAAGTCAGCTTCGGCTGGATTCGGCTTGGTGGGACGATTGGCTTCGCCATTATGTCGCTCGTGTTCGGTCATATCGCCAAAGATCATATCGGCTCGATGTTTCCCGTCTATGCGGGGGCGATGGCGGTTGCTTTGCTGCTGCTGTGGCAGTTTCCGCCCGCGGCCGGACGCCAGGCCAATGCGATGGGCGGCAAATTCCGTGAACTGTTCACCAACAAGAAGTTTATGTTCTACATGAGTCTGAATTTTATCGTGCAAATTACATTAGGCTATTATTACGCATTCTTTCCCATTTACTTCAAAGAGGTTGGGGGCGACAGCTCGCTCCTCGGCTGGTCGATGGTCATATCATCGCTTAGCGAACTGCCGTTCCTCTTGTTCTCCGGCTGGATTTTCAAGCGGGTGTCGATGTCCGTGATTCTGCTCGTCGCGGCATTCGCTTCGGCCGTTCGTTGGTTTTTATTTTCACAATTTGAAAATCCGTACTGGATGCTGCCGGTTCAGGTGCTGCACGGTGTTATTTTTATCGTGTTGGCGGTGACGCTGGCGACGTTTATCAACCGCGAAGTGCCGCCGGCCTGGAAAGCCAGCGGCCAGACACTGAATGGGCTGCTGAGCCTTGGCGCGGCGCGCATTATCGGCAGCTTCCTCGGTGGGATTCTAAGCGCGTCGTACGGCATGCGACAAGTGTTCCTCTACAGCTCCTGGGTGTCGATGGGCAGCGTCGTCCTGTTCGGTCTGCTATTGATCTGGCAGCGGAAGCGGGGAGCAGAGGCTTTTTCGGCAGAGTAGAGCATGATGTATGGAGCTACTCACGATAGGAGGTCGTTTCGAGAGATGGAGATTCGCAAAATTACGAAACAGGATGCCGATTCGTTCTGGCAGCTGCGTCTGGAGGGGCTTCAGCAAAGCCCGACGTCGTTCTCGTCTTCGCACGAGGAGGCGATGCTGCTTTCGCATGAGCAAGTGCTTAAGCGGATTAATGAGGCGGAAGACAACTATATTCTCGGCTGTTTTGACGAAGCGGGAGAGCTAGTCGGCATGGCGGGCTTTATGCGGGAAACGAGTCTTAAGCTGAAGCATAAAGGGTTCATCTGGGGCGTGTACGTCACTCAGAAGGCTCGCAAGCAGGGAATCGGCCGCAGGCTGATGGAGGACATCATCCGCAGGGCGAAAGAGCTGCCAGGGCTTATGCAGATCTCTCTCAGTGTGACGTCGAGCAATTTGCCGGCGAAGCGCATGTACGAATCACTCGGCTTTGTGACGTATGGCGTCGAAAGCAATGCGTTATTTGTAGACGGCGTATTATGGGACGAGGATTTGATGGCCTTACAGCTGCTTTGAATCAACAACGAACCGCGCGCAAGCGTGGTTTTTGTTGTCGGTGCGAGTCGATGCGAAAGGAGGTTTGAGCGATGAAGCTGTACCATTTTAGCGAGGAACCGGATATCTCGATTTTTCGTCCCCGCGTTAAAGCCAACAGGCAGGACATGCCGCCGGTCGTGTGGGCGATTGATGAGACGCATGCGTTTACGTTTTATTTTCCGCGGAACTGCCCGAGAATTGTTTATCAACGTACAGCGGACATGACCGAGGCACAGGTACAGACTTTCTTCGGCGGTACGTCGTCGAATACGGTAATCACGGTGGAAACGCGTTGGTACGAAGCAATTCGGAGTATGACGATGTATAGGTACGAGCTGCCGCCTGCGACATTTCGCTTATTTGACAGCTATGCGGGGTATTACATTTCGGAGGAAACAGTCGAGCCGATTAAGGTAACGGCGATCCCCAATCTGCTCGGCGAACTAATGGAACTGGATATTGATGTTCGGTTTACCCCGGACTTGCATCCGCTGAGAGACGCGATTCTGCAGTCGGGCATCCCGGATTTCGGCATTCATCGGTTTATTTTTGCCGAGGTGCCGCAAGCTAAGACCGTGATGAGCAACATCCCTAAGAAAGAGTGATGCCCATGTCCATAACATTTGAAACGACCCATGAATGGCAGGAGTCGCGCTGGAATCAAGCGGAGACTGTCTACAATGAAGCGTTCCCGGAAGCTGGACGCAAAAGTCGCGCCATCGTCAAGCGCATGTTTGAGCGGGGCATCGCGATACTGCATACGTGGCACGAGAATGGCGACGTTGTCGCGATGGCGTTGTCTTCCGTTAATAAGCAGGCGAAAGTCCTCGTTATTGACTACATCGCCGTTCGTCAGGACCACCGGGGGCGGGGGCTCGGGCGCCGATGCATCGCAGATATTCAGGCTTGGGCATCGATAGAAGCGGGCTGCAAAGCGATCGTGATTGAAGTCGAAGCCGAGGAGACGCCGGTGAATCGGGAGCGGATTCAATTCTGGCAGCGCGTCGGGTTTCATCTGACGGCTTATGTGCATCCGTACATTTGGGTACCGGAAACGTACCGCGCGATGTACCTGAATTTGGATGAAGACGAGCTGCTGACGGACGATGGCAAGAAGCTGTTTACGTACATCACGAACTATCATGAACGGGCGTATCGCGGGAAGCTGTAGGCTTCCGAGCAGTCCAATTAACCACAGAAGGCAGGGCATCCAGCGCGGGTGCACTGCCTTTGTTCTAGAAAAGAGGAATTCCTGCAGCAGTAGAGAATTTGTGTAGCATGAAGGACTACTGGCGTGGGGGATGATCGTCCGATGAAATCTGTTTTTATTACTATGATGCTCCTAATGGGGGGCTGGACACATGCAAATGAACAAGGTGCGCTGCAAGGAAGTTCGCTGGATACGGTTTGTTCCCCAAAAAATGTAAGCGCATCCAATCTTCCTCCGATTGACACGAAGACGATCCACTACAAGAACAAGGCACTGGTTTTGACGTATCACCATTTGGACGAAAAGGAGTCTTTCATCACCATCACGCCGGTCAAGTTCAAACAGCATCTTCAAGCGTTAAAAGACAATCATTACAACGTCGTGTCGGTTGAAGACTACGCCTGCTTTCAAGCGAAACGCAGAATGCTGCCGCCTAACGCCGTTGTCATCACCTTTGATGACGGCTACCGCTCCTTCTACGAGAAAGCGTACCCGATTCTAAAGCAAATGGGCTATCCGGCAACGAATTTCGTCATTGTCAGCGATGTCGATTCGGACTATCCGTCTTTGCCGTTTCTCACCTGGAATCAAATTCGGGAAATGAAACGCGACGGGTACAGCTTCTATTCGCATACGTACGATCTCCATCAAAAAAGAAAAGATGAAGCGGGCAATGGGATTGCGCCCCTGCCGAACCGCGTGTTCCTGCCGAAGGAACAGCGGATGGAAATCGATGCCGAGCGCAAGCAGCGAGTTAGAACCGATCTGCTCCGAGGGGAAGCCTATCTGAAAATGAAGCTCGACAACAAGCTGTCGATGCTATGCTTCCCGATGGGCGAATATAACAAGACGGTGGTCGAGGAGGCAAAGCCGCTTGGATTTTCGTTGTTTTTTACGACAAAAGAAGGTATAAACAATGGTAGTAGTAGGGAAGTGAACCGCGTGAGCGCAGGAATGCCTTACGTGTCAGGAGATGTCCTGATGAAGAAGCTGGCGCAATATGACCAGAAATAAGCGAAATTTGGAATCGTTAAAGGAGGGGCAGCTATGAAATTTTCACCATCGCTTGCCGCCGTGTTTCGTGGAGCGGGACGGACTACGCGGGACAATATCCGGTTGGTGAAGGAAATGGGTTACACCAGCTTTGAGTTCTGGAGTTGGTGGAACGAGGATCTGGACGAGGTTGAGCAAGTGATGAAGGAGTACGACATGACGCTTGGTTCTACCTGTACGAAGATGGTATCTCTCACCGATCGTTCTCAGCGTGAGAGCTATTTGTCGGGGCTTCGCGAAAGTATCGCTGTGGCGAACCAGCTGAATTGCAAGTATTTGATTTCGCAGACGGGGAGCGAGCTTCCCGGTGTGTCCAGAGCGGAGATGACCGATTCCTTGATCGAAGGACTGCAGGCTGCGGCCGCGCTATTGGAAGGAACGGGCATCACGCTTGTGGTTGAGCCGCTGAATACCCGGGTGGATCATAAAGGTTACTTCCTGGCCCGTTCCGATGAAGCGTTCGAGATTATCCGGCAGGTAGGGAGTCCCCAGGTGAAGGTGCTGTTTGACGTGTATCACCAGCAGATCACCGAAGGTGATGTCATTCGGAACTTGACCGCGAACATCGCAGACATCGGGTATTTTCACATCGCGGACAATCCCGGACGTCATGAGATCGGCACCGGCGAGATCAATTATGATAATGTGTTGAAGGCGATTCATGAGACGGGATACACCGGCTTTGTGGGGCTGGAGTATATGCCAAAAGCGGATGCCTTGCAGACGCTGCAGCAGTTCAGGGAGCGGTATGCTTGCTACTGGGACTAAAGTGAGTATACCAATAAACAGTACTCTTAATAGAGTAGCCTTAATAAGGCAGATAGAAATCCCGTTGAACCTGAAAAGGTTCGGCGGGATTTTTTTGCAGCGAGTCAAGCGGGGGATGGGCGGAGTTAGGATCGGAGCGGGGAGACGTACCTGTAGAAAGTGCAGGTAATTGGCAGGAAATTATCCATTATCGTCACTTTCCTGTAAAAAGTACAGGTAATATTGGGGAAATGGCGTATTTCGGGAGATTTTGGCGAAATTCCGGAGAATTTGCTGTAGGAAATGCAGGTGGTTCACTTCGAAAAGCGCCATTTCAGCGAAATCAACTGTAAAATTGCAGGTGAAGAAGGTGAAGGTGGGGTACGCGGTGGTGAATATGAGGAAAAAGTGAGGGAAGGGGAGCGCGACATGGAAAATAAGCGGGAATTGGGAAGGGGAGGGCGATTGCAGCACGTAGAACATGCCGGATGTCATAAAATTCAATTGACCCGCGTTTAGCCTCTATGTTAATTTAATTCTTAATCTTACGTGAACGGCAAGTGTGCCCTTGCTAACCGGCGTGAGAACTCGTTCGTGTTCAGCGTGATCATGTGCTATGATTGCAGATTTGGTGTGCAAACGCTTTCTAATTGGAATCACCACAATTTGAAGGGAGGGGCGCAGGCATGCGGCCATTTCCTTTGCTTTGCCTGGCAACGGCGGCCTGCGCAAATTGCCATGAAAGCTATTATGCTGATGTTCGACTCGCTCAATCGCCACATGCTCCCGCCGTACGGCGGCTGGATTCACACGCCGAATTTTCAGCGGCTCGCCGAGCGCAGCGTCGTGTTCGACACGTGCTTTGTCGGCAGCATGCCATGCATGCCGGCTAGACGTGAGCTGCATACGGGCAGATACAATTTCCTGCATCGCAGCTGGGGCCCGCTGGAACCGTTCGACGATTCCATGCCGGAACTTTTAAAGCAGAACGGCATCTATACCCATCTCGTCACCGATCATCAGCATTACTGGGAAGACGGGGGCGCAACGTACCATAACCGGTACAGTACGTATGAATTTGTTCGCGGGCAAGAAGGCGATCCGTGGAAAGGGGAGATCCGCGACCCCGAGACGCCGGACTATATGGGCGGGCATACGACAGGACTCGGCGGCCACAGCGCAGGGCGCATGGTGACGCAAGACTGGATCAACCGCAAGTATATCCGCGAACTGGAGGAGTTCCCGCAAGCGGTAACGTTTGAGCTGGGTGAAGCGTTCATTCGAACCAACGCCGGGGAGGATAACTGGTTCCTGCAAGTGGAGACGTTCGACCCGCATGAGCCGTTTTTTGCACACGAAGCGTTCCGCAAGATGTACCCGCATGCGTACGAGGGGAAGCATTTTGACTGGCCGCCGTACCGACGCATTCAGGAGTCGCCTGACGTGGTGGCGCACTGCCGGTTCGAATATGCCGCGCTTGTCAGTATGTGCGATTACCATTTGGGCAAAATCCTCGATCTGATGGATGAGCTGGATCTGTGGAAAGATACGATGCTCATCGTCAACTCGGACCACGGGTTTCTGTTAGGCGAACATGAATGGTGGGCGAAGAACATTCAGCCTTTCTACAACGAAATTGCCAGGCCGCCGCTCTTTATCTGGGACCCGCGCAGCGGCAAAGCCGGCGAACGCCGGGACAGCCTCGTGCAAATGATCGATATGGCGCCGACGCTGCTCGATTATTTTGGCGTACCGATTCCGCCCGACATGCAGGGGCAGCCGCTCCGCGAAACGATCGCGAACGACGCGTCGGTGCGGCAAGCGGCCCTATTCGGCATCCATGGCGGGCATATTAACTGTACGGACGGACGGTACGTGTACATGAAGGCGCCGGTGTCGAAGGCAAACGGCCCGATCTATAACTACACGCTGATGCCGTCGCATATGCGGTGTTTGTTCAGCGTGAAAGAGCTTCAACACTTCTCGCTCGCGGAGCCGTTTTCGTTTACGAAAGGGCTGCAGACGATGAAGATTAACGCGAACCCGCATAACGACTTGCATCAGTTCGGCACCCTGTTGTTTGACGGACAGTCGGATCCGAGTCAGCAGCATCCGCTGAAGGACGAGCAGCTCGAAGCGCGGATGGCGGAGCTGATGCTGGGGCTGATGGAGGCGCACGACGCGCCGCCCGAGCAGTACGAGCGGGTCGGATTGAAGCGGCCGTAAGGATAAGCTGCATACAGAAAGGATGCGAAGCGCATGAGCAAGGTGGAAGTTGTCATCGCGGAAGATGAGCTGTGGATTCGCAGCATGATCGGCGAAATGGTGGAAAAGCTCGGGCCAGAATTCCATGTTGTCTGTGAAGTGGGCAACGGCGAGGACGCCTGGAGCTACATCGAGGAGAGTTGGCCCAGTATCGTCATTACGGACATCATGATGCCGCGCAAGAATGGGCTGTGGCTGGCGGAGCAGATCGCGACGCAGGAGCTGCCGATCATTTCGATCATCGTCAGCGGGTACGACAATTTTCAATATGCGAAGCAAGCGATGCGCTTCGGGATCTCGGAATACGTGCTCAAACCGGTTAATGAGGAAGAGCTGCACGACGCGCTTCGGCGCTCGGTGCAGCGGCTCGCCGGCCTGTCGGACACCCGGCAGACGATTGCGCGTATCCAGAAGTTTGCGGAGACGCTGCCGGACCTTGCGCAAACCGAGGTGCAGCAGGCCATTGACCATGTCGTCAACGAGACGTATCGGCTCAAAGTACCCGGACATGTCCGGAGCAAGCTGCTGAACGCCTTGTCCAATCAAATGAATGCGTTCCTTCACGGCATTGACAGCGGTTATCCCGTGCGCCCGCTGGAGGCAGGAACAGAGGCCGAGGTACGTCGGCATTTTCAGGGGTTGATCGCAAGCTGGATCGACCTCTATCCCAAATACGCCAATCAGCACGTCCGGATGGCGATCCGCAAGGTATGCGAGCATCTCGACGAGCATTATGCCAAGACGTATTCGCTGCCGGAAGCGGCCGAGATGGCGCATCTCAGCGTGTCGCATTTTTCCTCGCTTTTCAAGAAATCGACTGGGCTCACGTATCTGAATTATGTGAATCAGTTAAGAATCGAAAAAGCCAAGGAGGAGCTGTTGGCGCCGGAAGTCAAAATTTACGAAGTGGCCGCTGCCGTCGGCTTCGCCTCCTTGCCTTATTTTAACCGCATCTTCAAGCAACTGACAGGCGTGACCCCGCAAGAATACAGAAAGAGGCTGGGCATATGAATTCCATCAAACTTCCGCCTTATGTCAAACGGCTCTCCATCCGCTCCAAAATGGTATTAACGTTTCTGAGCGTCAGTATCGCCTCTGTGCTGCTACTGGCGTTTTTTTCGCATTATTATTACAGCCGCGCGATTAAAAAGGACTTTTTCAATATCTCGAATGAAGCCACGAACCGGCTCAATTATTTCCTCGACTATTACTTTAAGGAGTTTCAACGCTCTTCTTCCTCGCTGATCGAGAGCGACAAGGTGCAGGACTGGCTTGATGATCGGGATGGAGCGCGCGCCGACGTGGAAGACATTGAGCGGGAGCTTCGCCGCTACGTCGCGCTCAATTTCCCCGAGATTCAGAATATGTTTCTGGTCTCTCGCAACAAAGACGTCGTCTCCATCCGGCAATCCTACGTCGCCAATAACGATTACTCGTCCGAGCCGTGGTTCGGACAGCCGCTTTTGGACAAGCGGTCGATGATCCCGACGCATCTGGCGGATTATCCAGGCAGCGTGGGGGAAGGTGTGTTGTCGATTGTGCTGCCGATTTTCAGCGTGGAGTCGACGGGGCTGATCGGCAATCTGGTGATCGACATCAACCTGACGGAGATTCATCAAGCATTCAGCCGCTCCAAACTCGGAGAGACGGGGGATTTCTTCATTCTTTCCGATTACGACACGGTCGTGTACCACGCCAACCATCGATGGAACGGCCTTTCCCGCTCGCAGACGGATTTGAAGGAGCTAAGCCTGCCCGAGAATGAAGGCGCGACGATTCAACGTTTTCAAGGCACAGACTATTTGATAGCTCCCGTGGTGTCCGCAAGCACGCATTGGAAAATTGTAGCAATGGTGCCTTACGAGGAAATGGCCGGGGAATTACGTCTAGCCACCAACTCTTTGCTCGCCATTCTTGGGTTTATCGCGATTTTCATCCTGATCGCTGTGCCGATGCTGTCCGCCAGATTCGTGAAGCCGATCGTGACGCTCAAAAATCTGATGCGCCGGGTCGCCGGCGGCGATTTAAGCATCCGCGCAGAGCTGGTGCCGGGGCAGGACGAGTTCCAGCAGCTCAATCACAGCTTCAACATCATGGTGAGCCGGCTTGAAGATTTGTTCGAATCGAACATCGCGCTGAGCGTGAAGGAAGTGCAGTCGCAACTGCATCAGAAAGAGGCGCTGATCAAAGCGCTGCAAAATCAGATCAACCCGCACCTGCTGTACAACTCGCTCGGCATTATTAAAAGCATGGCCTATTTCGAGCAAATGCCGATGATTGAGCAGATGGCCGGAAACCTCGCCGACGTCTACCGGTACACTGCGCGATACAGCGGCCTCGAGACGACGCTCAAGGAAGAGATTACGCATCTGCGCAAGTATTTGGAGATTATTCATATTCGTTTTCCGAGTGAGTTTACCAGCCGGATTTATGTGAACGACAAATTTATGACGTGTTCCGTGGTCAAACTGATTTTGCAGCCGATCCTGGAAAATGCCGTCAAATACGCGATCGAGCCGATGGAAGGCAAAGGGACGATTATCGTCAGCGCCTACGATGAGAAAGACGATTTGATTCTTGAAATTACCGATACAGGACCGGGCATCGGCAGCGAGAAGCTGCAAGACATCGAAGAACGGCTGCAGCTGATTTCGGCGAATTACGTGGACAGCATCGACCACAGCGAGTCGCTCGGCATAACAAACGTGCATACACGGCTCGTGCTCAGATACGGGCCAGGGTATGGCATCCGGCTTAATTCGTTTGAAGGCCGAGGTACGGTTGTCTCGATACGTGTACCGTTTCGCCCCGAATCCAACGTAAAATCTGTTCAGGTAGGCGATGCCCAACTTCGTAAGATCGATTCATAAATTGTAATTCTGGGTAAGGAAATCGTGCCGTCCATCCCCCTATAATTAGGGTATAGCACAGACATGAAGGATACGAAGGGGGAAACAGAATTGAAAAAGTGGCTTTCCATCTCGTTAAGCGTCCTGATCTCATCAGGCGTCCTCGCCGGCTGTTCTTCGGACAATTCCAAAGACAATCCAGCGAGTTCCCCGTCAGGCACCGCTTCGGCAACGGCACAACCGACAGCGGCTGCACAAGATGACATGAAGGAAAAACTTGAACTTAACATCATGACCATCTCTTACGAAGGCGGCGGTTGGCCGGCGAACAATTCGATGATCGATTACTTGAACAAGAAGTTCAATATCGACCTCAAGTTTCAGTGGATTTCCCAAGACAATTACAAAGAGAAATTAAACGTGCTCGCCGCTTCCGGGGAATTTCCGGATTCGTTCCTGCTGCTCAAAGAGGACTTTCTGAAATGGCGGGACAAAGGTATTTTCCTGGATGTGAAGCCACTGCTAAGCAAATATCCGAACCTGGCGAAAAATCTTGGCGGGGAAGAGCAGCTGCAATTCATGAGTCCAAAAGGCAAATATTACAGCTTCCCGTATTACCAAATCGAAACGCAGACGTCCTTCGGCATCCGGAAAGATTGGCTGGATAAGCTGAGCCTGAAAATGCCGACCAACCTGGATGAATTCTATCAGGTATCGAAAGCATTCGCCACACAGGATCCGGATGGCAACGGCAAAAACGATACGTACGGCTTCTCGGCGTCGCTCGTTGCTAATAAGACCGACTTCAAGCACGTCGATCCGATCAAAGCGGCGTTCGGCCTGGTGGACAACTGGGGCCTCAAGGACGGCAAGCTGATCTCCTGGCATACGCAAAACAAGGAGTTGAAAGACTTTGCCGCTTATATGAACAAAGCGTATACCGAAGGCGTGCTGGACAAAGATTTTGCAATCAACAAGGTCAAAGATCCGCAGGATAAATACGAAGCCGGCAAAGTCGGCATCGACGATGTCGTCCCGAATGTCTTCTACCAGACGCTCGTCCCGAACTTGAAAAAAGTCGATCCGAAAGCAGAAACAGTGCAGCTGCTGCCGCCGAAAGGCCCGACAGGTCTGCAAGGCACGTCGACAAACGCGATCACGCAGCGGATCGTCATTAACGCCAAAATCGATGCGAAGAAACAAGATCGTCTGCTGAAGCTGTTCGATTACCTGATGTCGGATGAGGGCAATACGCTTTCCAAAAACGGCATCGAGGGCACGCATTACAAAAAGAACGGCGATTCGTACGAGAAGCTCCCGGCGTTCGATCAAGACCGTCCGATGCTGATCTCCGCCTGGTATTTGCGCAGATTCGATCTCAACACACAAATTCGGCTATGGGACGATAAGACGATGGTCGACAATGTAAACCAATGGTTCAAAAACAGTGAACCGTTCAAATGGCCAAATCTGGCGGCAGGACTTGAATCAACGACAGATACGAAGAACGGCGTCACGATCGATCAGAAGTTTATGACTACCTTGATCAAAGTGATTATGGGCGAACAGCCGCTTGATGCGATCGACGCTGCGGTTGAGCAGTGGAAGAAAGACGGCGGCGATCAGATTACGAAGGAATACAACGACGCGTACCTGCAGTCCAAATAATAGCAAGGAATGCGGAGGCCTTGCAGCGTCAAGGCCTCTTCGTTATTGGCTCGGAGCTTGAGGGAGGGGGAAAGCAAGATGAGAATCAGCAAAGAAGCGACATCGCCTGCGCCAAAGATGCTTCCCGAGGGCGCGAGAAGCCGCCGCCCGCTGCAGTGGAAACGTGGAATTCCGATGTATCTGATGATTTTGCCGGGCTTACTATTTTTCGTCATCTTCAAATACGTTCCGATGGGCGGGCTCGTGATCGCCTTTCAGGAATACGATCCGTTTGACGGCTTCCTGCACAGCGCTTGGATCGGATTCGACAATTTTCAACGGCTGTTCACCGATCCGGATTTCTGGACGCTGCTGCGCAATACGATCCTGTTAAGCGGACTGAACCTGTTCCTGTTCTTCCCGGCGCCGATCTTGTTCGCCATTCTGCTCAATGAGGTCGGCAGAGCCTGGTTCCGCAGAACGGTGCAGACGATCATTTATTTGCCGCACTTTCTATCCTGGGTGATCGTCGTCAGCATCACCGTCGTACTGTTCGCGACGCAGGAAGGCGGGATTAACAAACTGCTCGACAGCTGGGGATTCGCCCGCATCGAGCTGCTGACCAACGCAGATTACTTCCGCTTCCTCTATGTCAGTCAGAACATTTGGAAAGAGACCGGGTGGAACGCCATCATTTTCCTGGCGGCGCTAGCAGCCGTCGATCCGACGCTTTATGAAGCTGCGGTCGTGGACGGCGCCAACCGCTGGAAGCAGGTATGGCACATCACATTGCCTGCTTTGAAATCGACGATTGTCATTCTGTTTATTTTGCGGCTCGGTCAAGTGATGGAGCTCGGTTTCGAGCATGTGCTGCTGCTGCAAAATCCGGTGAACCTCGAGGTGGCCGATGTGTTTGACACGTATGTATACCGCAACGGGGTCCTACAGGGCAATTTCAGCTATTCGACGGCTGTAGGCATTTTCAAATCGGCGATTGGGTTGATCTTGATTCTGCTCGCCAACCGGCTTGCCAAAGCATTTGGCCAGGAAGGGGTGTACTAGCATGAGAGCTTATGACGCGCGCGGTCGTGACCCGGTTTTCAAGGTAGTGACGAACGGTTTGCTGGTGCTGAGCCTGATCTTGGTGCTGTTCCCCTTTCTGTATGTGGTGATGACGTCGTTTGCGCCGAGGGAAGAAATTTTAACACGGGGCTTCTTCATCATTCCTCATGATTTTACGCTAAATGCCTACGGTTTTCTGATGAGCAGCGTGCAATTTGTAACCGCATTCAAAAATGCTGTGATCATCACCGTGTTTGGGACAATCGTCAACATGATGCTAACCTCCCTGATGGCATACGGGCTGTCCAAGACGTGGTTGAAAGGCCGCCGGGTGCTGAACTTCATGGTGCTGTTCACGATGCTGTTCAGCGGGGGCATCATTCCGACGTATCTCGTGGTCAAAAGCCTGCATCTCATCAACAGCTTTTGGTCGCTGTTCCTGACCGGCGCGATCGCTCCGTTTCATCTGATTGTGCTGCGCAGCTTTTTTCAGAACATTCCGCAGGAGCTGGAAGAATCGGCGCGCATCGACGGCTGCGGCGAACTGCGTTTGTTCTGGCGGATCATTTTGCCGCTGTCCTTGCCGGCGATTGCGACGTTCACGCTATTTTATGCGGTACAGAACTGGAATTCCTACTTCAATGCCGTGCTTTATTTGAACGATTCGGACAAATGGCCCTTGCAAGTGTTCTTGCGTCAGATGATGAACGAAACGAACAACAGTTTGGAAAGCATGACGACGGAATTTCAGTACAGCCCGGCGGTCAAGATGGCGGCGATCGTGCTGACGGCGCTGCCGCTGCTGGCGGTGTATCCGTTTTTGCAGAAATATTTTAATAAAGGCATGCTGATGGGCTCTGTCAAGGGTTAAAACAGGTGAAAAGGTGGCGTACCGGATGGCAATTGGACATGATTATGTGGAGAAAGTATACGCAGGCTGGCTGGCGAAAGTGATCGGCGTCCGTCACGGCGGCTTGATCGAGAATTGGACATATGAGCGCATCGAACGTACGTTTGGCGAGATCACGGAATACCTGCACGAGTTTATCAACTTTGCGGCGGATGACGATACGAATGGACCGATTTTCTTTCTGCGGGCGCTCGAAGACTACGTATGTTCACGTGAAATTACAGCGGAGCAAATGGGCCTGACCTGGCTGAACTATGCGCCGGACGGGCACGGCTTCTATTGGTGGGGCGGATACGGCAAATCCACGGAACATACGGCTTATATGAATTTGAAAAATGGGATCATGGCGCCTAGATCAGGTTCTATCGCGCAAAATGGCGTGGCCGTAGCCGAGCAGATCGGCGGGCAAATTTTCATCGATGTGTGGGGACTCGTCGCACCGGGCAATCCGGAGCTGGCCGTTCATCTCGCGGAGAAAATTGCGTCCGTCTCACACGACGGCAACGGCAAATACGGCGGCATGTTCATCGCCGCATGCATTGCGGCGGCTTTCGAGGAGCGGGACATCGAACGCATCATCGACATCGGGCTGGGCTATATTCCGAAGGAGTGCGAATATGCGCAAGTGACGCGCGATGTGATCCGCTTTTATCACGAGCATCCGTCGAACTGGCGCGACGCGTTCCACTACGTGAAGGCGCATTACGGCTACGATCAGTATCCGGGGCATTGCCACATTATTCCAAACTCGGCTGTGATGATTCTTTCCTTGCTGTACGGGGAAGGCGACTTCTCGCGGACGATTAACATTTGCAACATGTGCGGCTGGGATACGGATTGTAATGTGGCCAATGTTGCAACGATTATGGGCGTGCGCGGCGGCATCGATTGCATCGATACGAAATGGCGCAAGCCGATCAACGATTTTCTGTGCTGCTCCAGTGTGATCGGGTCGTTGAACATCCTCGACATCCCGTGGTGTGCGACGTACATCGCGAAGCTGGGCTACCGATTGGCGGGCGAGGAGGTGCCGGCGCGTTGGGCAGGTATATTCGCAGATGAGCGGCTGTCGTATCATTTCGAATACCCGGGATCGACGCATGCGTTCCGGATGGCGCATACGGATAACTTGCCGGTGACGGGATATATGGACAATGAAGCGGGTGTTTCGGCAACCGGCAGCCGTTCGTTGAAGGTGCATTTCAACAATGTGCAGGGCGGGTGTGCGTATCGCATTTACCAGCAGACGTATTATCGGCCTGCGGATTTTAACGATAGTCGGTACGATCCGAGCTTCTCGCCGATTTTGTATCCGGGTCAGCGGGTTGAAGCGACGATTCAGCATCCGGGTCCGGCCGGTCAGCGCGTGTTGGCGCGGTTGTTTGTGTGGGACAGCAATGGGGACGCGTTTCATTACGGCGCTGTGGTGCAGCTTGCCGCCGGTGAGTGGACGAAGCTTGCGTATGACATTCCTCCCCTTTCCGGGGCATGCATCGAACATGCAGGCATCGAGCTCATCCCGATGGACGGAAAAAACGCCAAAGGCCCAAGCCTCGTCTGCTATGTCGATCACGTTGCGTTCAGTGGGAAACCGTCGTATGAGGTGGATTTTGCCCAGGAACGATTGGAAAAATGGAACGGTCTCCACGTCGAAGTCAGCCAGCTGACCTACTTGCGCGGCATCTGGACGCTGGAGGGCGGCGAGCTGAGCGGCAGCTACTACGGGGAGCCTGCGGAGGCGTACACCGGTGCGCTGGACTGGCGCGACTATCAGTTTGAAACTGTCATCGTGCCGAAGCTTGGCGAGCATCATCGCGTGAATTTCCGCGTACAGGGCGGCATCCGTTCGTATGCGGTCGGCTTTGCGCCGGGGGGCAAGCTCGCGCTTTATAAGAATGACAACGGCTATGTGAAGCTGGCCGAAGCAGCTTGCGCTTGGGAATTGGATGTGCCGGCGGTGGTGGCGATTAAGGCGGTGGGGAACACGTTCATGGTTTCTGTCGATGGCGTGTCGCTGCTCGATGCGGTGGACGACGATCGCCCTTACTTGACCGGCATGATCGGCTTCTCGAACAGTGAAGGAAGTCACACGCATTATCGGCGGTTTTCATTAACATCGCTGTAAGCTTAAGCTGGAAAGGAGCTGTGCAACATGAGCAAACCGAATATTGTTGTTATTTGCAGTGATCAGCATCATCCCGCTATTACCGGCTACCGCGGGCACCCGTTCATCGAGACGCCGAATCTCGATCAATTGGCGGCTGCAGGCACGTATTTCAGCAGCGCATACAGCAATTGTCCCGTGTGCACGCCGAGCCGCATGAGCTTTGTCACCGGCAAATATCCGCACCAGATCGACAGCTGGTTTCTCGGCTGCCCGCTCGACCGTGAGGAAATGACGTGGGCGCGCAAGCTGGATCAGGCGGGTATTCCGACCGCGATGTTTGGCAAGATGGACTTTTGCGGGGACTATCAGGACGGTGGCTTTACGGAGTATAAAATCATTAAAAAACGCCCGGCATTCAAGCCGTACCCGCGTAAGACGCCGCTGTATTCGCGGCTGGAAGGACATGTCCGCGCGGATAAGCGGAACCATATTGTTAACGCCGGCGTTCGCGAAGACGTTGTGACGGATGGAGATACCGGGTATAACAAGGATCTCGGGTTCTATGATCACGATCGGGTCGTTACGGAGTGGGCGATCGATTATTTGAAGCGGCGGGGCGCGGAAGCGGAGGGAGCGGGCGACAAGGACAGCGATGGACAGCCTTGGGCGATGTATGTCGGGCTGATGTTCCCGCATTGGCCGTATAAGGTGCCCCAGGCTTACTATGATAAGTATTTCCCGGATCGCGTCGTGCTGCCGCATGATGCGAAGTTCCCGAACGACGGGCTGCATCCGCAGGTGCGGAATATGCAAAATGCGCTCGGCCTCGGTGAAATTACCGAGGACCAGTTGAGGAACGTGATCGCGACGTACTACGGCATGATCACGGCGCTGGACGACAACATCGGCCGCATTATCGCCGAGCTCAAAGCGCAAAATCTGTACGATAACACGTATATCGTCTACATGTCTGACCACGGCGAGAACCTCGGCGAGCATGGGCTTTTCTATAAGCAGTGCAGCTACGAGGCATCGGTCGGCGTGCCGCTGATCGTAAAGGGGCCGGGGCTGCCGGCCGGTCAGCGAATTGAACTGCCCGTGAGCCTCGTCGATCTGTATCCGACGCTGATGGACATTGCCGGGCTGGAGACAGAAGCGGACCGCCCGGGCAACAGCTGGCTGCCGCTGATCCGCGGGGAGCAGCAAGCGGGACGAGGCGCGTATGCCTTCTCCGAGTATCACGGTAATTTTTTCAAGCAGGACTGGTATATGCTCGTGGAGGATGGCTTCAAATACACGTACTACGTCAACGATCGGCCGTCGCTGTTCAATTTGCGGGATGATCCGCAGGAGATGCGCGATTTGGCGCAGATGAAGGAGTACCGCGAACTGCTTGCAAGTTTTGAAGCGCAGCTGCGTGAGATTGTCGATCCCGAGGCAGTCTCGCTCCGGGCAAAAAGCCAGCTCGGCCTCATCGGGCCGAACGGTGAGGACTATACGCTGACGATGACCGATCCGCAATGCAAGGAACTGATCAAGCAAGGCGTGTTCGAAGATGAGCTGGAATTCCCGAAATGGGAGGGGCCTCCGGGCATCTTGATCAAAGAATGATCGTAAATCCGCTTTGGCCGATGGGGCCGGGGCGGATTTTTTTGGCTGGGTAAAGGCAAGCAGAGCTTGGCAGCGGAAAGATGTGCTCGGCGGTGGAGCGTTATGGTCGGAAACTCCACAAAATTGCAATCTTGCATGGTCGATCATACGTGAACCCCCCTTTCAGACGTGTAACGGTTACGATAGCGCCTATTTCGCAAAAAACGCGCAATCCCAACATGTAACGGTTACAGAGGAGGCTATTTAGCCTAAACTGCTCGGAAATCGGTGCAATTTGGGCAAATAAGCCCTGTGGCAACCGTTCTAGCGGAAAGTCAAGCGTGTGGAGCCAAATAAGCGCGGTGGCAAACGTTAGCCGGGGGGAGCGGCATATTGGGAGAACAGAGCGAAGTTAGCTAGGAGATGTGGGAGCATCGACATACACCGCGACTCACCGACAAATAACCTGGCCGCTTATCGGCCAGGCTATTTGCGATCTTACGCGCCAACTTCAGGCTCGATGCGCTTGAGCAGCAGTCGGTTGAACTGCTGAATGACCTGCGGATACATGTCGATGCCGAAGACGCGGCCGTACTGCATGGCGCCCTTGATCGATGAAAGAATAAGCGCCGCGAGGGCGGGGGCATTCTCGGACGGCAAGATCAGTTGCTCAAGCTTGCCGGCTTCCAAAATATCGGTCAGCGTCTGAAGTTCGAGCTGGCATACTTCCTGCAGCTTCATCTGCAGGCCTTCCGGCAAGGAGACGAAATCGGCTTGCAGCGATGAAATCGGGCAAATGGCATGACAGCCGAGACGGCTTGTGCGATAGGCGATAAATTCCTTGAGCTTGACGTCCGCCGACTCTGTCGATTGCGATGTGCGCTGCAGGCTGCGTATGATACGCTCAATGACCGCGGCGCCTAAGTCCTCCTTTTTCTCAAAATGGTAGTGAATGCTGGCCTTCGTGACACCTAGCTGCTTCGCCAGGTCGTCGTAGGAGATGGCGACATAGCCTTTGCTCCTCATCAACTGGAGCGTCAGTTCGACAATTTGGGCTTTACGGTTTTCTTTTTCCATGGGTCTATTTTATACTGACTAGTAGGTAAGTGTCAATGCGGCGAGAAATGGGGGAAGGTGCTGCTTGAACGGTGATCAAATCTACATAGATGTGGTGACACTGGTGGAATTTTGCCGCCATTGGGCTAAAACCATGCAAAATAGAGGGGAATTCAGTTGAATATCACAATGTGAGGCAGCCTGTAAGACTAAGAAACGAGGAATTAGGTGTGAATATTGATTGAAAATGACATCTTGACACTTACCTACTGGTAAGTTAATATGAGCAAATAACAGAGGATGAAGGTTATATCCATCCATTAGAAAGAACAGATAGGAGTTGGCTAGATGACGTCTACGTCCCCGCGTGTTTCCCGCTTTTATTACGGCTGGAAGATTGTACTTATTGTTTTCCTTACATTAATCGTTTCCGCAGCGATCAGTTCATTTCCCAGTGTGCTGATGCAATCCCTCGAACGCGAATTCGGTTGGCAGCGTGAAGCCATTTCCGCGGTCATCTCGGTACGAATTCTCTTGTACGGTCTCATGGGGCCTTTCTCAGCGGCGATGCTGGCCAAATTCGGTGTTCGCCGCATGATGATTTGTGCGATTATGGTCATGCTGCTCAGCCTAGGGTTGACGCCGCTGATACACGCCGTCTGGCAGCTTATGCTGCTGTGGGGCTTGCTTGGCGGACTCAGTACCGGAATGCTAGCCAACGTGCTCGGTGTAACGGTGGCGAATCGCTGGTTCGTGAAGCATAAAGGCTTTGTCATCGGCTTACTTACTGCGAGCGCTGCGACCGGGCAGCTTCTGTTCTTGCCGCTGCTGGCCAAAATCACCGAAGACGCCGGCTGGCGCTATGCGGTATTCGTAATTATGGGCGCGCTCGTTGTCCTGTTGCCGATTGTTGGGATCTGGATGCGGAATCATCCATCCGACGTTGGTGCCGCAGCACTGGGCACGGAGGAGGTCGTGAAGCCGGCGCCTTTTACCGGCAGCATACTGCTGACCCCGTTGAGCACACTGCGTATGGCAACGCGCAGCGCGACGTTCTGGCTGCTCGCGGGCACATTTTTCTTTTGCGGATTTTCCACAAACGGGCTGATCGGCACGCATCTTATCCCGGCCTGCGGCGATTACAACATCCCGGTCGTGACCGCCGCTGGCTTGCTGGCGATGATGGGCATGTTCGATCTCGTCGGCACAACACTGTCCGGGTGGCTTTCCGATCGGTTCGACAGCCGCAAGCTGCTGTTCTGGTACTATGGGTTGCGCGGGCTGTCGCTCATCTTTCTGCCGCATGCGCTAGGCGCAGGTTATACGCAGTTGACCGTCTTCGCCGTGTTCTACGGGCTGGACTGGATCGCGACCGTGCCGCCGACGGCAAAGCTCGCGTCCTCAGCGTTCGGGCCGGAGAAAGCAGGCATGGTGTTCGGTTGGATTGTCGTCATGCACCAGCTTGGCGCATCCCTAGCGGCGTACGGCGCAGGTTATGTGCGTGACCTGCTCGGCAGCTACACCGTCCCGTTCGTGACGGCTGGGTTTGTCTGCTTGCTCGCAGCCGTGTTCGCGCTGCGCATCCAGAAGAGCCGTCAGCAGGCAGCGGCGGCGTAACCAGGCTCAACCTTCATCCCATTGTGTGGATGAAGGTTTTTTTGCCCAGGAAGAGGTAAATGCTGGATTACGACGAAATAGTACCATCTACTGTCGAGCAACTGAATGGAGGGAAGGGCGTCCTAATGGAATACTACAAACAGCTTCGCGCCTATGTTGGGCATCAGCCATTGATTTTGCCTGGTGCAGTAGCGATTATCGTCAACCGGGAAGGAGACATCCTGCTCCAAAAACGAAACCAAACCACATGGGGGCTGCCTGGCGGATTGATGGAGCTGGGTGAGTCGTTCGAAGATACCGTGCGCCGCGAGGTGTTGGAAGAAACGGGGTTAACGCTAGGAATGTTAACGATGTTAAATGTTTACTCTGGGGCAGACTATCATATCAAAATGGCGAACGGAGATGAGTTCTACGCGGTGACCGCTGTGTATATCACGGAGGAATTCAGCGGCGAGCTGCAGGTGGATGAGATAGAGACGCATGGGCTGGAATTTTTCGCGCTGGGTGATATGCCCGATACGGTCGGCAAGAGCTACCGGAAATATCTCCAGGAATACCAAGCTCGACGGTAAAAGCTGCATATGAAATTACATATTATATATTATGTAAACAAATAACAGCCGCCGGTATGCTATAGCTTTGAAAATGTGCTTTTACCGACACGCTAAAGAAAAAGGATGCCTTTCCTTCCAGTAGAAGGAGAGACATCCTTGTGTGAGATTAATAGGCGAGAGCGAAGAGACCGTGAATATGGGAAAGATAACGCACGTTGCTCGCTTCTTTCATCAGGGTAGCTGGTAGACCTTTCAGCTGCGTATTGTTGCCGCCGATGGTGCCAATGCCGTCTTTGCGGCCCAGGCTGCCAAGAGTTCCGGAGAACACAGGCGTGAATTTCTCCATCGCACCGCCTTTCAATTGAACGGACAGGTTGAAACCAACCGTTTCGCCCATTTGCCAAGCCAGTTGCGCTGTTGGCGGGTAAGGACGCTCGCCGCCTTCAGGGAAGACAACTGCGCAGTCGCCAGCCAGGAACACGTCAGGATGGGAAGTCGATTGCAGGGTAGACGTAACGGTTGCGCGGCCGCGGTCTTCTGCGATGCCGCAGCTGCCCACGACAGCATTGCCTTTTACGCCGCCTGTCCAGATGATTGTGTTCGTTTCGATCGTTTGGCCGCTTTTCAGGGAAACCGTATTTTTCGTAGCTTCTGTAATCGCAACGCCAGTCAAGAACGTTACCCCGCGTTTCTCAAGGCTCGCTACTGCGCGCTCGATCAACACTTTAGGGAAAACTGGCAGGATCGCAGGGCCCGCTTCAACACAGTAGATGCTGATGTCGCCAAAATCGATGCCTTTGCTGCGGCAAACTTCTGGCAGTTTGTCGGCAAATTCGCCAACAAGCTCAACGCCGGTCAGGCCGCCGCCACCAACTACGATTGTTGCATCCGCTTTGTTGCCGGAAGCTTTGTAAGCATCCAGACGCGCGTAGACATGCTCGCGGATTTGGTTCGCATCGTCGGCGGATTTCAGGATCATGCTGTTTTCTTCTAGTCCAGGAATGCCAAAGTAGTTGGTTTCACTGCCCAGCGCAACAACGAGCGCATCGTAAGTATGTACAGCGCCGCTTGCGGTGACCACTTTTTTGTCGTCCGGTTTAATTTCCTTGACGGTGTCAACAATAATGTTAACGTCTTTGTCGCCGAGCAGCTTTTGCAGCGGAAGCGCTACAGCTTTCTCTTTGATTGTGCCGCCGGCAAGACGGTGCAATTCCGTAATGATTTGATGTGTAGAATAACGGTTAATAATTGTGATTGTTGCTTCGGAAGCCGACAAATGTTTGCGGGCAGTAAGCGCCGTAAGCAGACCGCCATAACCGCCGCCAAGAATTAGTATTTGTTTAGCCATGGGTTATCATCCTTGTCCTGTTAGTTTTTGCGTTCTGCAAGTACGTTCAAGAAAGCTTGCGCGAAACGAAGCGTCTTTTGCACTTCCGGATCTTTCAACATTTTCAAAATGCCAAAAAGACCGATCGTCGTTCCAGCTTCAGCCTGTGAACGCTCGCCAGCTTCAATCGCAGCCGATGCGATGTCTTTCGCTTTTTCCTGAACAGGCTTCACGAATTCGCCAATCCCTTGTGCAAAATCATTGATCAGCACTTTGTCCGTTGCAATGTTTTGGGCGAAATCATAGGCTTTCGTCAGTACTGTGACCATTTCAGCCAGCTTTGGAAGATTGTCAACAAGCACCGTTAGGGATTGCTGCACCTCAGGCTTTAACAATTGATCCAGTACATCTAACGATTTTGGTTCTGCAGCGATCGTTGCTGCAACTTCTTGAACAGCAGTTGGTTGTGACATACTTATAATCCTCCTCTGCGATGAATAAATCGGGTCCATGTCACACTCGATTGGGGAGCATCGTCGATCCCCTGGAGGTCGTAACATTTTTCACATACGTTAAGATAAAGTATGAAATACGTATATGAAATTCAATCCGTATTCTCATATTCTACACCTTTTGACACGAAATTTATAATTGAAAATATTTCAAATCTGTGACTTTTTTGTGATTCTAGTTTTATTTCGGGGCCCGAACAAGGTATAATAGGGTTAAATTGAACAGAAAGTGGTAGATCTATGGGACGCAAGTGGAATAACATCAAAGAAAAGAAAGCCTCGAAAGATGCCAATACAAGTCGAATTTACGCGAAATTCGGATTGGAGATTTATGTAGCCGCCCGCAAAGGCGAGCCGAACCCAGAATCGAACCAAGCGCTTCGTTTCGTGTTGGAAAGAGCGAAGACGTACAACGTGCCGCGGGCGATTATCGACCGCGCGATTGAGAAGGCGAAAGGCGGCGGCGAAGAAAGCTACGAAGAGCTTCGTTACGAAGGCTACGGACCTGCAGGATCCATGATTATCGTTGAAACGCTGACGAATAACGTGAACCGTACGGCGTCCGCAGTGCGCGCAGCGTTCAGTAAGAACGGCGGCAACATGGGCGTCAGCGGCTCCGTGACGTACATGTTCGATCAAACGGCTGTTTTCGGCGTAGAAGGCAAGTCGCTGGACGACGTGATGGAAATTTTGCTGGAAGCTGACGCGAATGTGCGCGATCTGGCTGAAGAAGACGAGCTGGTGATGGTGTATGCCGAACCGGATCAGTTCCAAGTGGTGCAGGATGCACTGAAACAAGCGGGAATTACCGAATTTGCGATTGCTGAGATTACGATGCTGGCGCAGAACTACATTACACTGCCAGCCGATGCGCAAGTGCAATTTGATAAAATCATCAACACGCTTGAAGACCTGGAGGATGTGCAGCAGGTTTATCATAACGTTGAGGAAACGGAATAAACATAGCAAAGACCGGACGAAGCTTAAAGCTTTGATCCGGTCTTTTTTTGTGCTCGCGCACTAAATGAATACATAGTATATATTATGTAAACAAAATAACCAAATAGAGAACCCAAGAGACCTCACTTCATGAAGTTCTGTCTTTTGGGTTATTGTGGATGCATTAATAAAGCCATTGCAGTTGATCGTTCGTCACTCGGATCATCGGTTTTCCGAGCTGCTGTGTGTGGAAGCAGGGAATCAGTGCGGCAGCTGACACCGGTTCTGGATGCGCCAACCATCCGGCGAGATGGGCGAGCAGACCGAGCAGCCGCTCGGGCGTGGCGCCTTGCGCTCGCAGGGCTGCGATCGATAAGCTTTTATCCCGTTTGGACATGCGACTACCCTCGGCATCGCCAAGCAAGGCGACATGCGCATACCGTGGAGGTGTCAAGTCAAGTGCAGCATATAACGCTAATTGCCTCGGAGTAGAGTCCAGCAAGTCGCTGCCGCGCAGCACGTCGGTGATCCCCATTGCCGCATCATCTACCGTTACGGCGAGCTGGTAGCTGAACATGCCGTCCGCACGCTTAACGACAAAATCGCCAATCTCGGAAGCGCTGAAAGCTTGCTGGCCTGCGACGGCATCGTCAAAGCGGTTCATGGATTCCGGCATGGCAAAACGGAGGGCCGGCGATTTCTGAACGCCTTTGGCCAGGCGTTCATCTTGCGAAAGCTGGCGGCAATATCCCGGATATACAGGGCCTTCCGAAGAAAGTCCATGCGGTGCGCTGGCAATAGCGGCAAGCTCCGCACGGCTGCAGTAGCAGGGATAAATGCAGCCTTTCGCATGAAGCTGCTGGAGCGCTTCTTCGTAGCGCGGTTCGCGATGACGCTGTTCGTAGGGTCCGAAAGGTCCGCCAACATGAGGCCCCTCATCCCAATTGAGACCAAGCCAGCGCAAATCGTCTATTTGCTGTGTCATCAAGTCGGGTCGGGACCGCCCTTTATCAATATCTTCGATCCGAAGTACAAATTGACCTCCGGCTTGCCGAATTTGCAGCCAGGCGCAAAGCGCAGTGAAAGCATTTCCGATATGAAGTTGACCGGATGGGGTGGGGGCAAATCGTCCGCGCCGAATCATAAGCTCACTCCTAAAGGTGAAAATTAGCATTGACGGACATGTTCTCGACATCACTTTTTAATGGAAGCATCAAAGAAAACGTCATACCGTTCTCACTTGCATCGCATTCAATGGTACCGCGATGCTGCTCGAGCAATTGTTGGATAATATGAAGACCAAGCCCTTTGTTCTTTTTACCCATCTTCGTCGAGAAGCCGGCTTCAAATAAACGCGCTTGTGAGTTAGCGGGCAAGGGGTGGCAGGAATTTCGAATCCGAATGTGCAGTTGATTATCCGTGACATTTCCTTCGATACTGACGCTTCGTTCCTGAACAGGCAGTTCCAGCGTCGCATCGAAAGCGTTATCCATTAAGTTACTAATAACACGGACCAGGTCCGTCGCTTTCATTGTAGTTAGACGAAGGTTATCCATGCGGCTGAACTCGACGTGCATGGCTATATTGTGCAGCTCCGATTGTGCTAGCTTGGCTTGAATAATGGCGCTGATAGCAGGTACGTTAATTTCAATCGCTTTGATTTGATTCTCCAGCATGGCCGCATCATGGACCAGGGGGCGAATGTATTCTTCCGCACTCTCGTACCTTTTGGATTTCAACATCCAGGAGAGGGCCGTTAGATGGTTGCTAATGTCATGCCGCTGTTCCTTGATGGATTGAACGATGGAATTGATATTGTCTAGGTACACATCCTGTACATTTTTCACGAGACCTTCATTTCTCTTTCTTGTGAGAATCAGAAAGGCCGAGATTGAAGCCAAGCCAAGTGTCGTCACGATCGTCATAAAAAGAATGACGTCCGACAGCTGCCCATTTAAAGCTTTCTGTACTTGGCTGTAGTCGGTAGCGACCATGACCACTTTGGGTATCTCTTCTTTTTTATATTTCAAATTCGACGTAAGAAAAGGAGTAAAGCTTTTCAAAACCTTTTTGCCATTGATTTGTGTCACGTAATACACCGGTTGTTTGAGCCGGATTGCTTCCTGCATGTTGTCGCCTTCCAGGGTATCGCGATAATCGTAGGAGCCATATTCAATCAGACGCTCAGAATACCAATTGTCCCTTTGATAGGGTGTAGGACCATTTTTGAAAATTTTCTCCGAATTTAAAACGGCAATTTCCAGTAAATTGTCTTGATTGCTCGCCAGCAGCTTTGTAATGTTGGCATCAACGCCGATTTTGTTGCGATAATGGGAGAGACTGTTCGCTACATTCACATAAGGGTTGATAATGTAGTTCGTTGTCCCATCGAAATACTCTCCCCATTTCCGAATGACACTTTCATCTGTTGAGGCGGTATCGATCGGGCCGCTCCAAAAATGCTCGAGCGCCAGGCCCGTGCCAATATTCACTTTCTTTTTATCAGAGAGCTGCAGCTGCGCATCGTAGACGATTCCCCACGTTTTCGAGCTGGCATTCAATTCTTTTGGATCAGAGGAGCGAACGACCACGAAATCATCGCCTCTGCGCTCAAACAAGCTGATGCCGTCTAAATCAAGCTTCTTGGTTAAAGCAACTAATTGGGCATTGTCGACTTGATGAAAATCGGGATCCAAAGCTTCTTGAATCGCCAGCGCCGACGACCGCAGGTTCTGAGCGATCATTTCTTCATAGGAGGCTTCTCCCTCGCTTTGGGAGTCAAGCAGAGTCGAGATCGTCGAGGTTAGAATATCGATTTTCTCTTTTTGCTGATTCAAAAGAAGGGTTTTGGAGTGATTGTAGTAGGTAATATTCATCGTTACAATGGCAATTAAAAAAATAATTAAAGTTTTAAAAGGGAATTTGTCGAAGATTTTTTGCAAAATAAGAGGGCCCCCCGCAATGATGGTAAACTTCATTATATCGCAAAAATCGCCGAAAAAGGAGGGGGGTTCGACTCTGTCAAGAGGGAAAAGAGGAGGGAGACGCTGTGTTACCGGATAAAATGTCCTCTACGTCTCCCTCGCGGCGAGAGCATTTTTTTCAACGTGTGTACGAATACTGCCAACATGGCGTTTTTCTTATCTGTACGATGACGCGCGGAACGGGGCAGATCGATCAAAGCTGATAGTGAATGGGAAGCTACGTTTTCGTTTAGGGGTTGTTGTGCTTCTTCGACAGGCATGCGCACAGAAATTGAGGCAGCAGCGGTTTCTCGATGACTTTGGAGCAGTGCAGCCATGGTTATTTCATATTCAGTTATTCGTTGGTTTAGTTGGATATTTTCATCTTTAAGCTCATGTATGAGTGTGTATAGGAGTTTCAAAGATAATTTCGGTGTCGCTTGTATGCGATCGGTTTGAAGATCGTCTGCAGGTTGAGCCATTTTGAATGCCTCCTTATAACTAAGTTAGGAATCTATTTTCATAGAATAGCCGATTACGCTTAAAATGTTGCTCGAATATCGTTGTCGTTTTGTCACTTTTCATGATGAATGGATGATGGTATTTTTGTTTACATAATATATATTATGTTTAATTGATCTATTACATCGCGAAAAAGACGCTAGGGAAGATACCCAGCGTCTTTCTTTTTGATCACAGTACGAGAGTGCTCTCCGTTAGCATTAACCTTGTGCCGCATCCATGTTCATGCAGTTAATGGCCCACAGATGGCCGTCCAAGTCCACGAAGCCCCAATGATACATGAACCCATGATTTTCAGGTTCAGCGTGCAATTTCCCGCCCAAGGCAACTGCGGTATTTACAATCTCATCGACCTTTTCCCGGCTCTCGAAGGCCAACGCGATCGTCATCTGTGCATACTTGCTCGTATCGACGGATTCCCTCTCCGTAAGCGTATTAAAGAATGCTTGATTGATCAACATGACCTGCAGGTTATCGCCAATCATGATGGCAGCCGAATTCTCGTTATCAGGGAATTGCGGGTTGAGCTCGAATCCGAGCCCTGTGAAGAACGCTTTTGATTGTTCTACGTTTTTTACAGGTAGGTTGAAGCTTGTGAATGTGGACGTTAATGCCATGTTAAAACACCTCTTCGTCAAATTTAATTGTTTTCATATATGCTTTCTTTTATATAGACGACAGCCGATCCGAGAATTCATCGGTCTTCCTGGATACGGTAGCATAAATTTTAGTAGGGGGACAGAGAAGCGTTAGCCTGAAGCGACTCAAAGGTTTTATTTCTATAGGAGAATTCCATGGATCAAAAGGAACAAAATCGTCAATTAGACCAAATAAAACAAATGCAACAAATGTTTCAAAACGAACATGAAAACGCAACCTTATCCCATGTATCCTATGGGAAAATCACACGGTAAGTAGAAATTCCGATAAGTTTACCTGAACAGCGCCAGCTGAGCCATCCCGGCGTGGAAAAATTAATGGTACCCCTTCCAATTATCGAAAACCCGAACTATAAAGGGAGTGGAAAGTTAACAGGAAAAGTAGCACTTTTTACAGGAGGAGACAGCAGTAGCAATTGCGTTTGCCAAAGAAGGCGCAGATGTTGCTATTTCATACTTAGACGAACATGAGGATGCAAATAGAACAAAGACGAGGATTGAACAACTCGGACAACGTTGTTTACGCATGCCTGGTGACTTGCGAGACAAACAACAATCTATCTCTATTGTTGAACAAACGGTTAATTCGTTTGGACGTCTCGATATTCTTTGTAACCACGTTGGTATCCAATTCCAACAACTAAGTCTGCTTGACATTACTCTCATTTTTACACAACAAGAGCAGCACTTCCTCATTTAAAACCAGGCAGCTCAATCATTAACACTACTTCAGTGGTGACTTATGTAAGTGAGCAGCAAATGATAGATTATACGGCCACAAAAGGCGCAATAGTTGGTTGGACACGGGCCTTGGCTGAAAATGTCGTGAAACAAGGGATCCGAGTCAATGCCGTCGCCCCCGGCCGAATTTCCTAATGAAAGAAGGCTATCATTTTGAGATATGAATTTAATCCCAGAAGTAAAGCTATTGCTAGTAAACCATTCAAATGAAAAAGTAAAGAAGGTCTATATCAAGGATACCTGGCCAATGTCTAGGACTTAGACCACCATACTATTGCTACCCAAGTTTTGAGTTGAATTATCCAATAATCTAGTGATACCAGATAAAAAGACTTCAAAACACCTGATTGGTAAGATGAACCGGAGCCGGACTCATACACCAGAAGGGAAGGAGCTGCTGTAAATTACTCCGGCGACATAAACATAAGTGCTTTCAGATCCCCGTCATTCGGGGATCTTTTATTTCGGGAAGAATAACGTGGAAAATCCCCAAAGCTGTCTTTTTCCTTGCCATTTGCTCCCATCGGTCCGATAATGAATCGCTGTGTTTTATTTTGTGGAAAGTAAAGGAGGATTATGCAAGAATAATCTCATTTGAAAAGCTTTTAATTTTTCCGACGAACAAAAAATGATTGGTACAATGTGTCTGCTTATTTAACTTCTTAAGTGAATACAATATATATGTTTCAAATTACTCAAAAGGGTGTGCTAAAATTATGACTAATCAAAAGAAAAGCGTGAAATCCGAAAAGCAAAAAAACCAAAAACCAAATCAAAAGGGCAAAATTGAAGAGGCAAATAGTAATTAAAGTGGTTAGTTAACAAAATGGTTCACCTAAAGAAATAGAAAAGAGGTAACTAAATGTCCGATAAAACTAAAACTAAGAGAACCAAATCTCAGCGTACTGTAGATAAGGAACTGCAATCTCGAACTCGAAAATCGCCTGATCAGTCTGCACAAAATAATACACACGATCAACCAGGTGATGCTTAAAATGGCGTTTCTGCCGACCCGCAAGAAAACACTTAAACAAGTGTCTTTCTTGCGGGTCATTTCGTTTAGGCTACCGCGTATCCGATAAGCTTCAAGGAAAAGTAGAAGGAGAGTAGGTGCTCTAAACGAAACAAATGAAGGGAGTTAAACCACATCACACCGTCGAACTCGCTAACCAGGAACACCTGATCGAGAATTTGTCCGTGCAGCCCTTTGGCGTTTGCGTCAAAGGGCTGTTTACTATGCGTTTCATTTAGACGTAGATATCCGCATGGTTTTTTTTGACAGAATATATATTCCAAATTCCTGCTGTGTGTCATAGCAAGAAGTATCTCGTGAATATTGTCTATTTACTTATTTTTTGAATAATTGAATTGGTTTTGAGGAATTGTATAACAGGATGTCAATCTATCGTTAAGGAGGAAAATATAGTATGGCAAACCCAGACAATCGTGAAGATAACCCAGCTCGTATCCAGAATGCTATCGATCATACAATAGCCAATCTGCATGAAGCAGAAGATTATCTTGATGAGCATGCGGACGAAATATCTGCCGTAGACAAAGAGAATATCGAAGCCAAAAATGCGCGTCGCCAACAAGCAATCAGCGGCTTCATCGAGGAGAAAAAAGACGAATCGAACAATTAAGAAAAAGCGAAGACCTTTCATGAGGATCGCTTTTTTGCTGGTTTTATTGAAGTTAAACAGTGAAGGATTGATTTTTCAAAACAGCGCTTGGTACCGTCAGATACTGAGCGCTCTTTTTATAGTTCTTGTCTTTTAAAGATATATGTTCTTGTCCTCCGACAAATATTGTCGAATGCCAAGAATATAGTCCGATTAAAATCCGCAGATATTGCGGATTTTTTCTTTTATCAGAACAAATTCTTGTCATAGCTGTGTGTCATCAATTTGTTCCGATTGCCAATCTGTGCCTAGAATTTGTTCTGATTACCGTGGCATACCTTTATATTATCCTGATCCGGCAAGACAATTTAATAACTTGAAAAATTCTCTAGTACCTAGCTTAGACCCGTAATACTTCCGCCCTGTTCATCGCCAGGATGATGTTTTATAGTTGAAATATTAACGATTTCTCCCTAGAAGCTAATACTTGAATATGTTTTAACAAATTATCACGGAAGGGGAACTGCATTATGAACCTTATTGATCCTTTATTTCAAGAAAAGTTAAAAAAGCAATTTGAAGAAATCACAAAAACTTTAAGCTCACTGCCCAAAATAGACTGGAATGCACAATTTTCCTTACTCGAGGAAATCGCTATTGAAGGGGCCGACAAGGGTTGGACTATTCCGCCTCACTCAACTATTAGGGAATGCCAAGAAATGATTGAGGGAAAGAGTAAAGTCGGAGTTGACTATGAATTTAAATTGCACTATGAAGAACTTGATAACTACAACAGAATGAAAAGTGAATTATTATCGGTTAGTTCTTTTGGAGGTAAGTGGAAGAAGCTTCTTGAGGATTGCTTTATTAATTATGAACAGGGTCGACATGCTATTGTAATACCAAGCCTATTTTTAATTTTAGAGGGCGTAATTTTTGATATTGTTAAAAATCAGAAATGGAAGATAGCTTTTAGGAGAATAAATAAACAAATTACTGATGGAAGCATACAAAAGCCTTTATTTACCTCAGTTCGGAGATTTATTGATAAAGCTTTCGGATATGGATATTTTGAAGTTGAGTCATTTAAACCATCATTTATTAATCGCAACTGGGTACTGCATGGCAGAGATAATATTGGCGAATGGGAGTCCGTTGATGCACTGAGACTTTTTAACGCTCTATATAGCTTAACATTTTTTGATGATTTTTATGGTAAAGATACTATGGAGAACGAGCTTAAAGTTATGAAGTAAGTTTTTATAGACTTATAAGCTATTGAGTTGCATGGTGTAAAGAGACTTGAGAGCCACCTGTATCTTGTTTGAAAAAATGTAGTGTGATACTCTTTTCGTAGTTAGTCGAATGGAAGATGGGAGGGCTCCGATTTGCAAATAAATTTTGTGGTGCCAATTTTAATTGCAATTGTTGGTTGGTGGATTGCAATCACAAATTTAAATAGGCAACACCGCAGGAACATTGAACTAGATCGTAATAAATTTAAAAGAGAACTGCAAATTAAGACAGCGGACGAAGCAATAAAACATCTTGCAATTACAAGAGAAAAACTTGGCGATGTACATTTATTGCTTACTTTGCTACCTGGTGACCTAAAAGTCAAATATACAATTGATGCAGCTGAAATATCTTTCAAAAGGTGGGAAAAGCCAAATGATCAAATTAATGATCTTTGGGATAGTGCAAGAAAACCCGCTTACAATTTCTTATACTTCTTTGAGTCGAGAGAAGTTGTACTGAACGAATTCATATTAATGAAAAATGAGTTTCTACGAAAGTTATCTGAAACTGAAAGAGGACTTAATAAGTGTACTATTCGAATTGCTGAATTATACTACTCAAAATATTTGAACAATATAAAATTGAGTGATTTAGAGACTCAAGAGTTAACTGATTATTGCCAGTCTAGTGGCGAATTAATTATAGACTTACTTACATACATCTACGATTTCAATGTTGAGCTGCAAAATGCATTCCTTAGTGAGACATTTGATTACAAAGTACAACAACGTGAGCCGAATGATTTAAAGTATACCGTACTAAAAAGGGAAATAAATGAACTTAATATAAAAAAATAAAAAGACTCCGATCGAATTAAATTGACTCGGAGGTTTTTTATTATAATCGTTTTAATGAATAGAGGCTGCAAGAGCCCTAGCAATATTAAACCCATGAAGTCGTCCATCATCAATAAATACCTTATTCGTAATCCCGCCAGTCACCACGCCGGCGACAAAAGCATTAGGAACATTGGTTTCAAACGTATCTGAATTAAACTTAGGAACCTGCGTTTCAGCGTCTAGTTCAATCCCCAACTGCTGCAGGAGAGCAACATCAGGGCGATACCCAATTAATGAGAAGACAAATTCATTGGGAACTTTAATCAGATTGTCACCCCGCTGCACATAAACAGATGTTTCATCAATTGCGGTAACCGCGGCTTCGGGATAGAAGAGAATTCGTCCTTTCTCAATCATGTTCCGAATGTCGAGCAATAGCGTAGGCTTAATACCTTGATACACGGTTGGTCCACGATGAACAAGAGTTACCTCAGCTCCGCTTCGATAAAGATCGATTGCCGCCTCAATGGCCGAATTTTTCCCTCCAGCCACAAGCACAGCTCTCCCTGCATAGGAATGACCCTCTGAGTAATAATGTTTCACTTTTGGGAGTTGCTCTCCCGGTACACCTAACAATCTTGGTTGATCGTAAATACCGGTTGCAAAAACGAGCTGCCGTGCTTCATACACGCGTTCTTGTCCCTGATGATCACTGCAAACAATGCGAAAATGGTTCAAGAGACGTACGACTTCCGTGACGTGATGGAAGGTTAAAATATTTAATTTCTGTCTCATGACAACAGAACGATAGTATCGCAACACTTCAGACCGGGAAGGGCGTTCTTCTTCCGACAGAAAAGGAATGTCTGCGATCTCAAGTCTATCACTTGTACTATAGAAACGCATATTTACGGGGAAGGAAAGGATGGAATTAACAATTGCACCTTTCTCTAGAATTAAATAATGAATACCTTGCTTCTGCAGGGCAGCACCTACGGATAGTCCGCATGGACCGCCACCAATGACGATGACATCGATCACAGCTGTTTCACCTCATAAATATATAAATTGTAATCTCGATGCACACGTGTGCGGTTTGGGTTAAGCCTAGCATAAAACAATGGGAAAGAGAAGAAGCATTTTAGACCTATGGGGAAATGAATCTAGCCCTTAGAACGATTTTTACTAATGACAACATTATAATATTGTGTTACTATTTACGCAAATCGTGTTACTGCACACGTGAACATTTTAAAAAAGGGGAGTGTATATTTTGAAGAACCGCTTTATTACTTGGATCATTTTATTGGCGATAATCGTAGGTCTAAGTGCATGTCAGCCAGAGAAACCGAAGTCAACAGGGGATGCAGCCGCAAAGCAGGAACTCGTCCTTGCGATCGGCGGTGAGCCAGAAGCAGGTTTTGATCCCATAACAGGTTGGGGACGGTACGGATCGCCTTTGTTCCAAAGTACATTGCTGAAACGTGACAGCAGCCTCAACGTTATCAACGATCTTGCAACAGGATACGAAGTCAGCGCAGACGGGTTGGTTTGGACGGTGAAGCTGAGGAGCGGCGTGAAGTTCAGCGATGGTCATCCGCTCACGTCGGCTGATGTTCAGTACACCTATCAAACCGCGGCCAAAAGCGGATCATCCATTGATTTAAGCAATGTCGCAAGTGTGGATGCACCTGATGAATCAACGGTGAAGTTTACACTCAAAGAGCCCCAATCCACATTTACTCAAATGCTTGTTGCCACCGGCATTGTTCCTAAGCATGCACATGGGAAAGATTATGCCTTGAAGCCAATTGGCTCAGGTCCGTACAAGCTGGTTCAATGGGACAAGGGACAGCAGCTTATCGTCGAGGCCAACCCGGACTACTACGGCAAGCAGCCTTCTTTTCATAAATTAACGTTTCTGTTCCTGGATGAAGATGCTGCGTTTGCCGCTGCCAAAGCCGGCACGGTTGACATGGCTGCGATTCCAGCCGCGTTCAGCAAACAAACCGTAAGCGGCATGGAGCTCAAGGCGTTGCAGACAGCCGATAACCGTGGCATTATGTTCCCGTTTGTCAAAGCAGGAGGAACGACTAAGGATGGGTATCCGATCGGCAATGACGTGACCGCCGATCCGGCAATCCGCAAGGCGATTAATATCGCCATTGATCGTAAGGCACTGGTACAAGGTATTCTGGAAGGACACGGAACGCCGGCTTACACCTTGAACGACGGTCTTCCTTGGTTCAACAAAGAAGCTGTCTTTACGGATGCCGATATGGCTGGGGCCAAAAAGCTGCTAGCCGATAACGGATGGTTGGATGCCGATGGGGATGGTATTGTTGAAAAAGGCGCTTTGAAGGCGCAATTCAACTTGATCTATCCTTCGGGCGATGTGACGCGGCAATCACTGGCTATTGCAGCCGCCGACATGATGAAACCGCTGGGTATCTCCATCAAAGTTGAAGGCAAGAGCTGGGACGACATTGAGAAGCGCATGCATGCTGATGCCGTTATGTTTGGCTGGGGAAGCCATGATCCGCTTGAAATGTACAACGTGTATAGCAAAAAATATGGCGGCGTTGAGTACTACAATCCGGGTTATTACAACAATGCGACAGTTGAGAATTATATGACCAAAGCCTTGCGTGCTACGAACGAAAAAGACGCCTGGGCCTATTGGCAGAAAGCGCAGTGGGACGGACAAACCGGCTTAAGCGCGAAAGGCGATGCGCCTTGGGCATGGCTCGTCAATGTCGATCATCTGTACTTGGTAAAATCGGGACTCGACATCGGCAAGCAGAAGCTTCACCCGCATGGGCATGGTTGGCCGATTACCGATAACATTGAGGAATGGCAATGGACATCCTGAGCGGCTCTTCGGCAGTTCGCACTTGGCGCAGCTCTAGCTGGCTTGCATGGTTGCTGAGAAAGAGCGGGGGATTGCTTCTGCTGCTGCTCGCTGTCAGCTTTATTTCTTTTATGCTCGTCCATTTATCTCCAATCGATCCCGTTCAGGCTTATATCGGAGCCGACATGATGAAAGTCAGTGCGGAACAGCGGGAAGCCATCGTCCAATACTGGGGATTAAACGAGCCGCCGCTTGCGCAGTATGGACATTGGCTTAGGGCAGCGATAAGCGGCGATCTGGGAACTTCCATGATCTTTCGTCGCCCTGTTCTGGAAGTGATTGGCGAGCGTTTTGCCGCTTCGCTTGCATTAATGGGCACAGCATGGCTGGTATCCGGATTTCTGGGTTTTACCCTCGGTTCCCTTGCAGCCATGAATCGCCGTAGTTGGGTGGATAGGCTGATCCGGTGGTACTGCCTGATGCTTTCCTCTACGCCTACGTTCTGGGTGGGGCTCTTATTCATGCTTGTTTTTGCCGTATGGTTAGGATGGCTGCCGGTCGGTTTGGCCGTCCCAGCAGGCGTGCTTGCCGATCAAGTGCATATGCTTGACCGCGTCAAACATATGCTGCTGCCTGCGTTAACGCTCAGCGTAACGGGCATTGCGGCAATTGCCCTGCACACGAGGGAGAAATTGCTCGATGTTCAGGCTTCTCCGTTCTGGTTATTTGCCCGGGCCAAAGGCGAATATGGCATGAAGATCTTCTGGCGGCATGGACTGCGCAATGTCGCTCTGCCCTGGATTACGTTGCAATTCGCATCCTTTAGTGAATTGTTCGGGGGAGCGGTTCTGGCCGAGCAGGTCTTTTCGTACCCCGGTTTGGGCCAAGCAGCCGTGGATGCGGGGCTTCGCGGAGATGTGCCTTTATTGCTTGGCGTCGTCCTCTTTAGCGCGCTGTTTGTTTATACGGGCAACACGATTGCCGATTTGAGTTACCGATTGATCGATCCGAGAATGAAGGAGGAGGGTGAGCGATGAAAATGGTCGCCAATTCGCACAACCCGCCCTCCGTCAAATATAGAGGTCGACGATTGCATATTAACACGATTGCCGCCATCCTGCTGCTCTGTGCAGTCTTCGTGTTATCTCGAACAATTGATGACGAGGGGCTTGCGACTAACTTGGGAGAGCGCAATCTCGCTCCCTCTCTGCATCATCCATTCGGGACCGATTGGCTCGGCAGGGATATGTTGGTTCGGACGATAAAAGGGCTGGCTCTCAGCCTTCGTGTAGGGCTTATAGCTGGAGCTTCCAGCGTCGGGATCGCCGGAATTCTTGGCTTAACAGCTTCCGTCACGGGAAAGACCATCAACAGAATCATCAATTGGGTGACCGATTTATTTCTTAGCGTGCCGCACCTGGTCACGTTGCTCTTAATTGCTTTTGTACTTGGAGGCGGAGCCAAAGGCATTATTATCGGCGTTGCCCTAACACATTGGCCGAGTCTATCCAGAGTCATTCGGGCGGAAGTGCTGCAAATCAAAGGAGCGCCTTATGTGGCTTTTTCCCGCAATTTTGGCAGATCCTCCTGGTGGATTGCCACCCGGCACATGGTGCCGCATGTCCTTCCGCAGATGTTCGTAGGGCTGATCCTGCTTATTCCTCATGCGATTCTGCATGAAGCCTCGATTACCTTTCTGGGCATGGGGCTGTCGCCGCATGAGCCGGCCATCGGCATTATTTTATCCGAATCGATGCGGTACTTGTCATCCGGCTTATGGTGGCTCGCCATTTGTCCAGGGATTTGCTTGTTGCTATTGGTCAGAGCGTTCGCCAAGCTTGGCGAGGACTTGAAGCAATGGGCGATTCTGCGGCCAATCGGTCATCAAGATGAATGAGGGGGGAGGTACGAGGATGCTGGAAGTTCATAACCTCAAAATTCGCTTTCACCATACGGATCGCAGCATGCAGCGCAGCCACACGGAAACGATTCATAGCCTTAGTCTTTCGATTAATGCCGGAGAAATTGTCGCTGTCGTAGGAGCCAGCGGTTCTGGAAAAAGCCTTCTTGCCCACGCGATTTTGGGCATTCTCCCGGCAAACGCGGAGGTTTCTGGAGAAATTCATTTTCAAGGTCAAGCGCTGACGTCGGAACGGCAAAAACGGATTCGGGGCAAAGATATTGCCCTCATTCCGCAATCCGTCGCTTTTCTGGATCCGCTGATGCATGTCGGAACGCAGGTAAGACAAGCTGCAAGGCAAGGCGATCCAACTGATCTTCAGGAGAAGGCTTTTCAGAAATATAAGCTCGCCAGCGCGGTTGCCAAATGGTTTCCGTTCCAGCTCTCGGGCGGCATGGCGCGCAAAGTGCTGGTCTCCACCGCAACAGTGAGCGGAGCCAAGTTATTCATCGCGGACGAACCGACGCCAGGACTAGACGCTTCAGCCATGACGGAGACGCTCGAGCGCTTTCGTGAACTGGCCGACGGCGGCGGCGCGGTCATGCTCATTACGCATGATATTGAAGCCGCGCTGACGATCGCAGACCGCATTTCTGTCTTACATGCAGGTACGCTTGTGGAGACAGCTCCTCGAAAAGACTTTGACGGAGACGGCGAGGGGCTGCGGCACCCTTATACCCAGGCGCTATTGCGTGCACTTCCGAGCAGGCAATTCACAGCAACGCCAAGCACGCAACTGAGAGGAAGTAGGGACCGATCCGGCTGCGCTTATGCAACAAGCTGTATACTGGCCACGGAAACCTGCAGAGAAGAGGTTCCTCCTTGGCGTCAAATCCGAGACGGGGAAGCGAGGTGCTTCCATGCCACTTAAAGGGGCGTCCCTTGGCTATCGCTATAGCAAGAATGAATGGCTATTTCGTGAAAAGAATATCCTTGTGGAGCCCGGTGAAGTCGTGGGACTCTTCGGCCCAAGTGGCTGCGGAAAATCTACACTTGGCAAGCTGCTATCCGGGCACATGTCCACTCAGGAAGGACGAGTGCTTATAGGCGGGAGATCACTTGCTGATCGAACATTCAACCCGGTGCAACTGGTCCTGCAGCATCCGGAGCATGCTGTGAACCCCAAATGGAGAATGCGTTCAACGTTAGCGGAAGCAGGGGAGATTAATCCAACTCTGCTCGACGAGCTTTGCGTTGAACAGGAATGGCTTGATCGTTATCCGCATGAACTGTCCGGGGGCGAACTTCAGCGCATATGTATCGCCCGTGCTCTTGGAAGGGATACCCGTTATTTAATTGCCGATGAAATGACAACCATGCTGGATGCGATTACGCAAGCGCAAATCTGGCAGGCCGTGTTGCGATGGGCACAAGCTAATCAGGCAGGCATTCTGGTTATTAGCCATGATCGGAATTTATTAGAAAAGATATGTTTTAAAGTCGAAGAATGGACAACCGACTAACCTAAAAAACAGGTTCCTCCAATAAGGAAGAACCTGTTTTTCTACGCTTGTGTGCTTTCTCGTACAAACAACAGCAGTGTAATTAGCGCAAACGCCACAAGCGCCAGGAAAGGAATCGTAATAAATCCCAGCCAATTGATGTACTGACCGCTGCATGGAACGCCTACCGTGCAAGGCAGCACTTTGGACATGGCCGGCACTTTTTGTTCCAGATAGTGAAAAAGGGAGAAGCACATCCCGACGACACTTAATAGGCGTGCATAGGGGATAATCCCTCTGTCGTTTCTGTACGCGGCGACGCCGAGCAGGGGAGCGAGCGGATACATGCAGATGCGTTGGAACCAGCAGAGCTTGCAAGGCTCAAAAAGCATGACTTCGCTGAAAAATAAGCTGCCGCCAAGTGCAATAACCGCAATGATCCAGGGAAAATATAAGCGATAGGCTTTCAATAGATCTTTCATTTCGCAGATTCACCTTGCGCTTTCCCGATCGCTTCTTTGATAGCACTATAATTAAACGTATCCTGACCCGCAACCACTCGTCCGTTGATATACACGGTTGGCGTACTGTTCACGCCAAGTTTCCCGGCAATGGCTTCGTCGTTCTTCACATCCTGCGCATAGGTTTGTTCCGTAGTGTCCTTTTTCAGCAGATCCCAATCTAGCTTTAAATTGGCGTCTTTCGCAATTTGAATGAGCGTATCTGCCGTCGCCCAGTTCGTCTGCTCGTCCCCTTGCTTGGCGTAAACCGCCTCATAGAACGGCCAAAAAGCCTCCGGATTTTGATGATAAACGGCTTCCCCGGCCAAAGCGGCAGTTCTGGATGTCCAGGACTCAATTACATTTAGTACTGCACGTAGTGCAGTCATCAGTCTGACACCGTTTATTAAATTAATTGCTTTAAAGTACCCGGATTGGACAGACTTTAAAAGACTTACTCGTTTAGATATTGAAGAGTACTTCAAACTTCTTAAAAGTACATTGATTAAAGGCAGAAAAGGGGGAATAAATAAACTAGCTCCTTCAGATCATTATATTTGGCATAAAATCGGAAGCGTAGAGAACTTTCTTTACTATATCCAAAGATATGAATGGCCAGAAGCTCCGGATTTACCAATCCGCAAATTGATTTACCAAGAAGATCGGCCAAAGTTGATTCCAGTACCTGCCAATCATTCTGCTTGCAGAAGCGACTGGATGTTTGGTCGTGGTTCGATACTTAGATAAATTCTCAAAAGACACAAATATTAGGGATGAATTTGGAAGACCATTTCATTTTACAATGAATGGATTTAAGAACCGTTACGGTTTGAAAATAACGAAATCGGGCTTAGGTATGGCTCAGGTTCATCAACTGATTGCAAATGTAACTTCCGAAATGTCGATGATATATGCGAGGAAAATTCAAAAAGAATCGTTAAATAAAAGCTGATCATCCAAGAGATCAGCTTTTTATTGTATAATAAATGGGAGGGAGAATTCGGAATACATTCTTGTCATTTATCGGAACAAATTCTTGTCATCCGACAAATATTAAAGAGGACAACGCGCTTATCGTATTTATTCACATAATCACAAAATCCGTATTTTATACATATGTCTATGATTTGTCGGATAACAGACTCGTAATGAAGATGTTTCGAAAATTGAATCTTGATATTTCCCTAAATTTGTTATCACCCTACATGCCCCATGTTCTGAAACCACTTTGGATGCCACTTTCTTAACAGTATCCATTAACTCAATTAGCAGGGCATTATCGCCTTCTTCTAAAGTTAAAAGTGATGGAATATGTCTTTTTGGAATTGTTACAATATGCACTGGATAAAATGGACGGGTATGGTGATAAGCAAGCGCATTTGTGGTTTCAAGTACAACTTTGCTATCTTAAACCCACAAAATCAAAAAGACTATACAAAATCTGCAAACTCCTTATTGGGCTTACTTCCGCTTCTTTTTGCTTTAAGTTATCTATTGCTAGATGTGCCCGCCGATGTGTCTGATTCAAAAAGCCTCCACCAAACCCTTGACAACCTCGTCCTAATGCCCATCCGAAGGATATGCATTTATTTCTTCTCATCACTGTAACCTTCATTCTGGTTGAACGTTTCCAAGCCCACAATATTGCTAAGTTAATAAAATAAAAGACTTCATCTTTCCAGTCTTCTGGAGGAACAGTAAAACCTTCACTCTCCAAAAGTTGCCCCATTTCCTCCGAAGTCAAAATATAAGATCCGTTCAATAAATCATATCCCATTCTGTCTCGCACTGTAGGAATATGCATAAAAGGTGCTAAATAATTGGAGCTTGATTTCCAAAAACTTCGATCAAACTCTGACGCATACACAGGAATTTGAAGAAACTCTGGCTTAACAATATCCTTCTCACTTATTGCGGGAAATTCCGTAAGCTCTTTGGTGGTATTTCTAGATGCTTTTTCAATATATTCGAGCCAATACCCACTCTCATCTTCAATATTAAGATGCTTTAGGATTGGCTTTAGCTCAAAAAATAATTTTACAAATTGTTGGTGAATCTCAATTGGAGCAAACCCGGTTTTGACAAAACCAGAAAACTCTTGGTTTTCATTAAAACGTATAACGAGAGATTCGCAATCTGGATGTGGTGATACCATAATTGAATTGGTTTCATTAATGTTAATCTGCCACTCGTTACTCCTTGCGTAATCTTCTATGTAACGTAATATTTTCACTTCGTTTTCTTTCTTAGCAGTGCCTTCATAATGAATCGTAACTCCCATTTTCCGCCTCCACCAATTTATTTTATTGGTAGTATTCTTCTCTAGATAAACACAAGTATCCTGCCCCTTACTTCAATGAAAAAGGGAGCAGCAGTCGGCCGCGGCGATCTACTCCCTGATTGTCATAATATTAGAGTTTTAATTTTCTGAAACACCCTAACCAAACGGATCTGGGTTTCCTTGAAGAGTTCATCATTTTTTGCAGTGACCTCTTCTTCGCCAAACATACGATTCTCTATATATGTCGTGTATCTTTGTTCAATCTGAATTGCTTCCACATTGGTCCATGAACCATATTTTGAAACAATATAGCCCCCCGTAAGTCCCTTCTCATCCACGCTAACTGTAAATCCCTCTTCAATAAAAGCACTTCGAACAACTTCTAAAAACTCATGAGAACAACTCATGCCATGACATGTACCTAAAACAATATCCTTAGTCGACTGGATATAAAAACTATGTAAATCAAGTAAATACGCTTTACGATGCATTGTCAAAGATGATGGTTTCAATTCTGTTTAAAATGGTTTCTTCAGATAGTGGTATGTCGTATAAATCCCTTCCGAAAGTGGATTTTTGATAAACTAACGACTTGGTGTAATCCTCTGCACGATTATTAAGGCTTATCTCCCTGTTAACATCAATCACGTATCGACTATAATCAGCAGAAACAGTTGTAATATTCAATCTTTCCAGAAAGCTATAAAGTTCATTTAAAAACCAATCATTGTTTGACAGTACTATTTCAGGTTTCTTACTCGCTAACATTTCAGGTGTGATTTGAGATGAACCGTGCGGAATACTCGCTATTATTGGTGACACAGGTTTACTTCGTTTCACGTCTAAAGAATTCACTAAACACACTCCTTCCTTGCTAAGCGTAATTGCGTTATCGTGTCCCGTTAGCGGAATGAGAAATAATGACAAATTATAGTGGAACTTTAATTTTCCCTTCTAATTTCTCTGCTTGTTTTATAAAGTATTTCATATCACCACTAACTTGAATTCTTAAGCCTAACCCAACTTCACGAAGCATTTTTTGCAAGTCTTCAAAATTATTTTTGTCCTCTTCAGTTAAATCAGCAAACTTATATAAATCATTATTAGGAAATTGCCTTAATTTATTATACAAGTTATTAAGAATTTTCTTATCATTTTTGGAGAGAGTTCCTAATTGTTCGCCAGCTGTGATACCAAGCCAAATTCCGTTCAAAACGTCTCCTAATTCAGTCGTTACTAAGTTGGGGTCTGACCAATTATTATCTATTTGATTAGCAATTAAGCCTTCCAATTCGACTAAATTATGTTGTACCTCTGTAATGAATATCTGTTCTTCTACAAAATTTATCTTCATATATCCCCAAGCTACAAAAGCTATTAAAATTATGTTTAAACCAATGGAAATTTTAAATATTAATTTTTGCTTTTTGCTCAATATCTCATCCCCTTCCCACTTTAATTTATTAGCTGTAACGGATATTGATCTTGAAAGTATGTGTTTATTTTTTAACCCAAGTTTCCCCGCCATCTTTCGTAATAAATTCAAATTCATCCTTACTTGTATCGCTGACAAACTCGATTTTCAACGTTCCCGATTGAGCGTTATTTATATTAAATACTGGAGCATAGGCATTTCCATATTTATATCCTTTCGGTATCGGGATATTTTGGAGTAACCATGTCTTTCCCCCATCTTTCGTGCGATATAGAGGGACCATGGCTGTATCTTGGTGATAGGTAGCTGAAATCCATCCATCGGTCGGTGAGCGAAAGGAGATTCCCGTAACATATCCATCGATAACTTGAGAAACATCATTAATGAAAATCCATGTCTTACCATTGTCACTCGACTCATATAACGACTTATTCATGAGTCCTAAGGCTGGGTCCGAAGTTAATAAGATCCAGCTTGGTGATGAACTGGATAGAAGCGAAGTATAAACATTTCCAGCTTGGATTTGCTTCTCCCAATCTTGCTTGAACGGTAATGGTACAGCGTAGCTCCATGTTTTTCCTTTATCTGAACTGCTTTTCACGACTATGCCGTCTGTGGAATTATAAAGCGATACTTGCTCGGACTGATTTGAGTAAGTGCCAATGAGTTGCATCGAATCCGAGGCAGCGACTTTAGATGTTGTAGACAGTGGTGTAGGAGTTACATTAGCTTTGTTAGAGCCTGGGGATTGAGCTGCTTCCTCTAAGGAATAAAATTGATGAAGCCCCTTTTCAGTGCGTCCTCCCGCCAAGTAAATATCATTAGTTTTACCCGTACTAAATATAACATAACCATTATCTGCATCGCCCATCGTAAATGTCCCTTTTTCGCACTTGATGTACGCTAGTTTCATTGGTCCTTCCTCAGCTTTGGCGTTATTCGATAGAAGATACGTTTTCCCCGCCAGAGTTAGTTGTTTTGGAGCAATATCGCATGATGATGAAGTCCCTGCCACGATAGGTTCTGTTGCGGGAGTATATGTCGTTGGCGACTGTGGTTGGGTTATATTTGGCGATTGTTGTTGGACGTTATCTTTAGAACATGCCGATAGTCCAACGAGAACAACACAAACCAAAGCACCTAAAATAAACTTTTTCATACTCATTCATCACGCTCCTTTAATACCAACCTTGATAAACTTGTTGTATATTTAGACGTTTTAATACCTAAGAAAGGTTTCATATTCCATACAATCCTCCCTCTTCTGTAAATGACATAGAGATCGAAGCATTTGTATTGTTAAATTGTGTAACGGTTGTAGTCAAAGCATTTCGAAATCCCGAAATTAGTTCAAGCCCAATCATTTTTGATATAGATTCCCATCGTTTTGGGGGTTCGCTGTAAATAAACTCTCTTTAAGTCCATGTTGGGCAATTACCAACATTGGGCTCTGCTTAGAAATACCAGGGATTCAAAGTCTTGAACCCCAGTCTCGTTAATGAAAAAATCGATTTCTCGTCACTGACTAATTCCCGTTGAATGGTATGGCAGGACAAATCTTCAAGTGTGATGTCAGCCTCAACGAATGCCACGACTGATACGGGATAATGCAGATTACGCAACGAGTTACGAAACTCTAGCTTACTTTTTGCGAGCAGCAGTTTTGAGGTTCCCCCGAAAAATAGCCATTCTAACGACTCCCGTATTTTTCCTGATAAAAAGCTCGCCACCGATAAAGGTTTTGTTTGGTGGGTCATCGCAATCGCCCACAACCCACGTGTCTGCGTCGAATCCTCACAAGTGTACTACTTACCCGAGTTTCATGATCGGCCATCATCCGTAAAGCCGCTTGTCATTCGAGTATGGCTATATGTTCTTGTCCTCTGGCATTTAGTTAGTGTCATACACTATATACGATATTTTTTTGTACTCTAATAAATAAGTTCCACAATGAATGTTTTCGAGTTAATTATAAAATACAAATATGAGCCACTCATCATAGAGTGGCTCATTCATTTAACCTAATTATTTCTCACCGACAACAAGCCCTAATGATATCCATCGACCATTGTCTTGGGTAATGAATTGCTGTTCTGTCTCCGAGTTACGTCCCTGATCACGATATTCTTCCCACCATCTAAAAGCATCTTCAAAGTAATAACTATCGATTAGCTTTAGTCATTGGTTTGTGAACAATTCGCAATTCCATTGCAATGTTGAAAAACATTTTTGAAAACTCGTTTTAATTTTGAATCTGGAATATCATCTGGTATAGGTCCTGGTAAGCACATTGGTTCTGCAATACCAATTCATGCCCCTTTTTTTGCAACTCGAATCATTTCGGATAAGGCATGAGGACGCTCTTCGCCTATCATTTCAAAAGATCCTATACTAATTATCGCGTCGAAGGTTTCTGCGGCAAAAGCCATGGATTGGGCTTTCACTTTTAATGATAACACTTGATTTTCTAGGACAGAAGCGCCCCACCCTCGATGAGAATAACGGAGCCAGTAGTGAATCCGTTTTTCGCAAGGTAAACATAGGTTTCGGCGATATCTTCAGGTTGTGCCACCCGTCCCACTGGCAATTGCTTCGCAATGGCATCGAACATTGATTTCCGATGTTCTTCAGGCATGCCTGCGTAGATAGGCGTATCTACGATTCCGGGAGAAACAACATTGACCCGTATCGGGGCAAGGTCGACCGTCAATCCGCGCATCAAACCTTCCAGCGCCGAATTAATCGCGGCCAGCGTGGATGCTCCCTTCGGAGGCCTTTTGCCGTAAACACCTGAAGTCAAGGAGATGGAGCCTTCTTTGTTCAAATAGGGGATCGCCGCTTTAACGGTGATATACTGGCCCCAGAACTTACTGTCAAAAGCAGTTTGCGCCTGTTCAACAGGCAATTCGCGGAATTCACCCATCGCTCCTTCGCCCGCTGTGATCACCAGATGATCGAACTGGCCCACCTTTTTGAAAAATTCCGCGGCTTTCTCTTCACTCCGAAAATCCAGCTCGTACGCTTCGACATTCCCGCCAAGCGTTTGCTTAGCTTCTGAAAGCTTTGCAGCAGTGCGACTGGCTACAATCACCTGCGCCGCTTCATCCAGAAATGCTTTGGCAGTCGACAATCCGATTCCTGAGGTGCCTCCTACTACAACGACGCGTTTCCCTTTCAATGACATACAGATATCCCCCTTAGAAGAATGTTATGCAGATAATCCCATTATAGATTTCTTAACCGATTTTACAAACCAGACTGTTAGCAATTGAAGCCCTTGTGTGCTTCGCGCGCTTAATTAAGACTGAATTTCGTTTACAATTTGACGGACAGCCTCTTCGAGCGGCGTGGTCGGACGTCCCAGCAGCTTCTGAAAATCATTGCTCTCAACTTCCAATGCGCCTTCGCGAATCGCGCTCTGAATGCCAACCAGAATCGGAACGACCGGTTCAGGTACGCCTGCGCTGCTCATGATGCTCGCATAAGCGGCGTCATCCACTTGTTGAATGGGAACTTCCCGGCCCAAGACGCCGGCAAGGATCGAAGCCAACTCTTCTTGCGAAGTAAGCTTGCCTGACAGCTCGTAAATGGTATTCTCGTGGCCTTCGCCAGCCAGTACCGCTGCAGCAGCCTGCGCATAATCGCGGCGGGTCGCCCAACCTACTTTGCCGGACCCCGCCGAGGTCAACCAAGGCGCTCCTCCAAGGACCGCTTGAATGCTGCTGATCTCGTTCTCCAAGTACCAGTTGTTGCGCAGGAAGGAATAAGGGATCCCCGTGTTTTTAATGGCTTCCTCAGTAGCACGATGCACCGGCGCTAGGAAAATCGTGTTTTCACTTGCATTTCCTAGGCTGGTATACGCAATAAAGCCGACATTAGCGCGCTGAGCTGCCGCTACTGCAGCAGCATGCTGGCGTATCCGCGTTTCGTTATCGCCGTCCGTGGACACGATCAAGAGGCGGTCGAAACCCGCGAACGCTTTGTCTAGGGTTTCCGGTTGGTCAAAATCCCCATGCCGTACATCCACGCCGCGGGTACGAAGGCTCTCCGCTTTCTCCGGGTTTCGAACGCTGACGGCCAGATTCTCGGCTGGCACGGTTTCCAATAAGGTCTCTATTACAATCGATCCAAATGTCCCTGTTGCGCCTGTCACCAAAATTTTCATCGTAATCCCTCCATTTTGTCTAATCTATTATTTTCACTTCGTTATAACAATTTTGGTTACAACAACAGCATAATAAAAGCTCTATGAGCTTTTTATTACACAAACTGAGCTGCCAGCTGGCTTAAGTTCACTTGAGCCAGCCTTTGTTCCATCGCGGATTGAGCTTCCTTCATTTCCGAACGAAGAGCTGCTTCAATGTTCCGGCCAACAGGGCACTGGGGATTTGGGTCATCGTGAAAATTAAACAGTTGACCGTCCTCGATGACTTCCACGGCGCGGTAAACGTCCAGAAGCGTGATCTGATCCCGATCTTTCAGTAAGGAAGCTCCGCCCACCCCTGGACGAATGTCCACCAAACCCGCCTTCTTAAGCATCCCCATAATTCTGCGGATAATAACAGGATTCGTATTCACACTACCCGCAATGAAATCGCCGGTACAATCTTTGGAGCTAACGGCGATCAGAGAAAGGATGTGAACAGCAATGGAAAATCTGCTACTGATCTGTTTCACTTAGCATCACCACCGTTGTAACCATTGTAGTTACTACACGACGAAATGTCAACCCATGATCAAGCGATCGTTAATACTTGATTTCAGAGTGATGACTTTCCCCTTATTCGCTGAGCTCGTACCCGCCTTCGGTCGGAACCTGGTTTTAGCTTATCCTGTTGACGAAGCATTTATGAGTGTGCACTTACGTTTGAACAGCCAATGACTATTGGCAAGCCGATACTAATCACTGGGTTTATATCCCCGACCCAAACGATCCGAACAAACGAAAAAAAATGTACCTGATTACATGAATAGCAGTACAATTTATTCTTGCTGATTTATTACTCCTTTTACTGTGTATAATTTGCCACCACCATGATCGCTACGTTTAATTAGGATTAGGCTGGTACATAAAAACCTCCTTATTCGACAGTATTTTACTTAAATTTTATCAAAATCAGAATTTTCCGTAAACAATGTTCGCATTGTATTAGTATATGTTTGTGTCATTACATTTAGTTGAACGCAAATTGGTTATTCATTAGTCAAGATTAATAACTTTATCAAAGCAGTATGAATCTTTGTCGTAGCCATTATACTTATAGAACGCATGGGCCTTGGTGCGCTTCATCCCGGTACATAGAATAATGCTGGCTATGCCTCTGTCTTTCGCATAGTTTTCTATAAATCGTAGCAGTTCAGTGCCTATTCCATGACGCTGATAATCACTATGAACAGCAAGACCGGTTATATGCAGATAACCATTCGCAGACCCTACAGCTAATGCATGAACGATAGATATGAAACCAACGATATGATTTTCAATTAAGGCTACAAATGTTTTGTAATTGCTGGCTTTGCTCATTTGTTCCATTGTAACGCGAAAGTTCTCAATCGTAACAGTACGAACGCCAAGTACATCGTTCCATAAGAAAACAACTTTAGAAGAATCGTTTGTTTCAATTTCTCGTATCTTTATTTCCATGCCATGCCCCCCCTTAAAATGAAGTATTCATGAGCAATGGATTCGACAACTGATGAAGCAATCCTCCCGTTAGTTAAGCAGATCTGGCAGAAACGAAAACAAGCGATGGATTAGTAGTTCCACCGCCGCGCTAGTTCCCGAGGGAGAGTAATCGCCAAATGACAAGAACTTGATCCGATAACTAAAAAAGCCCGCGGTTTACGCGGACCTCATTCGGACAATGTTCATGACAAGAACTTTATCCCATTTCCGACAAAAAACCATGGCCTTGAAAACCCTCTTGTTGAAGTAAATTATTATCATAATGGTCTTGAAATGAATTTTTCTTAAGAAGAAAGGGGTATTTACTGTTACACCCGGTGTATTACCAAGCAAAAACTGCAAGAACGATTACAAGTAAAACATAAAGGACCAATACCACCGCAGCTGAGGAGTAACCACCATAACCAGCACAACTTGCACCCATATTTAATCATTCCCTTCAAGTTAATTTTCATTACGGTATAATCATACGCTCAGTACATAGTTCTTGATTGGACATAGGCCAGGCTTTCTTTCTGGAAGGTAAAAAACACAAAATAATCTGTTCCTCTAAAGGACTGGTTCGGAGATTCGGTCAGGAGTTTGCTGTAGGGCATGCGACGTGACAAGCGCGATTCAGTGGCATGCGGAATCTCCTTCCATCGAACTATTTAGATATTCAACCCTTAGATGTGCTACAGTTGTCGAAACTGACGGAAAAGCAGCGGTTTGAAATACGAGAATCCATCAAACAAGTCTATCCTGCGGGAACTTTCATGTGAAGACGTTCTTAAATAATGTCGAGCTGAACCTTTCTAGTCGGTTTGGGGAACGCCTCATCCAACATCACCAAGTCTTCCTCGGTAAGCTTAATACGTTCCGCCTCTGCATTCTCTTCGACATGCGCTGCTGTCGACGCCTTAGGAATGGCAATTACGTCACCGCTTCTAATGCACCAAGCCAAGAGAATCTGAAGCGGCTTCATGCCATGTCGATCGGCAATTTCCTTAACCGCTGGATGCTCAACCAACCCTATTCGTAAAGTGCCCGCCTGGGCGAGCGGACTGTAGGCCATCGTCGGGATTTTTCGCTCTCTCAACCAAGGAAGCAGGTCGTATTCTACGCCGCGGGAACCGAGATGATACAGCACCTGATCGACCATGCAATGCGTCCCTTGCGCCGCGTCGAACAGTTCTTTCATATCGTCCGTGTCCAGGTTCGAGACGCCCCATCGCAAAATTTTCCCTGCTTCGACCAACTGCTCCATCGCTTCTACCGTTTCGCTTAGAGGAATACTTCCTCTCCAGTGAAGAAGATAAAGGTCGAGACGGTCCGTCTTTAATCGCTTCAAGCTTTGTTCGCAGCTGCCGACGATGCGATTCAGACCCGCGTTGTGCGGGTACACTTTGGATACCAGAAACACTTGATCTCGTATCCCTTCGATCGCTTCTCCAACCAAG
>NZ_RXHU01000067.1:0-2491 GCF_003955665.1 Paenibacillus whitsoniae
TCCACTATTTATTCTACATCCAGACCAGCGCAAACATGAACAAAAACAAAAACAAAAACCCCCTCAAATGAGGAGGTTGAACAGTTTCGGATCGTGATTGATTTCCATATACCCGTAATCCTTGCGCGATAGACGCTCAATCAGGCCTTGGTAATCATCCTTGTTCTTGAGCTCAATGCCGACCAGCGCCGGCGCGTTGTCTCTGTTGTTTTTCTTCATATACTCAAAACGGGTGATATCGTCCGTCGGCCCCAGCACGTCCTCCAGGAACTCGCGCAGCGCCCCGGCCCGCTGAGGAAAGTTCAAAATAAAATAATGCTTCAGCCCCTCATAAATGAGCGAGCGCTCCTTGATCTCCTGCATCCGGTCAATGTCGTTGTTGCCGCCGGAAATGATGCAGACGACGTTCTTGCCCTTGATCTGCTCCCGATACGCGTCCAGTGCCGCCACCGGCAGCGCGCCTGCGGGCTCAATGACGATGGCGTTACTGTTGTACAGCTCCAGAATCGTCGTACATTCTTTGCCGGACGGAATCACCGTGATCTCCGCCAGCTTGTCCCGGCAAATCTCATAAGTCAGCTCGCCTACCTGCGCGACCGCCGCTCCGTCGACGAACTTCTCGATGTTCGTCAGCTTCACCACACCGCCAAGGCGGAACGCTTCGCTCATGCTCGCCGCCCCTTCGGGCTCGGCGCCGATTATCTGCGTCTTCGGCGATACGCTCGACACATACGTCGCAACCCCTGCCGCCAAACCACCTCCGCCAATCGTCGCAAAGATAAAATCGGGCGCATCCTGCATCTGGTTCATAATTTCGAGGCCGACCGTTCCTTGCCCGGCAATCGTCCGCGCATCGTCGAACGGATGGATGAACACCTTGTTCTCCTTCTCGCAATAAGCCTTCGCCTGAGCGGATGAATCATCGAACGTGTCCCCGGTCAGGATCACCTCCACGAAAGATCCTCCAAACAGCTTCACTTGCGAAATCTTCTGCCTCGGCGTCGTCGTCGGCATGAAAATTTCCCCCTCAATGCCAAGCTGCTTGCAGGAATAGGCCACGCCCTGCGCATGGTTGCCCGCGCTCGCGCAGACCACGCCCGCCGCACGCTCCTCAGCTGTCAACCCTTGGATGACGTTGTACGCGCCGCGAATTTTAAACGAACGCACCACCTGCATGTCTTCCCGCTTCAAAAACACATTGCACTCGTACTGACTCGAAAGCAAGTCGTTGCGCTGCAGCGGTGACGGTTCAATCACTTTGCTGAGTACATGATTTGCTTTCAGAATATCCTCCAAGCCCACTTTTCCGGCTACCGTCATCGCCTTCTACCACCTTTACCTGACATATCCAGTCATATTTTAACGAGTATTGTAGCACACATTTTGCCGCAATAGTATGGAAAAGACAACCGAATAAGGCAGTTCTTTGACCAATCAGCGAAAATGCAAAAGCCCCTCCCGCCACGTCAACCGTGACAGGAAAGGCTTGGATAATCGGCTTGCACTTTAAGCTTAACGGATATGCCGCCCTGTAAGAGGGGGGTACTCATGGCATGGAACCGCTTCTAGGAGATACGTTCCGATATCTTAGTAATAATGCGGCTGCTCCTGCAGCTCCGCACGGCGCTGCAAGAAGCGGTAGAACGCGCTCGCCGCCTGCGCCTTGGTCACTTCCGTTTTCGGCGCGAAGCTGCCGTCCGAAAGCGACATGATACCGAGGCCCACGACGATCGATGCATCTCCAATGCGCGTTAATTGCGCGCTATCAGCGATTTGCGGATTGAAGACACCGTCGTATTTCGCCAGTTTTTTGTAGCCAAGTGCTTTGACTATAAGCTGCGCCATCGATTCCCGATCCATCTTGGCATCGGCATTAAAGTCGGAACCGGCGTCCAGCAGGCCGCGGTCCACCGCATTTTCGACATAGGCAAAATACTTCGAGCCGTTCGCCACATCTGCAAACGACGCCGCACGCTCAGCGCCGTAGTAAATGCCGCCATTGCCGCCGTTCATGGCGATCACCAGCATTTTAACCAGCTCGCCCTTCGTAATCGCCTCGTCCGGGTTCACCTTGCCGTCTTTCACATCAAGCGCCTGATAGTCCAGCATCAGCTGCAGTTCGTTCTTCGCCCAGTGCTGATCGATGTCGCTGACCGTCACTTTGCCGAGCGTCATCACTTCACCCGTGTCGGCGTTCCGCCATTGGCCTGTTGCCGCATCCAGCAAGAAGGCTTGGTGGTTGCTCCGCAGATTGAGCGAGTACACAAGCTTCGCCGTGGCCTTGTCTTGCGAATTCACCGCATCCGGCACAACTTCGCCCGCCGCCATCATCACGCGATATTTCTCAATCGGCATCGCACCGTAGTAACCGCCGTCCAGCACATAGCTCAGCTTAAGGTCGTACTGACCGAGCCACAAATCTTTGGCTTTGTCCTCGGAAATGACCTCCGGCTTCTGCTTCGGATACGACAGGTTGCTCAAAGTCACATTA
>NZ_RXHU01000067.1:2525-3683 GCF_003955665.1 Paenibacillus whitsoniae
ATCGTACGGCGAATACATGCTGAAAGAGATAATTTCCCCGGTTTTGCTATTGACGCTTGCCCACGCGTTGCCGCCCGCTATTTTGCTCATCGATGTGGAATCCGCCACCGGCTTGTTCCAGGAAATGCTCCAATTGGATGTTACTTCGCCCGTATCCGGATTCGTCGATTCGTTGAAGCTTGCTTCCTGCATCGTATAGTCGCTCAGCCCGCCGAACGCGTCCGTCACTTTCTTAATGGCTTCTTCTTTGGTCAAATTCAGATTGGATGCCGGTATCGAGCCGAGCGGTTTGTCCGTCAGCGTTTTCCCGTCGCCTGCCTCCAGGCCTTGGGCCGGCGTCCACACTTCACCGGTTGCCGCATTCAATGTAGTCGGATTCAGTATATAGGAAATAATCGGTACTTTCTTATCCTGTGCACGATACGGAACTTGATATTGCAGCGAGAGACTGGATTTCTCACGTACCAGGTCTGCCGCCTTTTCCTTGCCGATCGGCGTCGCCTTTTCGAAGTTGAGGTTGTCATCCCAGTTGTAATAGTAATTGACAACTTGGCCTTCGCCGTTCACATTGACGCTGACGCCGTTACCGTTAAAAGGCACGCCGTTCACAGCGCGATCATAGCGAATGTTGTATTGGTAGTTGCCGTCCAGCGGCGTACGGAACGACTGCTCGTCTGCATCATTGTACAGCAAGTCTCCCTGCTTGGCAGGATTAACCTTGGCGACGAAAGCAGCGGCGATGTCCTTCGCGCCGGCATAGTCCACCTTAGGCGGATAGCTGATCTTGCGATCAGGATCATTATCGTTAAAAGAGTAGGAGGTCAACGAGCCGTCCATGCCATTAATGGAAACGCTGATATAGCCGTAGTTGCGGTCTTTTACCTTTTTGGCATAATTGATGTTCCAGGTCGGAATACTGGTTCCGTTGCCGCCGTAATAAGCGTTTAAGCTCACATTCTGGATGGCGTAGCCGTCAGGAAGGGTAATGTACGTTTTGACTTTGTCGAGTGCCTGCTCCTTTGTAAGTTTGGCTTCGAGCTGCTTCGTGTCGCCGCCCTTCACGGGTGGCACAGCAGTGACCATGATGTCCGTGCTCGCTGTGGCCGAACCCATTCCCATTACCGTGTCTGCGAACGCCGCCGGCGCCATTCCGAGCAG
>NZ_RXHU01000068.1 GCF_003955665.1 Paenibacillus whitsoniae
CGAAAAGGCAGGAATTTTCCGCCCCCGAAGGCGTTTTTCGCAAAATGCCTGCGATTCAGCAGTTTTTCTGGTCAAATGCGCTCCCAATGAGGGAGCCTCGGCCCAAATGCCTGCCATTTTGCAGGCATTTCATCAAATCAGCCGGGAAAAAAGGAAAATTCCTGCTTTTTTGCAGGCTTACTGCCCGACGTTCGACACCAAGTCCTTCTTACCCCTGATTCCTATGCTCACCGGCGACAATCAGCGTCTGGATAGCGCGCTTTGTTCAACTGACCTTTCACTTTGCAGATCATGTTACTTATCGTTCCCGCCCGCTACCCCTGCCAATACTTCCCCTGCCACGTGTTTCGCTCCGCCATCACGCGATCGAAGCTATTAAGCACTTCCCATTTCTTGAGGCTCCACATCGGGCCGATGAGCAGGTCCCGCGGCGCATCGCCGGTCAGGCGGTGCACGATCATCTCCGGCGGCAATAGCTCCAGCGTGTCGACAACCAGATTCACGTATTCATCCTGCTCAAGGAAGCGCAGCAGGCCGGCTTCGTACTGCTTTACCATCGGCGTTTTGCGCATAAGGTGGAGGAGATGGATTTTGATGCCCTGCACATCCATTTGAGCCACGGCCTTGCCGGTGTCCATCATCATCTCGTGCGTTTCGCCCGGCAGGCCGTAGATGATGTGAGCGCAGACGCGGATGCCATGTCTTCGCAGCTTGGCGACGGCATCCAGGTAGCACTGCGTATCGTGCGCCCGGTTAATAAGTGTGGACGTCGATTCATGGACCGTCTGCAGCCCCATTTCGACCCAGAGGTACGTGCGTTGGTTCAACTCGGCCAAATACTCGACAACGTCATCCGGCAGGCAATCCGGCCGCGTAGCAATGGACAAACCGACAACGCCCGGCTGCTGCAAAATCACTTCATAATACTCGCGAAGCTCTTCCACAGGGGCGTAAGTATTCGTGTAGGCCTGGAAATAGCCGATGTATTTGGCTTCAGGCCATTTTTTGTGCTGGAGGTCGCGAATGTTGTTGAACTGTGTCACCAGATCGTCGCGGCGGCTTCCCGCGAAATCGCCCGAACCGCGCGCGCTGCAGAACGTGCAGCCGCCTTTTGCAATGCTGCCGTCCCGGTTCGGACAGGTAAATCCGGCGTCGAGCATGACTTTGAACACTTTTCCGCCAAAAGCTTCGCGCATTTCATAATTCCATGTATGGAAACGTTTGTCGCCCCACAAGCGGGGGGACTCCTGAATAATCGTAGACATTACAGCAGACTCCTTCCTTCCCTCTATTGTAGCGAAAATTACACATGAAAGCGACCCCTGTCTTTCCAACAAGTCCCCCGTTAAAAGAGGGCGGAAGAGCGCAATATAAACGTGCATCACCATTACACTACTGGAGAGGGGCAATGGACGATGAACAAATTTAAAGTACTGACGCTTTCCGCAGCTTTGACAACAGCTTTGACGATGGGAGCGACAGGTGCCTTTGCGACCACTATGGATACGGGGAACGCAGGGACGACGGGGACCGTGGGAACGTATGGAACAACAACGGGGTCTGCGATATCTACACCGGGCTATACGACTGGTACTACGACGAATGGCTACACGAACGGCGTTTACACGGGGAACAATTATGATGCAACGACAAGACTTGGCACGGGAATGACGGGAACAGGCACAACAACCAACCCTCTTACGGGCACAAGTGCCGGAAATGGCACAAGCATGTACGGCACAGGCAACAACGGCACTTACAGTACGAACAGAACAACGACCGGCACTTATCCGAACAATACGACAGGCGTCATGGAGCATATTAACAGCACGGGTCGCAATATGGCGGAGAACGTGAATAACGCCGGTCACAACATGGTGAATCGGATGACGACTAAAAGCACTGCTACGACAACACCAACAACCCTTTCCGGCAATTACCGCGCTTATTCGACAACAACAAATAACTCTGGCAATTGGGGTTGGTTGGGACTTGTTGGTCTGCTCGGTCTTGCGGGTCTGAGAAGCGGCAACCGCAAAAGAGACGAAAGCTACAAATAACGGGACGGCCGTCCCAAGGAACGAGGCACCTTCTTCCATTTTGGAGGGTGTCTCTTTTTTTCACCAGCATATCGGAAAGTATATCCTTGAAGCGGCTCTATGCCTTCAGTAAACGCTCCCGTCCATGAAAAGACGGTGGAACCGTTTATCTTTGATTGGAAGCCGAATCACTTTGATTTTTTTCATAGAATCGTCTATGATTTGTATTCGAATAGCATGTACGTGTAGGAGGCAATCATAGATGCGTTTACGGGGAAGAAAAGGAATCCGGGAAGACATTGAGCGCCAGAAGGAGCTCGTCGTCCTGAATGCCAAGGACTATAAAGGCAAATGGGCGGAATTGTTCGGCAACGACAACCCGATTCATGCCGAGCTCGGCATGGGCAAAGGCCGCTTCATTAGCGAAATGAGCCGGAAATATCCGCACATTAATTTCATCGGCGTCGATATGTACGACGAATTGATTCGCAAAGCGAGCGAGAAGGCGAGAGCCGCGCACGGTTTGGAAGAAGGCGAGGACGGCGATAACCTGATCGAGATTTCAAATCTGCGGTTGATGCTGTTCAATATCGAGAAGATTGAAGAAGCGTTTGCGCCGGGCGAATTGGAACGGGTGTATCTGAACTTCAGTGATCCATGGCCGAAAAAGAAACATGCGCGCCGCCGTCTGACCCATCCGGGATTTGTCGAGAAATATCAACAAATTTTGAACGAAAAAGGCGAAATTCATTTCAAAACCGATTCCGTGTCGCTTTTTGAATTCTCACTCAATTCGTTTGCCGACATGGGGCTGAGAATGCGGAACATTTCGCTCAATTTGCACAGCGACGGTTTTCATCCGGACCATGTGATGACGGAATATGAAACGAAGTTTGCCGGCCAGGGCATGCCGATTCACCGCGTAGAAGTGATGATCGGCGAAGAAGCGCTCGCCGCACATGTGGCGAATTTGGCGAAGCCTGAACCAGAAGAAGAATAAATATAATAAGGCTGTCCATCAGATGCCGCGGCGTCTAGTGGATAGCCTTATTTTTTATGCCCAGAAAGCGAGAGTAGAGAGCGAAACGGTAGTTCCGATCACGCAGCCGACGATGACGTCCGATGGGTAGTGAAGCCCGAGATACATGCGGGACATGCCGACGATGAGCGCAAGCGGAATCAGCACAAGCCCGGCTGCGGGGTAGGCGTAAATCAACGGATAGATGACAGAAAAAATAGCGGTCGTATGCCCCGAAGGAAAGGAATGATCGGTCAGCGGGTTTTTGTAGGTTTTGGTTTGGGGCAGAACGAGATACGGGCGCAGCCTAGGGTACTTCTTTTTCATAATGGCTACAGGAATATGGCTAAGCGTTAAAGCCACGAGAGCCTGCATGCCTGCAACCCGCAATGCGCCATGACCGAACACGGCCATGCAGAGCGAGATGAGAATAGAGGCTGTGGCGCCGCCCAAATGCGTAACTTTAGTGAAAACTTGATCGAGGAAGAAGTGCTGAATCCGCTGATTGACAAAATGAAAGACACGTGTTTCATGTTGCTGCAGCCAAATCACGACACGGCTCATAAGGATGGCCTCCTTCACGACAAATTACCTTGCCTCTTAAGCATAGCGAGGATTTATTAGAGGAAGATTAACGCAGCATTAATTTTGGCCGGCACGGAAATTTACGTCCTTCTAATCTGTCGATAACAATCCCGATCTACACTGGAAGGAACCATGGGATGAAGGGATTGATGAGGATGAGAGTCGCCTTGTTTACCGACACGTTCCTGCCGGATGTCAACGGTGTCGCCAAAACGCTCGGAAGATGGACGCAGTTTTTGGAAGCCAAAGGGGTTCAGATCAAAGTGTTCGCTCCGGCGAGTCTCCATGCGAAGGATCACGATCCGTTTCGTGTGGAACGATTTTACAGTATTCCTTTGCTATTATATCCCGAATGCAGGCTGGCTATCCCGAATCCGCTGCAGCTTCGCAAAACCCTCCATGCCTTTCAGCCTACGCTCGTCCACTGTGCAACCCCTTTCAATTTGGGACTTTTCGGCCTGCATCACGCCCGTAAATATAAAACTCCGCTTGTCGCCTCCTACCATACACACTTTGATCAATATTTGAGCCACTATAAAATCCCTTGGGTAGAGCCTACGTTATGGAAGTACATGCAGTGGTTCCATCACAGCTGCGAGAAAGTGTATGTGCCTTCCCAGTCGACCTTGCACCATTTGGAGAGCAAGGGCATGCGCAACCTCGAAATATGGAGCCGCGGTGTCGACACCGCGCAGTTTCACCCGAATGTCGAACGAAAGTCAGTGCTTGCGGCATATGGTATTTCCTCCCAAAGTTTCGTTATTCTATATGTCGGACGTTTGGCCCCCGAAAAAAGTGTGGAAGTTGCGATCGAAAGCTTCCGCTCACTCCCTGCGGACATTCGGAAGAACAGCCGCCTGATTATCGCCGGCGACGGACCTTCCGCGGCACTTCTGCGCGAATTCTGTGAAGATGAAGGGGATGTCACGTTCACCGGTTTCGTGCAAGGCAGACAGCTGGCCGATTTGTATGCGGCGGCGGATGTGCTCTTGTTCCCGTCCGCGACGGAAACGTTCGGGAACGTCGTGCTGGAGGCGATGGCGTCGGGAACGCCCGTCATCGGCGCTGCAGCCGGCGGCGTGCAGGACACGATTGCGCACGGGCAGACAGGGCTATTGTGCCCGCCAGGGGATGTTGCGGCGTTCACGGAAGCGCTGCAGCGACTGTACTTATCGGAAGCCGACAGACACCGGCTGGCCGCGGCAGGGCTGGCTTACGCGCAGCGCCAGTCGTGGGATCATATTTTCAGCAAATTGCTCGCCAGCTGCGAAGAAGTTGTTCAGCGCAGCGCCGAGTTTGAACCGTCGATTGTCTCTCACCGGATGATTCGCTGAACTCATTGGCGCGTTAGTTCGTCTAAATGGTGAACATTTGGTACACAATAAATGAAAAACGATGAAAACAGGACATTTCTTGATCTCAGATCAAGATCGCGTATTCCCTTATGAGTCAACTTCTCTAATTTGATCTATAGTTGCGCAAATTTCGTTATTTGCAGACTTTGACAAACGAAGGGAAGTAAGGGAAAATCATTAACGATTGTGCATATACGTGTGGTCTTGTAGATAATCGGCACAGAAGCAATACAAACAGAGAAGCTTCACGTGCAATAAAAAAGGGGGACTTGGCTTCATGCTCGACAAGATATTGCTTGCCGTTCAAATTTTTCTTGCCTTGGTCGGTGCGTATCAATTGTTACTAACGTTTTTCGGCTGGTATCGTCCCAAAACGAAGAAGCTGCATGCACCGCAAAAATCGTTTGCCGTGCTGATCGCAGCCCACAACGAGGAGCAAGTTGTCGGGGCGCTGATTGAAAACCTGAAAGAACTGGATTACCCGAAAGAACTGTACGATGTTTTCGTGATTTGCGATAACTGTACGGACGGAACGGCGGATATTGCCCGCAATCTCGGCGTCTATGCCATGGAGCGTCATAACCCGAACCTGAGAGGGAAAGGCTACGCGATCGAATGGATGCTCAAAGAGCTGTGGAAGCGTGAGCGCCAGTATGACGGCATCGTGATGTTTGACGCAGATAACCTGGTCAGCCCAGATTATTTGACACATATGAACAACGACTTGTGCAACGGCTCCCGCGTGATTCAAGCGTATCTGGATACGAAAAATCCGAACGATTCCTGGATCACAGGCTCTTTTGCAATTTCGTTCTTCTATGCGAACCGTTTCGTGCAGACGCCGCGCTCCAATCTCGGACTCGCCAATTATCTTGGCGGCACTGGCATGTGCTTCGATTCCGCACTGCTCAAGCAAGTTGGTTGGAATGCGACGAGCCTCGTGGAAGACCTGGAGTTTTCCATGATGTGTGTGCAAATGGGGATTAAGCCGACGTACAACTACGATACGCGCGTGTATGACGAGAAGCCTCTTACGTTCAAAGCGTCCGCCAAGCAGCGCCTGCGCTGGATGCAGGGACACTTTGAAGTGGCCAAGCGTTTTTTCTTCCCGCTCTTGTGGCAGGGAATTAAGCAAGCGAGCTGGGTCAAGATCGACGCGGCCATTTACTCCGCGAATGTATATAACTACTTTTTCGGTGCGATTCTCTCCGTCCTGCTGTGGATTCGCTCGATGACGGGACCTGCAGATCATTCGGCGCTGGTACATATCAATCCGGTCGTGATCAACTCGCTCAGCGTGGCGATTTACGTCTTGCTGCCGCTGTCCATGCTCATTGAACAGGCGCACAAGAAGACGTACAAATATTTGCTGCTGTATCCGATTTTCATGCTGTCGTGGTGGCCGATTACGTTCTACGCCTTCTTCACGCAGAACAACAAGCAATGGAGCCACACCGAGCATACCCGTGTCATTCGTTTGGATGAAATGAAAAGCAAACAAGTGAGTTGACATTCCTTGCGTGAAATGATATTATACTTCAAGTAAAAGCAGAGGCGCCCGCTTCTCACCTGACTAACTCTGTGTTAGCTGGTCTGAATGAATCATCATGAACATGCAATAGGTTTGGAACTGAACCTGTTATTGATGAAGATGTGGGCCGTATTGCGCCCGCATCTTTTTTTATTAGAGAAGAGAGCGTTACATACTTTATGGAGGTGGAACACAATTAGCAAAGATCATATGATTAACGAAGAGATTCGCGTGAAAGAAGTACGCCTGATCGGGGCGGACGGAGAACAGCTCGGCATCACGCCGATCCGCGAAGCGATGCAAATTGCACAGGACGCAAATCTTGACTTGGTTAACGTAGCACCGACAGCAAAACCGCCGGTTTGCCGGATTATGGATTACGGCAAGTTTCGCTACGAAACACAGAAGAAAGAGAAAGAAGCTCGCAAGAACCAGAAGATCGTGGATATCAAAGAGATTCGCCTGAGTGCGACGATCGATGAACATGACTTCCAGACGAAGCTTCGCAATGCAATCAAATTTCTTGGCGATGGCGACAAAGTGAAAGCCAGCGTCCGGTTCCGTGGTCGTGAAATAGCACACTCGGAAATCGGCCGCAGAGTACTTGAGCGTCTAGCTAGTGAAACAGCAGAAATCTCCTCGCTGGAGCGCGCTCCGAAGCTTGAGGGAAGAAGCATGATCATGATCTTAACGCCGAAGGCAACTTCGTAGGCGGTATACTAAATTAGGAGGAACAACACCATGCCGAAAATGAAAACACACAGCAGCCTGAAAGGCCGTTTCAAAATTACTGGATCTGGCAAAGTCGTGAGATACAAACAAGGCAAGAACCACTTGCTTTCCGGTAAATCATCCAAGCAAAAACGCGTACTGTCCACAAACCCAGTAATGGCTCCTGGCGATGTACGTCGTTTGCAACAACAATTGACATTGATCAAAGGTTAATTGTTAAGAGATCACTAATCGAACATCATATATAATTCCAGGAGGTAGTTCACAATGGCAAGAGTCAAGGGCGGATTCGTTCGCGCTCACCGTCGCAAGAAAATTTTGAAACTCGCAAAAGGTTACTTCGGTTCTAAACACCGTTTATTTAAAACTGCAAAAGAACAAGTGATGAAGTCCCTGGTATACGCATACCGTGACCGTCGCACAACAAAACGCAACTTCCGCAGACTGTGGATTACGCGTATCAACGCAGGCGCTCGTCAAAACGGCCTGAGCTACAGCAAATTGATGCACGGCCTGAAACTGGCTGGCATCGAAGTAAACCGTAAAATCCTGGCTGACCTGGCTGTTAACGATGCGAAAGCATTCAACGACCTGGCTGCAGCTGCCAAAGCAAAAGTAAACGCGTAAGCTTCGCTTCGCGTCAAAAAGCTTGTCCCTCCCGGGGCAAGCTTTTTTTGCGACTATTGACTGCCTCCGGGTTGCGGTCCTGACGGCAGAGCATTCTGTCCTGTGGGCAGCTTGCGGAAGAGCAGGATGATGAACATGATGACCGGAATGACGATCTGAAAGATCGGAAACACTTTTTTGACGACGACGACGAGACCGATCCAGGCGTGGACCGTGTAATTCGGTTCAGTAAAGGAAGTTGCATAGATGACGGTGCTGACCAGAATGAGCCATACGGCTCTTGGTATGCGCGGAAAAAGATGAGCGAACGCGTAGACGGAGCCGCAGCAAAAGGTCATCATTTTCACAAACAGTCCGAGAAACAGCAGCAAGGTGACCATCACGTCCAGCCGTTCCAGAATATTGCCGACCTCGATGAGTTGAACGGCCTGCAGAAAGGGCAAAATGCTGAGGCTGTTGATGGTAACGCCCAGCACCATGATATTGAGCATATTCATCGAAACGAGGAATAAAGCGACGATTGTGTACGAGATAAGGCTGAATCTTTTCATTTTTTGCTTATCCGGGATAAGGTGCCAGAGCATAAAGAAAATCACGGTTTGTCCGAACGGAAACGAGATGATGTCGGGAAAGGCCGCTTTCAGAACGGGAGCGATGCCGTGCTCCAGCACAGGCAGGAGATTGCCGGGTTGAACGAGCTTAGCCAGAAAGATGAGAAACGTCAGCAGCATATAGCTGATCATCACGATCGGCAGCAGGGCCTCGGTAATATGGAACAACGTGCGGATGCCCATGGAAATGGCATAGATGGCAAGCAGCACGATGACGGACATCGTAACAGATTTCGGCGTAACTTTGAGCAAGGTCAGATTGGCGATTTCTCCAAAATCGCGGACATTGCGCATGGATTCGTAAGCAAAATAAAGGGCAAACAAGATGCCGATGCCGGTGCCGGCCCACTTGCCGAAGCAGAGGCGCAGCAGGCCGATCAAGTCCTCGTCAGGCGCTTTGTTTTGGATGAATAAGAACATATTCAGCAAAATAAAGCCGACGATGGCTGCCGCGAGCATGGCCAGCCAAGCATCCTGTTTCGCGCTGCTGCCAAGCGCAAAAATCGGCGTGCTGCCGATTTCAAAAAGAATCATCATGACAGCCAATTGATAATTGCTGGTTCGGTCCATGGGTAACTCCTCCTTCATGTCACTCGCTTGATTCCTCAATCTGTGCGCCGAACGGCTTGCTGCTCATGCCGATGCGGGCGATATCGACGTGAATTTCCGGCTCAATCGTGAGCTCGGCAAATTTTTCGGGCCAATGGTCCTTGAATTCTTTCCATTTAGCTGGATGATGTTTGTGGAGCAAATCCGCGATTCCGAACACATCAAGCTGCCGTGAGGTGGCTGTTTGAAAGGCATGAAGAATCAGCCTATTCAAATCCGCGCTGACATAAGAAGCCAGTTTTTTTAATTCCTCCGGCTTGGAAGGGTCTTCCTTGCAGCCGTTCTCCACGAGATTCCCTTGCAGATCTACGGTTAACCGCATCGACATTTGGCCATCCTGACCAAAAACCGGCTTGAGCTTGCTTTTGCTATGGTTCACGAGCAGCGCCGCTTTGTAATCGGTGCTGTCCTGGGAGCAGGCGAAATAGTAAGTCGTACCATCGACAGAGTTGTTGATGAAGGTGACCCCGTACTGCACGAGTTTATCGAAGTATCCGATGAGCTTGTCCTTTTTAAAGATGCCGATGCGGCCTAGCTTCAGCTTGTTCTCAAAAGAGGTTGCTTTTAGCGAAGAAATCGTGGTGTTCTCCCCTTTGCCGGAAATGTGAATTTCGGGAATCAAGGTGTAAGGGGAATCGCTTGTGTTGTTCATCATGAACTCGTACATCCTCACTTGCTTATAGTTCGAGCCATGCTTGTTCTCATTTTCTATAAGATTTTTAATGGCGGTACCCTGCATTTTTTCGAGGGGGATGACTTGTTCCAAGATCTGTTTGCCTTCTCCTTCCGCAAGTAAGACGCTGATCGTCTCGCGGGAGTCGGAATTTCGCAGAAAAATGTCCATCATTTGCGAAATGCCTTGCTCGGCCGCTTTCTGCCCGATAACGAGAATGCGGGAGTGCGAGAAAAAGAGCGAGCGGGGCATCTCCTGGCTCGATTTTTGCACGGCGCCACGGATCGAACCTCCGCTGGTCGAGAAGACCATCACGGGTGCTTGCTGCCCTGGGCTCCCTCCTGTATTTGGATTGGCGATGGCTTGAGGGATGACAACCTGATATGAAACGGTCCATTCTTTTCCGTCCCAATCCAACGCAGTGGCGGAAGTAATGGCGAGATCGTTGAGTTCCCTGCGGTCCCAGCATCCCGTGAGAAGGAGGGCTAAACTGACCGTCAGCATGCCAAGGCAGACGCACCGCAGTAGTGTTCGCGACAAATTCACCTTACCCGACCTCCTCTAGGTTGAACTATGAATTGCGCTTATGGATGGACGGCTTTTTGTATGGCTGTTCCCGGACGGGATTCTTGGTGCTGAATGGCCGTTTGCGGGCCAACCATTTGGGCACCCGGAGTATCGTATCCTTCAGCTTCTCAAGATCCAGCGGTGCAATCGGCGTTAAATACGGCAGGCCGAAGGAGCGAAGCGATGCGAGATGAATCAGAATCGCCACGCACCCGGCCATGATGCCGAATAAACCGAGCGTCCCCGCCAGTATCATCAATCCGAATCGGATAAGACGGGCTGCAATCGCCATATTCAAAGCCGGTGTCACGAAGTTCGAGATGGCAGTGAACGATACGATGATGATCATAGCGGCAGATACAAGTCCGGCTTGTACAGCTGCTTGCCCGAGCACGAGCGCGCCGACGATGGAAATCGCAGAGCCGATCACACGCGGCATGCGAACCCCGGCTTCCCGCAGTACCTCAAACGTGATTTCCATCAGGAACGCCTCGACAAGCCCCGGGAAAGGCACGCCCTCCCGCTGGGCGGCAATGGAGATGAGCAGCGTTGTTGGAAGCATTTCCTGATGAAAGGTCGTGATGGCAATATAAAGAGACGGCAGAAACATGGAGATGAGAAAGGACATGTAGCGAATGAGCCGAATAAAGGTTGCTATGTCATACCGTTGGTAATAGTCCTCGCTGGAATGCAAAAAGTTAAAAAACGTGACGGGTGCAAGTAAAACAAAGGGTGTCCCTTCTACGATAATGGCGAACTGCCCTTCCAACATTCCGGCTGCGACGGCGTCGGGGCGCTCTGAGTTCATGATGGTTGGAAAAGGGGAGTAGGTGGAGTCTTCCAAATACTCCTCAAGCGGCCCGCTCTCCAGCACCGCGTCGGTATCGATGGCCTGAAGACGTGACAGCGCCTGTTGGACGATCTGTTCATCGGCTATGCCTTGAATATAGGCGACAATAACTTCTGTGCGGGAATATCTGCCGATTTGCAGTGGGATTAATCGCAGGTCGGCTGATCTTATTTTTCTGCGCAGCAGCGACGTGTTGGTGCGAATATCTTCGGTAAAGCTTTCCTTCGGGCCCCGCACGACGGTTTGTGTCTGCGGCTCGTCGATCGCGCGTTTATCCCAGCCTGAGGTGCCGGCGATGATCGCCTCGTCATAACCGTCTGCAAGAATGACCGTACTGCCGCTGAGCAGGGCGGAGAGGGCCTCGCCCCCGTTCTTGCTGAGAATCAATTCAACGACGGTGATGGCTTGATACAGCAGATCGTGGAAGCAAAGATCCTGTTCCCAATAGGCGCCGTTCTCCTGCGTTAAAAAGAGCGGCTGCAGAATATGTTCATTGACGACGTCGGACTGGACAATGCCTTCTATGTAAAAGAGAGCGACTTGATTCGTGTCGGGATAGCAGCCGACTTCAATCTGCCGGTACACGATGTCAGCGCTGTCGCCGAGCTGCTGTTTGAACCAGCTGACATTGTGCTGAAGGCTCGCCGACAAAAGAAACGATTCCTGCAGACCTGCTTTCATGGACAGTCTCCTTCCCATTTCCCATAGAAATTGGTATTATCTTCTCTCACACGGAAATGTTTTATTCGATTCCCTATTGACTATTGCCTGAGGGATGCATATAATAATCTTTAATCATATCGAATGAATCGCTATGAAGAGGAAAAAGTCTTAAGGGCACTTATGTTCAGAGAGCGTTGGAATAGCTGAAACCATCGCCTTAATCCCTTACGTACGAAGTCGCCTCGGAGCTATTCTCCTGAAAGCGGCGCATTGGCGTCGATGATTAAGGGGGATCGGAAGAGCACACGTTATCGTGCTGAGGGCATTGATTCGGCAACGAACAGGCCTGCTAAGGTTATGTGCTGTGAGGCATGTAGCAAATTTGGGTGGTACCACGGAAGCTTAACTCCTTTCGTCCCTTTGAACGCGATAATCGCGTCAGGGATGAACGGAGTTTTTCTTGTTTTTCAAGAGGTATAAGAGGTATAAGTTCGTGTTACCTCTAATGGATTGACTTTTCGAGAGGAGGATCACAATGAATGTTCAAACAGAACCAAAACGCTCTAAAGAAGAACTAATTGAGAAGCTGACGCAGCCGGACCTGATCACAGGCTCTGAGATTTTGCTGAGAAGCTTATTGCTGGAGGGTGTGGATTGCGTCTTCGGTTATCCGGGCGGCGCGGTCTTGTACATTTACGATGCGATGCACGGGTTTGACGATTTCAACCACCTGCTGACGCGTCACGAGCAAGGCGCCATTCACGCGGCTGACGGCTACGCGCGTTCCACAGGCAAAGTTGGCGTATGTATCGCAACTTCCGGACCGGGGGCGACTAACCTCGTCACGGGGATTGCTACAGCATATATGGATTCGGTTCCGCTGGTGGTCATTACCGGCAACGTGGCAACGAACTTTATCGGAACGGACGCTTTCCAAGAGGCGGATATTACGGGCATTACGATGCCGATCACGAAGCACAGCTATTTGGTAAGAGATGTCAATGATCTGCCGCGCATCATTCACGAGGCGTTCCATATTGCGAACACAGGTCGCAAGGGGCCGGTTCTTATTGACATACCAAAGGATGTCTCCGCTCATAAAACGATATTTAAACCGGTGACGGAAGTGAGCATCCGCGGTTACAACCCGACCGTGCAGCCGAACAAGCTGCAAGTCGACAAACTGCTCAAAGCGATTGAAGAGGCGGAGCGTCCGGTTATTATCGCAGGCGGCGGGGTTGTCTACGCAGACGCTTCCGCGGAACTGATCGAATTCGTGAACGCGACGCAGGTGCCGGTTGCGACGACGCTGCTGGGCCTCAGCGGCTTCCCTAGCGCGCACGAGCTGTGGCTCGGCATGCCGGGGATGCACGGCACGTACACAGCGAACACGGCGCTTCAGAACGCCGATCTCATCATTTCCATCGGCTCCCGTTTCGATGACCGGGTAACGATGAACCTGAACGGCTTCGCGCCGAAAGTGAAGACGATCGCGCACATCGACGTCGACCCGGCGGAGATCGGCAAGAACGTGAAGACCGACATTCCTTGCGTGGGCGATGTCAAAGCGGTGCTTGCTTACGCGAACACCAAAGCTCGCTCCGCGAAGAGCGCAGCTTGGATCGCAGAACTGCAAGTAATGAAAGAGAAGTTCCCGCTGAAGTATGATCAAACGGAGAACGAGCTCAAGCCGCAATTCGTTGTCGAGATGATTAGCGAGACAACGAAAGGCGAAGCGATCATTACGACGGACGTTGGTCAACACCAAATGTGGGCTGCGCAGTTCTACCGCTTCAAGAACCCTCGCTCGATCGTAACATCCGGCGGATTAGGCACCATGGGCTTCGGCTTCCCATCGGCGATCGGCGCTCAAATGGGCAACCCGGATAAGCTGGTTGTCTCCATCAACGGCGACGGCGGCGTGCAAATGTGTGCGCAGGAGCTGGCGATCTGTGCGATCAACAACATTCCGGTGAAGGTTGTTATCATCAACAACCAGGTGCTGGGGATGGTTCGCCAATGGCAGGAAATCATTTACGACAACCGCTTCAGCCATATCGATCTGGCGGGCAGCCCGGACTTCGTGAAGCTGGCAGAAGCTTACGGCGTTAAAGGCTTGCGCGCGAAGACGAAGGAAGAAGCGAGAAGAGTATGGCAGGAAGCGCTCGATACTCCGGGGCCTGTCGTTGTCGAGTTCGTCGTGCCTAAAGGGGAGAACGTGTTCCCGATGGTAAAAGCCGGCGATACGATTAGTGATATGATAATGGGGGATTCGGAATGACCAAACATACAATTTCCGTACTCGTAAACAATCAGCCCGGCGTTCTGCAGCGTGTATCCGGCTTGTTCGGACGCCGCGGCTTCAATATTGAAAGCATCACAGTAGGGGAGTCCGAAGAAATCGGACTCTCCCGGATGGTCATCGTGACGACAGGCGACGACAGCACCTTGGAGCAAATCTCCAAGCAATTGTACAAGCTGGTTGACGTCATCAAAGTTGTCGATCTCAGCTCAAACCCGATGGTGGCGAGAGAGTTGGCGCTGATCAAAGTATCGGCTGAGCCGATTATGCGCCCTGAGATTCTGGGCATTGTGGAAACGTTCCGCGCCGCGGTCGTTGACATCGGACCTGCATCCCTGATTGTTCAAGTTGTTGGGGATTCCGAGAAAATCGACGCGATGGTCGAGTTGCTTCGTCCTTACGGCATTCGCGAGCTTTCCCGCACGGGCGTAACCGCGATGGTTCGCGGCTCTGTGAAGTAAGATTTTATAGGTTCCCAGAACGAAACAAGGCTTCCTCTTGAGTGGGGGTTTCAATGGTTTACCACGGTAAAACACTGAAACACCCACTCAAGGGGTAGATAATACGGATTCATCATATCAAAGGAGGATTTATTCAAATGGCAGTTACGACTTACTACGAAAAAGATGCAGACTTGGCGGTACTTAAAGGTAAAACGATTGCTGTGATTGGCTACGGTTCCCAAGGCCACGCGCAAGCACAAAACCTGCGTGACAGCGGACTTAACGTTATTATCGGTCTTCGTGAAGGCCGTTCTTGGAATCAAGCGAAAAACGACGGCTTCGAAGTTGTTTCCGTAGAAGAAGCAGCTCGTCGCGCTGACGTGATCCAAATCTTGATGCCGGACGAAACGCAAGCTCGCGTGTACCGTGAATCTATCCAACCGAACATGAAAAAAGGCGCAGCCCTGATGTTCTCACACGGTTTCAACATCCACTTCGGACAAATCGTGGCTCCAGAAGGTACAGACGTATTCCTGGTAGCGCCTAAATCCCCAGGTCACATGGTTCGTCGTACGTATGTGGAAGGCTTCGGCGTTCCTGGTCTGATCGCCATCGAGAAAGATTCCACTGGCAATGCTAAAGCCATCGGTCTTGCTTATGCAAAAGGCATTGGCTGTACACGCGCAGGAGTTATCGAAACTTCTTTCCGTGAAGAAACAGAAACTGACCTGTTCGGTGAGCAAGCCGTTCTGTGCGGCGGTGCTTCCGAGCTCGTTAAAGCAGGTTTCGAAACATTGGTTGAAGCTGGCTATGCGCCGGAAATGGCTTACTTCGAGTGCTTGCACGAATTGAAATTGATCGTTGACATGATGTACGAAGGCGGCATCTCCTCGATGCGCAGCTCCATCTCCAACACAGCGGAGTATGGCGACTATGTAACAGGCCCTCGCATCATCACAGCTGAAACGAAGAAAGAAATGAAAGCTGTATTGGCTGACATTCAACAAGGTAAATTCGCTCGCGACTTCATCTTGGAAAACCAATCCAACTTCGCTTTCATGAACGCTACGCGTCGTAACGAAGCTCAGCATCCAATCGAAGTGGTTGGCTCCCAACTGCGTGAAATGATGCACTGGATCAAAAAATAATAACTGACCCTATATAGTGTCAACCATTCCACAGGGAGTGCATTGAGGAGAGTTTCCCAATCGCTCCCTGTAAATACTATTTAGACGACAATTTTTTAGGAGGTGCCAGGGTGCGCAAGATTTACATCTTTGATACAACGCTCAGAGACGGAGAACAGTCGCCGGGTGTGAACCTGAATATGCAGGAGAAGGTCGAAATCGCGCTTCAACTTGAGAAGCTCGGCGTCGATCGGATGGAAGCCGGTTTTCCGGCGGCATCTCCGGGGGACTTGGCCGGCGTCAACGCGGTAGCGAGAGCGGTGAAGAACGCCTCTGTCATCGGTTTGTCCAGATCCCGAGAGCAGGACATTGAAGCTGTGCGGGAAGCGCTTCAAGGCGCGCAGGACCCGTGCATCCACTTGTTCCTTGCGACTTCTCCGATCCACCGTCAGCACAAACTGCGCATGGAGAAGCATCAGGTCTTGGAAACGGCGGAAGCGGCGATTAAATATGCGAAGAAATATTTTAGCAAAATCGAGTTCTCCCTCGAGGATGCGGGGCGTACGGAGCTGGACTTCATCGCGGAAGTGACAGCAATGGCGATTCGCACTGGGGCAACTGTCGTCAACATTCCGGATACCGTTGGATTCATGACGCCGTATGACTACGGCAATATTTTCAAAATGCTGAAGGAAACCGTTCCCGGCATCGAGAAAATCCAGCTCAGCGCGCACTGCCATGACGACCTCGGCATGGCGACGGCGAATGCGCTGGCTGCAGTTCTGAACGGTGCTGATCAAATCGAAGGCACCATCAACGGCATCGGCGAGCGCGCGGGCAATACGTCGATCGAGGAAGTCGTGCTGGCGCTCGAGACGCGCCAGGATTTCTACCAAGCGAAAACATCGCTGGTGCTGAACGAGATTTACCGCACGTCGCGCTTGGTCAGCAAGCTGACGGGCATGGTTGTGCCAGGGAACAAGGCGATCGTCGGGGCCAACGCATTTGCGCATGAGTCCGGCATTCACCAGGACGGCATGTTGAAAGAGAAAACGACGTACGAGATCATTTCTCCGGAGACCATCGGTGTGAAAGCGAGCAAGCTCGTTATGGGCAAGCACTCCGGACGCCATGCGTTCCGTGAGAAGCTGATCGATCTCGGCTACGATCTGAGCGACGAGCAAGTGAATGCGGCGTTCGCCAAGTTCAAGGATCTGGCTGACCGCAAGAAGCAGGTCGAAGACGAAGACATCCGCGCTTTGATCGAGGAAAAATTGATCGATACGCCTGAGGTTTTTGCGTTGGGCACGCTGCAAGTGGCGTACGGCAACCAAATGACGCCTACGGCAACTGTCCATGTCCGTCATCAAGACGGCGGCGAAGTGGCGGAGAGCGCTGTCGGCAACGGCTCGGTTGATGCGATCTACAACGCGATTGACAAAGCGACTAAAGAAGAAGTGGAACTGGACGACTACTCCATCAAATCCGTTTCACACGGGAAAGACGCGCTGGGTGAAGTGCATGTCGTGCTGAAGCAGAACGACGTGTCCGTACAGGGCCGTGGCATTTCCACGGACATTTTGGAAGCGAGTGCGAAGGCGTATCTGGATGCCGTTAACCGTCTGATCGAGAAACGCAAAAATCCTACCAGCAACCGCAGCAATGTAACCTTGATCTGATCTGAGTGCTTTCAATCATAGCGAAAGGATGCGTCCATGTATGAAATATCGGTTTTCAAAATCGCTTGAAGGCTTCTCATCCTCGGCGGTAAGGGAAATTCTCAAGCTGACCCAAGGCAGCTCGATCATTTCCTTCGCTGGGGGATTGCCTGCTGAAGAATATTTTCCAATCGATGCGGTGAGCGATGCGTTTAAAAAAGTGGTCGAAGGCGGCAAGTCCGCTTTGCAGTATGGGCTAACTGAGGGCTACAAACCTCTGCGCGAGTCGCTCTGCAAACGGATGGCGAAGAAGAACATGCTCGTCACGCCGGATGAGATGCTGATTACGACAGGCTCTCAGCAAGCGATCGACCTCATGACGCGCGTGTTCATCGACGAGGGCGACGTGATTCTGGTGGAGCGTCCCACCTATTTGGCGGCGATCCAGGTGTTCCAGGCCAAAGGCGCGAAAATCTACTCCGTCGAAAGCGACAATGACGGCATGCTGCTGGACGATCTCGCGGCAAAAATCAAGAAGCACAATCCGAAGTTAGTGTACGTCATCCCGACGTTCTCCAACCCGGCTGGCCGTGCATGGAGCCTCGAGCGCCGTCAAGGTCTCCTGAACCTGTGCCGCGAGCAGGAAGTGCTGATTCTGGAAGATGATCCATACGGTGAAATCCAGTTCGATCCGAATGCGTCCTATCCGACGATCTTCTCTTTGGGTGGAAAAGCGGAAGACAACGTGGTTATGTATACGAGCACGTTCTCGAAAACCGTAGCGCCTGCGTTCCGTACAGGCTGGATCATGGGGAACGCTGAGGTTATCCGTCAGCTTGCCCGATTCAAGCAGTCCGCGGACCTGCACTCCTCCTCCATCGATCAGCAGACGCTGTATCACGTGCTGGAGAATTTTGATTTGGACGGTCACATTCAGCTGATCCGCGAGCAGTACTATGACCGGATGAAATTCATGTCTGGCCTGTTGAATGAGATGAAGTGGCCAGGGATGAAATATGAAGAGCCGAAAGGCGGCATGTTCATTTGGGTAGAGCTGCCGGAAGGCGTTCGCGCGGAGGAATTGATGAAGATTGCGGTGCAAGAAGGCGTAGCCTTCGTGCCGGGGTCGACGTTCTTTGCGGAGAATCCGCAGTACAACACCATGCGCCTCAACTACACGCATACGGACCGGGAAACCACGGTACTCGGCATGCAAAAGTTGAACAAAGCGATGGAATCCTACTTGCAGCAAGTAGCCAAAGTGTAAATAAAAGCAGCAGCACGCCGGGCGGAGAGCTCGGCGTGCTGTTTTTGTGTGATGGAGGTGGGTATCCTCCTATCATGCGGAAATTATAAGCGTTCATTAATTTTGATCAACAAGTCCTTTAAGATTTGTTTCTCCTCTTCGGAGAGGACTTGAATGATTTCGTCCTCCACTTTTTGAAAAGATTCATTAAAATCTTCAATCAAATCAACGGCCTTTGGCAAAACATAAATGTTTTTTTGCCGTTCATTATTGACTGGGATTTTCCGCTCGATGAATCCTTTTTGCTCAAGAACTTGAAGCAAACCTGTGATGCTAGCCCCGCGAAGATGAAACCGATCAGCAAGATCCCTCTGAATTAATCCAGTTTCTTGATTATCGTAGATATACCCAATTATTTTTCCTTGTTGAGCGTTTAACCCTAATTCTTTTATGCTCTCGTCCGCTTTTTTCTTTAACTTAAGGCCAATCACCTGAAACAAATCCAGATAAGGCGTATTCTTGCGCGGCTTCATGAGCTTACCCCCTCACATTGTTAGGAAACTAACTGTTAGTAATTAAACTATATCAATATCCAACTTTCATGTCAATAAAATATTAGTTTGTTGACAGTTAGCCTCCTAACAGTTATACTCCGAAGTGTCTTGAATCGTATCCAAGGAGGAATAACAATATGAAGAATGTAGATCAAAGCCCTTCGGTAGAAAAAATGACTGCTATTACGAATGTGCGTATTTTCGATGGAGAAAAAGTAATAGAATCAAGGAGTATTGTCATTAAAGGGGAAATCATTGTTGCAGTAGGTGGCGATATTCCGGCGAATGCAACAATCATTGATGCTGAGGATGGAACACTATTACCAGGTTTAATTGATGCGCATGTTCATACTTCCATCGGTGGATTACGGGATGCATTAAATTTCGGTGTGACGACAGAACTGGAAATGAACGGTGACTTTACAGCAAGAGGACGTGCGATCCAATTGAAAAATACCGATGACATCGCCGATGTTCGTTCTGCAGGTACGGCAGTCACCGCTCCTGGTGGTCACCCGGATGAATTGCTGCCAGATGGAGATGAGATTCCAGAGTTCGTATTAAAGGAATTGGAGAAGTTATCGAAGGAAGACCGGGAAGCTATGCTAGCTGCTTACGCCCACGATCACGAAGAAGTGCCGCAAGTAACAACGGTGGAAGAAGCGATTAAACATGTTCATACCCAGGTGGAGAATGGAGCCGACTATGTAAAAATTATGATTGAAGAAGGAACAGTCATGGGCGCTTCTGGACTGCCTGTTTTAAGCGACGAAATTCTAAAAGCAGCGGTGGATGAAGCTCATAAGTTGGATAAAGTCGTCATCGCACACGTCTTGACTGCTCATTCTTCCCAAACCGCCATCGATCTTGGCGTAGATGGATTGGGCCACCTGTTTATCGACAGGCCCGATTACACGCCGGAGCTAGTTCAATCCATTGTCGATTCTGGGGCGTTTGTTACACCGTGTTTGGTGTTGAACTCATCCATAATTGGAAACCCGGCATCGCAATTGGCGAATGACCCACGTGTTCATTCCAAATTAAGTCCGGAGTGGATCGATATTTTGAACTCAAGCTTTAATACTTTCCCACAAGGCAATATAGAAAATAGCTATAAAAATGTGATGGATCTTCACAGGGCCGGTGTAGATATACTGGTTGGGACGGATGTTGCCCCCGTTCCCGTTCCGAACCTTGGCGGCCTTGCTCATGGAGCCAGCGTACATCATGAAATGCAATTACTGGTTACAGCCGGGTTCACACCAATAGAAGCACTTCAATCGGCTACCTCGAAACCGGCCCGTCGTTTCGGTCTTTATGATCGTGGCCGTATTGCCGAAGGTGCGCGCGCTGACCTCGTACTGGTCAATGGCGACCCGACTACCAATATCTCGGATACCCTGTCTATTAAGGCTGTATGGTTCAAAGGTTTGCAAAAACAAAGTTAATTATTTCTACCTTTTGTGGCAGGGTACTCTACTTCGTGGAGTGCCCTGCTATTCAATTTTGAAATTAATCTGCCGCCTTATCAAGGCTTCGCCTGCGCTATTCCCTGAAAGGTCAGTGAAACGATGTTCTTAATAAAATCGTCATCGAGCTCCTCCCCGGTCATCGTCAATCGATAGAAGATCGGACCGTAGAGCAGATCGATGAACAGATCGGGATTGACATCCAGGCGCAACTCGCCCCGCTGAATGCCGCGATCGATAATTTGGCGCGTCTCTTTGCGCCGCGGCTGAACGTAACGGCTCCGGAAAGCCTCGGCGACGCCAGCATCGGTTTGGCCGGCACCAATGAGCTCCGTGATCACGCGGCCTTCTGCGCTCGCAAGAAAGCGGGTTAAGTTCGTGGCGTGGGCGAGCAAGTCATCGAAGACGAAGCCTGTATCGGGTACAGGCATCCGCTGCGAAGCGGCGGACAAATAGCCGTCCATGACGACGGCAGCTTTGCCCGGCCACCATTTATAGATGGTGGCTTTGCTGACGCCGGCGCGCTCGGCGATTTTTTCCACTGTGATGTCCGCAAAGCCGATCTCAAACAGCAAGTCGTAAGCGGCTTGCAAGATGGCCTGCTGGGTTTCGAGATTGCGGGGGCGGCCGCGTTTTCCACTGTTCATGCGTCTTCCTCCTTGTGGGTAGCTTTCACAATTCTATACGATACGTTTATTATACAAATAATTTATTGGGAAATAAACGGGTTTGCCCATTTACAATACGAAACGTTTAGTATATTATAATAATTAATTACTAAACGATGCGTTCAATATATTGAATGATGAATGAACGTAGGTAGATTTGCGTATAAGTAAGGCACATGAAGGAGGACTGGATTGTATGGATCAACGCGAGGTACAAAGAGAAGTTAAAAGAGAGGGAATGCCCAGTTGGCTAATGTTTTTGTTGGCAGTTTCCTGCGGCATCATTGTAGCTAATTTGTATTACGCCCAAACGCTGGTAGGCCCCATTAGCGAAGCGACAGGGCTGTCCGCCGCCGCGGCTGGACTCATTGTTACCATTACCCAAATTGGTTATGTCATAGGCTTATTGTTTATTGTTCCGCTCAGCGACATTGTAGAAAATCGGAAACTGGCCGTCGCAACTCTGGCCGTTGTTGTGCTGGCGCTGCTTGCGGCAGCGAGTGCTCATACGGCAAGCCTATTTCTTACCGCGTCGTTCATGATTGGCCTTGGTGCAGTTGTCGCCCAAATCCTGGTGCCCTATGCGACGTACTTATCGTCGGCAGAGGAGCGCGGACGTGTCGTCGGAAACGTCATGAGCGGCTTGCTGCTAGGCATTATGTTCGCCCGGCCAGTGGCGAGCTTTGTTGCCAGCTTCTTGAACTGGCAGGCGGTTTTTCTGATGTCGGCCGTGATTGTTGCGCTGCTGGCCTTTGGATTGTTTATCGCGCTACCGAAACGTCAGCCGGCGCCGGGACTCAATTATGGGAGGCTGATCGCTTCGCTTGGCACGATTGTAAAAACAACGCCGGTGCTTCGCCGCCGCGCCTTATATCAGGCTGCATTGTTCGGTGCTTTCAGCCTCTTCTGGACGGTGATTCCGCTGCATCTTGCCAAGGCGTTTGGCGTTTCTCAGCAAGGCATTGCCTGGTTCGCCCTAGCAGGTGTTGGCGGAGCGGTCGCTGCGCCGATTGCCGGACGCTTGGCGGATCGAGGCTGGTCGCACAAGCTAACAGGCATCGCGATGTTGCTTGCCGCACTTTCGTTCCTGGTGGCCTTCCTGCTGCCAAGCCATTCGACAGCCGCGCTTATTGCTCTAGTTGTGGTGGCGATTGTCCTGGATATGGCCGTTTCGGGCAATCTTGTTCTCGGACAACGATCGATTTATGCACTTGGCAGCGAAGCAAGAGGCCGCTTGAACGGCCTGTTCATGTCGATTTTTTTTCTGGGCGGAGCGGTGGGTTCCTCGGTCGGTGGCTGGGCTTATGCGCAAGGCGGGTGGGAGTTGGCTTCGATCGTGGGACTTCTTTTGCCGGTGCTGGCGTTCCTGTATTATTTGACGGAGAAGAAGTCCGAGTCGAAAGCAGCAATCAGCTGAATACCTATAGGATTTGCCTATCAATGCAATAGCTTTTATATCTAAAGTGAGAATGCGAGATATGGTACAATAAGGCGTAGGAAATGTATCACCCGTAGTGTTCATAAGAGGTTTGACCAATAGAAGGAGTGTAACCAACATGGCAGATGTGAAAAAAATTGCTGTAATCGCCGGTGACGGTATCGGTCCCGAAGTCGTTGCAGAAGCAGAAAAAGTATTGAAACGCACCGAGGAACTGTTCGGTTATCAATTTGAAACAGAGCATGCGCTGTTCGGCGGTATTGCGATCGATGAGAAAGGCACACCGCTTCCGGAAGAAACGCTGAAAGTGTGCCAGGGTTCCGACGCGGTCCTGCTCGGCGCAGTAGGCGGCCCAAAATGGGACAACAACTCGAAAGAGCTTCGTCCTGAAACAGGCTTGCTCGGCATTCGCAAAGCGTTGGGCTTGTTCTCGAACATTCGTCCGGCTGTGATCTTCGACTGCCTGAAAGAAGCTTCCACGCTGAAGCCTGAAGTGTTGGAAGGCACGGATCTGATCGTTGTTCGCGAGCTGACTGGCGGCATCTACTTCGGCGAGAAATTCCGCCGCGAAACAGAAAACGGTCAACAAGCCGTTGACACTTGCACATACACAGTAGCTGAGGTTGAGCGTATCGCTCGCCAAGCGTTCGATATCGCACGCACACGCCGCAAAAAATTGGCTTCCGTTGACAAAGCGAACGTCCTGGAAACGTCCCGTTTGTGGCGTGAAACGGTTAACCGTATCGCGGTTGACTACCCGGATGTTGAGCTGGAGCACGTATTGGTGGACAACTGCGCGATGCAATTGCTGCGTCGTCCGTCTTCCTTCGACGTCATCGTCACTGAGAACATGTTCGGGGATATTTTGAGCGACGAAGCGGCTATGCTGACAGGGTCCATCGGCATGCTGTCCTCCGCATCCCTGGGCGAAGGGAGCTTCGGTCTTTACGAGCCGGTGCACGGCTCTGCACCTGACATCGCGGGTCAAGGCATCGCGAATCCTATCGCGACCATCCTGTCCGTTGCGCTGATGTTCCGCTTAACGTTCGGCTACCATGACGCTGCCGATTCCATCGAGCGCGCAGTGAAAGAAGTACTGGACGCGGGTCACCGCACAGGTGATATCGCAGTTGATAAGAGCAAAGCGATCGGCACTATTGCAATGGGCCAACTGATCGTTGACGCGATGCGTAAATAAAACCCAAAGCCTGCTCCCATAAGCGATATGCTTGTGCGGAGCGGGCTTTTTTTGCAAGGAGACCTATCTATGAATTTGCATACCACGAAATGTATTAAGTTTCCTTTCGGTTTTTGGGCCGGGTTGGAACAATTGGGCATTGCTCCAAGGGATGTAGCACGGCAAGCGCGGCTGCCGCTTACCGTAATCACTGAGCCCAAAGTTACCGCCGATGAGTACTTTGCGATCTGGCAAGCCTTTTCGGACCTCACAGGTGATATTGCCAAAGGGATCATTGGACTTGTAACCGTCTTTGAAACGGCGCAATATCCGCCGGATGTGTTGGCTACGTACCACGCTCGCGACTATCGCGATGCGCTTGGGCGCATGGTCAGGTATAAACAAATGTGCCCTCCCGAAAAATTGCTTATCACGGAGGAGGGGGAGGCATGTACGATCGAACTGGAGTGGCAGCACACAGAGGAGTCCGGTCCGGAGATATTAGTTGGGATCACACTGGCCTATCTTCTGGAATTGGGGCGTCGGGGAACTGGCCAAGCTTTGAACGCACGAAGCGTCGAGATCAGGCAGCCTATGGGCGATGTGCAGATGTTGGAGGCTTATTTCGGTTGTCCTGTCCACATTGGGACCAACAGGAACCGGCTCACGCTGCAGCGCCGGGATTTGGACATTCCTTTTACAACGTATAACGAAGAGCTGCTGGAAATGTTGACACCTGTCTTGGACCGGAAGCTGAGTGAAAAGCAGATCAGCCCCTCCGTGACCGAAACCGTGAAATGGATCATCAAACGGAGTCTTATGGCGGGCCGGCTGGACATACAATCTGTCGCCAAGGAGCTTAATATGAGCGATCGAACGCTGCAGCGACGGCTTACTGAAGAAGGTACGAGTTTCAAGCACCTGTTAACGCAGGCCAGGCATGAGCAGGCAAGGGAGTACTTAGCTGACCCGCTACTAGACATTAAAGAAGTGGCTTGCCTAGTTGGATATGAGGACCAGAATTCGTTTTATCGCGCTTTTCGCATGTGGGAAGGGGATACGCCTTCGCATTGGCGTTCGGTGAATGCAGGCTCTCCCCATGGTAAAGTTTAAATGAGTTGGCGTATGCTGCAAGAAGATTGGCGTCATGGGCTAGTTACTGAGGGCCCCAGACAAGGTAGTATTATCCCTATCCGGAACTCAAGATTAAAATTGAGTCCCAAAATACTTCATTTTAGGAGACATGCAGGATGGATATGGGATTGCACAATAAAACGGCGTTAGTTACAGGATCAACGAAGGGGATAGGTAAAGCCATTGCGATTGAACTGGCCAAAGAAGGCGTAAACGTGCTGGTTAATGGAAGAAGCCATCAAGAGGTAGAACAAACGGTAAACGAAATTCGTGCGAATTTTCCCGCGACATCGCCTCAAAATGCTGCTGCAGATATTGTGGATCCTGCACAGAGAGAAGCCTTGTTTGAAAAATATCCTCATGTGGACATTTTGGTTAACAATGTGGGGATCTACGAGATCATGAGTTATGATGATGTAACCGATGAAATATGGGAAACCTACTTCCGTACGAATGTGCTTGCTGCAAACGGACTATGTAAATTTTATCTCCCTAAAATGCTGGAAAACAAGGATGGCCGCATCATTTTTATTGCGAGCGAGGAGGCTGTCATGCCTTCAGGCCTCATGCCGCAATATGGCATGACCAAATCGATGCTGCTTTCTCTTGCAAAGAGCTTATCCAAATTAACCAAGGGAACCGAAGTGACGGTCAATACAATCATGCCTGGTCCAACGCTTTCTGAAAATGTGCATCAGATTATTGAGGGAATCTATACAGATGAGCATATGACGTTCCCCGAAAAAGAGAAAAAATTTATGGCTGCAAACTTACCTCATTCGGAGATTCAGCGATTTATTAGACCGATCGAAATCGGAAGACTAGCAGCTTTTATATGCAGCCCTTATGCTTCCGCATTAAAAGGTTCTCCAATCCGTATGGAGGGGGGCATGGTGCCGACCATTTATTAATGGATTCCTTGAGAGCCTCTGGACACGAGGGGATCCGCCGAGTTTGAACATACAAAAAGAACCGACAACAACAAGTTGTCGGTTCTTTTTATTGCTAGTCCAGGAATACAGCAGGACAGAATTTTAGATGATGCTATTTACAGGCCAACAGGCAATGTGATATGCTAGGAAAACCTATTTGTTGTATTTTTGATAAACAACATAATTAGGTCATTATCTTTATATTACAAGTATAGCATGAGGAAGAGCCGATTGTCAAACAGTATTTGTTTTCGAAAATACGATGCAGGAGTGTGGTCAAGAATGGCAAACGAAATCAACCGGGTAGAGGAACAAGCACGATTGGAACGGGTGAAGATGAGGATTCAGGCGAGCATCGCTGAGCTGGAGCCGGAGGTGTCGGGGCTGCGCAGCCAGGTGACGGACATTCGGAAGCGATTCTGGGAAGACGTGACGCTGAACACTAGCACGCACGAGGATTTCGAAGAGACATTCTATAGCATCAAGCAGCAGGAGGCGCTGCTCTCCGAACGGGAGCGGAGCCATCTCAAGCGGCTGCAGCGGTTGAACGGGATGAAGCGATTGCTGCCGTCGCCGTATTTTGGCCGTATTGATTTTACAGAACAGGGAACGAAGGAGAGCGAGGCGGTTTATATCGGCGTCGCCTCCTTGACGGATGAAGAGGAACTGAGCTTTCTGGTGTATGACTGGCGCACGCCGATTGCCAGCATGTATTACGATTTCATGCCTGGCCCTGCTCATTACGATACACCTGGCGGCCGGATTGACGGGGAGATGACGCTCAAGCGGCAGTATCAGATTCGGGACGGCGAGCTGCGGCATGTTTTTGATACGAGCATGACGATCGGCGACGAGCTGCTGCAGCAGGCACTGGGGCAAGGCGCGGATGCGCAGATGAAGAGCATTGTGGCGACGATCCAAAGGGAGCAAAATGCCATTATCCGCGACGAAACGAGCCGCATGCTGATCGTGCAAGGGGCTGCCGGCAGCGGCAAAACGTCTGCCGCGCTTCAGCGGGCGGCGTACCTGCTGTACAGAAACCGCGACAAACTCAGGGCGGATCAGCTCGTCCTCTTTTCGCCGAATGGGATGTTCAACAGTTACGTCGCTGCGGTGCTGCCGGAGTTGGGCGAGGAGAATATGCAGCAGACGACGTTTCAAGAGTATTTGTCGTACTGGCTCGAAGGCAGCCTTGCGCTGGAAGATCCGTTCGAGCAAATGGAATTCGTGCTGACGGCGCCGCAAACACCGGATTATGAAGCGCGTATGGCCGGGATCGCCTATAAGGCGTCGGAGCGCTTTCTCCATGCGCTTCAACAATACGCGCTGTGGCTGGGCAAGGAAGGGATGCGGTTCGTCCCTATCCGGTTCCAGGACCGCGAGCTGATCTCGGCGGCGCGGATGCGGGAGCAATTTTACAGCTATGATCCCAACGTTCGTTTGGCAAACCGAGTGATTCTGCTCCGGGATTGGCTCCTTAAGGAACTGTCGCGATGGGAGCGCCGCGAACGGGAGGCGGATTGGGTGCAGGATGAGGTCAACTATCTCGATCCTGAGAGCTATGACGAAGCCTACCGCACGGTGCTGCGCAAGTATCGGCGGGAGGAGGCGGTGTTTGAATTCACTGACCAATACGATGGAGACCGCCGGAATCAGGGGCCGGGCGAGGAGAGTTTGTTCGATTTTGCCGATCAGGAAGAGGAGCTTCTGCGAGAAATGATCGTGAAGGCGCATGCCGAGCCGTTGAAGCGGGAGGTGAAACGGCTGCATTTTATCGATTTCATCGGACTGTACGTTCAGTTGTTTGAGGACGAAGGCGCCTTCAGCCGCATGACAGGCGAGACGGAAGTGCCGGCTTCGTGGCCTGAGATTTGCCGCCAAACGCAGGAAAAGTTGAACGGGAAGCAGCTGTTTTATGAGGATGCGACGCCTTATCTGTATGTGAAGGAATTGATCGAGGGGACGCGCATCAATACGGAGGTCCGACATGTCTTCGTGGATGAGGGGCAGGACTATTCGCCGTTTCAGTACGCTTTTCTGAAAAAGCTGTTTCCGCGCGCCCGCATGACGGTGTTAGGCGACTTTAATCAAGCGATTTTTGCGCAGGCGACGAATCTGCAGGAAGAGGCTTCTCCGTTGGTGCGATTGTACGGAGAGGAGGAAACGAGACTGATCCGTCTGGTCCGCAGCTACCGCTCGACGCAGGAGATCGTAAGCTTTACGAAGTCGCTGCTGCCTTGGGGCGGGGACATTGTCCCGTTTGAAAGAAGCGGAGAGAAGCCGCGCTTCCTCCAGGCAAGCAGCAGTGCGGCTCGGGCGGCGCGAATGGCGGGGGATTTGGCGGCGCTGACCGCCGAAGGCCTGGGCTCCGTCGCCGTTATTACGAAAACCGCAGCTGAAGCTTCCGAGGCTTACGGGTTGTTGCTGGAACAAGGCTGCGAATCGCTGCGCCTGATTACGAAAGAGACGCTTTCTTTTGAAAAGGGGATTGCGGTCATTCCTTCTTACCTTGCCAAAGGTGTGGAGTTCGACGCGGTGCTGGTCTATGATGCTTCTTCGGCTGTTTATGGTCGGGAAAGTGAGCGGAAGCTTTTCTACACCGTGTGTACCCGTGCTATGCACAAGCTGCTGCTGTATGCGGTGGGGGAGTGGACGCCTTTTATCGATGGAATAGATCGCGGGTTACAGAATATGGTAGAATTGAGTTGAGTCATGGGGTTGTCCGGAAGAAGGAATAGGGGAGGGTGAGCCGTGTGGAGAATCAAAGCCGTGTCGTGATCGGCATAGACGGGGGTGGTACGCACACAAGGGTTATGGTGGCGGATTTCGAAGGGTGTGTCCTTGCTTATGTGGAGCGGGGAGCCTCATCCATCCATAAGGATGTGCGTGCGAAAGAAAACGTGCAGCAAGCGATTGTAGACGCGCTGTGCGAAGCGGGGAAGCAGGCAGGTGATGTAGCGGCGTTGGCGGCGGGGGTTGCAGGGTTTGATGCCAAGGCGGATTTGGCTTGGGTTGAACCTCTCACCGATGTTCCGGGGCTTCATTGCCCGAGGCAGCACGTGAACGATGCGGTGGTTGCCCATAGCGGCGCATTGCTTTCCGAGCCCGGAATCATCGTTGTGTCGGGGACGGGGTCGATCATTGTGGCGGTTAACGAGGCTGGACATCACATTCGAAACTATGATCTTCATCACTATGCGGCAAGTGCAGCCCGGTTCCTGGCTTATGATGCCACGTATGAAGTGCTGGCCGGCAACGCCAAGGAGGAAGATGCATTGCTCGTTGAAGCGATGCTCCGCTTCTGGGACGTGTCTACACTAGACGAACTGGCGCAGCTGGCCGCCGAAGGGTTTATCGCCGATCCGCGCGAGCGCAATCGCAAGTTTGCAGAGCTCGCACCTGATCTGACGGATTTCGCACAGATGAACATTCCGTTAGCCAGGCTCGTATGCGACCGGGCTGTTCATCAGATCACGGTGGGCGTTAACATGCTGGCCGCTTATTTTTTAGAGTCAGAGGTGAAGGTTGCCTTGGTCGGCAGTGTTGTGAACAGCGCGTACTTTGGGCAGCAATTGGCCCTGCGCCTGGAACAGGGGAAACGGAAAAAGCTTCGCCTCATTTCACCCGCCTTTTCGCCGGCGGCTGGTGCGGTGCTGCTGGCCTTGAAAGAACGCGGTGTTGAAATAACGCCGCGATTATTGGCGAATTTAGGGGCAAATTCAGAGGCGCAGTATGCGTGATGCTGCCCCATAAAGCTCGCTCAGCTAACCCATAGGAGGTCCATATATGCTCAAAACCACACTCACACGTATGCTGAAAATCGATTATCCGATTCTGCAAGCGCCTATGGCTGGAGGTCCCGCGACGCCTGCGTTGGCGGCAGCCGTTTCGAATGCCGGCGGGCTGGGCAGCCTGGGAGCGGGCTATTTGACGCCGGAGCAAATACGCAGCGCCATTCGGGAGGTGCGGGAGCGCACGGACCGGCCGTTCGGCGTGAATCTGTTCGTGCCGGAGCAGCCGCAGGAAGATGCGGAGGCGATTGCGCGGATGAACGCGTACCTGGACCGGTATCGGGAAGAGCTGGGCATTGCGCAGCTTTCGGAGATTCCGCAAGCAGCGGAGAACTTTGAAGAGCAGGTGAAGGTGCTGCTGGAGCAGGGTGTGCCGATCGTGAGCTTCACGTTCGGTATTCCGTCGCAGGCAATTATTCACGCGCTGAGGCAGCGGGGGACGACAATCATCGGCACGGCGACAACGGTTCAAGAGGCGGAGCTGCTCGAGGCAGCGGGCGTAGATGCGATTGTGGCGCAAGGGAGCGAAGCGGGCGGGCACCGGGGCACGTTCACATCCGGTGCGTCCGATGCGCTGATCGGCACGATGGCGCTTGTGCCGCAAGCGACGGATCACGTCAAGCTGCCGGTGATCGCCTCGGGCGGCATCATGGATGGCCGCGGCTTGGTTGCCGCGCTGGCCTTGGGCGCTTCCGCCGTGCAGATGGGGACGGCTTTTCTTGCCAGCCCTGAGAGCGGCGCCCACGCGGCGTATAAGCATAAGATACTGGTGTCGCGAGAGGATGCAACCCAGGTGACCACCGCTTACTCGGGCAAAGCCGCCCGCGGGATTCGCACCGAGTTTATGCGCGATATGCAGGACTACCCCGGCACGATACCGGCGTATCCGCTTCAGAACGCGATGACGCGGGACATCCGGCAGGCTGCGGCGAAGGCCAACAAGCCGGAGTATATGTCGCTGTGGGCGGGGCAGGGCTTACGGCTGGCTGGCGAAGCTGCCGCGGCCGACGTTGTGCGCCGCACGATGGAGCAGGCGGAGCGGCTGCTTGGCAGGATGGCAGGCACGCTCCCCGGCTGAAGCAGGCGCTTTCTGTTGCGGGAGTGTACACCCTCGAAGCAGCTCCTGCTATGCGAAAAGCTGCCGTCCTTGAATGGAGAGCGGAGCTAGTTATTTTTGCGAAGGTTGACTGGCGGGCGATATATGTGGTAGCTGAACTGGAATTTCTCCAGTCTATCAGCGCCACTTCTGGCTGTTCCAAGATCCTCCTGCTTTCATAGGATTTAACCATTATGAAGCATAGACAAGGTAAGCCCCTCTATTAACTCATCTTACAATTTTTTAGCCTCTGGCGACATCCCAGGTTGTATGTACCATACGTTGAAGTTATTCTTCGACTTTAGCCCGCTGTTCGCTTGTGCTGCGGATAAGTCTGGAAACAAGTAATTGACAGCTGTTGGTGCAATATTATCTGCCGATTTCACTTTTTTCTGTATAATATATTCATAATCTTTGACCTGATCAACATCGACAGGTCCGCTCACATGCTTGTAATCCCAGATCTCGTTCGTCTTGCTGTCGTAACCGTCGCTATCGCGCGCTTTGGACATCGATCCCGTCTTCGGAAAAGAAAGCCGTTGCTTCCGAGTAGAGAATGATTTGACATTGACATCCACCCATTGCTCGAATTGGTTCCCTTTCCAAGCGGAGCTAGTGCTCTTCTCTGCGGCCACCTCTTCTTCCGCAAACGAGTTAAAGCTGGACATGGTGCGGATCAGTTTTGATGGCATTTCCATGAACGCATCCGTCACGGCTGTTTTCACCTGTTTCGCCGAATAGCTGGGATGCACCTTGAAGTCAGATACAAGAAATTCCAGTTCCCTCAGATTCGTATCAATCAGCGAACAGTGATTCGTAATATACAAAGCAGCTGTGCTCATATCCGCACCGAGCAAGCTTAGCTTGCTGATCAAATCCGTATGATCGGTAATTTTCCCGCCTCCGCGCCCGACGACTCTTTTCCCGGATTTTCTGACGTTTTCTTCCGCCAGGTCATAGGCGGCTTTTAATGTCATATCAGGCTCTTCTAAATGTACTCTTTGAATTTCCTCAATAACAGTTTGGCTGACATGAGGATATTTCTTGGTGATAATATCACTATTAATTTTCCTGCCAGCCTTATATGTTTTGTTTGTTCTGCCTTTCTTAATGGCTCTTTGCAGAAGCTGGCCAACCGCCCTATTACCGATCGTCTGCTGCAGCCTCATCACATCGAAGGGAGCCGTGCTGCTCCTGCTCTGCGTTACAGGAGCGCTATTTGTTTTATTCGGTAGTTTTCTTTTTCCAGATTTGTCAAACATCGTATAATCCTTTCTATATGTTATTGATTGGATACATTCAAGATAGGTGATTTTTTCCAATTCGACATTTTTCGCCATAACCCTTTATTTTATGCCTTATCAAAGGTCTTCACGCGTGTCGATAGTATGTAGGCAAATTTGTGTGGTATATGTAGGAACATTGGATCGTTAAAGTAACGGGCAGGAATGCTTAATAAACAGAGGGAAATAAAACTGACTGAAATATCCTCACAAAAGACCAAATATGGTAAAATAAAGAATAATAAATTAATTATCATAAATTAATGCCATATAAACTGCAGAGGAGATGCTTTTATCTTAATAAATCCATATAAAAATAGGAATCTCGTTCTTCTTAGTTTAGAGCTCTTTGTATCTTTATTTACTGTTGTATTTGTAATTGTTTCTTCAACTGGAAGCAGAGAACTTAACTTTTCGTGGTTATTCTTGCTAATCGCAATAATTTTCCTTATTCGGTTGATTGATACAAAAGATAAAAGCAATACTATTAATGTTACTATTTTTGTATTAGGCGCAATTTTCATCATTCTTAAAAATAATTAGAACTTTTCAATCATGCGAATATTTGAACAATTATCCTTTAGCATTAAGCTATCGTAGGAACGATAGCGCAAAAAACAGGGAGCAGATGCCGCGGTATCTGCTCCCTTAATTCATCAAAGTAACGGGAGATTTGTTCAAATATGAATAAGGAATAGGGGGATTTCGAATGAGTAAGACATTCATTATAGATGGCAGTAAAATTTCCAACTTTGAGGATTTCTGTAGAGAGTTTTCCGATGCTGTATTATCAGGGAAGCATAAATGGAATGGAAATTTAGATGCCTTTAACGATATTTTAAGAGGCGGATTTGGTGATATAGAGGACGATGGAACATTCTCAATCTTTTTGAAGAATTCCAGTAAATTAAAGGAAAGTTTAGGGTACACGGAGACAGTAAAGCTACTTGAAGAGCGATTACTAAGATGCCATCCTTCAAATGTTCCCCTCGTTGCGGAAGAACTGCGACAAGCCAAGAATGGCATAGGACCCACTATATTTGACTGGCTGCAGGAAATTATTTCAGACCACGAGCATATCACCATTATCCTTGACTAAGGGCACTCTCATTAAATTAAAGGAGGATAGTTTAGCGGATACCTTGAATTAATGAGGAAAACAGTACAGTGATTGGGTGAGAAAATATGGACGAGAAAAGAATATATAGACCACTTGATGATCTTTCCGTCCAGAAGATCAAAGAAATACTTATAAGAAATCAGTTAGACGAGCTTTTAACACTTCCCCTTTCCGTGGGAGAAAACCACACCAATTGGAAAGTTGCTCAAGATCTATGTGCACAACTTTCAAATCATGAGAGTCCTGCGGTTAGAGCAAACGCTGTATTGGGGTTTGCTTATATAGCGAGAACAAAAGGAAAGTTAGAAAAACATGTCGTTAAACCAATTATTCTGAGAGAACTTCGTGAGAATCACGAACATTGCTTGAGAGTCCACGATGCAATTAATGATATCAATATGTTCTTGAAATGGAAGTTGGGGAAAAAAGCACTTGATGGCAACTGAAATAACGGGGGAACGATAGCATAATAACAAAAAGAAGAGGCAGCCGGTCCAGGTTTGCCTTTTCTCAAGTAACGGGCAGCATTCCTATTATGAAGAAATACGAGGTTTGAGAAATAAAAAGACTCCTTGGTATGATGTTTATGGGTCCCTGATGCTGGCCAGCGTCGGATCCAAAAACAAAACCAAGGAGACTACAACATGCATTCTACTCAAAATGAACGAATTAATCAAATCACTTTTTCTACCTTAATTATCGGAGTCGACATTGCAAAATTCAGACATGTGGCTCGTGCGCAAGACTTCCGCGGAGTCGAGTTTGGGAAGCCACTTACGTTTGAAAACAATCGAGAAGGCTTTGAATTATTTGTGAGCTGGTTCAGGAAGATTGCGACGGAGCAAGGGTTCAA
>NZ_RXHU01000069.1 GCF_003955665.1 Paenibacillus whitsoniae
CACCCCGCCGTCCCAGCACGGCGACATAATGACCCTCGCCGCGCAGCTTATGCGGCCACAGCCGGCCCGTGCCGGAGACAGCCTGCCGCGCCTCATCACTGAACGCGCCGGGACACCACGGCTCGCGCAGCCACTCCGGCCGGCCCGGCGCAAAGCGGTCGATCGGCACGACATAGAAATCGTCGTGCTTATCCAAAAACGCCGCGATCTGCGCCTCATTTTCCTCCGGCGAGAACGTGCACGTCGAATAGACGAGGCGTCCACCCGGCGCCAGCATCGCTGCCGCCTGTCCGAGCAGCTCCTCTTGCATCCGATTAAACATCGCAATCGTATTGCGTTCCCAATGGATGGCCATCTCCTCTTCCTTACGGAACATTCCTTCACCAGAGCATGGCGCATCAATAACGATTTTATCGAAATAATCGCGGAACGTGGACATTAATTTCTCCGGCTTCTCATTTAGCACGACGCCGTTGCGCACGCCGAACAGCTCCAGATTGCGCACCAGCGCTTTGACGCGCTCCGCGTTAATATCGTTGGAGACGAGCAAGCCTTGCCCCTGCAGCTTCCCTGCGATCTGCGTCGACTTACCGCCGGGCGCCGCGCAGAGATCAAGCACTTTATCCCCCGGCTGCACGTCCAGCAAATCCGCCGGCGCCATCGCGCTCGGCTCTTGGATATAATAAAGCCCCGCATGATAATACGGATGCTTGCCCGGACGCTCGCCTTCCCCATAATAAAAGCCTTCCGCAGCCCAAGGAACAGCCTCCAGCTCGAAAGGTACGGCTTCCAAAAAGTCCGAACGCTCTATTTTCAAAGGATTCGCCCGCAACCCATACGCCCGCGGCTCCTCATAGGAAGCCAGAAACTGTGCAAATTCCGCTTCTCCGAGCAAATCTTTCATTTTTTCCACAAATTTATCGGGTAACCGCTTTGTCATGTCAATCTCTTCGCTTTCTATTCAATGTTCATAACGTATTATAGCCGAGTTGTCACCAAACAGCCAATTTTTTTGCCAAAAAGGGAAAGGATATGCTACGCTTCTCATAGAAATGCTCACTATAAACTAGAAAAGAAACATGAGGTGCATATCGTGAAAAAACTGCTTATTTATTTAGGCATCGTCGTCGTGTTATTCGGAGGTCTGTATTTCGTCAATCAGCAATCCACCAAATCGTCGGATAAAGCGAATGAAGGGAATCCATACGGGGTCGCCGCTTCCAAGCTGAATCCGGAAACCGTGAAACAATTAAACGATCCGAACTATCAGAATCTGATTCTGCCGAAAGACCTGGACCAACGCCTGAAAAACAAAGAAACGTTCTTCCAGTACTACTATGCCTCCACGTGCCCGCACTGTAAAGTAACGACGCCTGTGCTCGTGCCGCTGGAAAAAGAGCTTGGCCTTGATGTGAAGCAATTCAACCTCGAAGAATTCAAAGACGGCTGGAATAAATACAAAATCGACTCCACGCCAACCATCGTGTACTATAAAGACGGCGTCGAAGTGGATCGCATTGTCGGAGGTGTGCCGGAAAACGGCTCCACTGGCGGCAACACACCTGAAATGTTCAAAGCCTTTTTCCAAAAATACAAAGGGTAAGCCCCTTCCTCCCAAAAAAAGGACTTCCATCACCGTCTCCGGCGAGAAGTCCTTTTTTCCTGCTTGCCTAGTGCCCTTCCGGCTCCGGAGGGTTCTGGCGCACTTCCTCGATCAACGCCATCAACACCTCGTCCAGCACCGCAATATCCAGATCGTACGGCGCAAACGGCACCTCTTCAATCTGTCTCAAGCGACCAAGATAGTCCCTGCTTTCCTGTACCAACCGCCCCAAATCAATCCCTAGTATTTCACTTGGAAATCCTTCCAACTTGTCAATGCCAGCGCTAAAAAGCTTGATCGAACCGCTGACGTTGCCGTTGCCGTGGTGATAAAGACCAACTGCGACCTGCAGCAGACCTTGATAAAGGGGATTGCGGCCTTCCTCAAGCCATAACTCCTCCATGACTTCATGGCATTCAAAATAGTCGCGCAGATCGTTGAAGTAGTACAGAAACAAAACGTACAAGCGATCATAGCTTGTCATTGATCAGTTCGTATCTCCTTTTTTCGCTCTAGACAGCGCCGCTTCCAGGTCCGCCGCCAGCTCGCTCAGTCCGACTTCCGTCTCCCAAATTTCATTAAAGCGCAGTTGGAACTGTGCCGCTTCCCGCACGCGATGGTAGAAGTATAGGGCTTGAATATTGCTGAGCACGCGGTTTACCAGATTGGAATTATCTTCGAACATCAGCTGGGAAGCAACGATTTCCCCACGAATGTTGGACATCTCCTGATCCAGAATAAAAGCGGCCTCAGCCGCCCTGCTCAGGCGGGCTCTCACATCGTCCGGCAGCTGTTCTTTGTATTTATAGTTCAGTGAGTGCTCGATCGTCGCCCAGAAGTTCATTGCAAGCGTCCGAATCTGAATCTCGGCCAATATCCGCTTCATCCCAAGCCCAGTCTGAACCGGATATTCAATAATGATATGATAACTCCGGTAACCGCTCGGTTTTTTATTGTTTATATAATCCTTTTCATAGAGCACGGTCATGTCTTGACGCTCCCGAATCTGCTCAGCCAGCGTGTTGATGTCCTCCACGAATTGGCACATAATACGGATGCCCGCAATATCCTCAATGCCCGATTCAAGTTGATCCATCGGCACACTCAAGCGTTTCGCTTTTTCCAGCATGCTCGAAATTTTTTTGACACGTCCTGTAACAAACTCGATCGGTGCATACTCTTCCCTGCTCTTGAGTTCGCCGCGGAGCGTTTTAAATTTCACTTTCAATTCCTCTACCGCTTGTTCGTAGGGTAGTAAAAATCGTTTCCAGTCTCGTCCATCCATCCTGTTTCCTCCATTCCGAATGAAGTTAGATCGAATCTACGCCTATTGCCTGGGAAATATGAGTGAATCCGTCACGCTTCAAAAGCTGCTGCAAGCCTTTATTCATACGGTTCAGAAGACCTGGACCTTCGTATATCAGCGCTGTGTAAACCTCAACCAGACTTGCGCCTGCGCGAATTTTGTCGTAAGCGTCCTGTGCGGTGAATATCCCGCCCGCCCCGATGATCGGCAGTTGCCCTTCCGTAAGCTGATAGACGCGCCGAATAACCTCCGTCGAGCGCTTCGTTAACGGAACTCCGCTTAGACCGCCTGCCTGTTCGCGATTCGGATGGGTTAATCCTTGTCTGCTGAGCGTTGTATTTGTGGCAATAATGCCGGACACGCCGCTCTCTTTAATAATGTGTACCGTGAGCTCAATCTCCTCGTCAGTCAAATCCGGCGCAATTTTTACAAGTACCGGCTTTTCTCCATAACCTTTGCTCGCCTGCAGCTTCATCTCTTCCGTAACCGCCGCCAGCAGCCTCCGCAAATCGTCTCCATGCTGTAAATTACGCAAGTCCGGTGTATTTGGTGAGCTAATATTGACGACAAAGAAATCTCCATATGTATATAGATCGCGAATGCAAATGCGGTAATCCTCATCGGCCTGCTCGTTCGGCGTGACCTTGTTCTTCCCAATATTGACGGCAACCGGAATATCATGCCGGCCCGTTTTCTTAAGGTTGGCCGCCATCTCAGAGGTGCCAACATTATTAAATCCCATACGGTTAATCAGCGCCCGATCCGCCGGCAGTCGAAATAATCGCGGCAGCTCATTGCCTGGCTGCGGTTTCGGCGTAATCGTCCCCACCTCCATGAACCCGAACCCGAGCTGAGAAAATCCTTTCACCGCTTTCGCATTCTTATCCAGACCGGCAGCTAGCCCAACCGGATTGTTAAAGCGAATTCCCCACAATTCCTGCGCCAGCTCCTGTGCGTGCGGCACACCGTACATCGCCCTAAGCAGCTGCTTTCCGCCAGGAAAATTCCCCACCGTACTCAGACCATCAATCGTCAAATGATGCGCCTTCTCCGGATCCATTTTAAATAAAATCGGTTTTGCTACATTCTTATACAGCATCCTCTGCACTCCGTTCTCTACATACTCTAATAAGACAGTTTATCCCACAACGTCGAATTATGCAATCCACTTGACCTCCTGTATGTAGGAACGCACAAAAAATCCCTGCTCCGTAAGGCGGCAAGGATAGAATTGCTTCTCACTATCACACTATGCTTCGGTTCGCTGCAGCAGCCGTTCCAAATGCATCGTCAAGTAGCCCGTTTCATCGTCCGGCACTTCCGTCTGCAAGCTATCGCTGAGCATCATCGATAACACTTTCGCTTTGACATACGTGTCGCCGTACTCTTCTTTGATCTTCTGAAGCAGCGAGTTTTGCAGCGTTTTCCCCTGCTTCACACGCTCAATGACACCTTTCAAATGGGAGATGAAACGAAGTGTTGAGAACGAATCGTCAAAGCAGAAGCCCAGTTCCTTCGCCGACTCGATCGTTTGCGAGACCACCCGGACAACGGCCAGGGAATCCGAGGCTTTTTCCTTTTTACGCGCGCTGTTGAAATGCATGGTCAGGAATGCGACCTCATCCTCCGGCAGCTTCACATCAAGATTCTCATTGAGGAATTCCACCGCTTTCTTCGCGACTTTATACTCCTCCGGATACATATACCCAATTTCATAAGCAAAAGGATTCGTAATAAATATACCGCGTTTCTGCCGCTCCACCGCAAAGTTGATGTGATCCACCAGAGAGGCATGGATCGTTTCCGAGAAATCGCCTTCCAGCATACTTTGCGCGTAAGCGATGACTTCCTCGGTGATTCCGATAATTTTCACATCGACCGCATTCAGTATTTGCTCGTAGTTTCGGAGCACTTCCGATGTATGCAGCAGAAATTCCTGCTGAATCTCTTCCTCGTTAATCGGCATGCCCGGCGTCCGCTTGAACCCGATCCCTTTACCGAACGCGATGGAATTTTTGCCCGAACTTAAATGCGCCATCACGACGTTATGGGATAAAACATGAATGATCGTCCGTTCAATCATAAGACACCTCCACAATCTTAGGCTTGTCCTGATTTGTCTTTTGTACCTTGCAGCATCGGTTTAATGCTTTCTCGAATTTGTTCGGATTCCGTTCCGAACACGACATGGACGTTGCCCTTGCCTAACCGGATAACCCCAATGGCTCCCAGCTCTTTCAGTTCTTGATCCTTCACCAGTTGATCTTCCTTCACCAACAGGCGGAGTCTCGTAATACACGCATCGATCGAGACAATATTCGCAGGTCCTCCGATATGTCTTAAAATCGTATGCGGCCGGCTCTCTGCAGGAGGCGCTACTTGGGCCTCATCTCGCTCCTCCTGTGCGGCTTCGTTCTCCTCTTTACTCAGTTTTAAAGGGAAGATATGCATGTACGTTCGGAAGGTCGCATAGTACAGCGTAAAATAGATCAAACCGATAACCACAATCCAGAGCGGCTTTGCTGCAGAGTGCCAGTTCAAGACAAAGTCAATGAATCCGGCTGAAAATCCAAACCCCATTTTAACCTGAAGCATATTCATAACCAGCATCGAACAGCCCGTCAGTATAGCGTGAATTACATACAAGCCTGGAGCGACGAACATAAAAGCGAATTCAATCGGCTCCGTAATGCCCGTCAGGAAGCTGACCAACGCTGCGCTGAGCATGACGGGCGCCATGATTTTCCGGGTCGAGGCCGAAGATGCGCGAACCAGCGCCAGCGCCGCGGCAGGCAACCCAAACATGAACACGGGATAGAAACCCGTCATGAACATTCCCGCTGTCGGGTCGCCGGCAAAAAAGCGACTGATGTCGCCATGCACCAATTTGCCGGTTGGCGTCACAAAATCACCGATCTGAAACCAGGCGATATTATTGATCACATGATGCAGCCCAGTGGGGATGAGCAAACGATTCATGATCCCATAAACGAAAACACCGATGTTGCCGTTTTGCGTAATCCACATCCCGATGGTCGAGATGCCGCTTTGCAGCGGGGGCCAGATGAACCCCATGATCACGCCGAGTACCACCATGACGACCGAGGTAATAATCGGAATGAAGCGTTTGCCGCCAAAGAAACCGAGAGCGCTGGGCAGCCGTATATGCTGAAATTTATTGAAAAACAATGCAGTGAGCATGCCGACAAGCATACCGCCGAGCACACCCGTGTCCAATTGATCCCTGGAATTCGGACCTAATTGAAAATGCTGAAGAACGTTATTAAAAACGAGATACCCCACCGCTGCCGCGAGCGCCGCAATGCCGTCCCCTGAAGTGAGCCCGATGGCAACCCCTATTGCGAATAGGAAAGGAAGGTTATCAAAGATTGCGCTTCCACCAAGCTCAAAAATTTGAGCAACATGCGTGAGAAACGAATTGTCAAAGGTCATTTTACCGATTCGAAGCAGAATGGATGCCGCCGGCAGCACCGCAATGGGGATCATTAACGAACGCCCCATCTTCTGAAACATGTACATGATTCGCATGATGTCTCCTGTTAAGCCCACAAGGTTGGCCGTTTCCTGTTTGCTTTTTCTAACCCCATTATAGTAGAAAGAACACCTTCCCGAAAGGATAAATTCCTCTAGGCTAAGGTGTTTTTTCTATGCATCCCCGTATCGTTTATTTCACAGCGCCCGCTGTAATGCCGCTTGCAATTTGCCGTTGGAAGATGATATACACAATCAGCGTAGGCAGTGTCGTTATGAGGAGTCCCGCAAAGAGAGGGCCCCACTCCACACGGTATTGCATTTCGGCTTGCATCACGGCAAGACCGATCGGAAGCGTATACTTGGTCGGCTCATTCGTCAAAACAACTCCCAGGAAGTATTCGTTCCAGTTGTTGAGCATATTCGTGATCATGACCGTAATCAGGCCCGGCTGGGACAGCGGCAACATCACGCGGAAGAACGTGCCGTAATGGGAAGTGCCGTCAATGATGGCCGCCTCTTCAATCTCCTTCGGCAGCGATTGGTAGAAGCCGACGAGCAGGAAAATCCCAAACGGAAGATTAAGCGCCGCGTAGACTAAAATCAGTCCTAGCCAGGTATTGATCAAATGTAGATCGTTCAGAAGGAAGAACAGCGGAATCAGGGCAAGTGCAAACGGAATCATCATGGATGAGATGTAAATGGTATACAGGAGCTTGCTTCCTCTAAAATTGTACCGGGCTAAAATATACGCCGTCATCGCGGATAAAATCATCCCCAGAAGCGTACTTCCCGCGGTCACGATAATGGAGTTCATAAAATAGGTGCTGAAATTGTACTTGCTCCAGACGTAAGAGAAGTTCGACCAGAGCAGCGGGAACTTCGGCAGCGCCCAGGGCATATTCAAGAAAAATTGCTCGTTATTCTTAAGCGCATCCAGTAAAGTCCACAGCAGCGGATACAGAACGGCTACGCTCCACATCACAAGAATGAGCCAGACAATCATTTTGTTTAGCGGATTTTTGACAGTCATACGGTGGGTTCCCTCCTCGGTAACAATGTCACTGATGGCACTACCTAATGCATTTCGATTGTTTCTTGGCGCATAATGCGCTGCAGGACGAGGGTCGTAATCAGAGATACGATTAAGATGAGTACGCCAATGGCCGCTCCGTAACCGAAATGATACTGTTGAAAAGCCATCCGATACAGGTAAGATCCCATCACTTGCGTCGTATTGTCAGGTTGTCCGCCATTCGTCATCAACTGAACGATCACGAACGAACCATTGAGTGTTGTGATCACAATATTCACAATGGAAACTTTAATTTGCTCCCAGATGAGCGGCATGGTAACATGGCGGAATTGCGCCCATTGACCCGCTCCGTCTATATTAGCTGCCTCGTAGTACGATGCAGGAATATTCACGATTGCGGCAATCATTAAAATCATGTAGAAGCCGATCCCAGCCCAAATCGTCGGCGGCAGCAGCATCCAGATCGTATGTTTGGGAAAGCCAAGCCAGGCAATATCCACTTTTTCACTCGTAAACAAAGATAGAAATGCGTTCAGAAAGCCGATTTGCGGATTATAAATGAAGTTCCACAACACACCGATAACGACAACGGAAATGACGTTCGGTATAAAGAAAATCGCCCGGAAAAAGCTGGTGCCTTTGACTCGAAAACGGGTTAACGCAACAGCAAAGAACGTTGCCAAAATCATGATCCCGATGACTTTCCCGACAACGAGAAAGTAGTCGTTCCCGATCGCTCTCAAAATAATCGGATCTTTAAACAGCTCTTTAAAGTTGTCAAAACCGATAAACTCACTGTTCTCTGACATGCCGGACCAATCATAGAACGATTTCTGCAGCGCTTGGATGACCGGATAAATGGTAAATACGCAAAAGAAAATAAAAGTCGGAATGATGAATGAAGCGATGAATATATTCCGTTTCCACATTTTTGAGCTGGTCCTCATTCTATCTTCACCGTCCTATCATTAAAATGGCGGAGACACGAGGGCTGAAGCCCTCGATGTTCTCCGCGCTGCTTCATTCAGTTCCTATTTCTTTTGCTTTGCTACAACGTCAGTGACACGCTTGACCCACTCTTCCGGCGTAATGGTGCCGATTGTCAGGGCCACGGACGCATCTTGCATCGCTTTGTCTACGTCAGCCGCGAAGGAAACCGTAGGCACAACCACTGTGTCCGGGGAGGACAGGAATTTCGCAGCATCTTTCACGAAGTTAGGTGCTTTGGAGGAAGAAATATCACCTTTCACGTTGGAAGGCGCACCGCTCAGCTCAGCCCATTGGGAAGCTTGCGTTTTGGAGAACACGAATTGCATGAACGCTTTCGCTGCATCTTTGTTTTTCGCCTTTTTCGCGATTGCAAACGTTGCTGTGGACGTATTCGCTACCACTTTGCCGCCTTTGTCTTGCGTAATAGATGGAATGAAGCCGAAATCGAAACCGTTTGGAACGTCTTTCGCCATTTCGTTTGGCAACCACAGACCGTTCGGAATGAACGCATCTTTATGCTGCAGGAACAAGGATTGGGAATCCGTGTGGTTGATTTGTACGGACGCTTTGTCGATGAAGCCTTTGTCGCGGATTTGAACGATTTTGTTCAAACCTTTGAGAATGGCAGGGTTTTTCCAGGCATCCAGGTTATTGCTTGCCATATCTTGCAGCAGTTTATAGTCGTTGTTATTCGCGGATACGATAGCTGGAAGCAGCACCGCACCGTTGATGTAATATGGATACTTACCTGTGTGGATAAAAGGATTAATTCCGGCAGCTTTGATCTTGTCGCTTACAGCCAAGAAATCTTCGAAATCTTTCGGCTCTGCCCAACCCTTATCTTTGAAAAGCGCTTTATCGTAGAAAATACCCCACGAGCTCATAACGAAAGGAACGTTGTAGATTTTGCCGTCAAACTCTTGCGGCTTTTGGGCGAGCAAATCGATGATTTTTTCGCCGTCTACGTTTTTCGCGTCCTTGATCCAGTCCGTCAAATCTTCCAGCTGGCCGTCCGTCACCATTTGGCGGTCGAACAATTCAGGACCGTCGATATATACGAAATCAGGTGGGTTCCCAGCGATCCAACGGGGTTTCATTTGTTCGTTGATTTTTGGTCCCGCACTTTCTTTAATTTTCAGATCAGGGTTAGCCGCTTGGAAATCGGCAATGACTTTTTTCCACCATTTATCGCCGTAACCGCCGACAAAGTATTGGATTTCGAAATCGCCGGTTAGCTTTTTCGCGCCAGCTGGAGTTGCCGTTGCCGCTGTTGTTGCTGCAGCGGTCGGTGCTGTCGATGCTGCCGGTTTTGTAGATTCTGCAGGTGTAGAGGAATTGCCGCAGCCTGCCGCCACAAGTGCCATGGATGTTGCCAAGCCGATCGTTGACCATTTTTTCATGTTCATGTGCTCATTCTCCCTTTTTTAATAGATCTGTTGTGATTAAGGCGAAGCGCTGGTTTCGGATAATGGATCCTAAATCGTGTGGGCGACCAACCCCTTTCAGGGAAATTGGGAAAAATAAAAAGGGCATAGTTATAGAAGAGGACTTGCATCTCTTCAATAACTAATGCCCTTACGGTAACATGTTATTAAAAATGACATATTCGATTGTTTTATCACTTTCGCGTGACTAAATCTTACAATAAGTTGACATATCCGTCAACACTTTTATTTTACTTCCTCTAAATTCATTATTCTAGAAACGGCTTCTCCTATGATATGATAGGTATAGCTCGTTTAATTCTAATGAAGCAGGTGAACGCATATGACCAAACGCAAACCTCAAGCCATCGCAAGAAACAAGCAAGCCAACAACGAAATCAACAAGAAAGCCATTATTTGGACGAGCGCCATCGTCGTTGTTATCATTGTTGCGATGTCTTTACTGATTATTTTGGACAAATCTTAGAAACAAAATGATTGTTTTGTTCACATTCCGAATTGTAATCGCTTTCTATTTCTTTGTCAAGATTAACTACACAATTTTCGTTGTAACCAATTACAATGCTGGCTTCATAAGCAAACAGCCTCCGCTCCCCCAATTGACAAGGCTGCGGAGGCTGTTTGTCAATCCAGCCATTTATACGTCTTGCCAGGGTTATCATCCTTCGTCTGCAGCGGCAAGCCGAACGCAGACTTCGGATCTCCTCGCCCCGCTCCCTGCCCTTCACCCCCGCCTTCGCCAGGCTGCGCAGGCGGCAGAATTCCTTTGCCGATGGTGACTTTCGTGCCGTGCGGCACCATATCGTATAATTCTTCCACATCCGCCTGCTGCATGCGGACACAGCCATGCGACTCGTCCTTGCCGATGCTGGACGGCTTATTCGTGCCGTGAATCGCATACAGGGTATCCGATAGCGTCATGCCGCGACTCCCGAAGTCGCCGTTCGATTTTCCGTTCGGATTGCGTACCTTCTCGCTGATCACAAAATCGCCTATTGGCGTTTTATCGCCGCCCAGACCGACAGGATAGCGGCGCAAAATAAACCTGCCGCTCACCAAAGCCAGCTCATGCTTCTCCGTATCGATAAGAATGCGCAAGGGCTCCTTCAGCGGAGCGGTTGCCGCCTTCGGCTGCCCGCTGCTGCTAGCGGCCTGCGATTGTGGCACAGACGCCGCCGCAGACGTGTTTCCTGCGTCTTCTGCAAGCACGTCGACCGGGAGAGACCCTTTCGCTTTGGCAAGCTCCTGGAGCCCTTTCAGAGCCTCAGGGAACGCCTCCTTCATCCCGGGCGATACGCCGGGCAAGAGATTGTTTGGGTACGGCTGACTAAGCTGCTCGGGCTTATCCGGCAGCGCGCCGTTCCGCACCGCATAAGCCTCCATGGCGCTTTGCAGCACAGCCGCTGTCTCCCGTGCCTGCATCCAGGCCTGGATGGCCGGCGTTAGCGGCGCGCCATCGGCAAGCTGGCAGTCGCACACCTGTGGCTGGTACGCACTCAGCGCGAGTCCGCCCACGCTGTCCGCCTGGGCGACACTCACCAGCGGCCGCACGGTGCGGTGCCACTCGCGCCACTTGCCGTCCGCGCTGTCCGGCGCGCTCATAATCACTGCCTTGCCCCCGCCAGCTCCGCCGCCGGCAACAATTTGCTGCAGCTTGTCGCCCCATTTCGCGTCAGCATAGTACAAGAGCGGCCCGTCCGCGCGGGCCGTCGGCCCAGCGGCTGCGCTTGCAGCAGCTGCAGCCGGGCTGGTGGCCGGCTCCGCCGCTGCGGGCAAGTCGCTCGACGTGGCAACCTCTTTCCCCGCCGGCACCGCGAGCAAAAACAGCAGCGCAAGAAGCGGCAGCCATCGCGTTTTGCGGCCTCGCTTGCGCTCCATCGCTGCCGCATGACGCTTAATGGCAGCAGCTTCCTGGAGCGCCGCCGTGGGCAGTGGACCGTCGATGGAAATTTTTTGTTCCTCGAATGCTTCATAAATTTCGCCGGCCTGCGCAAAGCAATAATTCGCTTTCGCCAGCTTCCCCTGCGCCGTATATTCTCTGCCCAGCAAATACCAGGCCATTTTATTATCTGGATGCTCTTTCACGTATTTCTTCAGGTAGAGGGGATCCTCAATCGGATTATGCTGAAAAAAGCGGGCCAACTGCGCATTGCGATTGCGCTCATTCAAGTGAAAGACCTCCTGTCTCCATCTCTCGCTTCCACTTTTTAGTATCGGCATTTCATTCGCAATGTTGAAGAGGAAAAGCCCGACGAGAACTCTCGCCAGGCTTTTACAAAAATCAACTTGTTATTGTATCGCTGATTTGTTGCGCAAAATTGCCGTACGGTGCGGTTCATCCCACTGCACATCAAGTCCGATCTGCTCAGCGAAGAAACGAATCGGCACAAAAGTACGGTCTTGCTTCACATACGGCGAAGCATCGGTCGCCACCACTTTATCTCCAGCACCTTCCTGCTTCACCACAATGCCCGTTTCTCCAATCGTCAACTGAACCGTTACACCGTTCTTGGACAACTGTACCAACCGCTTACCGGCTTCTTCCGTGTATTTCACGTCATAGCCAAACGTCTCACTGATCGCACGTACCGGCACCATCGTGCGACCGTCCACAATCTCAGGCTGCGCATCGAAGCTCAGCAGCTTCGTACCGGTGACCACCTTCACCTGCGCATCGGCAGTCACTTCTTCCGGCAGGCGGTACGGTGCGATTTTTCTAATTTTATTATTCAATTCGTCCGCAACGACGAGATTGCCCTGCTGGGTGATCAGCACATCCGTCGGACTGTAAAACTGCGCAGCCTGCTCGACGCCATCCGCTTCGCCCGTTTGCAGCGTACCGGAAATCGTCGTAACCTTTCCATCGAGCAAGTAGCGAATCGCATGATTCAAGCTATCCGCAATCAGGAGACCGCCTTCTGAAGTAATGGCCAGCCCTTTCGGGAAATCAAACATCGCTTGCAGCGCAGCGCCGTCCTCGTAATCGCCGCCGGCATACAAATCATTTTTTGCATACAAGCTGCCGGCAACGGTCGGCGTTGAGCCCGCGATCGTCTTCACTTGCCCCGCTTTAAAATCAATGTAGCGAATCCGCTGATTGCCCGTATCGCTGACGTAAAGATTGCCCAGGCTGTCTAACGCCAGCCCTGAGGGTTCGTTGAATTTGGCGGAAGCTAACGCGCCATCTTGAAACTCACCGGCGAAGGCAGCTTCGCCGGGACGAATCTGAATCGCACGCGTCGAAGGTGCGCCAATCGTAGATACCGTGCCATCCGCTGTAATTTTGCGGATCACATGATTAAGCGTATCGGCCACATACACCGTGCCGTCCGCCGCAACGGCCACATCGCTTGGCCTGTTGAAGCTGGCCTCGGCACCCTTGCCGTCTTTGCTGCCGACCAAGCCGCTTCCCGCGAACGTCGTTACGTTGCCTGCCGTATCGATTTTCCGAATCGCATGATTGCCCGAGTCGGCGACAAACACATTGCCTTTCGCATCCACAGCAAGCCCTGTGGGCTCATTAAAGAACGCTTGTGCAGCTGAACCGTTGACCAAACCACCGACAGGGAAACCCTGGCTGTTCAGCACAAGGTCCAACGCAGGCCCGGCAAACGTGCTGACCGTACCGTTTGTGATTTTTCGAATCGCATGATTGCGCGTATCGGCAACAAGGATGCTGCCATCCGGCAGCTGTGCCACGCTGCCTGGCGCGCGGAATGCCGCGAGCTGTGCGCTGCCGTTCACATTCTGAAAGTCACCGATTCCCGCAAGCGTAGTAACGTCAGCCATAATTTGGCCTGTGCTCGTTTGCAGCGCATCCGCCGACAAGCCGTCCGCCCACACGCTCGTACCGCCTATCATCGTCGCAGCCGCAACGGAGGAAACGAGGAGCTGTTTTAAATATTTCATAGTTATCTCCTTTTAAGAGGTACTTCAAAAAGTCATCTTTTGAACGCGAAGCAGACCAAGAAGCGAATTAGACATCGAATCTTGCGTTCAGCTTTGAACTGCGGTGCTCATGTAGGTCTGCCTACACTCCGCTCCTCCTTCTTCAGCTTCTCGCAACTTTCTCGGTGCTGAAAAGCTGACTTTTTGAACTCTCATTTTAATCGTAAAATTGCGAATTATACACCACCATGCGGATAGTCGCTTTGTACTACAAATGGATTAATTTCGGTTGGCGTATGCACGGAATGAATGTTTCCAGCTGGTACCGTTACCGTTTCCACTGCCCCGGAAGCAGATTTTCTCACAATGACAATTTTGCTGATCGAAATCTCATTATCGCCCGAAGCTCTCATCGGAATGGTTACTAAATTTTTCGCACCTGAAACGCTGATATTTGCTTTATTAGGCAGATTTGTAATTGCGTAAACCAACTCATGTGAGTTGAGATAGCCCTCTTGACCTTCATAAGCTTTTAAGTAGTCCGCGCTGTCGGTTTCATTAAAAATAAGTCCTAACGTTCGAACTGCATCTTGATCTCGGTTGAGCCACACAGAATTGTTGTATTGCAAGTGAACCTCTACACCGAAAATATCGCTATTCCCAGTGAAATCGCTTAGATCGATGCCAAGATTAAAATACGTATGTTTTTCATCTTCATCGACTTTATCGCTCGCTAACGCTGCGGTTAACTTAACGCTCGGCTGAGTGCCAGTGTCAGGAT
>NZ_RXHU01000007.1 GCF_003955665.1 Paenibacillus whitsoniae
CCGGGACTACGCTTTTACGCAAAGCGACGGGTAAGGACATAGACGAGGCCATCATCGAGCTGCAGCGCAAATTGTCACGCTATTTATTCTGGGGGCACAGCGAGGTCATTGTGTTCGGAAAAGCGGCGGCGGATAAGGGGATTCGGCCCTATCTTGATTTTTTCCTTCGATACTTGCAGTTCCGGGAACATGCGTATGTGTATGTTACACCGGGCAGAGCGATTTCCGTGTTGGATCTGCAGCCGCTTCTTGAACGCAGCACATCAGAAGAGCTCAGGGAGATGGGCAATATGAAGCTCGGCATGCGGGTTACGCTGAAAAGACTGGCGCAGATGATAGAAGGGGAAAGTCAGTCGGCTGTACTGACAGTCGTTGATCCTGTCTCCTGGAGGCAGGTGAATAAACCGGCGCAGATGACAACCGCAATCCAAGACGTGGCTGTGTTCGACAAAGACAAGTTGTCTAGTATGCTGGACAGGCAGGAAACGATTGGACTGCTTCTTCTTCGCAACGAGCTGGAGACCATGAACTTTTCCTTCCGTTTGCAAGATACAGAAGGCGTAGTGGGGGTTCATCTGATTCAAGCGAACGCGCGCTTTACTCCCAAAATAACGCCTTTCGGAGAGTGGCGGATGGAAGTCGACATCCAGGCTTCCGGAGACCTGATTCAGAATACAACGAATACGAACAATATGAGTCATGATTTCATCCGGAAAGCGAAAGAGGCGTGGAAATTGCAGCTTGTGGAATCGGTTGAGTCCTCGCTGGCGAACGCTCAAAAAAAGCTGCAAATCGATGCGTTCGATTTCGCCGTTTTATTTCGGAAACACTATCCGCGGGAATGGGCGAAGAACAAGCAGCAATGGGATACAATATTCAGGGAGCTCCCGGTAGACGTTACCGTTCGAACCGAAATTACGCGAGTCGGCAAATCTGGTCTCCCTCAAGGCATGCCAGCAGATAAAATCCGCAAGAAATAGGGAGGGACGCGTCTGAAAATCCTTGCAGTAGCCGGTATCGTATGTGTGGCTCTGATTGTCTACTTCGGCTTGTCATCGGGCGCGCCGGGGATCAGCGTGAAGGAAAAGGCGGTGGCCGGAGGAATTACTTTGGCCGCCTGCCTATTATCCGTTATGCTTTTGTTCAAACCGGACATACCGGGGCCAAGCACCTGGATGATACCGGTGCTCAAGCCTCTTATTGATCTGCTGGGGTTGGATTGATCGCACATACGTAATTCATAAAATTTTGAAATACGATAACCCGAAAATTGATTTCGCTTTCAATTATCGGGTTATTTTAAAATAAATCGTGGATTGCTATTCTATCCTTTTTTTCTTAGGATGTTAGAATATTTTAGTGGGAGACAACAATAACGAGGAGGGAAGCAAAGGAGGAACTACATCCCACATAACGGCCAGTACGACAGAAGTGCACCTCGAATTCATAGCTCTTCAAACCAAACAGACTTGAACACCACCCACGAACAGCGAAAAGTCAGCTTAATTTCTAGACAAACCCTCATCTGGAAGATTCTTTGATCCATAGCTACATCATAATATAATATATACCAGTAGTAAGATTTGGTGTAATTGTATAATTTTATATGGAGAAAGGATAATTTCTATGGACGATGTCGAAATTAATCCTCAAATTGAATTATTCATTAATAGACACTCCACGCCCTCTTGGATAATTGAAGATGCGACAACGGATTTTATCGATTTAACTTATATTTTGAAAGGAAGAGCTTACTACGCAATTAATGGTACTACGTATGAGGTTAATCAAGGTGACCTCATCTGTATTCCTAAAGGCAGTCGCAGAAGCGCAACCACGGACCCTAAAAATTTGATGACCAGTTATGCACTGAATCTTCATCTCTATGATCTGAAAGGTCAAGACGTTCATTTGCCATTTCCTTTAATTACGCATATCGGTGAACCGAAAGAATTGAACTTATTGTACAATCAATTGAAATTGGAATGGTTAAGGCAAAATAAAGGTCATAAGTTGAAAGCGAGGGCATTGTTGCTTCTGATTCTTCATTACTACTTCAAATTTTTATACGATAAGAGCAACAATGGGAGTATAGACAACCGTATCCAGAAGGCAATTAGATACATATTAAGCAATTTGCAGAGCCAAATTGAAGTTGAGGAGCTAGCATCTATTGCCGGTTTGACATCAGCTTATTTTGGGACTCTGTTTAAGAAATACATGGGAGCATCGGTTAAAGAGTATATCAATCGAATGAAAATCAATAATGCTGAAAATATCCTGCTTAGCGGTGAATTTTCCGTTCAGGAGGCTGCTTATAAATGCGGTTTTGAAGATATTTATTATTTCAGCAAGTTATTTAAAAAAATAAAGGGTTTTCCCCCTTCTAGAATTCTCATAGATAATAGCAGATCGGATCGACAAGAAATGGACATCCTGGTCAAGTAGAATCCATTGGGCTTATCGCGGAATAGCGATAGGTCCTATTTATTTGCGTTTCGATTCATGAAAAAATATCCGTAATTAATACAAACGGTAAAAAGTTTATCCATGGAAATTGAAAGCGCTTAAAATTACAATTTAAATATAAAAAACAAAGAGGTGATTTCACCGAATGGAGAGGAATGATGTAATGAGAACTGAAGTTAGCACCGATACCTCAACTCTTTCAGTCAAAGGAAGTGGCATCGCCTATTTGAAACGACAATGGCCACTATACGCGATGATTGTCGTGCCGATGGCATTTTTCATAATTTTTAGGTATATACCAATGGCCGGCGTTATGGTTGCATTCAAAGATTACAATATTTTTAAAGGGGTGTGGGCCAGTCCGTGGGTAGGATTCGCAGTATTTAAGGAAATCTTCTCCATGCCTGAATTTTACAAGGCCCTTCGGAACACGCTGATGTTGAATGTGCTTGGCTTGCTAACGTTCCCGGTTCCCATTATTTTAGCGCTTCTTCTGAATGAACTTCGGACGCAATGGTACAAGAAGGTAAGTCAGACATTGATGTATTTGCCCCATTTTATTTCGTGGGTCATCGTAGGGGGGATGGCTATCGAGCTGCTGTCCACCAATAATGGTTCCATTAATCATATGTTGATTGCGATTGGCGCATCTCCTATCCCATTCCTGGAAAAGCCGGCGCTATGGATTACAACTTATGTTGGGACTGGGGTTTGGCGCAACGCCGGATGGGGAACGATTCTCTATTTGGCGGCGCTTACAGGCATTAACAAGGAATTGTATGAAGCTGCAGAAGTGGATGGCGCAGCCCGAATGCGCAAAATCTGGCATATTACTTTACCTGGCATTAAGCCAACAATCGTCGTCCTATTCATTCTTCAGATCGGGAATATGGCCAATATCAGTTTCGAACAACCTTATGTTCTGAAGAACGCATATGTGATGGATTACGCTCAGGTAATAAGCACGTATGTCTATTCGGTAGGCATTCAGTCGGCAAGATTTGCACTTGCTACGGCTGTCGGTTTGTTCCAATCCGTCGTTGGCTTGATCCTTCTTCTATCGGCAGAGTTCATTTCAAGAAAAATCAATCAACAGGGTATTTTTTAATGGAGGTGCAACATGTATGGTTCAAAATCCGGCTGAGAAAATCGGCAATATGGTTATTATCATTCTGCTGGGCATCTTCTGTCTGTTTTGCATAGTGCCCATGATCCATATCTTCTCCTTATCGCTCAGCGGTAATCGGGCCATCATGTCGGGCGAAGTGACATTATGGCCGATCGATATAAATTTCGAACCGTACAAGAACGTATTTGGTGATATGAGCATGATTCGCTCGCTGTTGTTTACGATTTGGCTTGTCGCGGGCTACACCATTGTGAGCTTGATCGCAACGATCCTGGCAGCGTATCCGCTTAGCAGGAGAAATTTCAAGGGGAAGAACATTCTGTTTGCCTTGATCATCATAACGATGTTTTTTAATCCGGGGATTATCCCCAACTATTTGTTAATCAAAGAGCTTCATATGTTAAATAGCGTATGGTCGCTGATCTTGCCACTACTTATCAATGCCTTCTTGTTGATTATCCTGAAAACATCGTTCACACAGCTCCCTGCCGAATTAGAAGATTCCGCTTGGATGGACGGATGTGGCCACTTTCGCTATTTACTGCGAATCGTACTGCCGCTGTCTTTACCGATTCTAGCGACATTGGCTCTGTACTCAGCGGTCGATCGATGGAACATGTTTCAGGACGCGTTATTCTATATTAACGACTCAAACCTATATCCGATTCAACAAAAGCTATATCAGATTGTGATTAACAGCCAGGTGAATGACGCCACGGCTCAGGAGGGGTTTGGCGGTTCTGCTCCGGTGCCGGAGAGCTTGCAGGCGGCAAGCATTATGTTTGCAACTGTGCCAATTTTACTCGTATATCCATGGCTCCAACGTTATTTTATCTCAGGCATGCTGGTAGGTGCAGTGAAAGGCTGATAGCTGTCTCGACCGTTTCATTCGGTTGAATTCACTATACATTCAATAGGCTTAAGGGAGGATTAAACATGCGAGTAAAATTTCATAAAACCATTCATGTCGCAATGTTAGTTTTAGCTTCGACGGCTATTGTGCTTGCAGGCTGCAGCAATTCACAAAGTAGCCCAAGCAGCTCAGCAACTCCGGGAAGTTCGACAGGGGCAAGCGAGTCCCCGAAGGGGCCGCCGATCACTCTAAATGTCGAGCTGTTTGATCGCAGTAATGCACCGGCGGGCGCTCCTCCAATCACTGATAACTTCATGACGCAGTACGTTCAGAAAAACTTTGGAGATCCGAACAATATTACAGTCAAATTTATCACGGTTCCTCGCTCCGAGGAGGTCAAGAAACTGAATGTATTAATGGCTTCCGGAACGGCGCCGGATCTCGTCTTCACGTACGACAAACCGACTGTGCAAAGCTACGTGCAAAGCGGTGGCATTGCGGATCTTGGTCCGGCGATTGAAAAATACGGACCTCAGTTGAAGAAAGTACTTGCTCCAACACTGAAAGACGGCGTTTTTAACGGCAAGCAATATACGATTCCAGCGCTACGGGTTATTCAATCGCAAACAACAAGTATCATTCGTAAAGATTGGCTTGATAAATTGAACCTGCCTTTGCCGACGACAACGGATGAATGGTATCAAGCATTAAAAGCGTTCAAAGAGAAGGATCCAGGCAACACGGGCGGCAAAGTCATTCCTTTTACATTGATCGACATGTTCCATATCAAACCGCTAACCAACTCCTTCTGGGATTGGAATAAAATCTCCGAAGAAGATCTATTCGCTGATCCAGATGGGTGGACACTGCCTGGTAACAAGGAAGCTTTCAAGTTCCTAAATAAACTTTACAACGAAGGCCTGCTCGATAAAGACTTCCCTCTGGAGGCAGACTTCAGTCAGACGTTTAACAAGCAAGTCGTCAGTGGCCTCGCGGGCTCGGCTACACCGAATACAAACGATCCGGTTTACAGCGGATATTATGCAACCCTGAAGAAAAACAATCCTGAAGCTGTCCTCGCGACGATTGATCCATTCAAAGCATCGAATGGTAAGTATCCGAAACCGATGTATTCTCCTAGCGGTGTCTATCTGATGGTTCCAGCCGCAAGTAAAAACGTTGATTCGGTGATCAAATATTTGAACTGGATGGCAGAGCCGAAGAATCTGATCGCACTGCAATTCGGACAAGAAGGCGTATCTTACAAAACGGGTGATGATGGCATTCCATTTGCCTTGACAACGCCTGAAGCCAATCAAATTCTCTTTAATAATCAAGATTACGCCATGATTATGAATGGGAAGTACGTGAGTACGGATGCACCTGAAAAGAACATGGCAGCGAATGCAACCGACCCGCAATTTAAAGACTTCACCATCAGCAGCATTAAGACCGGGGCTCGTGACGGCTATACAGGCCCGCGCGTTGACATTCCCATCCAAGCTGAAATTAAGTATTCGCAGATTCTGACCGATAAGGTCAAACAAATGTTGGCAAAAATTATTACAGCTAAGTCTACCGAAGTTGACAGCATCTATGACCAGCAGGTTAAGGAATGGAAAGATGCGGGGGGCGAAGCCGTTATGAAAGAAAGAAGACAGGCGTATCAACAAACCTACAAGAAATAATCGAATCCAACCTGACATACTCGGTTCTCTTTCAATGGGGACCGAGTTTGTTAATTTTAAGGAAAAAGGTGAGTCGAAGTGAAAAAAGTCATGCTAGTCGACGATGAAATTTCGAACAGGGAAGCGATAAGGACCTGTATTCCATGGGAGGAAGAGGGCTTTATATTGTGCGGGGATGCCTCTGATGGCGAAATGGCATTGACGTTAACAGAGCAATTACGACCTGATATCGTTATTACAGATATTAGGATGCCCTTTATGGATGGTCTGGAGTTTAGTGCCATTGTTCGAGAGCGAAATCCGGAAGTGAAAATTATTATTTTGACTGGCCATGAGGATTTTGGGTATGCAAGAACCGCTTTACGTATAGGGGTACACGATTACTGTTTGAAGCCAATCCGCGAAGCGGATCTCATCCAGCTTTTGCGTAATGCAAGCGAGTTGATCGATAAAGAACGTGAAGTAAAGGCCAACATTGAGAAATTGAGGCAGTGCGAGCTTGAGAAAATAGAGATTTCACGTGAGAAATTGCTTAATGATTTGTGTAGTGGTTTTGTAACAACAATGGAGGCTATTCGACTCGGTAGGTCTTTGTCGCTTGATTTGCAAGCGCGATATTACGTAGTGGTGATTGCTGATGTTCGTACTTTCGGAGACAACCCATTTCAACAAGCTCTTGATCGGAAAGATCTATTCCAGTTTAAGCGAAGCCGCACTGAAATTTGTTGGCTTATCAAAGGGGAGACACTCGAACAAATACAGCATGGTCTGAAAATTTTCAAGAATATACGTCAGATAAATAGAGAGCAAACTTCCACGGCGTCGGTTTCTATCACTATGGGATTCGGCAGCGTGCAGGAACGGCTTATGAATATTCACCTCTCTTTCCTGGAAGCTGTTGAGGATATGCATTGGAAGAGATTATCCAGTCAAAACCGGGTCACGCGCTGCGAATCGATTTCAGGATCTATGGAGCAGTACGTCTTCTTGGATCGCACGTGTTTCGTCAACTTCTTGAAAATAGGATCGCCATCACAATTATCATCGTTTATTAAGGAATACGCCTCGGCTTTAAAAGGCATAGACTGGGCAACATCCCCATTTGGTTTTTACATTCTAAATGATTTGACATTCGAAGTATTTCGTTCGGCGAAGGAGGTGTACCGGCATCGGGATACGCCCGAAGATACGCTTCAGCAACTGCAGCAAATGATCAAAACGATTCGTTCTTTAGACGAAGCGACGCAATATTTGATCAGCCTCACCAACCAATTCTGGTCATGGCGCTCTCAAACGAACGACAGATATGGCGAAATGCTCAGGAGAGTTAAAGCATATATTCATTCAAATTACAGCAATGACACGTTTTCTCTTCAGGATGCAGCGGAGCATGTCAACGTGAGCTCAAGTCATCTTAGCAAAGTGTTTAGTCAAGAAACAGGCCACACTTTTATTGAGTATTTGACGCAATATCGGATAACGAAAGCGATGGAGCTGTTTAAAACGACATCGTTTAAATCATTTGAAATTGCATTTCGGGTCGGTTATAACGATGCTCATTATTTCTCAACACTCTTTAAACGCATAACAGGGATGACAACCAAGGAATATAAGAAAAGTATACGTATAGATCGTACGCTCTTCGTCATGAATCGGAGCGATACCTTATCAAAAAAGCTCCCCTCCCCGGTGAAGTAGACGGGAAGGGAAGCCTTTAGTTCAACGCAGCCAAAAGCCTTTTCAGCACGACAACGGATTCCGCTCGACTTGCATATTCTTGCGGTGCAAATTCTAGTTCTGTTCTACCGTTCATTAAGCCGGATTCGACCGCGAGTGCGACGGCTTTTTTGGCCCAAACGTTGATGGCCGACTCATCGCTAAATGTGAGGGACTCGTTGACCGTCATATCATCCATATGGATCCCTGTCGCATGGGCCTTCGCTCTCAATAACATGGCTGTCATGTCCTCGCGGGTGATCGGTTGTTCCGGCTTGAACGCGTCATCCGCTACTCCGTTGATAAGTCCTGCTGCATAAGCTTTCTTTACGCTGCTTTCAAACCAGGCACCTGGGGATACATCAGCGAAAGGATTTTTCACGGTATCCTCTTTCAAATCTAATGCTTTGGCGAGCAACGTAGCAAATTGAGCTCTCGTTACATTCATATCGGGTGCAAAATGATCATCGTCCATACCTTCAACGACTTTTTTATCCACCATTAGCATAATATCGGATTTAGCCCAATGATCTGCAAGGTCGCCGAAGATTTTAATAAAACGAATAGATGAGTTAAGAGGAAAAGATTTGCTAACCAGATTGGCGTCTATGACTTTGATGCTAGTCCAATTAATGGTTGTTGTTCCTGGTTTTTTGGCCTTAAACGTGAGGGTTCCAAGGTCTACGTCTCCATTCTCACCGCTCGCTTTCCCAACTTTCGTATGAGCAAAAGTAAGTTCATTGTTCTTCAATATAGGCGGAACGGAGAAGCCGTTCATAGCCGTGGTCGCTTTAACCACTTCGACATGACTGACATCGATGCCAAGGTTTACTTCATAGGCGAATAAATCTCGGAGATCATGTCCTTTCAAGGTGACTGTAAATTCACCGTTGTCTGATTCAGTAACTGGAGCAGTCATCTCGAAGCTGATCTCGTCCGCTGCAATCGCAGGGGCTGCTGAGGCCGCTGTTAAACATAGATTGCAAATTAAAGTTGTTAGTATCAGTTTGCGTGTAAACATATGTCCCATCCTCTCAAATATGACGAGGGGGATGAAATTCTCCCTCCCGTAACACGGAAATGTACCATGAAACGCATATTAGTAGACAAGAACTTAGAACGGTTTCTTTATGCACTTTTATTATAAACCTAGGTCATAGCTGGAATCGATGAAGTATTTCATCTCAAAACGTCTAAATATTTATTTCATATTTGGATCAAGGACCAAATAACAAACTTTTCGAATAAATGATTCTACTTTTTGCTCATCTCACTTCAACACCGCACCAATAGGAACCGTCGGGCTAAGTTGTAAGCGCTCTCGAAAAAAATACAAATGATCTATTATCCATCCATGGAGTTAATGATTAGGTTTGGATATCATAGTATCAAACGCCAATAACGAGTGGCAGGGATAAGAACATAGTCAACACGATCGTACCAACATCGGATCTGCGTTCAACTGGAAGGCCGTCGATGGCCGAGACCTTGTATTGGTCTTAAATGAAAGCGTTTTCAAATCGTTAACCAACATGAAAAGGAGGTGATTAATTTGATCGTCAAGCCACGTATGACGTAGCCCAAGGGACAAATGCTCCGTAAGAAAGGGGGGCATTTTGATGGTCAATTCATCAAAAAATCAAAATTCCGAAATCCAAAATTAAAGGAGTACACCGAAGATGAACCGTGAAAAAACCTTAATCAACGTCTCACGCTTCCTCATTGCCATCATACTGATCTCTTTATTCGCGTTTACCCCCGTCCCGGCAGCAGCGGCCGGAGGGGAACTGACCCATGAACTGAACGACCTCATTGCACAAGCCGAAGCTTTAAAAGCCGGCAACGAGGAATTCCCGCTTCAGATTAGCTACACTGATGGTGGATCCGATGTAAACAAAGCGTTCCCCTGGGTGTACGCCGATGAACTCAAAGATCTGGATAACGCGCTTGAATTCGCGCGCAACGTGCTAACTCCCGCCAGCGAAGCCATAGCCAGCCTTGAAAATGCAATCGTGAGTTTCACTGGAAAGATCAAAGCCGACGGTTCAAATCCTTATTTCCGTCTTGATCCGGGTCCTGGTAAAATACCTGTAAAAATTACAGCGCCCACCAATGTCTGGACCGCAAGAACTCCGCTTGACAACCGTGTCCCTGCCGACTTTGCGGGTGGTACATTCAAAATGATTCCATACCCTTTTGCAGATTCCCAAGGCAAAGCCGACGTGCTGCAGATCAATTACGTTCATAACGGAAAAACCACCTTCGGAGGCATGTCCCTGCAATCTCCGTTGTCTCCGAGTGTAGATGTCCCGGCAGGTTCAACGATTGAGTTTGATGTCTACTATCCCAAGAGCGCGCAGGGGAAATTCATGAGGTGGAGAATCCGAAATGCCGGCTCTGACATCGATTCCTACCTCAGGGAATACGAGTACAACAACCTGAACCCCGACTGGATTGGCAGCTACAACGGTGAAACCTGGTTATTGAAGCACACCAGCATTACTGCTACAGCAGGCACTTCCTCGAACTTCATTCTTGAGCTCCATGGCGAGAACGGCCGTCCCGCAGAAACCGGCATGCTGCTTGTCGCCAACATCAAAATTACGGCACCGGATCCTAACGGCGTTGCGCTTCCTAACGTCTTCAACAAGGAAAACCAGAGTGTCGTAACGCCTTTAAAAAATGTATACAACAAGCAAAACGGCACGTTCATGGTCGGTACGATCGGAACCGGCGCCGTAACCGGAACCAGAGCCAATCACTATGAGATCTTTGTCGACGGCAACAATCTCAAGGCCGATGCAACGCATCCCCGTGGCCCAAGCTGGCTGAAAAGCTTGACTGGCGATGCTCTAAGCGGTGCAACCACCACCCCTGGTGTAGGTGAATACAGTTTCCCGACCAGCGCTTATCAAGCGATCAGAGATTCCGGAACTCCCGGACAGTATAAGTCTCACGCCCACGTTCTGGCCTGGTATAATCAGGCCCCTGCATGGATGAGACAGATGATCCCCGCGACCCTTACCTTGGGATATAATGGAACAACTGATTATTATGGATTGGGCAACGGGGTTACAACCACGGTTAAGGTAGACAAAGAAATGGCCAGAAGAGTGCAGTTTAACCACACCATGTATGTAATGCGGCACTTCCTGACCACAGATGCGAAGTATGGCTCAAGTGTATCCCGCGGAGTCATCCCCTTCAATTCATGGGACGTACTCAATGAAGAGGTTCACGAAAGCCGCCACAGCGAAACCATACCCGCGGATCCGAACAGCTGGAGACAGACACTCAAAAACACCAACTGGCTTGCTGCCATGTCGGATGATCGCATTGGCGGCGACATCTCCGAGCATTACATTTACTTGCTTTTCAAATACGCACACATCGCGGCTCCCAACGCCAAGATGGCGGCGGCTTACAAAGCCAACTACGCTAGCCTTCCCGAGTACATGAAGCTCGACGGACACGACAATGTGGGCAGCATTGACGCGTATATCGTTAACGATCCTCCGAAACTGACTTATAATGATTACGACATTTCTAATCGCACCAAAGCGAGGACTGTCTACAACATGGTTCGCGCACTGAACACAGCATGGCTCTCCGATCCGCTGTATGACGGCAGACCCCTTATCGAAGACATCGGTATTCAGGGACACGATTCGATTGGAAAGACCCTTGCCAGCGATAACCAATATGCCATGGCTCTCTATGCTTCCCTCATTGACGAAGGCCTGCTTTCCGGTATTGCCTACTCAGAACTTGACCTTAAGGTGCCGACAAACACCCCAGGCGGTGGCGCGGTCGCTCCTGCAGTGCTCAATGTCAAACAGTCTGACGCCCTTGGTTATGAGTACGCGCTGATGTATAAACTGTTCAACAAGTTCGCCCCTTACATCGATCACATCATCAGCTGGGGCGTGGCCGGTTCGGGATGGCAGGGAAGCTATGTGCTGTTCGACAGTCAGAGCAATGCCAATGCCGGCTACTATGGCGCCGTGAATCCGGACAGATTCGTTCTTGGACATTCCTACCTGGATGACTTCTTTGCAGGCGAATACGCGAAACTCCAGGACAGCTACGCCATTGACCTTGGCGATCTTGGCATCTATACACCCGGTAATGGAGAAGCCAAATCGCTTACAGCAACAATCGCAGCGAACAACAGTGTGATGCCTGAAAGTACGTTCACAGCAGCTGTTAGCCTGGACAGTGTGACAACAAGCGTGTACGCACAGGATATCACGCTAAGCTATGATTCCAGCGTTTTCGATTATGTCAGTGCAGCAGGGGCAACCACGAACATTCAAGTGCTGAAAGTAGATACGGCGACCCCTGGAAAAGTAAGAATCATTTCAGCTAATATCGGAGGAGTGATGGGAGCCAGTACACCCGTTTTGAATATCAACTTTAAGGTAAAGTCCGGTGTTCAGAATACAACGGGAACTATTGCAGTCTCTCAAGCGAAGGCCGGTGCTCTAAATGGAACCGTAACCTCTGCGGCGCTGAGCAGCAAGACGATATCCGTTGGAAGTATTGTTCATCAAGTGGATAAAACGGCTTTAAATGCAGCAATTACAAGTGCACAAGCCCTGTCCAACGCGGCTATCGTAGGTACTGGGCCTGGCCAATATCCGCAAGCGGCTAAAGACGCGCTCCTTGAAGGAATAAACATCGCAATTGGTGTAAGAGACAATGCAAGCGCAACGCAAACCCAAGTTGACAGTGCGCTCGCAGCACTCAACACTGTCGTGGATACCTTCAAAGCAGCAGTGAATAAGTCTGCAGACATTAACGGAGATGGTGACACCAACGTAGGTGACATCGCGATTGTAGCTTATCACTATGGCAAGAACGCTGCCAGCGCAGATTGGGCACAAGCCAAGGTTGCTGATATGAACGGCGATAACAAAATTGATATCTGGGATCTTGCATATGTTGCAACCAACATCAATTAATTCATTACTTTAACTGATCCGTAAAATAGTAATCCCAATTACAAATGAACTGCCGCTATGAGTGATGAAGCGGCAGTTTTTTTGTGGGCTATCGACAACCTTGAACAGTCCGGTTTCGGCGGTAATGCCAACGTTTCCTGAGTAATAATTTCAAAAATTTAGGTGATACTGAAGAAGATAAGAATTAATGTGTGGGGAGGGGCATTTTACATGTTAGCTTCAAAGATGTGTCTGTCTCTTTTGATATCACTTTCTGTATTAACACAAACTTCTGAAGGCCCCCCTGATTCTAAAAGAACACAATCACTTGTGGATAAGCTTCGAAAGGAAAGCCAGAATTCGTTGTCTGTGAGGTGGAGTGAGGTTACACAGACACCTGAATTAATTGAGGGAAACTTAACCAAACCTTCCCGCCATTCTCCAGAATGGATTACCTATGAATATTTTGAAAGAATTAAACTTCTGTATGACTTGAAAAATGTAAAAGAGGATCTGCGCATTCTTTCGGTAGTGCCCGATCATAATGGCACTAGATTATATCTGCAGCGACTTTTATATGGAAAACCTGTATGCGGTGAACAATTAGTTGTGGAGATAGATTCTCGCGGCGTTCTTCAACGGATCGAGGGTGCGCTGCACGCCGGGCTAGAAATGAAACGATTAAGAAGGCCTATGTATGCGGCTGTTACCCTTGAAGAGGCAAAGAGAGCAGCACTAGCCTACGATTCATCGTTAAAGGGGAGTGCAGTGCTTCGTATGGACTCGTGTTATTTGCCGGATAGAACTGGCGTCCCCCTCGTACATAAAATTACTTTCGAAAAAGAGAACCGCACCGTTGCGGTGACGGTTCACTCCATGACTGGACAGGTAATTGAATAGCTTTTTTGGTGTAAGCGGTTGGCCACTTTGAGATGAAATGATCTTGAAGTGGCTCTCTTTATACATTGTTTTCCTTTTATAGGTAAAGGTTAAATAGAAATGAAGGTAAGGAAGGTTGAGGGCATGGTACTGTATATTTCCATTGGCGTTATTCTGATTTTTGTTCTTTGGGGGGCCATTGCTCCTGAAAAACTGGCTTCAACCGCGACCTCGCTTTTTGATTTTTCAATTGCCAATTTTGGATGGTTCTTTTTAATTTCAACGTTTAGCTTCTTGGTCTGTGCTTTCTATCTAGCGTTTAGCAAATACGGTCGAATTAAGCTTGGGCAGGACGATGATGAACCTGAGTATTCAACTGCGTCCTGGTTTGCCATGCTGTTTAGTGCAGGTATGGGGATCGGCCTTGTATTTTGGGGTGTAGCGGAGCCCTTATCGCACTATCTTACACCGCCTGAAGGAGCAGCAGGGGCTTCAACAGAAGCTGCAAGATTGGCTATGCGTTATTCATTTTTTCACTGGGGAATTCACCCTTGGGCTATCTATACCATGATTTCTCTAACACTAGCTTACTTTCAATTCCGTAAAGGTAAAAAGGGGCTTATCAGCGCGGTTTTTTCGCCGATACTTGGCAAAGTCTCCGAAGGGTGGGTTGGAGGCGCAATCGATACACTCGCGATAATTGCTACAGCATTTGGCGTCGCAACTTCGCTTGGTTTAGGGGCGCTTCAGATTAATGGCGGACTCAACCATATGTTTGGGATTACGATCCATTCTACCGTTCAGGTCATCATCATTGCTGTCGTTACGGTGCTATTTCTCCTTTCGGCAACAACTGGGTTGGACAAAGGCATTCGTATTTTAAGTAACACTAATTTAATCATTGCCGTACTGCTGATGACATTCGTTCTGGTGGTTGGCCCAACTTCCTTTATTTTGGATCTGTTTACTTCAACATTAGGCGGATATTTGCAAAATCTGATCTATATGAGTTTAAGAATGACTCCATTTACGCAAGGAACCTGGGTAGGCGTCTGGACGTTATTTTACTGGGCCTGGTGGATCGCTTGGGGACCTTTTGTCGGCACTTTTATAGCTCGTGTATCGAAAGGAAGAACAATCAAGGAGTTTGTATTAGGGGTTCTCCTGGTTCCCAGTTTGTTCAGCTTTATTTGGTTTTCCGTATTCGGTGGCACGGGGCTGCACTTGGAGTTATTTGACCATTACCCAATCGCAGCCGCGGCAGATAAGGATGTTACCTCCGCTTTATTTCTTACGCTGGAACAGCTGCCTGTCGGTCATGTGATTGCCTTTATTGCTACACTGTTGATTCTTACATTTTTCGTGACCTCTGCAGATTCAGCCACTTTCGTCCTTGGCATGCTCTCTACGAAAGGAAATCCGAATCCGTCTAACAGGGTGAAAATTGTTTGGGGAATCTTGCAGTCAGCCATTGCCATTGTACTTCTCATGAGCGGCGGTTTAAGCGGCTTGCAAACAGCCTCTATTGTGGCCGCAGTCCCTTTTGCCGTTATCATTATTGGCATGTGCGTTTCGTTAATCGTGTCCCTAAGAGAAGATGAGAAGAAATTGAGAAGTAAAGAACAAAAACGCTTAAGGAAAATAGACGAGTTATTACGGGAAAATGAAGCTTGAGCCCAAAAAAAGAAGAGCCGCAACGCAACGCGGACTCTTCTTTTTTGGAGGGGGAAGGAAAATCAATGAATATACTCATCATCAAGGTTAGCAAATAAATTATTTTGTGGTTGACTTTGGATTACCGAGAGTGGCTTGTCCTGAAAATATGTCTTCATTAATTTGCCTAATTCGCCCATGGTGACAGGCTTGGCATGTGGCATGAGTTCGTATCCGAGCTCTCCATTCGCTTCAATGGTGGCTGATTTTACATCCTCAAAGGAGGAAATGCCGACCATTCGAAGTCGCTTTTTTAAGTCTTCTTGGGTAAGGCGTAGCTTCGCCATAGCTGAAAGGTTCATCTCTCCCTCAGAGATAACGAGAACGGCTTTTCCTTTAAGCAGGCTTTCTGCCGCATTCCATTTGAGTGTAATCCATTCCATCAGGACCAGAAAAGCTATAAAAATACTGGTGCCCAGTATGGAATAGAAGAGTCCTTTCCCGCCTACTTCCGAGCCAAGAATAGAACCAATTGACAATAAGATCGCCAGCTGTGGAACGGTCATTTGTGAGATCGATTTTCGCCCAGAGATTCGCAGTAAGATGACTCCGGCAACAACCAACGCTATTGATTTTAATATAATTGACCACATGATAGTTCCCTCCTTTATTTTGCCGGTTAGTTTTTCCTATTGATAAGTTTCTATCCAGTGAATCCGTCTCAGTTCCAGCTGCTTGGTATCAGCCTTTTCTTACAGCTAAAAAAATAATGCAACAAACAAAAAAATTGGATAATGCATAAAAACCACGTGCACGCTATACTTAGTTTCTTACACTATGACTGCGAATGAATGAAAACGATTACAAATGCATGTTCTTTCCGAGAGGAGCGCATATATGTATCAAGTGCTTGTGGCCGAGGATGAATTCTGGATACGGAATCAAGTGATTGAGCTGGTGGAGAGAAATGAAGGCTTTAAAATTATCGGGGAAGCGCAGGATGGTGAGGAAGCGTGGAAGCTTCTCAACGAGCATTGGCCGGATATTTTGATTACGGATATTATGATGCCGCATATGGATGGGCTTGCTTTGCTGAAAAGAATCTATGAGTACAACATCTCCGTTTCTCCCATTATCATTAGCGGCTATGATAACTTTACCTATGCCCAGCAAGCGATCCGGTACGGAATTTCCGAATATTTGCTCAAGCCGCTGTCTGAAGAGAAAATCAAGCTGGCGTTGGAGCAAGCCGTTCAACATATGGAACGAACGCACCGGCATCGGGAATATTTTCTGCAGATTCATGCGTTCACACATAAGCTGGACACGTTGGAACAGGCCGGCGCGTGGCGCGAATTGTCGGAGTTGATTAAATCCATTCTGACGATCAAGACGGCGCTGGCCAACGAGAAATTGGGCATGCTTCGCATCCTTTCCGATAAACTGGCTGACCAGATGCGTTTGAAAGGGGAATCGCAGGAGTGGGGAGCTCTCGCGCTTAACGTGCAGGATAAGGAAGCGGTGCTCAAATATTTTTATGGTTTGTTGGAGACGTGGTTCCGGAATGTTGAGAAATCGCCGGATTCGAATAAGCAATTGATTATCAAGCGGGTTCAAGAGTATGTGCACAAAAACTACATGAACGATATTACGCTCTCCCAGATCGCCGAGGTCGCAGATCTTAGCGTGTCGAGGTTTTGCGTTATTTTTAAGCAGCAGCACCACGACTCGTTTGTGAACTATGTGAATCAAGTCCGAATTGATAAAGCGAAGGAGCTGCTTTTGGAGACTGATTTGAAAATCTATGAGGTGGCGGATATGGTTGGTTTCTCTACACTTCCTTATTTCAATCGGTTGTTTAAGTCGGTTACAGGACAATCGCCCAACGAGTATAAGCGGAGCTTGGGGCTATGAGGCAGCGGTTCAAGTTTATTCAAAAAACATCGCTTACAGCAAGAATGTTCACGCTGTTCATTAGCCTTTCCATTCTGGTAGTCGTCATCATGGCCAGCTTCTCCTTCTATTTTTACAATAAAGCGGTCAAACATGATTTTCAAACGATCACAGGCGAAGCTTCCGAACGGCTCAGCTATCATCTCGAGTTTTATTTGAAGCAGATGCTGCAGTCGACCGGTACGATGATTACGAGTACGTTGACACAGGAATGGCTGAAAGGTGAGCGCCCGTTTACTTCCGATGAGGTGAATGAGCTGTATAAGGCATTTGAAATGTACATTTCCTTTAACTTTCGGGAAATTGTCAATCTCTATCTGGTGTCGTCGGATAAGCGCGTCCTGGCATTGAACCCGCTCAAGAATAACGATTACTCGTATGAACCGTGGTTTCAGCAGGTCCCGTCGGGGAAAACAACAGCATTGCCGACGTATCGTACGTCGAACGGACAGCCTGTGATGAGCATGATGATTCCTGTGTACAGCACGCAGGATGTGAATTTAATCGGTAATCTGGTGGTTGAGTTTTCCCTGTCCGAAGTGACGGGGACTTTTATGAAATCTCGTCTTGGTGCGAACGGTTTCTTCTTTATGCTATCGGATCAAGATACGGTGATTTATTATCCGAACGTCAACTGGCTGGGGCTTCCGCGTCAAGAGACGGAGCTGGCTTCTCTCGATTTAACGAATCTAAGCAAATCCACGATTCAAACCTGGGAGGGCCGCAAGTCGCTTGTGGATGTCACAAGAGTCGAACAAACCGGATGGTACATCGTTGCCATTGTGCCTTATCAGGAAATCGCGAGTGGTTTGAATTCGGCCATCAATTCGTCGATCATCACCGTTGCGATCATTATTATTTGTTTAATCGGGATCATCCCCTTGATACTGCGTAAATTCATTGAACCGGTCAAAAGGATGAAATCGGCGATGGAGCGCGTATCCCGGGGGGATCTCTCGGTTCGGGTAGAACACATATCGGACATCAACGAGTTCCAGAGCTTGAGTCTTAGTTTTAATAAAATGGTGGAGCAACTGACCGAATCGATTCAATTGGTGGCGGAATTGGAGCTGAAGGAAGTGAAGCTGCAGCTTCACCAGCAAGAAGCCACGATCCATGCGCTTCAAAATCAGATCAATCCCCATTTGCTTTACAATACGTTGGGGATTATCAGCGGAATTGCTTCGATTGAAGATAGTCCGCTCATCGGGACCATCTCGCAAAATTTGGCGGATGTTTATCGATACGCGGCTAGTTTTTCCAATATGGAAGTGAAACTACGCGATGAATTGACGATTCTGCGGAAATACTTGGACATTATCCATGTTCGCTTTCCCAAAAGTTTCAATAGCAAGGTGGTCATTCATGAGAAATATCTGGATGCTCGTATTCTAAAACTTACCCTGCAGCCGCTTGTAGAAAATGCCGTGAAATACGGCGTAGAGGCGCGTGGAGGCGGCGGGGCGATCATTGTGACCGCTTATGCGGAAGCGAACGACCTGATCATTGAGATTGCCGACAACGGTCCAGGCATTGATGAAGCGAAGCAAAGAACGTTCCGGCAGGAGCTCCTGGTGAGCTCGTCCGACGATCCCATTCATGGCCGCGAGTCCTTGGGCTTGCCGAATGTTCACAATCGGATTCGGTTGAAGTATGGGGAGCATTATGGCGTCGCGATACACTCTTTTCCCGGTCGGGGGACGGTAACCTCGATCCGCATTCCGCTTAAAGCGAAGGAATCGGCTGCTGAAGGATAAATCAAGAAACAAAAAGATCGTGGAATGTGAAAATCGCTTTAACCTTGTATAGTAAGGGGGATTGCATGAACCCCAGGAATAAGGGAGGCGTTTACGATTCAAATGGAAGAACGAATTCGACAGATGACGATTGAGGAAAAAATTAATTTGCTGGCGGGGGCGTCCTTTTGGACGACACAGGCGATTGAGAGGGTGCAGCTGCCATCAATCACCCTAACGGACGGTCCGCATGGACTTCGACTGTCTGCAGGGACAGATATGGGGGACATGCTTTCGCAAACGAAGCCGGCTACGGCATTTCCGATCGAAGCGGCCATGGCCGCGACTTGGAACGAAGCGTTAATTCAAGAAGCGGGTGCTGTGATAGCGGAGGAATGCCAGCATTACGATGTCGGCATTTTGCTGGGACCCGGGCTTAACGGGAAGCGCTCTCCGCTCGGCGGACGCAACTTCGAGTACTTTTCGGAAGATCCTTTTTTGACGGGCAAGATGGGTACCGCCTTCGTTAAAGGTGTTCAACAAGGCGGCGTCGGCACCTCGATTAAGCACTTTGTCGCCAATGAGCAGGAAACGAACCGGATGGTCGTCAGCTCCGAGGTTGACGAGCGGGCGCTCCGTGAGCTGTACATGCTGCCATTTGAAATGGTGGTTAAGGATGCGCAGCCTTGGACGGTCATGTGCGCGTATAACCGGGTCAACGGCACGCATATGGCGAATCATGACTGGTTGTTGAACGGCGTTTTGAAAAATGAATGGTTGTTCGACGGGCTTGTGATGTCCGATTGGGGAGCCGTCGTCGATAAGGTCGCTTCGGTCCAAGGCGGACTTGACCTGGAGATGCCGGGGCCGGGGACGCGCGGTGCCGAGGTTTTGGCGGCCTATCGCGAAGGGAAGCTTTCGGAGAAAGTCATTGACGAGCATGTACGCCGCGTTCTGAACGTGATTGACAAGGTGCTGACGAATAAGCGGAATGTGCCTAATCTTGATGTGGAACGTCATCATGCCGCGGCGCGAAAAGTTGCAGAAGAAGCCATTGTGCTTCTGAAAAATGCCGAAGGGATTCTTCCGCTTGCCAAGGGGGCGAAGGTCGCGGTAGTGGGGCAATTCGCTGTAGAGCCGCGCTTTCAAGGCGGAGGCAGCTCCCACATGAATCCTGCTCGATTGGATAGCCCGTACGAGGAAATTGCCAAGTACGCACAGGCTGTGTACACTGCGGGATACGATGAAACAGATAACGAAGCATCCCTGCAAGAAGCCTGCAGGGTCGCTGCCGATCAGGATGCGGTCATCGTATTCGTCGGCACGACGGAGAAGATTGAGAGTGAAGGGTACGATCGAACCGATCTTCACATTCCTCGCAGCCATACCCAACTCATTGAAGCGGTTTCGAGCGTAAATCCGAACGTAGTTGTCGTGGTGAATAGCGGCTCAGCAACAGATATTGGTGCCTATGATGAGCAGTGCAAGGCAATCTTGCAAGCATGGCTGCCCGGTCAAGCGGGCGGGTCTGCGATTGCGAATATAGTGTTTGGACAAGTGAACCCTTCAGGTAAGCTGTCGGAGACGTTCCCGCTTGCTTTAGAACACACCCCGTCCTACCTTTCCTTCCCGGGAAATGTGAAGCAGGTGACGTACGCGGAGAGCATCTTTACGGGGTATCGCTATTACGACAAGAAGAAGCTTGACGTGAAATACCCGTTCGGGCATGGTCTTTCGTATACGACGTTTGAATATGCCAATCTGCGTGTCTCTGCCAAGCACCTTCAGAATGGGGATACGTTGAAAGTCAGGGTAGATGTGAAAAACGTCGGAAGCCGCACGGGGCAAGAAGTTGTGCAGGTGTATGTGCATGACCGCGTGTCTTCGGTTCCCAAAGCGGTGAAAGAGTTGAAAGGCTTCGTCAAGCTGGAGCTGGCGCCCGGGGAAACGCGAACGGCGGAAATTGAATTGAACGAACGGGCCTTTGCTCATTACGCCGAGCATCTAGGAAGGTTCGCTGTAGAATCGGGCGAATTTGAGATTCTCGTCGGCGCTTCATCGCGGGATATCCGATTGACGCAGGTTGTTGAATTTCAAGCGGAGGAAGACGCGCGTGAGCCGCTGACCATGGAGCATTCGCTGCAAGCATGGCTGAAGGACGACAGGCATACGGAGAAGGTACAGCATGTTCTGAGCCAGATGAAAATCGAGCCGGAGAACCCGATGTACCCGCTTTTCTTGGGCATGCCGATCCGCACCATTCTTATGGTTTTGCCGCGCAGGGGCTATCCCCAGGAGAAGGTAGATGAGCTGTTGAATCTTTTCAGCTAGTCGAAAAGCTATGAATAACGAGGAGCCTGAGCTTGCTCAGGCTCCTTTTCTATGCCCGTTATCGGGCAAAAAGATCGGATAAGAAATAAAAAAATACAGTAAATCAATGCCGCTTCTTCTGGCGTATAGTTGTCTTCGTAGTGATTTCAGCACTGGAGGGTTATCTATGTCCCAGAGAAGGAAAAACATTATTTTCCTCATGACGGATCAGCATCGGCTCGATCATGTGAGCTATCACGGTTTTGGCAAGATGCAGACGCCGAATATCGATAAAATTGCAGAAAGCGCAGGCTTTACGAATTGCGTCTCTGTCAATCCGGTCTGTACGCCAGCCCGAGCAGCGCTCTTAACCGGCAAGTATACGCATCAGATTGGGATGACCGCCATGTCGGGCGACTTATCGTTGCAGCACCCAACTTATCCTCGCGCGCTGCAGAAGAACGGCTACCGCACCTATGGCATCGGGAAATTTCACTGGCTGCAGGGCTGGAAGTTCGGATGTCCGATCGGGCAAGGCCACCCGCTTACAAGCATCAAAGAGGAAATGAAACAATATGGATTCGATGAAGTCTGGGAAGCTTCGGGGAAACAGCTTGTGAGCCGGAATTACTGCGATTATGCGGAGCATCTGGACCGCCAGGGCTTGCTGGAGAAATACCGCGAATTTAATGCTCGGAGCGGAACGAATACCAACCTTGCCGAAACCCAGAACTTTACGGGAGAACCGTTTCCGTTTGGCGAGCACAATTATATGGATGTCGTGATCGGCGACAGAATCATTGAAGCCATTGAAGAGCGTCCGAATGATCAGCCGTTCTTCCTCTTCGGCTCGTTCGTCGGTCCCCATCCACCTTACGATGCGCCTCAATCCTATTTGGATAAGGTGCCTTACGAAGAAGTCGACGATTTTCTGCCGGGGCCGCAAGGCGAATTGTCTGAAGCTGCTAAACAGCGGCTTTATCTCCTTCGGCGTTCCTATCGAGCAATGATTTCGATCATCGACGAGCAGGTCGGGCGCATCTTGGCCAAGCTCGAAGAGCAGGGCATTCTGGAGGATACGGTCATTCTGTTCACGGCGGATCATGGCGAAATGATGGGGGATCACGGACGCGCCCAGAAGCAGTCACCCTTTCATGCCTCGGCTGTCGTGCCTGCTGCGATTCGCCACCCGGACTATCTGCACGGCATGATCAACGATTTACCCTGCGAGCTGACCGATTTGACCGCAACCATTCTGGATGCCGCCGGAATCGATCCGCAAGAGGCGCTGAGCAAGGATTGGCCGGCCTTTCATGATCGGGTTCCGTGCCGTTCGCTGCTTCCTGTTCTCAGAGGGGAATGCGAAAAGGTGCGTGATTATGCCTTCTCGGAGTGCTCCGGACAATGGCACATGATTCAGTCCTCACAATGGAAATATATTCGTTATCTGCAGTATAACGATCCCGACCAGGTGCCAGAGCAATTGTATGATCTGCGAGAAGATCCGAATGAGCTGAACAATGTCATCGGCAATCCGGCCTATGCGGAAGCGGCGGCGTGGTGCCGCAGAAGAAGAGATTATGTACTGGATCGAACGCCTCCCGCTCAGCTTAGATGGGCTCCGATTATTGGAGGCGCACAATAGCGTAAAAAGAAAAGACAAGAAACAAAAAGATTGAGTAACGAAAAGCAGCTGCGGCTTGGGTATAGTGAAGATGTGACCTGGATCACCTATATGAGAAAAGCGGGGGGAAAACGATGAAGAAGAAAATAGCTACACTGGCGCTGTCTTCTTTACTGATTGCAAGTCTTGTCGGATGCGGGAAAGGTGACGATACGCCGAAGTCGACCGCAGGCGCGGCCGGCCCAGATCTGAGCAAGAAATTGACCATCGACTTAATGACCTACAGTGCGGCAGGAGGCGGATGGTCCAACAGCAATGCCGTGATTGAGAAATTGAATGAGAAACTGAACATTGACCTCAAAATTCAATGGGTTCCGCTGGATGCCGTTGCCCAAAAAGAGAATGTGATGGCGGCTTCCAATAGCTTTCCCGATGTATTCTATGTTCAGCAGAATGAGTTTGTCAAATGGCGTGACAAGAACGTGTTCATGGATGTCAAGCCGTATTTAAACAACTATCCGAATCTGACTAGCAAGATTACCCAGGATGCGCTGAAGTTGAACAATCCCAAAGACAAATATTTCGGACTTCCTTACTATATTCAGGATACACGCGATTCCATGGCCATTCGCAAAGATTGGCTCGATAAGCTGGGACTGAAAATGCCGACGACGGTAGATGAATTCGCCCAAGTTGCCAAGGCGTTCGCTACGCAGGACCCGGACGGCAATGGCAAGCAGGATACCTCCGGCTTTTCGTTCGGCTTTGTCAATAACCGCTTCAGCGGTCTGGAACCGATTCAAGCGGCGTTCGGCCTTGGCAACGAATGGCTCCTGAAGGACGGGCAGCTGATCAATTACCGCACCCAAACGAAGGAACTCAAACAATTTGTGACCTTTTTGAACAAAATGTATCAAGACGGCGGCTTGGATAAGGACTTTGCAACGAATAAAGCCAACGACCATAAGGACAAGTTCTCGTCAAGCAAAATCGGGATTGCGGAATACGTGCCGGGCGAGCTGATGAGCACATCGTTCCCGGCACTGAAGAAGGCCCAGCCGACGGCAGAAATTGCGCAAATTGTCCCGCCTAAAGGACCTGACGGCAAGCAGGGCTCGCAAACGAATCCGATGACGCTGGCGAAAATCGTGATCAACAATGCGATCGATAAAGAGAAGCAGCAGCGCATTCTGATGCTGCTGGACTATATGGTATCGGACGAGGGCTACGATTTGATCAAGAACGGCATCGAAGGCGTTCACTACAAATCGGACAATGGCAAATTCGTCAAACTGGATGCCTATGATAAAGAGCGTCCGCAGCTGTTGTCGACCTGGTTTTTCCGTCAGTTTGACCCGCTGATTCAGATGCATAAATGGGATGACCAGACGGTTGTGAAACAGCTTCAAACCTGGATTGATACCAATGCAAAGTATCCATGGCCGAACGCAGGCGCAGAAGTGGTTTCCGACTCACAGGCCAAGCTCGGACCGACTGCCGAGCAGAAGTGGATGGCAGCGATCATCAAAATTATTATGGGGCAAGCGCCGATCGACGCCGTCGACCAAGCCGCCGCGGAGTATCTCAAGAATGGCGGAGAGCAAATTGCCAAGGAGTATAACGAGCAATACAAACAGCTTCATCAATAACTTCTGGAGTTGATCAATGAACATGAATATGGAGCGAGCTTTAAATGGAAATCGTGCGGCAGTAGAGTCGAAGAGCCTCACTAAGCAGCTGTTCGGGAGCCGAAGCTGGCCGATTTATCTGATGATTCTACCGGGACTGCTGTTTTTTCTCGTGTTCCGCTATATCCCGATGGGTGGTCTGGTCCTTGCATTTAAGGACTACGACCCCATTACGGGGTTTGCAGACAGCCCTTGGGTTGGCTTGGCTAATTTTCGTGAGCTGTTTACGGATGCCGATTTCTGGATCATCATGCGCAACACATTTGTGCTCAGTGCCATCAACTTATTTTTGTTTTTTCCGATTCCGATCGTCGTGGCTCTTCTTTTGAATGAAGTGAGGAAGCCCTGGATCAAGAAGATTGTGCAAACGACAATCTACATTCCGCATTTCGTTTCTTGGGTCGTCGTAGCCGGGATCACGGTCATCCTGTTCGCGACGCAGGACGGCGGGATCAACATGTTCCTGGCTGAGCATGGGTTTGAGCGTTTCGAATTGTTGACGGATCCTTCGTATTTCCGGGCCTTGTTCTTATCCCAGAACATCTGGAAAGAGATGGGGTGGAACAGCATCTTATTCCTTGCTGCGTTGGCTGCCGTTGATCCTGGCTTATATGAAGCGGCATATGTGGACGGAGCGGGGCGCTGGCGGCAAATGTGGCATATTACACTGCCAAGTCTTCGCAATATTGCGGTTGTCCTGTTTATTCTGCGAATCGGACACGTCATGGATGTGGGCTTCGAGCAAATTTTATTACTCCAAAATCCGTTAAATATCGGCGTTTCCGATGTATTCGACACATATGTGTACCGGAACGGGGTACAGCAAGGAGAGTTCAGCTATTCAACGGCTGTAGGCTTGTTCAAATCCGTCGTCGGACTCGTGCTGGTCATGACCTTTAACCGGTTGGCGAAAAAATTCGGAGAGGAGGGCGTCTACTAAATGAAAAAGTCTAACAGGCTCTTCGACAGCTTCATTTACCTCATTTTGGTCGTCATCTTTCTCTTCATCGCCTTTCCGTTTGCCTACATTTTGTTTAGTTCCTTTTCCACGAAGACGGAGTTTTTAACGCGCGGGTTCTTTCTCTTCCCGCACGATTGGACGATGAATTCCTACGGCTATCTGCTCTTGAACGCAAATTTTGTACGCTCGTACGGGAATACCTTTATCATCACGATCGGCGGCACGGCGATTTCCTTATTCTTTACGATCTTAATGGCGTACGGCTTGTCGAAGGTTTGGCTGCGAGGCCGAAAAACGATGAATATGCTGGTCCTGATCACGATGATTTTTAACGGCGGCCTGATTCCGACGTATCTGGTCGTTCGCCAGCTGCATCTGATTAACAGCTATTGGGCTCTTTTTCTGACAGGTGCCATTTTCCCTTTTCTCTTAATTCTGATGCGAAGCTTCTTCTCCAATATTCCGGCGGAGCTGGAAGAAGCGGCGAGAATGGACGGCTGCGGGGAGTGGAGACTGCTCTATACGATTATTGTTCCGCTGTCGATGCCTTCGCTGGTCACGATCGGGCTGATGTATGGCGTAGCTCGCTGGAACGATTATTTTCAGGCGGTTCTGTATCTGAACGATGCCAATAAATGGCCGATTCAGACATTCTTGCGGCAGTTCCTGCTGGATTCGGACACGGGGATGCTGACAAGCGTCGGCGGATTCGAATACGGGCCTCCTGTCAAAATGGCCGCTGTTGTTGCGACGGCGCTGCCTCTGCTCATCTGCTATCCGTTTTTGCAGAAATATTTTAATAAAGGCATGATGGTCGGTTCGGTCAAAGGGTAAGATTCGAAGTTGATTTAAAAGTAGGAAAGGATGGGGACCATGCGCATATTGTTTCTCGATTTGGATTCCACAAGCCCGGACCATTTGGGCTGCTACGGGTATCACCGCAATACGTCACCGAATATCGATAAAATTGCCGAAGAAGGCGTACGGTTCACGAACTATTATACCTCGGATGCGCCTTGCGCACCCTCGCGGACAGCGCTCATGAGCGGTAAGTTCGGTATCGTGAACGGCTTGGTGGGACATGGCGGCACGGCCGGCGATATGAAGCTTGAGGGCAAATCGCGCGAGCTGATGGGCAAGCTGTCGCGGGGAGGTTCGCTTCCGACATATCTCGGGCTCACGGGGGATCTGAATACGGTGCTGATTAGCCCGTTCGCTCAAAGACACTCAACGTTTCATTTCTATGCAGGGTTCAATGAAATTCTGAATACAGGCCGGTACGGCAATGAATCCGCCGAGCATGTTACGCCGGTCGCGCTCGATTGGATTGAGCGAAATGCCGATCAGGATAATTGGTTTTTGTACATCAATTATTGGGATCCGCATACACCTTATCGTGCGCCGCTGGATTTCGGCAACCCGTTCGCCGAGGAGCCGCTGCCTGCTTGGCTGACAGAGGACGTGCTTGAGCGGCATAAGCAAATGGTCGGTTCGCACTGCGCGAATGAGCTGAATATCGATTATCAGAATAAAACGTATGACAACCAGCGGCCTGCCGCCTTCCCGCGCCACCCCGGCGAGATTCAGAATATGGATGATATGCGTGAAATGATCGATGGCTACGACTGCGGCATCCGCTATATGGATGAGCATTTGGGACGGCTGTTCGCCGCCTTGGAAAAGCAGGGTGTGATGGACGATGTCATCATTCTCATCTCCGCCGATCATGGCGAGAATATGGGGCAGCTGGGCATCTACGGCGAGCACGCCACTGCGGATCAAGGCACCTGCCGCATTCCGATGATTATTCGCTGGCCGGGCATGAAGATGGGCACCGTGGATGACGGGCTGCATTATCATCTCGATTTGCTGCCGACGTTCGCCGACATGCTGAATCAGCCTGTTTACCCGGATTGGCAAGGCAGAAGCTACGCACCTGCGTTACGAGACGGTACCGATTGCGGCCGCGATTATCTTGTCGTATCGCAATGCGCACACGTCGTGCAGCGCAGCGTTCGGTTCGGCGATTGGATCTACATTCGATCGTACCATGACGGCTTCCATCTTTTCGATGAGGAGATGCTGTACAATCTGGCCGAAGATCCGAAGGAGCAGCATAATGTGGCTGCCGACAATCGCAGCGTCTGTATGGAAGCGGTTTACTACCTCAATCAATGGCACGATGACATGATGCGACAGAACACCGATGCAGTCGATCCGCTATGGACGGTCATGCAGGAGGGCGGGCCTTTCCACGCCAGAGGCTATCTCAAGGGCTACATCAAGCGATTGGAAGAGACGGGCAGAGGGCATCTCGTACCGGAATTGGTTCGCCGTCATCCCGAAGAGTTCCCGCAGGAGCGGAACCCGTTTCTGAACCAACTTCAAGCGAAGATCGGTGCCCGCATGGCAGGCAGATAAGGAGGACGAGCACGTGACATCTTCCACAGAGAGACCGAATATTTTATGGATATCGCTGGAGGACACCAGCCCAAGGTTCGGATGCTATGGCGATCCGCTTGCGCGGACACCGCACATCGATAAACTGGCGGCTGAGGGGACGGTATATCGCAACGCTTTTGCAACGGCGGGGGTCTGCTCCCCCAGCCGTTCTTCCATCATTACCGGGATGTATCCGACTGCGATCGGCACGCATCATATGCGGACGGAGCACACGAATCCCTATACGCCGGAGCTGCCGACACCTTATTTTCCTGTTCCGCCTGCCTATGTCAAAACGTTTACCGAATACTTGCGGGCAGAGGGCTACTTCTGTACCAACAATTTTAAAACAGATTACCAGTTCGCCTCGCCGCTGACCGCATGGGACGAAGATGGTACTTCCGCACATTGGCGGCACCGCGAGCCGGGGCAACCTTTCTTCGCCGTGTTCAATCACATATATACGCATGAAAGTTCGATGTGGGGCAATCTCATGCGTAAATCTTACGGATCATCGAGCGATGTGTCGCCAGTGACAGATCCCGATCAGGTTACTGTTCCCCCTTATTTGCCGGACACGCCGAAATCGCGGGCGGCGCTTGCGAAGTATTATGATTTGATCGAAGAAGCGGATAGAGCCGTCGGCGCCCTGCTGCAGCAGTTGGAGGAGGACGGACTCGCCGAGAATACGGTCGTCATCTTGTGGAGCGACCACGGTGAAGGGCTGCCGAGAGCGAAGCGCTGGCCGTATGATGCGGGTATTCGCGTGCCGCTCATTGTCAAGTGGCCTGGTGTCGTTCAAGCGGGAGCGGTCAGCGAGCAAATGGTTAGTCTCATCGACCTCGGACCTACGGTTTTATCGATCGCAGGCGCGGCAATCCCTTATCATTTGCAAGGGCAGCCTTTCCTTGGGAATCGGGAGGAGCCGAGAATGTATGTCTACGCCACCCGAGACAGGTACGATGAATCCTACGATATGGTGCGAGCTGTGCGGGATCGGCGGTTTAAGTACATCCGGAATTACGATCCGCAGCAGCCTTATCTGCAATGGATCAAGTTCAGTCATCATCATCCGATGTTTCAGGAGCTGTGGCGGCTGGAGCTTGCCGGACAGCTGGAAGGGGATGCCCGCATCTTGATGCAGACCCAGCGCCCTGCCGAGGAGTTGTATGACTGTGAGAGCGATCCCTACGAGATTCATAACCTCGCTGCGGATCCCGCTTATCAAGCGGATTTGGGACGGCTGCGGACGGCGATGGACGATTGGCGGATGCAGTATGATGTCTGGGGAGACGTGCCGGAGGAACAGATGGTGAGAAGCATGTGGCCCGGCGGCATTCAGCCGCAGACAGCCGCTCCTATTTTTATCGCCATCAATTCACAGAATGCGGGCATTGAGCCGGCCGCACAGGAAACATTTGACGAGCCGACGGCGATTTGGCTTCACTCCGCTACGCAGGGAGCTTCGATAGCTTATACGACGGACGAAGGGGAAGCGCCGCGATGGAAGCTGTACACAGGCCCGATTCGGCTGGTCAGCAGCGGTCGGACGACGATTCGTGCGAAAGCAGTCCGCCTCGGATATAAAGACAGTGAGGAGGCAGTCTCCTCTTTTGTCATTGTGGGAAGGAGTCAGAATCTATGAGAAATGTCATCATGATTTCAACCGATCAGCAGCAGGTCAATGCGATGGGCTGTGTGGACAGCAGCTACTATACGCCCAATCTCGATAAGCTGGTCGACCAATCCGTGCGGTTTACCGGGGCCATCAGTACGTCCGCCCAGTGTTCGCCATCGCGCGCGACGTGGATGACCGGCAAATATCCGCACCAGGTAGGGGTTTATCAGATCGGACATGTGCTTGATCCGGCCGAGTGGGGGATCGCCAAAGCCTTTAACGGGGCCGGGTATGACACGGTGTATTTGGGCAAGTGGCATCTAGGCTTGTCGCCGGCCGATCACGCATTTCAAGTCACGGACTATCGTACGGACGGCCTGGATTTGGCAGGAGCGAATGAAGATCCACGCTTTCATAGTCACCGGGATGCCGTTACAACCGCGCAAGCCTTGAATTATTTGGAGGATTACGACGGCGAGAAGCCCTTTTTCATGAAGCTGAACTGGTATATGCCGCATCCGAATGCTCCGGTCGATCAGCCGTTTGAGCTGCTGGAGCGGTATGCCGAGCAATTTCCGTTATCCGACATGCCGATTCCGCGCAGTTACTATGAGGATGATCTGTCGACGAAGCCGCCGTTCCAGAGAGAGCGGGCTTCGGAGGGCGAATCCGAGCTGACGGTGGCGCTAGTACGTCGGGATGCCCAGCGGTATCGGGCGATGCTGGTTTTGATGGATTTGTACTTGGGACGCATCATGGAGAAGCTAACGGAGAAAGGAATGCTGGATAACACCGCCATTCTCTTTACAAGCGATCACGGGGATATGCAAGGAGCCCACCGCCTGCGTCTGAAGGGCGTGATTCCTTACAAAGAGCTGTACAACGTCCCACTCCTTCTTTATGTGCCGGGCGAAACACCGAAACGCCGAGTCATTCGGGATCTTGTATCGACTGCGGCTGTAACCGGAACGCTGCTCGATGCGGCGGGAATCCCCGTGCCGAAGGAATGCGAAGGCGGGTCGCTGCTGCCCCTTCTGAACCGGGATGAGGCGCCGGCGGAAGAGCAAATCTTCTTTGAGCATTACAAAGCGTACTGGGGACGCCACCCGATGATCGGCGTACAGACGAAGCAGTGGAAGTATGTCTACTACTTAGAGGATGACTTGGAAGAGATGTACGATCTGCGCAGCGATCCGGACGAAATCGTCAATGTTGCAGGGCATGGCGAGCACGATGAGATTCGCAAGAACTTGCGGCAAACCGTAGAAGCTTGGTGGACAGCGACGGGAGCTTTGACCAGACCGGCGATTGATGATCCGCATAGCAACTGGGGGAAGTAGTAGCGTTATATCAGAGAAGGGAGGAGATACTCAATCCTCTGGCGTGCGGTCAAGATAAAGGCGTGTGACTGAAGTAAAGTCCCCCTTTTGTACTTCTTCGTCTGTTGCTTTTTCTTCGAGCTCATCATGAGTATTCATGCCAGGCGCGATTTTGTTATCGTCAAATTGGTTGTTATCCATCACGTTCACCTCCAAGGATAGTATAATGGCCTATAACCGACCAGGTTCTTTATTCACTTCAAAGTTAGTTGTGTCACTATAGCTTTCACCCATAGCCTGATAATTTGATGGGACTCCTTCGTCAGTATGTTCGACTTGATTAATTTCAGTTTGTTCAGACGGGTTGGATGTCATTGCCCAGCTTGGTTTTTCATATAATTTCTTTTGATCCATCGTAGTAGTCCCTCCTGTAATGTATGGGTCTTGGTGACGAGGATATTATGCCGCTGGTTAATCGTGCTTATTCAAAACAACTCAAGAAAGAATGAGCTATCGAAGGTAAAGCAAAGCAGGGATAAAAAAATCCTTGCTTTTTTTTATTTCTGGTGCTAATATACATGAATAAATTTACTTATTTTTTGTAAGTGAACTATCAAAGTTGAACCTTCGGGGCAGGGTGAAATTCCCTACCGGCGGTGAGGATACGTGTGTAGGTATCTCAAGCCCGCGACTCCCGGCCTGTTAGGCTGGGACTGACTTGGTGGAAATCCAGGGCCGACGGTTAGAGTCCGGATGGGAGAAGGTGAAGATCAGCTTGTCAAAAACTCGATGTTTTTGGCAGGTCTGTTTGTCAATGCCCCCGCAGATTATGAAGCGGGGGCATTGTTTCTTTCAGAAGGTTCAATTCAAAATATTCCTTAGGAGGTTTTTGAATTGGAAGATGTATTTAAGATTGGATCACAGCGTAGAAATGCGATTCTGACGCGCTCTGGCGGTATCAGTGGGGTGTGGTATGTCGCCCTTGGAGCAACCCTATGGGGACTCGACCCGCTATTTCGGATTTTATTGCTAAAAAGTTTTACTTCGGCACAAATCGTGTTCATTGAGCATTTGCTCCTTGCCTGCTATGCGCTGCCGGCTATGGTGAAGTACCGGAAAACCTTGAGCGGCAAGCTGTCGCTAGCCGTCATTGGCGCCTTACTCTTCATCTCGTGGGGCGGTTCGGCGATAGCCACCATTGCCTTCACAGCTGCTTTCTCATACGGCAATGCCAACGCGATCCTGCTCCTGCAGAAGCTGCAGCCTTTATTTGCGATCATTCTTGCTCGTGTGATGCTCAAAGAGACGCTGCCTTCCAAATTTTTTGCCTATATCGCGGTGGCGCTGATGGGTACGTATTTGCTGACATTCGGCTTTTCACTGCCAGAGCTTGGTTTCAAGGATCTAGGCACAATCAGCTGTTTATTCTCAATTGTTGCAGCTGGGTTATGGGGCGGATCGACCGTCATGGGCAAGTTTTTGCTTCAGAAAAAGCTGGATTTCCCCATCGTCACTTCGCTAAGGTTCCTTCTCGCCATACCTTTGCTGACGGTTGTACTTCTGACTAGCAACGATGAATGGCACGTAACCGGCACTAGCGGCGGTTTGATGCTTATCGCTGTGAACTTATTATTCCAGGCATTCTTCCCTGGTCTGCTCTCGATGCTCCTCTATTATAAAGGGTTGACTTCGACGAAGGCGTTCTTTGCAACGCTGGCAGAGTTGGCCTTTCCGGCGGTTGGTGTCTGCATGAACTGGCTTGTTTTCGGGCAAAAAGTAACCACAGGCCAGCTTACTGGCTTCATTCTGATTTGGCTTACCTTGTGGATGATGAACCGGAGTCAAAACAAGACGCAAGCCGCTTGGGTAAGTTAAGAGTCGCATTTATAGAGTTTTATACAGCTTGATTGTCAGTCTGGCGAAAATCCTGCAACGTTTAGGTCTGTGCCAGTCTGTCGATTCAAAAAAGCGAATCAATTTGGTTAAGGGGGAGCTCGCTGAATGCGAGCTCTTTTTCTCATCCACTCGCATTCCGGCTCTCTAAGAAACATCACAATTTCCCTCGAAAAGATCATCGACAACGCAAAAAACGCTGGCTACCATGATATCATAGAAGTGGATTGGCAGCAGGTTGCCTGACAAGGGGGAGCTTCCATGTATAAAGTGTTGGTCGTCGATGATGAGCCCACCGTGAGTGCGGGGATTAAAAGCTATTTAATGAAATCAGCGCTTGGCATTCGTCATGTGGAAACCGCGCTGAACGGATTTGAAGCGTTGGATTGCTTGCGCCTCGACAATTATGATCTTGTATTGACGGATATTCAGATGGGGATGATGAACGGTATTGAACTGATGGAAGCGATTCTGCTGGAACAGCCGTATCTCCCCGTCATTGTCATCTCTGCACACGAGAAGTTTGATTTTGCCAAGAAAGCGCTGAGGCTGGGGGCGAAAGATTATTTAATCAAGCCTGTAGAGCTGGATGAATTAACGCGCGTTGTCGGGAAAGCCCTCCAAGAAAAGAAGGAAATGGGACGGCTGACCCTTCAGCGACCTGGCACCGATACGAACCTCATCGATGATCATATTCGCAAGAAAAGACATGAAGCGCTGATCGAATTAGTAACGGAAACCGATCTGCAGGAGAAGGATTACGAAGATTTGCTTCGCGAAATCGGCAGTTCGCTGAAGGAGCAAGGGTATTGGTACGGCATCGCAGCCGTTCACTTGAATTTGAGCAGGGGCGGATTCAGTAATCAGGACATTACGCTGATGGATCGCAAGCTGCTGAAGTACGCTTCCGTCAACATCTTGGAAGAAAGCTTGGCCGATTGGTGCGGCGTTGCTTTCTATGGATTTGGGAATCAACTCGTCTGTGTCATTCAATTGGAAGCTTCAGAGCCTGCGGATACGAGGCTGAATAGGAATTCCCAGCTCAATCTGATCGGTCAGACGATCATTGTCAATCTCAAGCAATATCTGAATGTAGACGTGACGGTTGGCATGAGTACGCTAAGCCCGGATTTAACGATGCTGCCCAAGCTGATGGAGGAGGCGAGTGCCGCCATTGAATGGCGCAAGCTGCATCCGGACAATAACGTGCTCTATTATGAGGATATGTCGGCGCTGGGCAGTATGCGAGTGATGGAGTGGGCGGCCAAGGTAGAAGAACTCGCGCTTCACATAAAAACAGCAGATGAGGCAAGTTTAGCCAAAGAACTCCAAACTGCAATCAAAATCCTCTCTAACCTGACCCATCGGGAAGGTTTGTTTCATAGCTTTTTCGGATTGTTAGTGTACCGGTTGTACGGCTTGTTGTTTGATAGCGGACAAGAATCAAGCAACACCTTCCGTCAGTGGGATCCGGATGTGTACTTCAAAGGCATGGAAAGCGGCCGCAAAGTTACTCAGCTCCACGAATACGTGCAAGGACTCGCGGACAGCATTCGAGCTTCCATGAGCGAGCGAGATCTTTCCGTTGTCTCCCGGATCACGGCGTACATCTACAATCACTACGGCAATCATGAGCTTAAGATTCAAGACATTGCCGGAGAAGTGCATTTCAGTGCGGCTTATGTGAGTTATTTATTCAAAAGAGAAACCGACAAAAACATATGGGACTTCGTGTCCGAGGTTCGGATCGAAGAGGCGAAGCGGTTGCTGGGCGCAACCGATTTAAAGCGTTATGAAATTTCGTACCAAGTAGGGTACCAGTCCCCGGAGCATTTCAGCCGTATGTTCAAACGGTTCACCGGCATCTCGCCGGCCGATTATCGCAAAGAGGTCAGGGGGAATTAAGCTGAAGCTGCAATATAAGGTAATTGTGGCCTTCTGTTTGTTCATCATAGGGCCGTTTCTCATTGTCGGCTGGATTTCGTTCTCACGCACATCGGCTACGATTAAAGATGAAGTTGGAAAAACGATGCTTCAGTTGGTGAAGCAGAATCACGCCACGATGGAGAACACGTTATCTTCGGTTAGAGATAAAACGGTGACGTTTCTGGATAATCATTTTTTCAGCAATCCGAAACAATTTGCGTTCTGGACGCATATTGACAGCATTAGCGCACTGAGCGAGGCAGATACGATTCTGGATCGCTGGTCCACGGACGGCACCGAATATGCGATCTACATGGAGAATACGAGCAATCAGCCTTTTCCATTAAATGCGCTCTATAAAAAGCAAGGACTTATCTATCTGGATAGCAGCATGGGGTACCCGGGTTGGGTGCAGCAGACACAAGCGGAGAAAGGGGCCGGTATGCTGCGACTGGCAACGTCAAGCAACGGACAACCGACGATCACGTTTACACGAAGTATTTTGCATCCGGAAAAATATGATCAATCGATCGGCTTTCTTGCCGTCTCCAAGCTGGAAGTGCTCTTGAACAAAAATCTCGTTTCGGTGCAGCTGCCTGAGCACGCCGGCGTCTATTTATTCGATGACCTCGACGAATTGCTGATGAAGTCGGGTGCAGCCGACATGGCGCTATCAGAGCTGCCGGAGGATCTTCGCAACCAAGCTTCGGGTTATTATTTTGGCGAAACGAACAACCAGAAGGATTTATATGCGGTTTCTTATGAATTTAATTTTCATACGAGACTGATTTACAAGATTCCGCTCCAATCCATCATGGGGAAGCAAACAAGCTTTCAACAGCTCATCATGGTCATGCTGGCCATTTATTTACTGCTGGTTCTGCTTTTCGTCGTCTATTTGCTGCGCAATATTATTAAGCCGTTGGCGCGCTTAGTCATGTTTACACGCGTGTACGAGCTCGGGAAGCCGTTTGACTTCGGCCTGGAGTCGTCCCGTACCCGTTCCGACGAATTTGGCCTCTTGTATACCGCGTTTATCCGGATGACAGCCAGGCTTAATGAATCGATTGAAGAAAACTATGGGATGAAAATCAAACAAAAAGAGCAGGAATTGAATACGCTTCATTCGCAGATTACCCCACACCTGCTCTACAATACGCTGGATTCCATCTATTGGTATGCCCTGGAAAGCGGGAATCACGACGTGGGAGGCATGGTCAAAGATTTGTCGAAGCTGCTGCGCATCGGCCTTAGCCGAGGGAAGAGTGTCATTCCGGTAAGCGAAGAGCTGGAGCACGTGCACGCCTATATCCGGCTGCAAATGAAGCGGTATCCGGGCAATTTTGAAGTGTTCTGGGACATTGATGAAGTACTGGACGCTGTCAAAATGCCGAAAGTCATCATCCAGCCGCTGGTGGAAAATGCGATATTCCATGGCATTCAAAGTATGGACGGGGAAGGCCAGCTGTGGGTTCGAGTGAAATGCAAGGAAGCTGAGATGCATATCGTGGTCGAAGACAATGGATTTATCCCGGTGAATCTGGAAAAGCTGCGCATGATTGTCAGCGGCGAAATCGATGACAAAGGGTATGGGATCCGCAATGTTCACCAGCGCATTCAGCTGCACTACGGCGATCCCTACGGGCTTACCTACCTTCAGCGCGAAGGCGGAGGACTCATCGCGACGATTATCATTCCGCTTTAAGAAGAGAATATCACTTGATTTTGGCTAATTCTTTCCGATTGGGTGCGTGTGGCGGCTCTTCCAACCATTTTCGGTCGATCAATATATCCGTGCCGTCTTTCCCGTATTGTAATATTTCAGGAATGAGTTTTAAGTATTCACTTGCTAAATCAACTCTTGAAGAAACGGACAACGCATGGCCAACAAAAGACACGCCTTGACTATTAAGCATGGTAACCAAACTCATAATTAACTTATCTGAAAAAGGGGATACCGTAGAAGTGGATACTTCAGAATTCACCATGATGGATCCCATGAGGTCCTCATTGATCAGTGTATGATTTAGAAATTGAATTTGTTGAAGAGCTAAATCTTTCCCCTTTTTCAAGTAGTGCTGGATGGTTTCATCCTTCGTAACCTGAATAAAGCCTGTGAGCATAACGAGGCCAAAGTAGTTTCGTTCAATGTTAAAGAACATCTCGGATAGCTCAAGTACATTCAACGGGCGTTTCTGCTCAAACCATTTTGAAAGAAAAGTTTCCTTTTTTGAAACAAATTCAACGTGATCCGGGTAAGGGATCATAGGCGGACGGTCGTAAATTCCTTTTGTAAGCATCAAATCAATCGCTTCATTGTACAAGTCTTTCGTTGATGTCAAACATTGTGAGAAAAAGGATCGAATATCCTCGCGAGCAACATTGGATAAGAACAAACCGTAGGAGACCAGCCCCATTCGACTCATCCCATAAACATAACTCAATGGAAAAAGATCAAAAAACAATGGAGGGGCATTTAGATTAACATCCTCGTCCGAAAATCCTATCGGAATTTGACAGTTTTCCTTCTGAAGAATGTGTGTGATCTCTTTGAGATGTTGTTCGGATAAAGCCATTGACTTGGCAATGATCGGTTTGATATCCTCATTATTTGCATGATGCAAAAAATGCTTAGAAATACAAATTGACATACTGTCATTGATATAGTTCGTCCATAATCCGGCGATTTCCGTCGAGGAAAGACCTACTGTATGCAGCTCCGCACTCATACCATCGAGCTCCTTTAATTGTTTAAATGGAGTATCTGCAATCCAAATTTAATTATACGCAAACCTTTAACATACGGAATCCGTATGTTTTTTTGTTCTTTCAGACTGCGAGAATCCATCACACTCTTAGAGGGATACATCATCGAATTGAGAGAATCTGTCCTCTATACTGAATTCAACAGAGAAAGGAGTGGACGCAGTGAGAGAGACAGTTGCATCTCCTGGGCAAGTAAAGTCAGCGAGTGTACAGACAAAAAGATTTCGGTTTTTTAAAAACTTTTGGCAGTTCAGGCATTTGACGTTGATGATCGTGCCGGCGGCCGTTGTGCTGCTGCTCAATAACTATTTGCCGATGTTCGGGCTGTTCATTGCCTTCAAGAAAATCAATTATGTCGACGGCATTTGGGGGAGTCCATGGGTTGGCTTCGAGAACTTCACATTTCTATTCAACAATGGATCTTTGTGGAGAATTGTCAGAAATACCGTCGCCTACAGTATGACGTTCATGATCTTGAACTTGATTTTGTCGGTGGCCATTGCAATGGCATTGAATGAGATCCGCAGCCGAATCGCGGTCAAAAGCTATCAGAGCTTTTTGATTATGCCGCATTTTCTATCGATGGTTGTCATCAGTTATCTCGTCTATGCGTTCCTGCATCCGACACATGGCTTCATGAACGCCACCGTGCTGCCGTGGTTTGGCAAAGAACCGGTGTCCTGGTATATGGCGAAGGAATACTGGCCCTTTATTCTCACAATCGTCAACGCTTGGAAAGGCGTCGGCATCGGTGCCGTCATCTACATCGCCGCAATCGCAGGCATCGATCCCGAGTATTACGAAGCGGCAGTCATTGACGGAGCCTCGAAGTGGAAGCAGATCCTGCATATCACGCTGCCATCGATTATGCCCATTATCATCATTATGACGATTCTGAATATGGGGCATGTCTTCAATTCAGACTTTGGCCTGTTCTATCAAGTCCCGATGGATTCGGGCGTGTTGTATCCGGCTACGGATACGGTCGATACGTACGTCTATCGCGTTTTGATGCAGCTGAACGATATTGGGATGTCTTCGGCCGCGGCGATGGTACAGTCCGTTCTTGGGTTCATTATGGTGTTTCTGACGAATGGCGCGGTACGCAAAATCAACTCGGATCAAGCTTTATTCTAAACGATTGAATAGGAAGTGAATCTCATGCTCATCCGATTGCCTCACAGGGAAAATCGCATATCTCCGCTGACGGAGTCGATCCTTCATCTCATTTTCATTCTCTTCTCGTTAGCTTGCATCATGCCGGTCATTCTCGTCATTATCGTCTCCTTCACACACAATGACTCGCTGGTCAATGAAGGATACAGCTTTTTCCCTTCCAAGTGGTCTCTGATCGCGTATCAGACCGTGTTTAAAGATTTTACGACCATCGCAACTGCGTATAAAGTTTCGATTGGCATCACCGTCATCGGCACGTTATCAAGCGTTTTGCTCATGGCGCTGTACGCCTATCCCTTATCCCGCAAGGATTATCCATACCGGTCCTTGTTCACGTTCTTTCTTTTCTTCACCATGCTGTTCAATGGCGGGTTAGTCAGCAAGTACATGATTTACACGCAAACGCTGCATTTAAAAGATTCGTATATCGCCTTGATTTTGCCGTTATTAATAGTTCCGTTCAATGTCATTATTATGAGAACGTTTTTCCAGACGACGATCCATCCCGCTTTGATTGAGTCGGCCAGAATGGACGGCGCCAGCGAGCTGCGGATCTTCTTCCGGATCGTAATTCCCTTATCGCTGCCGGTACTGGCGACGATGGCGCTCTTCGCCACCATCCTGTATTGGAACGATTGGTTCAATGCCCTGCTTTTCATTAATAAGGAGCCTATGTATCCCGTTCAGTTCCTCATGATGCGCGTGCTGAAAGACGTTCAGTACATCCGCGAAAATATGATGCTGGCCGCCCAGAATCCGGAGCTGCTCAGGAATTTGCCTAACGAATCCTTGCAAATGGCTTTAGCCTTTATCGGCATGGGGCCGATCCTGATTGTGTATCCGTTCTTCCAAAAATATTTTGTCAAAGGCTTAACCGTTGGCGCCGTAAAAGGTTGATGTCAGTAATACCGGTTGCGTATGCGGCCGTCTGTTATAATATTCCTTACAGGAGGGTCCACAATGAAACGTAGAAAAACCGTAATGCTCGCCCCAATGGCACTCGCACTTGGTTTAACCGCTGTCTTGCCCGCTTGTTCCAGCAACAACGCCGCAAGCACGGCAAGTCCTGCCCAGACAGCTGCCGGCTCGGCAGCCCCAGCTAGTCCGAAAGCGACGCTGGAACCGTACGATGTTTCCCTGGTCTATCAAGCGAAGCCGATGAAGGACGATGCACTTGTCCAAGAGAAGCTGAATGAGTACCTCAAAGAGAAAATCAACACGACGGTCACCCTGCAGCCGATCGCTTCTGCCGATTACAAGAAGAAGACGGAGCTGATGATGAATACCGGCGAGAAAATGGACCTTGTCTTCACCGCATCCTGGCTGGATTACTCCGCCAATGTCACGAAGGGAGCGTTCCTGGAGCTCGATTCGCTCTTGGATAAGTTTGCGCCGGAGACTAAGAAATTGCTCCATCCGTTATACCTGGAGGCGCCTCGTTACAAAGGCAAATTGTATGCGATTCCAACAAACAAGGAAATTACGCAGGGCAAGGCTTTTACGTTCCGAAAGGACATCGCCGATAAGTATCAAATCCCTGTCGACAAAATTAATAAAGTCGAAGATTTAGAGCCTTATTTTGAAAAAATCAAAGCAGCAGAGCCGGATATGATCGACTATTATGTGGCTGGCGGCCCTGCAAGCTTCATGATGTATGAAACCAAATCCAATTACCGCCCGATCGGGCCCGTACCGGCCAAGCTGCCGATGTTCTTCCTGGACTACAAAGCTACGGATATGAAAGTACACACCGTGCTGGATCAGGATATCATCGATTTGAATAAACAGGATGCCGAATTGTTCCGGAAATATTATGAAAAAGGCTACATTAACGCAGATGCGGCAACGGTGACAACGAACGTAGCGGATATCCGCAAGCAAGGGAAGCTTTGGGTGCAATCCACAGTATGGAAGCCAGGTGCTGACATTGAATTGAAGCTTTCCGACAACTTTGATTGGGTTTCCCATGTTGTTGAAGAACCGATTGTCACCACGGATTTGGCGACAGGCTCGATGCTGTCCATTTCGAGAACGTCGAAAAATCCGGAAAGAGCGATGATGGTGCTGAATTACCTCCATACGGATCCGTACGTCATCAACCTGCTTGTTAACGGCATCGAAGGCAAGCACTACAAAAAAGTAGGGCCAAACCGCATCGAACCGATCAAGGATTCCGGTTATGACAGCCAAGTATTCTGGGTATTGGGGAATCAGTTTATCAACTACTTGAAACCGGGTCAACCTGACGATTTGTATGAGAGCTGGAAGAAATTCAACAATGATGCGAAGCGCTTTCCGTTAATCGGTTTTGTTTTCGATGATACGAAAGTCAAAAATGAAATTGCGCAATTAACGACGATCGTCAACGAATACAAAGTCATCTCGACAGGGGCTGTGCCGAACCCGTCCAAATTGCTGGATGAGCGTAATGCGAAGCTAAAGGCAGCAGGACTGGAAAAAGTGGCAACAGAGCTGCAAACGCAAATTGATGCCTGGTGGAAAGAGAACAAAAAATAGAGGTGATTCCTGTTGAAACCCCAGAACCTCATCTATACATTCGTCAGCTATGCGTCCCATTATGATACGCCCTGGGGGCATGGAACGGCTGTTGAAGGTGTAGAGCGGACAGCAAGATTAGCCCATGCGCATGGCATTCCCGTGACATGGATCGTGAACCGGGGCTCCATCCCCGTACTGGGGGAGCATATACGGCAGTGGCATGACGCCTATGGCGACGATATTATTCTGCAATGCCCCTTCTTCATGGAAGATGCCGCCATGTCCAAGGATGTCTTAAAAGCGAGTTTAGAGCGCGATTGGGCGCTTGTAAAAGAAGCATTTCCTTGGGCGTCTACCAAGATTGCGGGCAGAGGGAAGATATACAATGAAGTGATCGAAGTGTTGGAAGAGCTTGATTTTCAGGGGATGTGGGGCTATTGCTGGGAGCAGGTGTGGTGGGACGGCATAACCCATAAGGGCATCCCTTGGGGCTCCTGGTATGTGGATAGCCACCGTTACAAGGTGCCGCACACGGGCAAAGGCAAGGTTGTAGCCTGCGAATGGACGGCCCGGGATTTGCATTTGTCGTACCATACAGGCAGCCCGGTCATCTACTCGACAGATCCCAACGACGTGCTGCGCGCGGGCTTGTGTACAGGCGACGAAATTGCGTACTGGCAAATACTCTTTGACGAGTATTTGGACAATACGGCTCACAATGATCAGGTGTATTTCCTGCAGCAGCAAGAGGCGCATGAAATGGAGTTCAGCGATCGCTTTCAAGTGTTTCCGGCATCGCATGTCGAGGCTTGTGCAGGGATGCTTGACCGCTTCTTTGCTTACGTGGCGCAGAGCGGCGCAACGCTGACCACCGTGCCGCAAGCGCTGGCCGCTTATCACGCGAGCCATGCCATCACGGCGCCGTCCTACATGCTGACGCGAGATAAGCCGATTCGTCCCGCTGTGAACGACTACACGATGACGCTGGGCGGTGTGGCGGCCGGGCCTTGGCCGGATACGTTCTTTTACTACGACAGCCAGTGCCAGATGGCCTTTCTTAAAGGGGAGTGCAAGCCGCGGCTCCTTCGCAATTACATCGGTCAGTGGGATATGCAGGACGAGTTCGAGGAGAAAATCCCGCCGATCTTCATCACGCAGTATGAAAAATCGGGTGAGCGTATCGAAATTGTCTACGAGATTGGAAACTGGAAGCCGATGCCTTTCGGGCTTGTGTACTGGGACGATGAGCTTAGCGGCTACGACCTCGAAACGTGCTCCAGCGATGTGGAAACGAAGATGATACAAGATGAGTTGGTGTTCCTTCGGTTTCAATTGACGGGAGAGAAACGAACAATTCGCTTGGTGTTAAGGAAAAAGTAAACGACCAGGAGGGCCCTCGCTGAAACGCGGGGGCTTTTTCTTTTCGCTATGCCTAGATCTAACGGAATTGATCACAAGAAGTTGAGATTACATCATCGATTGTGAAAAAATGGCAGCTTATAATATTGGTGTAAGCGATTTCATCACACTTTGCATGGGAGGAATGATTAATGTCAAGCACCACGCGAACGAAAGGAAGAGCAAGGAAATTTTGGTGCACGTGTTTGGGCGTGTTACTCGTGTTAAACACTCTGCTGCTTGCACCAAGTCTAAGCTCGGCGGCCGTCACGCCGCTGCCAGGACCGGGTAACCCGCTGCTGTATGACGATTTTAGCGGAGGCGGTATCTACAAGCAGAATTGGATGAACTGGTACAACCAAGCAGGAGGAACCGGCACCTTCTCGAAGACGACTGTCGATTCGCGCCAGGTGGGCTTATTTACGCAAACCCCGGCGTCGAGCTCGTCATGGGCCAAATTTCAGCCGATGAACGAGACGGTGGATTTGACCGGATACCGTTATTTGAATGTCACGATGAAAAATCCAGGGTATCCCAATTCGCAGATTCGCGTTGCGATCGGGGACGGCACGACCACCTATAATTTGACGGGCGGTTGGGTGGCAGTGCCAACGACTTGGACAACAAGTCAATTTGATTTGGATGCGCTGACGCCAGCCTTGAACAAAAAGACAGCCAAGCTTGAAATATGGCTCCGCCAATCCGGCGGCACGTATGGCGAGACGCTGATCGATGACATTTTCGCCTCTACGGCCAGCAGCGGTACTGCGCCTACTTTGACCGGCAGCATGACGGCCAATTCCGCAGGCGGCTATAACCAGAACACCTCCTTTACGTTCAAAGCGACGTATGCCGATGCCGACAATCAGAAGCCGTTTGCGCTTCAACTCGTGATCGACGACACGGTTTATGACATGAGGGAAGATGATAACAACGATATAACCTATACGGATGGAAAAACGTATACCTACATCACGAAGCTGCCCGTGGGCACGCACACTTATTATTTCCGAACAACAGATTTGACATCAAACCAAGTATCGACAGCCGTGCAAAGCGGTCTTGTCGTGGCGAATACGACACAGGCGATCGATGTGAATGTCAGTCAAGCGGGCTATAACACAGGTGCATTTAAGAATGCAAAAGTTACGGCTCAGCTCCCGCTCACGGACTTGTCCTATGTCGTGAAAAACGGCGCATCCGTTGTTGCTTCCGGCAACATGACGTATGAGGGATTGTTCTGGAATAAGCACGTCTATTCCATCGACTTCTCTTCGATCACGGCGAGCGGAACGGACTACACCGTCGTGACGAACGGAATTTCGTCTTATCCATTCGCGATCCAGGCGAACATCTGGAGCAACTACAAGGATGAAATGACGGCGTTCTATCGTATCCTGCGGGCTAGCGTCGCAACGTCGGATGCTTATCCGGCCGGCTATAGCTCGGTCGCGCCATCAGCAGCGATTTTCCATGGGGCCGGTCATTTGGACGATGCCCAGTCCGCCGACAGCACAACACACTACGACTTGACGGGCAGTTGGTACGATGCCGGCGATTACGGCAAATACGCGGGCAATCAATGGGTCGGTACCGAAATTGCGCTCGCTTATATCCGGAATGCCGATGCCGTCAGCTCCAAATTCGATAATGACAACAACGGGATCCCGGATCTGGTTGATGAAGCCGTCTTCGGCAGCGAGTATTTGATCAAATTCGCCAATCAACTGGGCGGCGCCATGTATGATCTCAAGAATAATGCCAGCTTCGTTCACCCGGAAAAATCGACGGACAATATAAACGGCACGGCGGACGATCGCAAGCTTTCGGGCCTTGGCGTAGGTGGCTCGGCCAAGGCGGCAGGGACACTTGCAGCGACGGCAAGAGCGATCCATACGGCAATTGCCAAGGGCGATATTGCACCGGCCAAGGTGGCGACGCTCACGACCTTTGCGAACAACTGCGAAGCGGCTGCCGTTACTTTTTACAATTACGTGGTGGCGAATCCGGATGGACCGGTCGGTTCCTACGCGACGCGCGGGGGCATTCCGAATTCCAAGCTGCTTGCGGACGTTGAACTGTACTTATTGACGAACAACAATGCGTACAAGAATGCGGCAACCGCCAATATTAACACGCTGACATTTAATGATTTGGCTTCCACGAACTATTGGGATATGCGGCCGATGTCGCTGGCGGAATTTTATCCGGTGGCAGATTCGACTACCCAATCGCACATTCAACAATTGCTGAAGGAGCAAGTCGACTTCTTCTTAACCTCCACCGATGACACGCCTTACAGTGTGCTGAACCAATTCAAGAACTTCGGCGTCAATGAGCCGCATGTGTCTTATTTAGGCGATCTTATGCGCTATTACGAGTTGTTCCATGATCCTGCTGCGCTGCGTGCGGTGGAGAAGGGCATCTATTGGGTTTTCGGCGAAAATCCGTGGAATATCTCCTGGGTGTCCGGTATCGGCTCTGACTTTGTGACCTATCCGCATACCCGATTGGATGAAACGGCGAATACTTCGACGGGTACAGGCGTTGTATTTCCGGGAGCGATGGTGAGCGGGCCGAACATGAAGGATACCAAGGATAAACTGAGCGTAAGTCCGTGGTACGTAGACCGTTCGTTGTATTCGGATGATACGAATCAATGGCGCTATAACGAATTCAGCATCAGTATTCAGGCGGGGCTGCTGTACACGATCATGGGGTTAAGCGCGAATGCTTCCGCTAGCTCCGCAGGAGGGACGACACCTGCTGCGCTGCCGATCACGTCACCGACCATTGGCGACTATGTGCGAGGGAATGTTACGGTGTTTAGCGGATCGGCCGCAGGCCTTACGAACCTCGAGTACTCAACCACAGGCACGACGGGGACTTTTGTACCCATGTCCGTTTCGGGCGCCGTATATGCGGCAACCATCAATGAAACCGCGTCTCCTGCTTATGCCAATAAGCGCGTAGATATTCGCGGAACGGATGCGGCAGGCAGACAGAGCTACAGTTCCACGCATTATACCGTGGCGGCGCCTCTGCCCGATCCTTCCACTCCGCTGCTCTATGATGATTTTGGAGGCGGCGGCCTATGGGGCTCAGTCGGAGGCTCTGGTGAATGGGTGAACTGGTACACGCAAAACGGTGGAACGGCGTCGTTCGAACGGACAACGCTGGACGGTCTTACGGTGGGAACATTCAAGCAGACGCCAACGGCCACCAATTCCTATGCCAAATTCCAACCGTGGCACGACGTAGTGGATTTGTCCGGATATCGCTACTTGAATTTCAAGGTCAAAAACCCGAATTACGCCAATTTGCGGATGAAAATTGAGCTGAATGACGGTTCGCGCACGTATAACCTGACAGGCGGCTGGGTCGCCGTTCCGACGACCTGGACGACGTTATCCTATAACCTGGATGCGCTGACACCGGTCGTCAATAAAAAGAAAGCGACGCTTGCCATCTGGTTGAATCAAACAAGTGTTGGTTATGGCGAGATGTTCATGGATGAGATTCAGGCTTCAAATGTCGCCAGCGGAACCGCACCAACCCTGAGCGGCATCAGCGTGGATCACGCATCCGGCGATGTGGAGACCGCATTCACTTTCAATACGACGTACACCGATGCGGACAATGAGAAACCGTTCTCGATGGAGCTTATCTTGGATGGCGTCGTTCATCAGATGGAGGCAATTAATCCGGCAGACAACACGTACAGTGACGGCAAGGCGTATCAATTCACGACCAAATTGCCTGTAGGCGTTCATTCCTATTACTTCCACACGACAGATACGACCTCGAATGCGGTCAGCAGCGCCGTTCAATCTGGCCCTGTTGTCAGTCAGGAGCTGTTCTCCAGCGATTTCAACAATGGCACCGCCGCAGGCTGGACACCGACCAGCGGTACATGGTCCGTACAGTCAGGCCAGTATAGCGGGCAAGCGGGAAGCTCGAACAGCTATTCCATCGCCGGTGACGCCTCCTGGACGGACTACACTTTGGAAGCGAAAGTGAATGTTACCAACAACATCAACGGCAACAAAGATGCCGGGCTGCTCGTACGTTATACCGATGCGGACAATTACTACCTGCTGCTACTGAAAAATAATGATCGTTCCGGCAGAAAAATGGAGCTGATCAAATCCGTCGCCGGCGTCAAAACGTCGCTGGCCTTCACCAACCCGAGCATTGCGGCGGATACATTCTATACGTATAAGATTGTACTGGGTGGCAGCCATATCTCGGTCTACCAAGATGGCGTACTGCAATTTAGTGTCGTGGACACATCGCTTGCCAACGGAAAGATCGGGGCGCGCACCTATGCGAATACGAAAGCGTATTTTGATGATGTCGTGGTGACGCGATAACGGTGTTGACAGAAATTTAATCAAAATTTTGTTAAAACCTGGTGCTAATTTTAACTTCTCCGAGCTACAATAGTATGAAAACAGATTGTCTTAGGAGGGGTTACGTGGATTGGTCACGAGGGGAATTAAAAAGCAGAGCTAAGGATACGCTGCGCACATCCTACTGGAAAGGATTCCTGGTCAGCCTGCTTCTGGCTGTTGTCAGCGGCAGCCTGCCGAGCTGCAACTGGAGGTCGAATCATGGGGCGACGGGAGGCGGCTCGGGAGGTTCCTCCAGCTTCACTTGGAACATGGACGGATTTCCGGATGTGTTTAATGGCTTCGGCGCAGTCATTGTGGGCATCCTCCTGGTTGTTATCGTTATCGCGGTACTGGCGGGCATTGCGCTTGAGATCTTCGTGCTTTCACCGTTGAAAGCAGGCAGCTATCACTACTTCAAACGCGCCTCGCAGGAGGATGTCGACATGGGGTATGTGGGTTATGGGTTCAAAAAAGGGAATTATCTAGGAATTGTCGCCGGGATGTTTTGGCGGGGATGGCTCAATTTTTGGTGGTTTGTGCTCTTCATTATCCCTGGTATCGTCAAATCGTATTCGTACGCCATGGTGCCTTACATTTTGACCGATAACCCGGGAATTGGACGGAAGCGGGCGATTCAGCTCAGCCGTGAGATGATGCACGGGCAGAAATGGCGAACTTTTGTGCTGGATCTGTCGTTCATCGGCTGGTTCTTGCTGGGCGCAATTGCGCTGGGTGTCGGTGTGCTGTTTGTGCTTCCTTACTACAACTCGACGAGAGCGGAACTGTATCTCGCTTTGCGGCAAATGGCGCTGGATGAAGGCTTGAGTTCGCAGGAGGAGCTGTGCATCCTCTAAGCTGCAGGCACAATAGGAACAAGATGAATATGTCGGGTGACAAGAACATAGTAACATTGAAAGCCGCATAAATTGCGGCTTTTTTGTTTTGAATAAAAATGCGCAGGGGAGGCATGTCCGCAGGGCGGAGGTGGCCACCCTTCACTGTATAAAGCTCCTGCAAAAATCTGCCCTTAAAGTGGGTTTACCCGCCTTATCCGGATGCGCCAATCCGTTTATAATCAGGTTGTAAGCGAATACATTTGGGATATATAAGGGGGAACTTCCAATGATGAACTACCAATGATGGACTACCAATGATGAACCGTATGCTAATAACATCTCTGAGCCTGGTCCTGGCTCTAGATTGGAAGCAGGCTGAGGGCGGAAATGCGGAGTAACAGTGGGGCCATGTGCCATGATTGGAGCGGCTTGCGCTGAGAATGTGCATGAAGTGCAACAATGCTAGATCAATAGCAGCGACAGTGGGGAGATTGTGGATAAAATGTAACAATACAGCTCAGTAGTAGCGACCAACGCAGAAATCCTGCACAAGGTGCAACAAAAACCGGGGCTGTACTTTAAAAGGAAACTTTGCTGATGCAGAAAAGGTTAGTATAACTCTGCCGAAAGAGGTGTTTATTTATGCTAAAAAAGTTAAGCTTATTAAGTTTAATTGTTTGTATGCTCGTCTGTCTGTTAGTTGTCGTTCCTTTGACAGCAAGCGCGGCGGGTACAATTGTAAGCTATCCATTACCGTCGATTTATACCACGACCAGTCAATACACGGTAACAGCAGACTCTACAAATATACCGGTAATCGACACTTCGGAGGTATTTGTAAACTATAATTATTGTAATTTCTCTTTTTCAGGTACGACTACAATCACAATAACAGCAAGCGAGACAATCAATACCTATAATATTTCTCCCAAAGCTTTGGGAATCACTGCAACAAAGAGCGGAAATACACTTACATTTACACTTTCATCACCAACATATCTTATCGTTAAAATCAATAACCTGAAGGATCTGGTTATTGCGGCAGATGCTCTCGAAACCAATGTTCCGGCTTCATCCGGTACAGGCATATACAATGTTAAAACGCAATACGGTGCCGACAGTACCGGTGCCTCTATGGCTACAACTGCAATACAAAACGCCATAAATGCGGCTAACGCAGCAGGGGGCGGTATAGTATACGTTCCGGCCGGAGTTTATAAGTGCGGAAACCTTGTTTTAAAAAGCAATGTTTCGGTTTATCTGGCGGGTGGTTCTGTTATAAGGGGTTCAGGAAATCCGAGCGATTACACTACCCATTTTCATAAGAATTCTCTGGGTAAGGATGGAACATGGTTTATTTATACCGAAACAAATGCAAACAATATTAAAATATACGGCAGGGGGACTATTGACGGCAATGGCCATTATATGAGAAATACAAACAATTATTTGAACAATATTCTTGTGCCCTTGCAGACCAGCAACTTCACAGTTGACGGCATAATAATAAGAGACAGCGGGGGCTGGGCTACGATCGTTACCAGATCTAATAACGTAACCTTCCAGAATACAAAGCACTTCAACAACAATGAACTTGATTATGAAAATGATGCAATAGATATTCAAGAGAGCCAGAATGTACTCATAAAGCATACTGTAGCAGTATCGGAGGATGACACCTACTCATTTAAGACCTGGGATGTAGCAACTACCGATATTGCTGCTAACTGGCCCGGAACTCCTGAGAATCAGTCAAATGTAGTTGTGGATGATGCTTTGGCCTGGAGCAGATGCGGAGCATTCAAGGTTGGAGATGGAGTGAAACAGCTTCAGGATGGCATCGTTGTTAAAAACTCTTTTATATTCAGGTGCTGGCGCGCTTTAGCGGTAGGTCATCTGTATGGGACTCCAGCGGCACAAAACATTGTTTTTGACAATATCGATGTCGAAGGCTTCTGGCCAAGGTCCGGCGTACACTCCAGATGGTTTGATCTTTCTGCAAAAACCGGTCCGATCAAAAATGTGGTCTTTAATAATATCAATTTACGCGCTTTAGGTGAAGTTTCAATAATGAAGGGTTGGAGTGATACATCTACTGTCTCCGGAGTTACATTAAACAATGTACGCGTCGGTGGAGTTGCGGCAACGAATTTGACAGATTTGAAAATAACAGATACGAACAGCTATGCGGCAGAACCAAAATTCAACACATTGAAATTTGAAGCGGAAGGCTATAACCTTAGCTCAGGTGTTCTTTCCTATGAATCCAGCACAGATGGCGGGCTGGATGTGGGTGGAGGAAGCAATGGCGACTATATAGCATTTAAAAATGTAGACTTTGGCAGTACAGCTAAAACAAGTATTGATCTGAAGGTTGCATCGGCTAATTCCGGCGGAAGGATCGAATTCCACTTGGATAGCCCTACAGGCACTATGCTGGGTTATTGGACGGCAGAAAGCACAGGCGGATGGCAGGCATGGTCAGTCAAGAATATCTCGCTTAATGCCGGGACAGCTGTAGGAACCCATACGGTATACGTTACTTTTGTTAAGTCAGATTCAAGCACAGTTGCAAATTTAACTTGGTTCCAGTTCAAATAGAATGGAAACGGTTTGAAAGGTGTTATCAAGTTCTTGTCATCCGACAATACCACGGTGCGCTCTGCGGAGGCTCGTGGTATTTTTTTTAGGGTTATTCGTAAAATTTCAAATTATGGCCCATAGTCTGTTAAGTGCAGCACGGATTATATAACAAAAAGAGTCGGAATCTTGAATGTTCACCTAAGGCCTTCATCCGCTATGCTGAATAGGATCGGGATGAAGATGGAGGTGTTTCAGCTTGGAACCGAAGGAACAACCGGATTGGAAAAATATGAACATCTTAACACGGCATACCGAGGAGCCTCGCGCGAGCTTGATTCCTTATGCCGATGCCGAGACCGCTCTGGAGGGCGAACGGGCGAGCTCTCCGTTTTATCAGTCGTTGAACGGCAGCTGGCCGTTTTATTATGCCGAGTCTCCACTGGGAGCGCTGGCAAACTTTTATGAAGATCATTACGATGCGAGCGGCTGGGATACCCTCCCTGTGCCTTCGAACTGGCAGCTGCACGGCTATGGCCGCCCGCAGTACAGTTCCTGCCCGTATCCATTCCCTATAGATCCGCCCAATGTACCGCTGGAAAATCCGACCGGCTGCTACCGGACCGAATTCACGCTCAGGGAGGGGTGGGAAGAACGCCGCGTGCACCTTGTATTCGAAGGGGTGGATGCCGCTTTTCACCTTTGGGTTAACGGCAAACCCGTCGGCTACAGCCAAGGGAGCCACTTTACGTCAGAATTTAATGTAAGCCCTTACTTGCGTGAGGGAATGAATACAATCGCCGTTCAAGTCTACCAGTGGTCGGACGGCAGCTACTTGGAAAGTCAGGACAAATGGCGGCTAAGCGGTATTTTTCGCGATGTATACTTGACCGCACATGCGGCGCTCTCACTCCGGGATGTGAGGGTGCGGACCCGGTTTCCAAATGGATACGCGAGTGCGGTGCTGGAGTTCACAACGGAGCTCGCTTTCCCTGATTCAGAAGCCTGCAAAGGCTGCACTCTCCGAACGACGCTGCAGGATGCCGAAGGAAACGCTATATTCAACCGTGAGCATAGGGTTGGACCAGAAGAAGTCGTGCTGGAACTAACCGAAACGATCCATGCTCCACGGCTGTGGACGGCGGAAACGCCGCACCTGCATGCGCTGCTGTTTACGCTTTGCGACGAAGAGGACCAGATCCTCGAAGTCAAAAAAATCGATGTCGGCTTCCGTGACATTGTCGTCTCGGAAGGCCGGCTTCTCATCAATGGCAGCCCGATTATCATCAGAGGTGTCAACCGCAACGAGTTCGATCCCGAGCTCGGCTATGTAACGACGATGGCTTCGATGGTGCGGGACATCATCCTGATGAAGCAGCACAATATCAATACGGTGCGTCTGTCGCACTATCCGAACGATACAAGGTGGCTGGAGCTCTGCGACCGCTACGGGCTGTACGTCATCGACGAGACGGATTTGGAGACGCATGGGTTTCATTTTTACGGAAATGAAAGCTATCTGGCGCAGCATCCCGACTGGCGGGAAGCCTTCGTGCAGCGGGCGCGAAGGATGGTCGAGCGGGATAAAAACCATCCGTCCATCATCCTCTGGTCCCTCGGCAATGAGTCAGGCTACGGAGAGAACCATGACGCGATGGCGGCCTGGATTCGGGAGGCGGATCCGACGCGTCCGATCCATTACGAAAGGGCTTACGATGCGCCGGTCGTCGATATTGTCAGCTCCATGTACCCGGCTGTCGAGACGGTGGTCGAGGAGGGAGAGAAGGACGATCCGCGCCCCTACCTCATGGTCGAGTTCGGCCATGCGATGGGCAATTCCACCGGCAACCTGCAAGAGTATTGGGACGCCGTGCACAAGTACCCAAGGCTGCTGGGCGGCTTGATCTGGGAATGGTCGGATATGGGCATCCGGCAGCGCAATGAGCAGGGTGAAGCCTGGTACGCCTATGGGGGCGATTTCGGGGAGGAGCCGCATAGCGGGCATTTTTGCCTGGATGGGCTGCTCTTTCCCGACCGAACGCCGAAAGCGTCGTTGCTGGAATACAAGAAAGTCATCGAGCCGGTCAAAATCGAAGGAGATCCAGCGGGTATCGGGAGGCTGTACGTGTGGAACCGCTACGACTTCTTGACGCTGGGTCACCTGCAAGGGACCTGGCGTCTGCTCAGGGACGGCACCGTCATCGAGGCAGGGGAGCTGCCAAGGCTAAGCACGCCGCCGCGCGGTTCGGTGAAGCTCGAGCTCCCGTTGCAGCCCCAGCAGTTGGAAGCAGCGGGAGAGTATTGGCTGCACGTGCAATTCACACTGCGGGAAGCGGCGCTGTGGGCTGAGCCCGGACATGAAATCGCCTGGGCGGATATCCCGCTGAAGGCAGCGGCGGATTCTCAGCAAGTTCAGCAGGCCAAGCCTGTGCTGACCCAGCTGGAACTGAAAGAGACGGCCGGCGAGTTCATCCTCACCGGGGCGAAGAGCGAGCTCCGCTTCAGCAAAGCGAGCGGCACCCTCACGACCTGGACGCATCAAGGCACTCGCTTGCTGGAGCAAGGACCGAAAGTCAACGTGTGGCGTGCGCCTGTTGACAATGATGTGCACCTCGCCAAGGCGTGGGTGACGGCCGGGTACAACCGGCTGGTGCTCCACGCACGCGAGGTTACCGCCGAGCAGACGGCGGATGGCGGCTGCCGTGTCGTGACCCGTGCGGTGCTCGGCGCCCGGGGCGCCAAACCGTTATTCGACGTGAGCGTTAGCGTCGTCGTTCATGCAAGCGGCGAGCTCGAGCTGACGCAGGAGCTCGTCCCCCGCGATCTCGGCAACGGGGACGCGCTGCCGCCGCTGCCGAGATTCGGGGTTGAGCTGGCGATGCCGCAGGGCTTCGACCGGCTCGCATGGTTCGGCCGGGGGCCGCACGAGTGCTATGTGGACCGCAAGGAAAGCGGGAAGCTGGGCGTATACAGCGGCTCCGTGCAGGAGCAGTTCGTGCCGTATATCAAGCCGCAGGAGAACGGCAACAAGAGCGACGTGCGGTGGGCGGAGCTCACGAACGCAGAGGGCGTCGGGCTGCGGTTTCAGGGCACCCCGGCGGTACAGCCGCATTTTGACTGCAGCGTGCATCAGTACACGACGGAAGACCTCGCAACCGCCAAGCATGTGCATGAATTGACGCGGGTCGACCGTTCCATCGTCAAGCTCGACGCCCGACAGAGCGGGTTGGGCAACCACAGCTGCGGCTACGCGCCTACGCTGGAGAAGTACTTGATACCTGCACAGAGACAGTCCTTCACGCTGCGCATGCAGCCGATATCACCGAACGAATCCAGAGAATCTTGGAGGGATCCCCTATGACTATCCGAATTACATCTTGTAAAACCGAATACATGACGAATCCGCTCGGCCTGGACTGCCTTCAGCCGCGGTTATTTTGGCAGTTGGAGTCGGACAGCCCGGGCGCAAGCCAAAGCGCCTATCACATTCAAGTGGCGACAAGCCCGGAAGGGCTGGCGCAAGGCGAAGCCGATATGTGGGACAGCGGTGAAGTGCGCTCCGACGCATCTACACACCTTCCATACGATGGAGCGCCTCTGCAATCCGAAACCTCTTATTACTGGCGAGTCCGGGTATGGGATGAAGCAGGCCAGCCGACGGCCTGGAGTGATATAGCCTTCTGGTCGATGGGCCTCCTCTCGCGCGGCGAATGGAAAGCGAAATGGATCGGCCGCGCAGCCGAGCCCGGGCTCGAGATGCAGCCGTCGCCGTATTTCCGGAAGGCGTTCGTTCTGAACAAAGCCGTTCGCCGCGCCGTCGCTTACGTGACTGCGCTCGGCGTTTACGAGCTTCACCTCAACGGGGAGCGGATCGGTGACTGGTTCGCTCCGGGCTGGACGGATTATAACGTCCGTGTGCAGGTGCAGGCCGTAGAGCTTACGGATAAGCTGCGGGCGGGCGAAAATGCGCTCGGCGCCATCGTTGGCGACGGATGGTATGCCGGCACTGTCGGCTTTCTCGGAGACAAGGTGTACGGGGAGCGCCCTTTTATCCTCCTGCAAATGACTGTTGAGTACGAAGATGGGACGAAGGAGCGAATCCTTACCGATGCTTCCTGGAAAACAAGCCGGGGCCCGATCCTTTACTCCGATATGATTAAAGGGGAAGCCTACGACGCCCGCGAGGAACTCACCGGCTGGGATCTGCCGGGCTATGACGACGAGGCTTGGGAATTGCCGGACGTTCGCGCAGGCTACAACGGCCTGCTGGTCGCCGCGGTGGAGCCGCCGATCCGCATCACGAAGACGATGCGTCCGATCAGCATGGAGCGGACGGCGGCAGGCACCTATATCTACGATATGGGGCAGAATATGGTCGGCTGGACAGAGCTAAAGGTGCAGGGCGAGCGGGGCACGCAGGTGACGCTCAGCCACGCGGAGATGCTGAATACGGACGGGACGCTGTATCTGGACAATTTGCGCCTTGCTGTCCAGCAGGAGCATTATACGCTGAAAGGGGAGGGCGTAGAGCGTTTTGAGCCGCATTTTACGTTCCACGGCTTCCGTTACGTCGAGCTGATCGGTTACCCGGGCGAGCCTGATTTGGAGACGATCACGGGCAAAGTCGTGCATTCGGATACGCCGGTCGCAGGGCAGCTCGAAACGTCCGATCCACTGGTGAACCGGCTGTATGCGAATATTACATGGGGGCAGCGCGGCAACTTCCTATCCGTGCCGACCGATTGTCCGCAGCGGGATGAGCGGCTCGGTTGGACGGGGGATGCGCAGATTTTTGCAAGGACGGCGGCATACAACATGGACGTGTCGCGCTTCTTTACCAAATACGTGCAGGATATGGTCGATTGTCAGCAGCCTTCTGGCGCTTTTACAGATGTTGCGCCGGATGCGGGCTGGATTCGCCACAAGAATTGGAACACGCGCCTCAACTGGTTCGCGCCGGATAACTCCGGCTGGGGGGATGCCGGTGTCATTATCCCGTGGACGCTATACCTCATGTACGGCGATGTGAGGGTGCTCGCCGCCAACTACGTCGCCATGGTGAAATGGGTCGAGTATTTGAAGCATACGACGGACGATCTCGTCCGGCCGGGGTATGCGAACTACGCGGACTGGCTGTCCATCGGCGCGGATACGCCAAACGAGGTGCTTGCGACGGCGTACTTCGCCTACAGCACGAAGCTGTTGGCCCAAATCGCCGATGTGCTCGGCAAGACGGAAGACGCGCAGACATACCGTACGCTGTTCGATGGCATCGCCGCAGCGTTCCGTCGGGCGTTCGTCGACGGGGATGGCCGCATCTACGGCGATACCCAGACCGTGTACGTGCTCGCACTGCAATTCGGGCTGCTGACGGAATCGCAGCGCGATCAAGCTGTGCATCGTCTGGTGGCCGACATTCGCGGCCGCGGCTACCGGCTGTCGACAGGTTTCCTCGGCGTCGGCTACCTGCTGCCGGCTTTGACGGACCATGGCTGCCTGGATGTTGCGTACAGCCTGCTGACGCAGGAGGCTTTTCCGTCGTGGATGTACTCGATCAAGCATGGTGCGACGACGATCTGGGAGCGCTGGGACGGCTGGACGGAGGAGAACGGCTTCCAGACGCCGTCGATGAACTCCTTCAACCATTATTCGCTGGGCTCTGTCGGCGAATGGATGTTCCGCTACATGGCCGGCATCGAGGCCGATCCCGCAGCGCCGGGCTTCAAGCACGCCCTCATTAAGCCGAAGCCGGGCGGCCGTCTGACGTCCGTAAAGGCGAGCTACGCTTCGCTCTACGGCACGCTGCAAGTCGCTTGGCAGCTCACCGGTGAAGGTGATTTCCGGCTGGAAGTCGAGGTGCCGCCAAACACGACGGCAACGATTCACATGCCGGATGCGGAAGGCACAGTTCACACGGTAAGTTCAGGAAGCTATGTGTTTGAAAGCGCTTCTATGCTACACTAAAGGAAACTTCCTTGAAACAGTCCGAATTCGGGTTCGAAGGGTGAGCGATTCAGCCGCCCCTCTTCCGGGTTCGGCTGTTTGCGCATAGAAAGAGAGGCGGGACACCCGATGCGATGGCTGCAAAGTCTACCCAACATTTTCATGGCCTTGTTTCCCAGAATCCGTACGACGCTGCTGCTGAGTTATTTCGTTATCATTTTGATCTGTATTGCCTTAATTTCCACCGCTTCCTTCTACATTTCCTACAATTCTATGGCAGAACGCGTGGAAACGGCCAGCGCGCAGATGGTGCGGCAAATCGAATTCAATATGGATAACGACTTTCATAATAAACGCAATCTGCTGCTCGCTCCTTATTATAATCAGGAGTATATCGATAATATCAATGCTTACCCGGGGATGGACAATCAAAATAAATTTCTGTTCCGGCAAAAGCTCGGCGACTTGTTCCTCAAGGGCTTCAACATTACGCCGATTCCGGACTTTATTCGGTTTCAGATCTACTACAGCAACGGTGAACTGCTGAATTCCTCCGACAATTCGTCCTTCGGCAGCGCCAGCGAGGTGCTAAGAGCCGATTGGTTCCGGCAGGCGGTGGCGAAGGACGGACTGGTTACCTTCTTCAACTCGCCGGGCATGTATTCCACGGCTATGCTGATTCGCGATTTCTCGAATCCGATCGGCTTCATTGTGGTGCGGGCGGACTACACGTTCGGGCTGTTTGACGGCATCCGCCAGCGCGCGGACCTGACCGTGAACTCTCGGTTTCTCATTTTGAATGATAGCAACGCTCCGATCTATGATTCGGCCGATGGGCGCCAGGCGTCGATCGATTCGGAGACACTTGCCCAAATTCATAGCGATAGCGGCAAGTTCTGGACAGGTAGCGGCGACGCCAAGATGCTCGTCTCTTATACCCGTTCCCAGTACTCTAACTGGAAAACCGTGCTCATTATGCCCAAAACCGAAATTTTCTCTCCCCTCGATAAAATCAAAACAACCGCGATCTGGACAGCCCTCGCGGCGCTCGTCGTGTCGACGATTCTGTCGCTGCTGTTCGGCCGAAGCATCACGAAGCCGATTTTGCATCTTTACAAAACCGTGAACCATATCAAACGCGGGGACTTCTCTGTGCGGGTAGATATTAAGCGTAAGGACGAGATCGGCCGCATCGCGATGAACTTTAACGCCATGCAGGATGAGCTTCAGAAGCAGATCGAGACGAAGTACGTGTATCAAATCAAGCTGCAGCAGATGGAGCTTGCGCTGCTCTATTCACAGATTAATCCGCATTTTCTCTACAATACGCTGGACAGCATCAAAGCCATGGCCGACTACTATAAGGTCGAAGAAATCGGGCAAATGTCGCAATCGCTGGCGGATATGTTCCGCTACAATACGAGAAACTCGAATGAAATTGTCACGCTGCAGGAAGAACTTGTGCAGATTGAAGCCTATATGAACATTCAGGGCATTCGTTTTGAGGGCAAAATTGACTACAAACAGGAAATTGAAGAAGAACTGTTGGATTTTCCGATGCTCAAAATGACGCTCCAGCCCCTTGTGGAGAATGCGGTGTTCCACGGCATAGAGCGCAAACGGGGCAAGGGGAGCATTCATCTCAAGGCATGGCGCGAGGAGGACGGCGTCTACATTCAGGTAAGTGACGACGGCGTCGGCATTTCGGAAGCAAGACTCGAGGAAATCAGGGACTCCCTGCGCCAACCGCTCTATCAGGAGGAGTTCAAACTACCGGCGGCAGCGAATATGGGCATCGGCGTTCAGAACGTCTACGCTCGGTACACAATCCGGTACGGCGAAGGGTTTCACTTTCACATTGACAGCCGCAAAGGAAAGGGAACACAAGTGACACTTCATCTTACGGCCTGAGTGCGAGATCGAAAGTAGGATTTTTCAACATAAGAAGTCGTTATCGTGAATGGGGCGCAGGTAAGCGCTTGCAATATAATGAGCGTGTAAGGTCAAATAAGGGAGGGGCAACAGAAATGAAGAAAATGAAAACGGTAACAATGTCAGCTTCCATCGCTGCTGTTATGGCGCTGACCGCATGCGGAAGCGGGGGAACGAATACGGCTGGCAGCTCGCCGGCAGCGGCGACGCCAGCCGCATCTACAGCTGCATCGGCACCGGTGAAGAAAAATCCGGTCACGCTGACATTTGCCATTGCCAACACCGTTGACGTAACGCCATTTAATAAGATTTTTAAGGAGTATGAGGCCAAGACGGGCAACACGGTGGAAGTGCAGGCACTGCCTGGCGGCGACTTCGACAACATGATGAAAACGCGCTTCTCTACCGCAGATTTCCCGGATTTGTTTCTAATGCAGCCTGGACCGAAGCAGTACGTGAAATTGAGAGCCTCCGAGACGCTCAAGGAGTGGTCGGGTGAAAAGGCGGTTTGGGATCGCATTATTCCGACGATGAAAGATTTCCAAATGGATACCAGCAAAAAAATATACGGCGTCCCTTTCGGCGCTACGGGCATGATGGGGATTTACTATAACAAAGATGTATTTGCGAAGGCCGGAATACAGCCGCCGAAAAACTACGCGGACATGATCGAAGGCGCCAAAAAAATCAAAGCCGCCGGCATCACGCCGTTCTATGAAGGTGTGAAAGACGGCTGGCCGCCGCAGGTGTTCTACTTTACGGGCTGGGTATCGAACGTCGATCCGGCGATCGGTGACGCGGGCGTGCAGAAACTGGAGAAGAACGAGCTGAAGCTCGCCGACATCCCAGCGCTCAAGGACTTGTTCGCGAAGCAAAAAGAACTGAAAGACCTCGGATTGATTCAATCCAATCCGCTCGCCGGCACGTTCGATGAGCTGCAAAATCAGATGGGCGAAGGCAAAGTGGGCATGGCGTTCATGTTGGACGGCATTATCCCGCAGCTGGAGAAGAAGTTCGGCAAAGACTTTGTGACGAACAAAATCGGCTTCTTCCCGTTCCCTTCCGCAACGGATGCAGGGACTGCGATGATTACGCCGCCGAATCAGCTCATGATTCCGACAAAAGCCAAGCATGCTGACGCGGCTGCGGATCTGGTGAAATTCATGATTTCGCCGGAAATGGTCGACCTCTACTACCAGACGGCACCGGGGATTCCGATTTTCCAAGGCGCGAAGAGCAGCCTGTATCCGGTGCAGCAAACCGTGAAAGATCTTATTGATGCGAATAAAGCGAAAATCAACGTGCAAAATCGTCTGACACCAACTTTTGCCGATTTCCAAAAAACGCTGCAAAACTTCTTCATCGATGGCGACGTCGACAAAGCGTTGAAGGAATTTTCGGCGAACTATGAGAAAGACGGCAAAGCGAAGCTGCTTGACGGCTTCAAGTAAGCACGGGACGTCCGGTCGGAGGCTCGCTTCCGGCCGGAGCATTTTTGAATGAAGGAGGGGAGCAGAGTGGGAAGGCTGAAATATCCGTTATACTTTTCGTTCCCGGCGCTCGCCGTGTTCCTGTTGTTTTTTATTACCCCAACGCTGATCGGGTTTTATTACAGCTTCACGGATTGGAATATCAACGCAGACCGGATTCAATTCACGGGTCTCGCGAACTATATCGAGCTGTTCAAGGAGCCTCGGCTCAAAACCGCGTTAATCAATACGCTGATCTTTGCCGCTGTCGTGACGCTCATGCAAAATTTTCTGGGATTGGGCCTGGCCCTCGTGTTGAATGAAGCATTGAAGCTGCGAAATGTGCTGCGCATGATTTTTTTTCTGCCCTATGTGATTGCGCCGATCGTCATCGGCTACATTTTCCGTGCGATCTATCATCCCGAGCATGGGATTGTGAATACGCTGCTTTCGAAAGTAGGCCTCGATTTTCTCGTACATGACTGGCTGAACGATCCGAAGTATGCCCTGTTTTCCATCATTGTAACGGATTTGTGGCGGGTAGCGGGCTTCTCCATGGTCGTGTATCTGGCAGGTCTGCAATTCATTCCGAAGGATCTGATCGAGAGCTCGTCTATCGACGGCGCGAAGTATTGGCAGCGGTTCCGCTCCGTGGTGTTTCCGCTTCTCGCTCCGGCGCTGACGGTGAACGTGCTGCTGTCCATGATCGGCTCGATGAAGGTGTTCGAGATGGTGATGGTGCTGACCGAAGGCGGCCCCGGCTATACGACGGAAGTGTTCTACACCTACATTCGCGGGATGTTCAGCACTGGTCTGTTCGGTTACGCGACTGCTGTAAATGTGGTGCTCTTCGTGCTCGTGACACTGGTCGGCGTGCCTGTTCTGATGGCGATGAAGAAAAGGGAGGTCGAGATGTGATGCGAAACCGTACACGTATACGGCTTGTGCTGCTGGAATTCCTGGCGATTGCACTCGCTTGCTGCATCCTGATTCCCTTCTTTATGATTCTGGTCAATTCGTTTAAGGGGATTCGGGAGTCGGCGCTCTTCGGGCTGTCGCTGCCATCCAAATGGGAGTTTACGAATTACAAGGAAGTTTTCCAGCAAGCCAATATTTTGCGCGGATTCAAAAACAGCATCCTCATCTCGGCGCTGGTTGTCCTCTGTGTGAATGTGTTTGCGTCGATGGCCGCTTTTATTATTCAGCGGAGAGACAGCCGCTTTCTGCAAGGCGCTTACTATTTGTTCATCATGGGCCTGATCGTCCCGGTGTCGATCGTTCCGACAATTAAGCTGATGGGCGACTTGCACATCAAAGGTTCCTATTTCAGCTTAGTCATGTACTATACAGCCGTACTGCTGCCGTTTGCGGTGTTCCTGCTCGTCGGATTCATGAAATCGATTCCCCGCGAACTGGATGAAGCGGCGCTGCTCGAAGGCTGCGGTTACTTCCGGTTGTACGGGCAAATCGTGCTGCCGCTGCTGATGACCGTGCTCGTTACGGTGTCCATCGTCGTGATGGTATCCGTATGGAACGATTTCTTCGGACCGTTCTATCTCATGACCGACAGTACGAAATGGACGATTGTCTTGCAAATCTTTAACTTTGTGACGATGTACAGCACGAACTGGGGCGTCGTGTTCGCTTTTATGGTACTCGTGGTATCCCCGGTACTGATTGTTTATCTCATTTTGCAGCGTTATATTATCGACGGTTTGACAGCAGGTTCGCTCAAAGGCTAGCAGGGATTTCGATTGCCAAAAGGAGGAGCAGGAAATGCGGAGAGTCATCATTGTGGACGATGAAAAGTGGATACGCAGAGGATTGATTCAGTCCATTTCCTGGGACGAATGGGGCTTGTCGCTCGCCGGCGAAGCGGCGGACGGGGGAGAGGGCTACGATTTGGCGCTGACGCTTCAGCCGGACATTCTCTTCCTCGACATGCGCATGCCGGGACTGGACGGCAAGCAGCTGATCGGGAAGCTGAACCAAGAGCTGCCGGACTTGCTGACGATTGTAATCAGTGGGTACTCGGATTTTGAATATACGAAAGAAGCGATTCGCCATAAAGCGTTCGACTACCTGCTCAAGCCGGTGAAAAAGGAAGAGCTGGCGGTCGTCGTGCAGAAGGCTTGTCAGGAGCTCGATCGCCGGGAGGCGGAGCGGCACAAGGTAGCCCGTGAGCAAGGCGAGGACTGGCTGCGCCAGCTGCTGCACGCGGAAGAAAGCCTGGCCGAGAAGCTTGTGCCGGCGGGCTGGCGGGCGGGCGAAGCGGCCCTGCTTCTCGCCCACACGGATCGCTACGGGGATCACGTGGAGCCGGAGCGGCTGCTGCCTGCGATGCAGGAGACGCTGTCGCGGATGAAGCCTTTCCTCTTCGGAGGAGGCTGGCAGTACGAGCTGATCCCTTTGCAGGATAACGGCAAGGCGTGGGCTCTGGCGGTCTCCGCGCCGAAGCTGGAGCCGAACGACATGAGGCGGCTGCACGCCAGCCTGAGCCATGCCATGGTGCAAGCGAGCGGCGGCGCGAGCTTCTCGTTCGGCGTCAGCCGCGTAAAGCGGCAGGCCGCCAAGCTGGGTGAGGCCTGTCACGAAGCGCGGAAGGCGCTGCTGCGCAAGCCGCTCGCAGCGACGGGTGTCCTGCTGGATGCGGAGCACCTGCAGCCGCAGACGAGCCGCCAGTACCCGCAGGATCTCGAGAATGCGTTCCTGTGGGTGCTGCAATCTGGCAATCGGCAGGCGGCGGAACTCGAGCTTGAGCGCTTATTCGCAGCGTTCACCGAAGAGCCTGCGACCGTAGCGCATTTGCAATGGAGTGCGGATCTGCTCTTACATGCGATGGAGAAGCAGTTGCAGGCAAAGGATGCGCGGGTCGAAGACATTTGCGGCGACAATACGCTCGTCTACGCAGAGAAGATTCATCTTCGCAACGACAGGGATTCGATGAAAAAGCTGTTCCTGGAGAAATTGCTGCCGCCGCTCGTGAGCTATTACAGCCAATCCGGAGAAAAGTTGGGCGAGAAAGCCGTGCTTGAGCTCAAAACGTGGATGGAGAGCAATTACAGCCAATCCCTGTCCCTGCCTCAGATCGCGAGCAGCTATTATTTGAACGCGGACTATTTAAGCCGGATTTTTAAACGAATGACAGGTCAGAATTTCATTGATTACCTAACGGATATTCGGATGCGTAAAGCGAAAGAGCTCATGAATAAATCGAAATACAAGAACTATGAAGTCGCCCAGAAGGTCGGATATGAGGATTACCGCTATTTCAGTCAAATTTTTAAAAAGAAAGTCGGCATGACCATCGGCGAGTACCGCAAATCGATCGGTCAGGCGGACCACGAAGGAGAGAAACAGATATGTCCAAGTCTCTGATTCCCGATACGTTGATGCTGGAAGAACGCGCGAAGCACGCGATCAATGCCATGATCGGCATGGCGGATCACGATCACAATTATATTCCGTTTTTTGCCGCGAATTTGAATCATAAGCCGGCTTACGTGACCCATGGGGATTGGGATTATGGTTCCTCCCATGGGCGGATGATCGACGGCTTGATTCTGGCCCGCCATATGTCCGGCGAGACGTTCGGCAAGGAGATCGAGGAAAGGTATCGGGCGAACCTGCTGTCTTTCTTCAAAGAAGACGGGATGAGCTACCGGCAGATCAATCCAACGCGCGATTGGGAGCCGAATGCGAATTTAATTGACCAGCGGGCGGTCATTCTATCGCTCACAACCTGGTATATGGAAACCGGCGATCCGAAGGTAAAAGAGGCGGCGGACCGCCACGTCGCCGCGCTGCGGCGCATTGCGGTGAAAGAACGGGATGTGTGGTACTACCCGGCTTCCGAATACAAGGAAACCGGCTGGCCGTCGGCGAATGCGATCCAGCTTCGTCTGGCGCCGGACCCTGCGGCGTTCTGCGGCCGCCTGGTGATGCCTCTCCTTAAATACCATGAGCTGACGGGCAACACCGACGCTTTTGAGCTGTGTCAGTTTTTCACGGCGCTGATTATTGAGCGCAGCGGCGTCTTCAACGCCGACGGCAGCTTCAACGACTCGCTCGCTTATCGCAGCGGACATTTCCATACGCGGATCGGGACGTTGGATGCGATTGCCAGGTTCGGCGCTTTCACCGGCGACGCGGCCATCATTGCCTGGGTGAAGAAATGCTACGACTGGGCCTTGACCAAATGTACGGCATTCGGCTGGACGCCGGGGGACCTTCATGAGCAGGCATACGAGCATGAGACGTGCTCGCTTGTAGATCTGATTGCGACGGGCATCACGCTGGCACGCAGCGGCTATGTCGAGTACTGGGGCACGGTGGAGCGCTTCCTGCGCAACCATCTGGCGGAATCGCAGCTGCTGGATCTCAGCTGGGTCGAAGAACTGCAGGATAAATCGCAGGATATTCCGGCGAATACAAGCTTTTATAAAGTGGCGGAGCGCACAAGAGGCTCGTTCGCAGGCTATTCGGCGCCGAACGATTTTGTCTGCGACGTCAATGAAGGACGCGGTCATACGAGCGATTTGCAGCTGTGCTGCCTCGGATCGGGCACGCGGGGCCTTTTCATGGGCTGGAGCAACACCATTACAGAGAAGAACGGGGCAATCAGTGTCAATTTCCTGCTCAACCGCGGCTCCAAATGGCTTGATGTTTCCTCTTATCTGCCGCATGAAGGCAAGGTGGTGCTGCACATTCATACGGATCTCCCTCGTCTGCAAATCCGGATTCCGGAGTGGGCTGGTTTTACGAAAATCCGCTTTGTACGCGAGTTAGGCGGCGAAGTCACAGAAGGCCGGGGTAGCGAAGCCAGCTCTTGGGTGAATAAGCACTTCCTGCTGCTCGGCCCTGCGAAAGCCGGTGAAACGATCACAGTCACGTTCCCGCTCAGCTTCCGCAAAACGCTGGAAAATGCCGTCGGTCAAACGTTCGAGACGGAATGGCGCGGAGACGATGTGGTGAACATTACGCCGAAAGGGAAGAAAAAACCGCTCTATAGCGATCGCCGCGTATTCGATGAAGCGCCAATGCGCGAAGGGGAGTATCGCCGTCTCGAGAAGGAGTTCGTTTGGTAGTCGTGTGAGTAGAAACCTTAAAGGAGGCATTGCGATGCAAACGGTCGTTGCGATTTATACCGGACAGGGATTGGCCGATCCACTCAAAAAAGTGTTTCAGGAGCTGCTCCCGGATGTCCGCCTGGTGAACATTATCGATGACAGTCTGATCGGGGATGTCGTACGGGCCGGCCATGTGCCGGAGCTTGTGAATCGGCATTTGAACCAATATTATCGCCATGCGGAGGAGCTTGGGGCGGACGTGATTCTGAACACCTGCTCCTCGGTAGGGGATGTGGCGGACGAGGCGTCGGCCGGCGGCGCGATCGGCGTGCCAATCGTGCGGATCGACGAATGGATGGCGGCCAGAGCCGTTGAGGGCTACGCGCGTATTGCCGTGCTGGCTACGCTGCCAACAACGCTCGAGCCGACGCTGCGGCTCCTTCGCCGGAAAGCGGAGGAAGCAGGAAGAACGGTCACGCTAGTGAGTGGGCTTGCCGAAGGAGCATTCGATGCACTGGTCGGCGGGAAGCCGGAGGAGCATGACCGCTTGCTGCTGGAAACAGCGAAGCGGGCTGCCGGAGAGGCGGACGTGATTGTGCTGGCGCAGGGGTCGATGGCGCGCATGGAGCAGGCGTTGACGGAGGCGACGGGCAAGCCGGTGCTGTCTTCGCCGAAATCCGGCGTGGAGCAGGTGAAGGCTGTGCTAGCCGCACTGGAACAGGCCAAAGCGGCACGCGAGGAGGGATGACAGCATGAATCAAACGCGGGTCACAGCCGTTTATTTGGTGGAGACGCCTTATTCGCTGGAAAAGGCGGCCGCTTCGATCGCCGGCGAGCAATCGACGGGCACGTTCACGGCGGTTCCCGGCGAGACGGATGCGCTCAAAGCGCTGCATGGCGCGGTGGTGGAAAGCATTGAGCCGTTGGAGGAAGTGGACGCGCCTTCGCTGCCGGGCGCCAAAACGCCGCCGAACCACGACGGCAAATATCGCCGTGGGGTCGTCAAGGTGTCTTTTCCGCTGCACAATTTCGGACCTTCCATCCCGAATCTGATGTCGGCAGTGGCCGGCAACCTCTATGAGCTACAGGAGCTTTCGGGGCTGAGGCTGCTCGATCTGGAGCTGCCGGATGCTTTCGCGGCGCGGTATCCCGGCCCGAAGTTTGGTATTGAAGGGACACGGAAGCTGACTGGCGTCTACGACCGGCCGATTCTCGGCACGATCGTGAAGCCCAGCGTCGGCTTATCCATGGAAGAGCTGTCGGCGCTAGTCGAGCGGCTGGCGCTGGCGGGCATGGATTTTATCAAGGACGACGAACTGAACGCCAATCCGCCTTATGCGCCGCTTGAGGGTAAAGTGAAAGCTGTCATGGCGGCTGTCGAACGGGCGGCGGATCGGACCGGCAAGAAGTTGATGTATGCGTTCAACATCACCGGCGATTACGACGAGCTCCAGAGGGGGCATGATCTCGTGGTAGCGGCCGGCGGGAACTGCGTCATGGTGAGCATCCTCAGCGTTGGCCTGTCGGGCTTGACGGCGCTCAATCGTTACAGTGAAGTGCCGATTCACGGGCACCGCAACCAGTGGGGGATGCTAACGCGCTCGCCGCTGCTTGGGATTGAATTCACCGCCTACCAGAAGCTGTGCCGGCTGGCCGGGGCGGACCATCTGCATGTGAACGGCTTGCAGAGCAAGTTCTATGAGAGCGACGCATCCGTCGTTCGCTCGATTGAGGCTTGCACGGCGCCGATGTTCGGCGGGTACGCGACGATGCCGGTCGTCTCATCCGCCCAATGGGCGGGAACGGCACCTGCGACGTATGCGGCCACGCGGACCGTGGACGTCATGCATCTCGCCGGCGGCGGCATGCTCGCGCATCCCGACGGTCCTGCGTCCGGCTTCGAGAGCATGAAGCTCGGCTGGGAGGCGGCCGTGCAGGGCATCCCGCTGGAGCAGTATGCGGCGAAGCATCCGGCATTGCAGCGGGCGATTGAGAAGTACGGGAAGGGATGAGAGGCATGGCTGATCACAAGCGTGAGGAGAATCGTCGTCTGCTCTGCTATTACGGCGATGATTTTACCGGCTCCACAGATGTACTGGAGTCGCTGTTTGCGGCCGGGCTCAAGACCGTGCTGTTCCTTGAGCCGCCAACTACGGAGCAGCTCGAGACACGCTTTCGCGATGTCGACTGCTTCGGCGTTGCCGGCGTCGGGCGCTCCATGACGCCCGAGGAGATGGATCGGGAACTGCGCCCGATCTTTCGCATGCTGAAGGCGTCCGGCGCTGCCGTCGTCCACTACAAAATCTGCTCGACGTTCGACTCCTCGCCGGGCATAGGTTCGATTGGCAAGGCCGCGGAAATCGGCCGTGAGGTGTTCGGCGGCCGATTCATTCCGCTCTTGGCCGGCGTGCCTTATTTGGGCCGATACACGGTATTCGGCCAGCATTTTGCCGCCGGCGGCGGCGTCGGGGGCGGGCCCGGTGCGGTGCACCGGCTCGACCGCCATCCGACGATGAGCCGGCATCCGATCACGCCGATGGCGGAGGCGGATCTGCTCCGGCACTTGCGGCAGCAGACTGTGCTGCCGTCGGCCTTGCTCGATATCCGTGCGCTGGACGGCACGGAGGCAGAGGTGCAGGAGCGGCTCGAGGCGCTCCTTGCAAGCGGGGAACAGCCGGCGGAGCTCGTGCTGTTCGACGTCCTGGATGAGCGCCGGCTGGAGACGGCCGGGCGCTTGATCTGGGACGAGGCCGAGAGGGGGGACGGCCTGTTCGTTATTGGCTCCTCCGGCGTGGAGTACGCGCTGGGGGCCGTGTGGCGGCGGGACCGGGAGTTGGGGGGCGTTACCAGCACAGCGGCGGGCGCCATAGAGGGCGCATCCGACGCTGCTGTCGCGGGCGCTGTCTTACCGTCCGCTGAACCGTGCGCCGCCGGCGCACCTATCGCACCCGCGGCTACCTCAGCGCAGCGCTCGCCCGCTGCGCCTTCCCCGCTGCTCGTCATCTCCGGCAGCTGCTCGCCGGTCACCGAAGGGCAGATTGCCCGCGCACTGGAGACCGGCTTCCACGGCCTTCGTGTGCCTGTGGAGAAGCTGATCCGCGCTGAGACGCGGGCGGCGACCGTCGGCGAGCTGCTGTCCGAGGCGCGGGACGCGCTCGAAAGCGGACGGAGCGTGATCGTCTACTCCGCGGCGGGGCCGCAGGACGCGAGCATCGATCTGCTTCGCGACCTGCTGGCTGCGCAGGGCCTCCGGTCCGAGGACAGCAGCCGCCTGCTGGGCAGCGCATTGGGGCTACTCACCAAAGCGCTTGTGCAGAAGCTTAGGCTGCCTCGTGTGCTCATCGCCGGCGGCGACACCTCCGGGTACGTCACTCGGGAGCTCGGCATCTATGCGTTGGCGTGCAAGGCGGTGCTTGATCCCGGCGGACCGCTGTGCCGGGCCTATGCGGCCGAAGCGCCGTTTGACGGCCTGGAGCTTGTCCTCAAGGGCGGGCAAGTCGGCAGCCCTGACTTTTTCGCCAAGGTTGCGGCGTGGCCATGTGAATAAAACGTGAGGCAATATGTGTATAGCGAAGAGCAGAACGCCATGGCCGGCGTCTGCTTTTCTTTTATAACGATTTCAATCCGTTCCAACGCGATGATCAGCTAAAAGGTTACTCTTAGGTAGATCGGTGAGCACACGAATTCCTGCCTTTTTGGCCTTTTTGGCCTTTTTGGTTACTGCTGCTCAATGGATCGTGATGAGTAAGCTCTTGGGTGGGAGGGATTGCTGCTTGTTTGGACAATATCACTGCGAGAGGGGGAGGGGAAGAAGGTGTAACGGATGCCAGAGGGCTTATTGTCCCGATAAGAGGACGATATTGATTCTAACGGTTGCCACAGCGCTTATTGCGGTAAAATCTTGTGCAAGTGGGCAGATTTCATGCAAATAGGCATCGTGGTAACCGTTAGAGTTTGAAATGAACGATTTGGGGCCAAATAGCCGCTGTGACAAACGTTAGCGCCAACAACGTGCCGTCGTCATCCTCCGTGAAGCCAACATTTCGTGCTCACGGTGCTGATCGTAACGTCTCCGCGCCTTGTTCTTACGTTCGTTAAGTGGGTTGTCTTAAAATAGGCATTTTTTACAATAAGTCTGCGAAAAAGGTAACTACTTAGGATCTCACTCATTGATGTGAACTGGCAAATTCTTCACTTTTATTCGAGGTCGCGGAACTACACGCCGCTATTTCTGTGAATTTCTCTGCATTCAGCCAGGAAGCGGAATGAGGTGCCCTTATTCGGGCACCGAGCCATCCATTTCGCCCTAAATAACGCAAATAAGGGCCTCTCGTTCCCCTAGTGACATAAATGGGCCGGATTTTCGAAAATAGTGTCGTTACGTTCCTCTTCTTGTACGAGGGGCGGGCTCCTGAATTCCTTCCGTTCGGCGGAAGGAATTCAACTCAAATCTATGCTTTCTTGGTGGAGCTCCGCTCGATAAATCGGGTGTCGACCCGGATTTTGGTATGGGTTTCTTCGCCGAGCTCTATGGATTCAATGACAAGATCGACAGCCAACTGAGCCATACGTTTTTTCTCGACGTGAATGGTTGTCAATTCGGGCGAAACAATTTGAGACTCCGTAATATTGTCAAAACCGACGACTGATACTTGCTCGGGCACCCGAACCCCCAGTTCAGTCAGTGTTTTTAAGGTTCGAATCGCGATATAATCGCACTCGCAGAACAAGGCGGTAGGCAGGCGGCGCCCTGGCTCCAGGTACAGTTTCAAATGCGCTTTCAGATCTTCCTGCGAGGAGATCATCGTAGGCGCAACCGCGAAAGTATGTTCAGGCGAAAGGGTAAGATCATTGTCGCGCAGGGCTTGCTCAAAGCCTTCTCGACGTTCATCGAAATTATGGATCCGCACATTGGAAGCGATATAGCCAATCTCGCGATGACCCGATCGACATAAATGTTCCCCTGCTTGATAAGCCCCCATAACGTTATTAATGGCAACGAAATGGAGGGGCAGCGTATCAAAGCAATTATCCAAAACAACAAGCTGAGGGCCAAGCCGTTCTGCAATCTCGGTTATTTCGTGCGGATGCAGATTGGTGCCTAGCAAAATAACGCCGTCGCTTTGCTGAATCTCAGCGATCGAGCGAATGTCGCGATCAAAGTGATTCATATTCACGGTGGAAAATAGCAGTGAATACCCCTTGGAGCGGCATCTGTCCTCAATATAATGAATCAGCTCCCGAAAGAAGGGCTGCTGGTAATATTCCTCAAGCACAATGCCAGCGTTCGTAAAAACCAAAAAAGACAGCGATCTCGACGGCAATTCAGAGGACGCTGCACGGGGTTTAGGAGCATAGCCGCTTTCCCTCGCAATTTCAAGTACGCGTTCGCGTGTTTCAGCGCTTATGCCCGGCTTTCCACTAAGCGCAAGCGACACTGCAGATTTAGATACACCTGCAAGCCTCGCGATATCATCCATCTTCATCTTTGGCAATCTCCATTTTCTAAATAAGTTGAGTAAGTTTAGTTTAAAACCTGAACGAGATAAATGCAAGGTTTTCAAGGGCTTGGGCTAAACTATTTATATAAACAATACATAAATATTAACTAAATTCATATTGACTCCCTATTATTTCCGATATATGATTAGGGTAAACCTAAATTTTAACTAAATTTATTCAATTTAGTTTAGTTATTTTTGATGAAGTGGTTATGGATAATTTACATTTTTTTATCTAAACAACAGAGGGGGCTCTCTTTTGAAAAAATTAAAGCTAGGTTACGCGCCAACACGTCGTTTTGTTTTTAGTGCAGAAGATGCTTTTAAGTACAAAGTCATGATTAAGGAAAAGATCGAAAGCTTTGGTCTGGGTATTGATATTGTGGACCTGGAGGGGATTAATTCGGAGGGCCTCTTATACGACGACAACATTAACGCGGATCTCATCATTGATCGGTTTAAAAAGGAACAGGTAGATGCCGTTTTCTTCCCGCACTGCAATTTCGGAACGGAAGATACCGTGGCGCGCGTCGGCAAAGCGCTCGGTAAGCCTGTGCTGTTATGGGGACCGCGCGACGAGGCACCGCTAGAGGATGGCATGCGGCTGCGCGATACCCAATGCGGATTGTTCGCAACGGGCAAGGTGCTTCGCCGGTTTAATGTTCCCTTCTCCTATGTCACCAATAGTCGGGTGAATGATCCGGTTTTTGAACGCGGCTTCACGAATTTTATTGCTGCTTCCAATGTCGTTCGTCAGTTCCGTTCGCTTCGCATCTTGCAGATTGGCCCTAGACCGTCCTCCTTCTGGACGATGATGTGCAACGAAGGCGAGCTGCTGGAGCGTTTTGGCATCGAGCTGCATCCGATTACACTCGTGGACATTCAGCGCGCGTCCAAACGCATCGAGAATGGCAGTTCGTCCGAGCTGGCGGAAGCTATTGATTACATTAAGGACAAATTGGACTGGACGGAAGTGACGGAAGCGGATGTGCGGCGGATCGCCTCGCTGAAAGTGGCGATGAAGCAGTATGCGCTGCAAACGGGAAGCACGGCGATCGCCATCCAATGCTGGTCGTCCCTGCAGGATGCCATGGGGATCATGCCTTGTCTCGCCAATGCGATTTTGACGGATGAACAAATTCCGGTGACGTGTGAAACCGATATTCATGGGGCCATCACTTCCGTCATGGTTCAAGCTGCATCAATGAATCAAGCACCTACATTTTTTGCGGATCTCACGGTACGTCACCCTACCAATGCGAATGGTGAGCTGTTGTTCCATTGCGGCAATTTCCCCGTATCGCTGTCGGTGGAAGGGAAGCCGAAGCTGCGGAAACACTTTCTGTTCGATGACCATGCGCCAGGCACCCACGAAGGTGAAATTAAGGGAGGCTCGATGACACTGGCACGATTCGATGGCGATCATGGTGAATACCAGTTGTTTCTAGGGAAGGCCAAAGGAATTCCAGGTCCGTACACGCGCGGCTCTTATGTTTGGGTGGAAGTGAACGACTGGCCGCTGTGGGAAGAAAAGCTGGTCAAGGGCCCTTATGTCCATCATTCCGTAGGCATTCATGCGAATGTGATTCCATCTCTCTATGAAGCATGCACCTATATACCGGGTCTAACCCCAGATCCTGTTGATCCGACAGAAAGCGAAATTCAGGCTTGGCTCAGAGGCAAGGGCCTGTAACCCTAGGAGGAATTATGGAAATCAGAGATCTGCAAGCGAAAGCTGCACAAATTCGGATGGATGTACTCAATATGATTTTTCGGGCAAAAACAGGTCATACGGGTGGATCTCTCAGCAATGCGGATATCGTGACGGCGCTCTATTATCGGATCATGAAGATTGATCCCGCCAACCCTAAGGCCAAGGATCGCGATCGTTTCATCCTCAGTAAAGGGCATTCGGTAGAATCTCTTTGGTCTGTCCTCGCCGATAGGGGATTCTTTCCAAAGGAGGAGCTAGCAACCTTCAGTCAATTTGGCACGAAACTGATCGGACATCCGAACAATAAAGTCCCTGGCATCGAAATGAATACAGGAGCTCTCGGTCACGGACTTGCGGTTGCCGTAGGCATGGCGCTTGCCGCTAAACGGGATGGCGCCGGATATCGAGCATTCTGTCTCATGGGCGACGGCGAGCAGGCGGAGGGATCGGTCTGGGAGGCTGCGATGGCTGGGGCTCATTACAATCTAGACAACTTGGTCGGCATTATCGATCGCAATCGCCTGCAAATCAGCGGTTCGACCGAAGAAGTAATGGGACTCGAGCCGCTCGAGACTAAGTGGGAAGCATTCGGATGGAACGTTGTTTCGATCGACGGGAACGATATGCAGGCGTTGATCGACACGCTTGAAGCGATTCCGTCCGCAGCGGGCAAACCTACGCTGATCATGGCGAATACGGTGAAGGGTAAGGGGGTTTCCTTTGCCGAAAATGTCCCTCACTGGCACCATCATGTACCGAATGAGCATGAACTTTCGCTAGCTCTGGGCGAGCTCGCCGCAACTTTAGAATCGTACCGAAGGGAAGGGGTATGAAGATGAACACCATTCCGAATCGCCAAGTGATTTGTGAAACGCTGCTGGAGATGGCGCAGCATGACAAGGATATTATGGTGCTGGCCAGCGATTCACGGGGATCGGCTGCGATGGCGCCTTTTGCCAAGGCATACCCCGACCAATTTGTCGAAGTCGGCATCGCGGAGCAGAACATCGTCGGTATCTCTGCAGGTTTGGCCCATAGCGGGAAGAAACCCTTCGTCACATCACCTGCCTGCTTTCTTAGTATGCGCAGCATCGAGCAGATTAAGGTGGATGTCGCTTACTCCGGGACGAATGTTAAGCTGGTCGGCATCAGTGGCGGGGTGAGCTATGGAGCGCTGGGCATGTCGCATCATTCGGTGCAGGATTTGGCTGTAGCCCGTGCTATCCCGGGGCTCGCCGTCATGATGCCCGCCGATCGCCACGAAACGAAGAAGATGACCGAAGCGCTCGTGGCGTACGAAGGAGGCGTTTATGTTCGGATTGGGCGTAATCCCGTCGAGGATGCCTACGTATCGGATGATTACGATTTCCAGATCGGTAAAGCCGTAACGATGCGGGAAGGAACGGATGTGACGATCATTGCAGCGGGGGAGACGGTACGCGTTGCTCTGGATGCACATGAAGCGCTTCAAGAAGCAGGTGTATCTTGCAGAATCCTGAATATGCATACGATCAAGCCTCTTGATGAAGAAGCGATTGTGAAGGCAGCGAGGGAAACAGGCTATCTCATCACGGTTGAAGAACATAGCGTTCTCGGTGGACTCGGTGCAGCCGTAGCCGAAGTCGTCGTACAGCACTCCCCGGTTCCGATGCGAATTATCGGCATTGCGGATGAACCTGCGATCGCCGGTAAGACGGCAGAAGTATTCCGTCACTACGGCATCAGCAGCGACAATCTCAAGCGTGTCGCGCTTGAGATGTTGGGCCAACAGGAGCAGAAGTGATGGATAAAGCGTACATGCTGGTCGTTGATCAAAGCACATCCGGCACGAAAGTGCTCATTACCGACAAAGCCGGGACGATCGTGGCGAGACGTTCGAAGGAGCACACACAGCTGTACCCGCGTCCTGGATGGGTGGAGCATGATCCGATAGAGATTTACAACAATGTCAAAGAGACTGCGCTTCAAGCAATGAAGTCGATCGAGATTGGGCCGGAGTCACTTGCTGCCTTAACGATTACGAACCAGCGGGAGACGGCGGTCCTATGGGATCGGACGACCGGTCTCCCTGTGTATCCGGCTATTGTCTGGCAGTGTCAGCGAACCGCTGACAAGGTTGCTGCCCTCAAAGCATCCGGCTATGAAGAGGCCGTTCTTCGCAAAACAGGCTTGATGCTTGATCCTTATTTCTCCGCTGCCAAGTGGACCTGGATGATCGAGCATGCAGCAGGGGCATCGGAAAAGCTGGCGCGTGGCGAGCTGCTGGCCGGAACGATGGATAGCTGGCTCATATGGAAATTGACACGCGGCAGCGTGCATGCAACCGATTATACCAATGCAAGCCGAACCTCGTTATTTGATATCCATCAACTGAAGTGGGATGAGCAGCTTTGCAGACTGTTTGGGGTTCCGGCAGAGCTTTTGCCGGAAGTCCGTTCCTCCGACGAGGAGTTCGGCTATACGGAAGATCCCGAGCTGTTTGGCGACATTCGTGTGCCTATTACCGGCGTGATCGGGGATTCGCAAGCCGCCTTGTATGGCAATCAATGCTTCCGGATTGGTATGGGTAAGGCAACCTATGGCACAGGAACGTCGGTGCTGATGAATGTTGGCCCGAATCCCGTGCCGTCGAGGGACGGCTTAGTCAGCGCTATTGCTTGGGGGAAGGGCGGCAAGATTACTTATGCCGTCGAAGCGGTGATTCGCACATCGGGAGACAGTTTGAAATGGCTGCGGGATAACCTTGGGCTCTTCCGCACATTTACAGAGATGGAGGAGCTCTTGGCTGGCATTACTGACAACGAAGGCGTCTATCTCGTTCCCGCTTTCGTCGGTCTCGGAGCTCCATACTGGAATCCTTATGCCAGAGCCGCTATCACGGGAATGAATCGCAGCACGAACAAGGCGCATATTATTCGCGCTGCGCTGGAAAGCATTGCTTACCAAGTGCGAGACGCAGTAACGCTCATGGAGCAAAGCACAGGTATTCAGCTGGATCAGCTTAGGGCGGACGGGGGAGCTTCCGACAACGAAACTTTGATGCAGTTTCAGGCAGATATGCTCGACACGACCGTAATTAAATCTGAAATATCGGAGCTTTCAGCATTGGGATCCGTCTATATGGGGGGAGTTGGCATCGGTTTTTGGCATTCGCTAGAGGAAATCACACAGAAGCATCGAATCGGTATCAAATATGCTCCCAAGATGCAGAAGCAGATTCGAGATGCGTATTATGCAGGTTGGAAAAGTGCGGTGGCATCTATTGTAAATCGGTAGCTTTGGATTCTTGCAAACAGCAAACAAGATGGCCGTTGAGTTGAATCGATAGCTGCATCGGAGCCGATTTGTGCTACAATAGGCGGTAAGAACCGATGTAGGAGTGAATGAGATGCCGGCCTCCCTTAACGAGCAGGAGCTATTGCAGTTTATTATCAACCAGACGAAGCTGGACCCGAAGCAAATTCAATTGGTGCTGAAGCATGAGAAAACGTTTATGGACAAAGCGGAGCAAAAAGGGAGCCGGGAAATCGACATCGATGATGTCATCGATTATATCGTGGGCCGTCCCGATGTGAAACTGAGCGAGCTTGCCGTCGATACGATTCTGGAGACGGAAATGTCATTTCTCATGAAGAACGGCCTAGCCGGTTATATGGATTAAAGCTTGAAGTGGCGCAAACGAGCCGCTGTGCCTTGGCAGATGCCGGGGTATGGCGGCTTTCGCATTTACTTATAGTTAACTTTAAAGTTAATTGATTGAGGCGTATTGACACTTTTTACCCGGAGATGCATAATAAAAACATCATCTTAATCATTATTTAATTAATTTTATGATTAACTAATTGGAGGTACATGGGAGTAATGACAACGACAACTGCACTACCGAGAGCCGAACATCCAAGACCGCAATTTGTACGCGACAGCTGGGTGAATTTGAATGGCGAATGGCAATTCGATTTTGACGATGCGAACGTGGGGACCCAATCTGGCTGGCATACGGGGGAGACGAATTTTACGCAAAAAATTCAAGTCCCTTTCGCTTTCCAAAGCAAACTCAGCGGCATCGGCACAAATGAATTTCACGATATTGTGTGGTATCGGCGCGATTTTACGCTGCCGCAAGGCTTTGAGGGGAAGCGCATTCTTCTTCACTTCGGAGCGGTCGATTATGAAGCTTCCGTGTGGGTGAACGGAACGCTCGTCGCGACGCACATAGGCGGACACACGCCGTTTCATGCGGATATTACGGAAGCGCTTCAAGCAGGCGCGAACCGCTTGGTCGTCAAAGCTGTGGACTACAGCCGCGATGTGACGCTGCCAAGAGGGAAGCAATATTGGCTTGAGGATTCGGCGTCGATTTTCTACACGCGGACGACGGGCATTTGGCAAACGGTATGGCTGGAAGCCGTGTCACCGGAGGCACATCTCGCCAAGGTGAAAATGACGCCGGATATCGATGCGAAGCAGATTGAAATGGTTTTCTATGTCGATGGTGCCCAGAGCGGAGCGAAACTGCAATTAAAAGTGGAGGTTTCGTTTAAAGGAAAACCAGTTACCGAAGATATGTACAGCATTAAGGGCTCCTCGGAGACACGCAAAATCCGTATTGACGATTTTAACGATCACGGACTTGGCGGCTGGTGGACGCCGAACAAACCGAATCTGTATGACGTGACGTTCACGCTGTTTGTCAACGGACAAGAGGCGGATCGCGTGACCAGCTACTTCGGCATGCGCAAAGTGTCGATCGAGAAAGGCCAATTGTGCTTGAATAACCGTCCTTATTTCTTGAAGCTTGTCTTGGATCAAGGCTATTTCCCGGACGGCAACTTGACGCCGCCGAGCGATGAGGCGCTGAAACAGGATATCGAGCTGACGAAAGCGATGGGCTTCAACGGCGTGCGGAAGCATCAGAAGCTGGAAGATCCAAGATTCCTATACTGGTGTGACCGGATGGGGCTCGTTGTCTGGAGTGAAGCGGCGAATGCGTATGAGTATTCGGATCAGTATGTGAGTCGCTTTACGCAGGAATGGATCGCTTCCATGGAACGGGACTACAACCATCCATCGATTATCGCATGGGTACCGCTGAATGAAAGCTGGGGTGTGCCGAACATCCAAGTTGACCGTTTGCAACAGCAGCATGCGCTCACGATGTATCACTTGACCAAATCGCTGGACCCGATGCGTCCTGTCGTTTCCAATGACGGCTGGGAAATGGTGCATACGGACCTGTTCTCCATCCATGACTATGAGTGGCGCGAAGAGGTGCTGAAGGAGCGATACAGCTCAACGGAGAAAGCAGTATCGGCCAAACCGTCCAGACGCGTGCTGGCGGTAGAGGGCTTCCCGTACGCTGGACAGCCAATCCTGGTTACCGAGTTCGGCGGCATCGCCTACAAGAAGAGTGAGTGGGAAGGCTGGGGCTACTCCGGCGCCGACAACGACGAGGATTACGAAAGCAGACTGCGCGCCGTCATTCAGCCGCTGCTTCGCTCAGGCGTCGTACAAGGGTATTGCTACACGCAGTTGACAGACGTGGAGCAGGAGATCAATGGGCTGCTGACGTACGACCGCAAGCCGAAAATTCCGGTCGAGATCATCAAAGCTATCAACGAAGGAAAATAATGAAAAGCCAGAGCGTCGCAATCGTTCAGATCGCGGCGCTCTGGCTTTGTGTTATTCATCCGCATGCTCAATGCGGACAATGACCGGATTCGACAGCACGCTTCCGGCATGCACGAGTTCATTGACTTGATACGAATACTGCGCTTCCGCTTGGGTTGCAATGCGGGAGGCGTGCGGATCGAGGGGGATTTCTAACTCGTACGTGATCTCGATGCTCGTTTGCGGACCGAGATCGCCGATGACAAGCGGCTGCGCAGGAACGATACTCCTCCCTTCGGCTGCGTGTATGTTCAGCTTCTCAGGGAGGCTGTCGTGCCGAATGTGCAGCGAGCCTGGTACAAGTGTATTCAGGGTGGAAATCCAGTTCCACATCTGCAGAGCTTCTGCTGCCAAGCTGCCGGTGTTCGTCACGGCGATCATGTACGCCAGGACTTCGCCAGGCTCCGCTGCAAGCGGATGCACGCGCATCTGTACGTCGACAATCGGCTGCAGCAGCGCGACGTGCACGTCATTGGAGACGAGGCGGTTGGCTATGCCGCGCCCATCCGGAAGCCGGTAGTTAAAGAGTGCGACAGCGTGACTAACGAGCTCTTTTTGCGAGGCGGAAATGGCGATCGTGTTCACCGAAACCTGAAACGTGACGACGACGGATGTCCCCGGCGTCAGTGTGCCGAGCGGCAGCGAATTCGGCAGCTGCGGCTTGTCGTACGGTTGCCCATTGACGGTCAGGCTGCTAGCGACATACGAGGTGCCTTCCGGGAGAAATTCGGTCAATGACACTTCAGCGGCAATATTTCCGGTATTTGTTAATGTAACGGTATATGTTAGTACATCGCCGAGCGTAGCTGCAGCTTCCTGGACGGATTCAACGACACGAAGATTCGGGTCAAAAACACGAAGCATGACAGTGTTAGAGGTTGTCTGGTTTCGATAATCCCCTTCTTCATACGAAAGAACCCCTGCATTCTCGAGGAAACCGCCGGGCGGAAAGAGAGAGACTGCCGCTTGGAATTGCAAGTTGAACGAAGTGTGATCAAGCAGCGTCCCCAGCCAGATGCCTTCCATGGGGTTGGCCGACGGATAACGGATGTCGTCCAGAATGACGCTGCCCGGTAGGAATGTCATGCCAGGCGTCAATGCATCCTGAAAAAGGAGATGCGAGATCGCATTTTCCTCTTCATTCACAATCGTGAAGCGGAACGTCACCGTATCACCGACATACGTATCCAGAGGGTTGGCCTGCTTGCAGAACTTGATCTTTACCCTCTTAAAAGGAATCAAAACCGTATTTGACCGAGACTGGCCGGAAACTTCGCGACCGCTTGGCGTACGGAACGTATACGGGGCAAAGGCTTGGTTTCTAATCATATTCGCACGCGGAAGCTTCAGCACGACAATCTGATAAATGACGGTAAACGTCTGGCCCACATGAACAGTACCGAGCGGAATCCCTTGCGCCGGGTTGGCGAGCGGAAGCGGGACGCCTGCGACAATGACGCTGTTTGGGACAAAGGAAGTCCCATCGGGCATAGGGTCGAGCAGGGTCACCTGCGCGTCAAGGTTCCCCTTATTCGCTACAAGTAAGCGATAAGTAATCACTTGCCCGAGGCTGGCCTCGGGCATATTGGCTTTTTTCAAAATCGTGATGATCGGACCGACAACCGGTGTATCGACCGTATTGGAATAGGCATGGCCGGTCATACTGCCTGAGCTGAAACGAACGACGGATTGGTTAATCAGGTGATTTGGCGGTTGTGATTCGGTCGTCATACGACCGTCACCTCGAAGGTTACGGTGACGGAATCGCCGGCCGGGATAGAGCCTAGCGGAATGCCTGTGCTAGGATTCAGCCCAATCTGGGAGGCTCCGTTGACGGTGACGCTGCCGCCGATAAAGACGGTGCCGGTCGGAATCGGGTCGGTCATCACAACATTGTTGACCGTTTCAATGCCGTTGTTCGTGACCACCACTGTATACGTAATTGTATCTCCGGCTACGGCGTCGATGGCATCGGTGCTTTTGACGACGGTAACGTTCGGTGCAGAGACTGGAATGACCAGAATATTGGACATGACAGAGCCAGAGAGCTGACGGCCATCCGGCGGCGAAAAGGTGTAATTTGCCGTTGCCTGGTTGGTCAGCTGCTGTGGTGAAGGCAACGAATCAACCGTGACTTGCAAGGTGACATGAATATCGACCGAACTATTAGGCGGAATGGTGCCGGCTGAAATCCCCGTGGTTGGATCGGCGCCTGGCTGCGGAACTCCATCGACAAACACGCTGTTCGGTACAAAAACGGCGCCGGTTGGAATGGAATCATACAGGGTAGCGTCAGCAGGCAGATTGCCTGTGTTTTGCAAGGTCAGCATATACACGATCGTGTCACCGATGGTTGCATTCGTCGTGTTGGCCGATTTCAGTAAGGAAATAATCGGCTGATAGACCGGAATTTTAACCGTGTTGGAGAACGCGGACGCCGCCAGTGCACCGGATGTCAAGTTGACGGACGATTGGTTCACGAGCTGCTGGGAAGCCGGCAGCGCAGTCACTTTTACGCTGAAGGTAACCGTGACCGAAGCTCCTGGGGCGATGGAGCCCAGGGAGATGCCCGTTGTCGGGTTGGCACCAGATGAAGGATTGCCATCGATGGTAACGCTGCCTGTCACAAAACTTGCTGAGGCCGGGAGCGGGTCGAAGAACTGCACCTGATTGATGCTGGCTATGCCGTTGTTCGTGACGACGGCTGAGTAAGTGACGGTGTCCCCGACTACCGCGTCTGTAGCGAGCGTTGATTTCACAATTGAGACATTCGGCGCAGAGACCGGAATGGTAATGGTGTTCGAATTCACCGAGCCGGTTATCGTGCGGCCGTCTGGCGGCGAGAACGTGAAATTGGCCGTCGCCGAGTTGCTCAGCAGCTGTGGGCTTGGCAGTGAGGTGACAATGACGCCAAACGTAATCGTATCTGTGGCCCCCGGCTGGGATGTGTACGGAATGCCGACAGCAGGATCAGCGCCGGGTTGAGTAGCGCCGTTGACCACTACACTGTTTGGTTGGAACGTAGTGCCGTTCGGAATATGATCCACTATGGACACATTCGCCGCATAATTTCCGGTATTGCTCACCTTAATTTGGAAAATAATCAGGTCGCCAACCGTGGCGTTTGTCGTATTCGCGCTTTTGATGGCAGCCAGGATCGGCTGGTAAACAGGCGTAGTGACGATATTGGAGAACGTCACAGCCGAGAAGCTGCCTGAAGTGAAGCTGACAGAGCCCTGATTGTTGAGCTGAGCTGGATCCGGCAGCGAAACGACACGCACGTTGAAGGTGACCGTTACGGTTCCCCCTGCCGCAATGGAGCCGAGCGGGATGCCCGACACGGGGTTCGGCGGTACTGGAGGCGTCGGTGCGCCGGTAATAACCACACTGCCAGGGATGAAGGCTTCACCGGAAGGCAGCGGATCGGAAAAGACGACATTGTTGACGGCCTCGATGCCATTGTTCGTGATCGTGAACGTATACGGAATCATATCGTTCAACACCGCGTCGGTGACCGTTGTGCTCTTGACGACGCTGATGTTCGGAGCAGAAACGGAAATCGTAACGGTATTGGATGTAGCGGTGCGGTTGAAGGTTCGGTTGTCCGGCAACGTAAACGTGTAGGCGGCAGATCCTGTATTCGCCAGCACTTGCGGGTTCGGCAGCGAGTTGATGACGACTGAGAACGTGACGGGAATGGTTACGCCGGGACCAACAGTGCCGATAGAGAAACCGGTTGACGGATCAGCGCCAGGAATCGGCATTCCGCCAACAAACACACTGTTGGCAAGGAAGGTTGTGCCCGCCGGAATCGTGTCCGTGACGGTAGCGGATGTGGAATAATTGCCGGAATTCGTAACATTCAACGTGTAGACGACGGTGTCCCCGACGGTTGCGGTAGAGGTGCTGCCGCTCTTGACGATGGAAAGTACCGGCTGATAGATCGACGTCGAGAGCGTGTTCGAAAAAGCTGTGCCGGCAAATGCGCCGGATGTGTAATTGACCAACGATTGGTTTACCAGATTGGCCGAAGTTGGTACGGATGTCACTTGTACGCTGAATTGAACAGTGACAGTTGCGCCAACGCCGATCGTGCCGAGAGCGATTCCGCTCGCCGGATTTGGCGGTGTTGGCGGCGTAGGCGCACCTGTAATGACGACGCTGCCGGTCACAAACGTACCGCCGGCTGGAATCTGATCGGAGAAAAGGACGTTATTGATCGCTGCAATGCCGTTATTCGTAATTTGCGACGTATACGTGATGGTATCGCCAACGGTTAAGGCGGTAGACGATGTACTTTTCACTACCGCAACGTTTGGGGAGGACACCGGGAACGAGACGGTATTCGATTGCACGGATCGTGTAATAACTCGACCGTCTGGAGGCACAAACGTATATGCGGCAGTTGCGGTGTTGCTGATTGTCTGCGGGCTTGGCAGCGTCTCAATGAGGACGGAGAAAGCGATAGTGGCAGATGCGCCGGGTGCGATCGTCCCCGCGTTAATGCCTGTGACCGGATCCGCACCCGGCTGCGGGACACCGTTCACGAGTACGCTGTTCATCACGAAGGACGTCCCAGCGGGGATCGTATCAGTGACGGTGGTAGTGCCCTGCAGGGTTCCGGTATTGGAGACCACGACCGTGTAGACAACGGTATCGCCTTCTGTTGCATTCGTCGTATTCGCGGATTTGACGGCTGTCATGACTGCTTGGGTCACCGGCGTCACGACATTGTTGGAGTTCGAAGAACCTGAGAAGCTTCCGGACGTAAAGCTGACGGCTGACTGATTGACGATTTGTGGCGTTGACATTGTGATGATCACCTCAAAAGTCACGGTCACCGGCGTACCAGGCGCCAGTGTACCGAGTGGAATGCCGGTGGACGGACTGGTGTTCGGCGCTGCAATGCCGTTCACGGTCACGCTTCCGGGGATAAATGAAGTGCTGGAATCGGCCATGCTGGTGAGCACAACATGGCCCACGCTCTCGATACCTTGATTCGTAACAACGACGGTATAGGTAACGGTATCGCCTTGTACAGCTGTGCCAACGCTGCTGCTTTCGATAACGCTGACGCTAGGCGCGGAGACGGGAATGACGACGGTGTTGGAGCTTGCCGAGCCAGATAACGTTCGGCCATCCGTTGTCGTAAACGTAAACGTGCTTGTGGCAGTATCCGCGATTTGCTGCGGCGTCGGAAGTGAATCCATGGAAACTTCAAATATCACGGATCGGCTGCCTCCAGCCGGAATGGAGCCCAGCGGGATGCCGTTGACAGGATCTACGCCGGGGACCGGCATGTTGTCGATAATAACGCTGTTCACAACAAAGGAAGTGCCGGCCGGAATGTTATCGAACAGTACGGCGTTTGCGGCCACACTGCCGGTGTTGCTTGCTGTCACTGTGTATGCAATGAGATCGCCCAGTACCGCCAATGTGTCGTTCGCAGTTTTGGTGAGAGCCAGTATGGGCTGCTCAACGGTGGTAGTAACCGTATTCGAAGCGGCGGAGCCTGAGAAGGCGCCAGCGGTAAAGCTTATTGCGGCTTGGTTGCCGAGCTTCGGAGGCGTTGGCACGCCGGTGACTGCCGCCTTGAATGTAACGTGCATAACCCCGCTTGCCCCAATGGTTCCAAGGGTAAAGCCGGCATTCGGATCGGCGGAAGGTCTCGGTAAGTCGTTGACGGTCACACTGCCCGCTTGAAACAAGGCTCCTGGCGGAACAGCATCCAGAAGCACGACATTCGTCAGCGGAACAACGCTTGTGTTGGTCAGATCGATCGTGTAGGTCAAGACATCGCCGAGGGCGGCGTAAGGGAGCGAAACCGCTTTGGCAACCGTCAAATTCGGCGCCGAAGCCGGAACATCGGTTACATTGGAAAGTTTGCTGCCAGACAAGGTGCGGCCATCCGGCGGCTGGTACGTATAATTGACCGTCGCTTGGTTCGTCAGCCGAGGGGGAGACGGCAAGCTTTGCAGAATCACCTGAAACGTAATGGTCGAAGTTGCATGCTGGGCTAATGTGCCAATGGCAATGCCAGTCGAGGGATTGGCGGCAGGAGCCGCAATGCCGTTGATCGTCACGCTTGCGGGAACAAACGTCGTCGACGGATTGATCGTATCGACGACAGTTGGCTGCACCGCGATATTGCCAGAATTGCTGACGATCAGCGTATAGGTCAACGTATCGCCGACCGTCGCATTCGTGCTGTTGACGCTTTTGCTGATGGCGACAACGGCTTGATAGACCGGCGTCGTAACGCTGTTCGTCAGCGTTGTGCCATTGAACGTGCCGGAGCTGTAGGAGACGCCGGCCTGGTTCACCAGCTGCGCCGGAGCAGGCAGGGAAGTGACGGCGACCTGAAATGTCACCGGTACCGAGCTTCCGGCGGTAATTGAGCCGACGGGAATGCTGCTTGGTACGGCACTTGGTTTGGCGACGCCGCCGACCACCACGCTGCCTGCGACAAAGGTGGCGCCGGTCGGCACCGTGTCGGTCAAGGTGACGTTCGTGACCGTGGCGACGCCGGAATTCGTGATGACCGTGGCGTACGTAAACGTATCGCCGACCACGGCATCGACGACGTTCACGCTCTTCACCGCTCCGACGCTCGGCAATCGGACGGGGATCGTCAGCGTATTGGATTCCGACGAACCGGATATGGTGCGGCCGTCGGGCGGCTGGAACGTGTATGTACTGTTCGCTTTATTCGTTATCTGGGAAGGTGATGGCAGCACGAGAATTGTAACATCGAATGTCATCGTAACCGTGCCGCCTGCAGATACCGTACCGATATTGACACCGCTGGCGGGATTGGCGCCAGGCACGGTTACACCGTTCACGGTTACGCTGCCGGGAACAAAGGCTGTTCCGGTCGGAATATTGTCAGTAAGATTAACAACGGCGGCGATGTTGCCTGTGTTGGCTACTTGCAGCGTGTAAGTCACATTGCTGCCGACAGAACCGTTGGCCGTATTGGCGGATTTGACTATGCTGATATTCGGCGCGTAGATTGGCGTGGTGACGGTGTTGGACGGAATGACGCCGGATATGATCGAACCGCCCGCGACGCTTTGAAAGGTAAAAGCGGCGTTCGCGGTATTGGCAATCTGCGACGGGCTTGGAATACTGGTTACCGTCGCTTTGTACGTGACGGTGATCGATGAGCCAAACGCGAGCGATCCAAGTGGCGCCCCCGATGTGATGTCGTAGGTCGGCTTCGCGGCACCGGCAACGGTGACGCTGCCTGCGACGAAGGTGGAGCCGGCTGGCAGCGCATCCGACAGCACAACGCTGGCCGCGCTGGCGCTGCCGCTGTTGCTGACGGTCACCGTGTACGTAAGCGTATCGCCGAGGACTGTGCCGGTGACGTTGGCGCTCTTGGCGACGGTGATGAGGGGCGCATTGATATTGATCTGGAGGGCGTTGGCGTTAACGACATAGCCGTCTCCGGAAGTAGTCAACTGTAGAATGGCGGACGATTGGTTGTTGGCGAGTCGGGCGGATACATCGACATTGGTGATGTCCCAGCCTTGCCGGCCGCCGATGATATTTGTTCCTGGAGCACCGTTGGTCGGGTTGGACGTGCCGAAGGTGCCTGTCGTATTGAGCTGACCAGCATCGTTATTAATTTGCGAAGCAAAGAAGTTGTTCGCAAAGTTATTCGGCCCGGACAAAGCGACGAGCGACGACGTGGTCGATCCGAACAACGCCTGATCGCCCGTACGGTTGGCGTCGCCTTCCTGGGCGCTGAACAGCGCTCTGCCGCCCAAGGCGCCGGTGACCGGTGTTGCAAACCCTGTAATTGTCGTGTTCACGGGAGGGGAAGTCGATTGTACCAGTACGGCGCCGACACGCAAGGACATATTGCGAAATGGCAGACTCGTGTTCTGATAAATGACGGCGAGCGTCCAACCAGCGTGGTTCGCGGTCGGATCGCCGTTAATCACGATGGTTCCGACAACGCTGCCCGTCGTGTAAGTGCCGGCCATCCCTTGCTGGACAAGCGATGTGACGTTGGCTGTACGTACATAGCCCAAGGCGCCGCTGCCCAGGTCGAACTCGTTGCGTGTGGAAATCTCGGACGTGATGCTAAACGTGCCGGCCGGCGTCGTGAATGAAACGGGATTGTTGATGGCCGACGTTAAATTGACCGAGCCATTCACATACGTGCCGCCCCAGATCAGTTCAGCATATAGGACGGTGCTTCCGGCCGGCAGTGTCAGGATCGCAGACGAACTGTTCGAGGTATACAGATTAGTTGTCCCGGAGGGGTAGCTTCCAAATTTTAATGCGGTATTTGTCGTGGTAAAGGCGCCGATGCTGTCTTGGGTTCCCGGTACCCCCTCTGTGGTAGAACGGCTTAAGCCAAGGGTGTTGCCGGTAAACGTAATCGCGCCAGTTGCGTTGAGCGTAGCTCTGACGACGAGAGCGATGGCCCTCACCCCCTAGAGTGAATTCCGATAACACACAAAAAAGTATTATCAGTGTTGGCCGTAGAGAGGAAAATAGACCGATGGTTCTAAACTATGTTTCAATTTGAGAAACATGAACGGATTAACGCAAGAGTTTACTTGGATTTAACGATTTTTTTTTCGTGGGGTGAGGAAATCTTTTTCGAGGGCTTGGCGAGAAGGTCCTGCGGCATAACCTCAGGGTCTGAGACGGGAGCGGGGTTCAGGCGAAGCTCCGGTGCCCAGATGGGCTCCATAAGCGTTTGTTTGCACAAGCGCTGCCATTCAGTGGAGGTGAGCTCCTTCTTGACAACGAGGAAATGATACATGATCTCGCTGACGACATTGGGCTGCACGTACTGCAGTACATCGAGCTCTTCTTGTTCGTACCATTCGGTCGAATACGGAGGCTCGTAGAAGCGTTCCATGCGCAACAGGCGAAAATCATAAGGGATCTGTTCCACGGCATATCCGGGAATCGGCGGGCAGGTTGGGCTTCCAGGCGGCTGCGTGAAATGCGGGGTTACATAACGCGGCGTGTATTCGTCCCATTTTTGTTTGAGATAAGGGTTGGAGGCGTGGCGAAAATGATGGGCATAGGGGGCCAGCACGCAGAGGATGGCCTGATGGCGGCAAATTCGATAAATTTCGGACAGCATGAAGACAAAATCGTGCAAATAGGGCAGACTGCGGCTTGCCATCACAAACTCTACACTGTTATCGGGCAGCGGAATGCCGTGATTCAGGTCACAGACCAGATCAACGCCGGGGAGCTGTATGCGATCGATTCCGTAGAATTGCCGATGCTTATGACGGCCGCAGCCCAAATCGACATACATGCGAATTCCTCCTTTGCATCGAAGCACAATGCCTCATGCTATAATGTATGGTCAGGCTGCAAGGTCGTCCCTGCTTGTGCCTAACCTTTGGAAAAAGAAAACCGCCGCTCCCGGGACGGGAAGCAGGCGGCTCAATGCTTAACCTTTGACGGCGCCGATCATGACGCCTTTGACGAAATATTTTTGCACGAACGGGTAGAGAATGAGGATCGGCACTGAAGCGACCATAATGGTCGCATACTTGATCGTCTCCCCAATCTGGAATTGGTCGGCGGCACTGGCGCCGGAGGACATGGAGTCGGTATTGTTCGCGATCAAAATTTCCCGCAGCGTCAGCTGCAGCGGATATAGGGCGCGATCTTTAATGAAGATGGAGGCGTAGAACCAGCCGTTCCATTTTTCCACGGCATAGTAGAGAATCATCACCGCAATGACCGGCATGGACAGCGGTACGATGATGCGAAACAGAATCGTAAAGTGGTTGGCGCCATCCATTTTGGCGGATTCCTCGAGACTCTCCGGTACAGACATGAAGGCGGTGCGCATAATAATCAGGTTGAACGTATTGACGGTAAAAGGCAAAATCGTCGCCCACAGGGAGTCAATCAGGCCTACGCCTTTGACTACAAGATAAAGCGGGATCAGACCGCCGCTAAAGAACATGGTCAGGATGACGATAAACATAAATACGTTGTTCCACATCACATTTTTACGGGAAAGCACGTAGGCGCCCAAGGATGTGACAACCAGATTCGTCGCGACGCCGAATACGAGAATAAACAGCGTATTGCGATACCCGGTCAGGATCGCGGGGTTGTGGAACACGCTTTTATACGCTTCCAGACTGAACCCGAGGGGCCTGTACAGAAAGCCTTTGTGTGTAACGAGCTGCAAGCCGTCGCTAAAGGAGGCGAGGGCGACGTACAGCAGCGGATACAGCGTGACCACGACAAGCATGAGCAGCAAAACGTGAATGATGACATTAAAAGTGCGATCCGATAAGCTCGTTTTCATCTCAGCACCTCCTCCCTTACCATAGGCTGTTCTGGCTGATACGCTTGCTGATTTTGTTGGCGGCGATCAGCAGGGCCAGGTTCACGACGGAATTAAAGAGACCGACGGCGGCGCTATAGCTCCAGCCGAACTCAATGAGACCTTTCCGGTACACGAACGAAGAGATGACATCTGCCGTATCGTACGTGCTCGGATTGTACAGGAGAATGATTTTCTCGAAGCCGACATTGAGCATATTCCCCATCCGCAAAATAAACATAATGGAAATGGTCGGCAGGATGCCGGGCAGCGTAATGTGCCAAATCTGCTTGATTCGGGAAGCGCCGTCGATTTTAGCCGCTTCATACTGCTCCTGATCAATGCTCATTAAAGCGGCCAGATAGATGATCGATTCCCAACCGATTTTTTGCCAGATTTCCGATAAAATATATATGGTTCGAAACAGCTCGGGCTTCTGCAGCATCGCTGTATCATTCATGCCAAAGTAAGTTAAAAAGTTGTTGATGAGACCGCCATTGTTCGTAAAATCCTTGATCATGCCGGCAATGACGATCAGGGAAATGAAGTAAGGCATATACGTGACGGTTTGGACAAACCGCTGAAACTTCTTGTTCGCGAGCTCGTTGATCAGAATCGCCAGAACAATCGGGGCCGGAAACTCAAAGCACAAGGAATACAGCGAGATCAGCACGGTATTTTTCAAAATGCGCCAAAAGTAGTACGAGCTGAAGAAATCATGGAAGTTCTGCAAGCCAACCCACGAGCTGCCGGAGACGCCCTTGATCGGTGTATACTCTTTGAAGGCGATCAGCGCGCCATACATCGGTGCGTAGTGGAAGGTCACATAATAGGCCAGGACAGGAACCATCATGAGGTATAAATATTTGTTGAGCAGGAAATCGCGCTTGAAACGAGTCGCAAAGCTTGCTTCCGCCGTTTTACGCATGAGATCTCTCCTTTCGCCGCGAGTTTGAAAAATAGAGCAAAGGGGAGGAGTCGACTCCTCGCCCTCCGCAGGTCAAGCTTAGCGTTTGTTATAGCGGTCCAAGGAGGCTTTCTTGATTTCAATGGCGCGATCGAGTTTAACGGATTTGAATTTTTCGACGTATTTGTCGAAGGCATCCACAGGCTCTGTGCCTAGAATGATTTTCAGCGTCATTTCGTCAACCAATGTATCGATGTCAGTCATAATTTTCGCAAGCTCTGTACTTTCTTCAGGCGTAGCGGTAATTGGCGGCAGCTTGTGCTTGTCAACATCCGTTTTCGACCAAGTTGTTACGGCATCGCGCTGTGTTTGCAGGGCAAGATACTGTTCGATATAGCGTTTGTCTTGCACGAACGGTCCGTTGTGATTGCCGCGGATATAGAGCGCCATCGCTTGCGCAGGAGCCAGTTTATCCGGATTCTTCATCAGCAGATCGGTGTATTTCGGATAGTTGTTCTCCATGTTATAAGAAACACCGGCTGTACCGAAGTTGAAAAGCATATGGCCTTCATCGGAGTAGCCGTAGTCCAGCAATTTGGCTGCAAGCTCAATGTTCTTGGAGCTGGCGGTGATCGCCACGGAACCGCCCGGGGCGTTGGCAGGGTCTTTTTGGCCGTACATCGCAATATCGCCTTTTTTCAGCACAGGATACGGAGCGCCGATGAGCACGCCTTTCGGATCTTTGGCCGTGATCAGCGGCTGCCATTTGCCGATACCGCCGCCTGCGTTCTGTACCGTGACGCCGGTTGCGCCGGAAGCCATATTGGCATCCAAGGCTTTGGAATCTGCCGTCGCGAAGTTTTTGTCAATCAGACCTTCTTCATACCATTTATGGAACGTTGCAAGGAAGTCTTTGTACCCTTTTTCGGCAGGTCCAAATTTGATGGCGCCTTTATCGTCGATGAAGAAGTCACGGGTGACGCCGAATGCACTGGCGAAAGCGCCGTTAGCAAGCTCGTTGAACGGTCTTGGCACGGAGACGACGGAGAACGCTGCCGTTGCGCCTTTCTTTTCTTTAAATGCTTTCAGCGTCGTATACCAGTCGTCGATCGTTTGCGGAACCGGCAGACCCAGATCGTCGAGCCAATCTTTGCGCACAATCGGCCCTTGGAAGACACGCAGATAGTCGTCACCGCGGATGAACGGGAACACATAGTAGCTGCCATTGTCCGTTTTCACTTGCTTGTCGACATCCGGGTGTTCTTTCAAATATTTCTTGAAGTTTGGCGCATATTTATCGATTGTATCGTTAAGCTTCAGAATATAGCCGTCTTTGATCGCCTTCTCCGGGCCGCCCGGGAAGTCGCCTTGGAAGTTGAATTCAATCATGTCCGGCAGATCGCCGGAAGCCAGCATGACGTTCAGCGCTTGCTTGCCCTGATTCGTCGGCGGGGTCAAGAATTTCAGGTTGACGCCGGTCGCCTTCTGCCAATTTTGATAGAATGGCACATCGGCTTGCGCGGATTTCACCCCGACCAGATTGCCGGTAATTTCGGCCCAGTACGTTAATGTTTTATCCGTTTTCAGCGGATATGTGACAGCGGCGGCGGCAGGACTGGTTGTCGTACCGGAACCGCCGGAGGAAGCGGCAGGACTCGAGCTGCCGGAAGGCGACGAAGAATTAGACGAACATGCAACAACGAGACTTCCCATTAAGGATGTAGCAACAAGCACAGTGAATACCTTTTTGTTTCTTTTCATGAGACGACCTCCTTGAAAAAGATGGGCTGAGCTTCTGCGTCTGGTCTAGCTGTGTTGATAATCCAACTATATGATAACGCTTTCAAAATAACTATCTTGAAAAAAGCCAATCGCGTCTCGAAAATTGGGTTCATGCTCTACAAAATGTCCAATTCCTTCTTGAAAAAAGCCAAAATGGAGGCGGAATCATCCGTTTATTTAAGAAAAAGGGCCGGTTCTCACCGGCTCCTGCTTTGTTTTGCGCCTATAGGATGGTCTCATCTTTGCTCAACCAATTCTTTGTATTTGCCTGGCGTAATGCCCTCTACCTTCTTGAAAACGCGGATGAACGCGTTAATATCGTTAAAGCCGACCCCATAGGCGGCATCGCCGACCGATTGTTCCTCCTGCATCAGGAGCTGCTTGGACTTCTCGATCCGCACTTTGTTGATACGGTCCAGCAAGCCTTCGCCGGCATGGTCCTTGAATAACTTGGACAGGTAGGTCGCTTTCCGGTCAAAATGGCTGCCGATCATGGACACATTCAGATTCGCATCGGCGTAATTGTGCTCAATGTAGCTATTCACTTGATCGACGAGCTGCTGCATCGCTTTCTGCTTGGTCAGCGTTTGGGCATGCTGGCGCTTGGAAACGGTGTGCGCGCACACAAGTTCGAGCATCTCACTCAGCTGCTGCTTGATTTCATCCTTGGACTTGCTTTGCAGCAGCCGCTCGACCTGCTTCGGATGGCGAATAAAGAAGCTTTCCTGCAAGCCGCCGGTATCGTTCAAGCAAGTCATGAGCGTAGACAGCATATTTTGCAGCAGCAGTCGCGTCATGGCAATCGAACTGCCGGCATCTTGAAAATTTCGGTCTAAAATTTCGTTTATAATGTGCTGGGCTTCCGTAAGCTCCCCGAATTTGGCGGCATTGAGCAGTTGCTGTTCGAGCTGCATCGGATAATAATAGCCGCTTGGGTTGTCGCAGGCCGTATGCGCGATGAGATCCGGATACGCAAGAATATCGGCGTCTCCCACAACAAGCTTATAGGTCATCGCATCAAGCGCTTCAAGGAACGCCTGCGGCACGAACTGGATATGCTCATAGGTGCTTGAGATGGAAATCGTCAGGTTTATGCCGTACGTGGAAGCCAGAAACTGCCGGGCTTCGTCGGCAATGCGCACGAGCTCGTTCTTGGCGCTTTGCTCATCCTCCATCGTGAGGTTTACTAAGCAGGCCAGTGAATCGTCGATTTCAGCGGCATAGCCGCGGTGCTGAGCGGAGAGCAGCTCTTCTACCACATTGCTGACGATGAAGTGCAGCAGCTTCCATTTCTCTTCCTCCGTTGACAGGGTGACGCGTTCAAAGAACGTTTCGCTTTTGTCCACGACGAACAGCATGACGGCGAATTGCTTCCGGTCGAGCTTCATCTCGAACGTAGTGAGCGCTTCGGCGACCGGGATTCGTCCGTCGAGCTTGCCGCGAAGCAGCTTCTCAACGAAATGGGAGCGGACGATGTGCCGCTGCTGCTCCATTTTGCTTTTGAAATCGGCCATTTCATCCAGGGTATGGTTTACAGCTTCTTGGATAAAATGAAACTCGTTAAACCGGTTGGCCGATTGCAGCACTTCCTTCTTCGCGAATGCCTGGACAAGCCGGCGTACGGGATGATAGTTGCGGCGAAGGAAGAACAGCGTCAGAATGCCGCCGCCCAGCAGCGAGATCAGCATACTGAGATACGTCAAATTCCGAACGTGGGAAGCCTTTTGCCAATAGATCGCACTTGGCATGATGGAGACGTATTTGAGCTTCGAACGCGGAGACTGAATCGAGAAGACCTCGTACTCATCGCCGTTCGGGGCCGTGTAATTGAAATTCGGATTCGCAATTAACTTGTCGTATGGAAAAGTGGCAGGCATCGCGATCTCCGAATTGGAGGCGAGCACTGTATTGAATTCATTCAGAATCAACACATGCCCCTCATTGAAAACCTCCATGTTCTGAATGGCACTCAGAATGCGCGATTGATCCACCATGATGACGTTTGTCGCACTCGGTTGCCCGTGATCGAGCGGATACGTGCTGATGTAGGCGACGGACTTCTGCAACGAATTGTCTTCCGCAATGCGCGTTATCGGAATGAAGCCTTTGAAATTCGGTTGGGTCATCATTAATTGCCAAGAGTTGTAAGACCATTTATTGTTCTTGTGGAGCGTCTCATAAGCAAATTCTGTCGTCCGGACCGTCGACGGCAAAATAACGGATTGATCTTTATTCAAATAGATGTAAAAGGAATCGATTAAGGGATAGGAGGTTTTGTACTGCGCAAGGGTGCGGGCAATTTGATAGGTGTCGTATCGATAGTCTTTGGGAAAGGCTTCGTATTTATTGGAATAGAGCAGTTCTTGCAAGTTGACGTTCCATGTAATTTCAAAATTCAGCTGTTCCATCGCTTTAAACTGATTGTCCATCACTTCGCGGACTTGCTTGAGGAGAGAATCGTTCGCCTGTTGAATTTCTTCCTTGAGCGTCCGATTGGATTCAAAGTAGAGCAGAAGCCCGATCACGACGGGCAGCAGCAAAATCACGATATACGAAATCAACCAGGTCAGCACGATGCTCTGTCGATTAAAGAAGAGAAGTTTTCGCATGTGAACAGCCCCTCTCTATGTCAATGAAATATCGTTTGCAACTTAGAAATGATAGCGTTCTCATTCTATTGTAGGCCCTTCCTCACCTTGCGTCAACGACGGAAAGTGAGGTGTGCCGATTGCTAGTCAATCGTTTGATAGCGCTCTTTGCCGAAGAAATAGTAGAAAAGCAGAGAGATGAGCACATAAATAACCGCCGTCACGCAAAACGCATACGCATAGCCCAAATAACTCCCGTAGCGGGAGACGAGGCCTGTACTTAACGGAGAAGCGATGAACCAGCCCAAATTGAAGACCGCTTCTCCCGATGAGGAGGCGAGGCCGCGGAGCGAGCGGTGGACGTAACTCATTTTGATGGAATTGTAAAAAGGGTTCGCGGCATTCATTAGCGCCTGCCGGAACAAATACCCGCCCGAGGACAGATAGAAATTGGCGGAAAATGCTGTCAGCAGCAGAAACGGAATCGAGCTGAGCTGCAAATACACGACAGATTTGACCTCTCCGTAGCGTTTGGCGATCATGGGTCCGATCAGGAAGGCGACGGCTGTCGCGGCTTGTCCAAGGGCGACCACGATGCCGATTGCAGATTTGGAAGCTTCGAACCGGTCTTCGAAATAGACGTTCAAGTATGGTACAATCATGCCGCCGCCGATCGAGGAGAGCAGGCCCAGCATGCAAAAGATCGCGATCACCTGCAGCGAGGTCTTGTGCTCTTTTACAGTCAGCCGCCAGTTCAGTTTCTCGCGCCTAGGCTGCTGTTCCTGCCGGCTTTTATCAAATAAGGACATCGGAATGACGCCGAGCGCCGCGATGCCTATGCCGATGAGCAGTGTCACTTGCAGGCTGTGAATGTTTTCAAGGCCGAAGCCGAAATGAAATAAATCGCAAAGCACGCCGCCAAGTGCGATACCGATGACATTCGCGAGCATAACGAGCGCCATGTTCAAGGAAAATAGGTGAACGCGCTGCTCCGGCGTCGAGTTGTTCGCCATAAACGGCAGGATCGTTGCGGAGACGACGGCCAGCGCCATGCCGCCAAGGAAAGCCGCGATCAACATGCCGTGCTCCACTTGGATGAGCGATCGCGCGGTAAGCGCCAGGATGGTGAAGATCAGCCCTGCGGAGATGACCTTCTTGGGTCCGAAGCGATCATTCATAATGCCGGCGGGAATCAGGATGATTGCTGCCGCCAGCGCCGACATGCCGACCATGCTGCCGACCGTCGTTTGGCCGAAGCCAAGGCTTTTGACATAAAGATTGTAGACGAGTCCGAACATGGATATGCCTAGATTCCAAACGAAATTGAACCAGAAAAATAACTTAATATTGCGACTATACCCAGTCAATTGGTACTTCCATTCGCGAAGCAAAGTGATCATGATGGAGATTTCCTTTGTAATTGTGTCTAAATTGTAAGCGTCTTTTCTATTCTACCACTGGTAAATACTTTTGAACACGGGAAACACTTGATATTCGATGGGATCTGTATAATAATAAGTAATCTAATCTACGAAGCAGGGAGTACGAGAATTAAAATGTCTACATCAACAAGTGTCGTGACAGAAGAACAAAAGCCGGATCTGGAGCAAATTGAAATTTGGAAATGTAAAGCGACAGAATGTAAAGCATGGGTTCGCAAAGAGTTCGTTACGGAAGCTGTACCGACTTGTCCGCTCTGCAAAGGTCAGATGGTGCGCAGCTATAAGCATGTGCCGGTGACAACGAAAAAAGGGAACAAGAAGTTCCTGGTAGGCAAAAAAAGATTCTAACGAGTTCCGAGAAATCGAGAGATCATAAGCATCTTCGTGCGAGGCGTGAAGAGTGATGCTTGTGATCTTTTTTGCTTTTCTAGCAAGTATCCGGTGAGACAGGCATACGCTCTACTAAAGGGGGCGATCGGCATGTCGGAGAGCGACTGGAAGCTGAGCGAGGATTCCACGCGGATGATTCAAGAATTAATTGCACGCAAGATGAAATGGGATAAACTGAAGGGACGGCAGCCGATTTTGTCCATTGCGGCTGCGGGGATCGTGCTGTTCGTGCTTTATGCGTTATATCGCACTGTGATTGCCAAATCAGGAGGCAACGCCCTGCTGATGCTCGATCTGCTCATTGCCAATAGGCTGCTGTGCGGGGGGCTGCTGGTTGGTGTTTTTCTAGTGATGTACGCATCTTTACTCGCCAAGAAGGTGGAGTCGGCCAAGGAAGACTACGAGAGTTTGAGAATTGAAACCATTGAGCGACTGGAGGCTTCCTGGTTGAAGGAAGAAGAAAAATCCGCTTCGCGTGATCAGCTGTCCTCCTTCCTATTTCAGCGATATGCGATTAATATAGGATATAAGAGTTAATTTCAATGCGGAGGAGTTTCGTGTGGTGGCGTATTCATGTCAATTTGTACAACATGTAGAAAACAGTTGGAACCGGCTGCCGAGCGAGAAGCTGACAGGCGTTGTGGCTGGCGAGCCGCCGCGGCTTGAAACGACTTTCCAGGCTTGTTGGACCGAAGACAGCCTGTACATCCGGTTTCTTTGCGAAGACGATCACGTCGTCGCTACGATGACCGAGCACGACGATCCGATCTACCAAGAGGACGTCGTGGAAGTATTTGTATCGCCGACAGGGAAGCTGACCGATTACTACGAGTTCGAAGTGAGCCCAACCGGCGTGCTATTCGATGCTTTCATCCATAACCACCTGAATGGTAGTATCGATGGCGACATTGCTTGGCATGCACCAGGCTTTCGAGCGGAGATTACACCGTATGCCGAAGGCTGGGTTTCGTACATCATTCGCATTCCATTCGCCGACCTGGACGGTCGGGCTATGCCGGCAGACGGCGAAACGTGGCTGTGCAACTTTTACCGGATCGACGACGACCGTGAAGGCAATCGCCACTATTGGGCCTGGTGCCCGACCGGACAGATCAATTATCACGTGCCGCAGAAGTTCGGCCAGATGGTGTTCGAGCGGAGAGAAAATTACTGACTTTTTGCAGGAACCCCGGGTCGTCCCCAGAATCGAGTTACCCCCACAATAACAGCTTGACCAACCTCGCTCGCCTCGTGCCAAAACAGTATGCCTTGGCTCGGAGCGAGTGGGGAACCAAGTATCGTGACAAGTGAACGTAGAGCAATCTACTCGACTCGAGGTAACGTGACAAGTGAAACAGAGCAAGCTGCTCGAGGTAACGTGACAAGTGAATCAGAGCTTTTACACTCATACTGCAACAAGCTAATCTCCCAGCATTCGCTCCAAGATCAGCAACAAGCTAATCTCCCGCCATCCGCTCCAACTTCAGAAACAAGTTAAACTCCCGCTTTCCGCTCCAAGCACAGTAACAAGCTAAACTAACGCCCATCCGCTTCAAGCATCAGCAACAAGCTAATCTCCCGCCATCCCCTCTCCAAGCACAGCAACAAGTTAAACTCCCGCCATCCGCTCCAAGCACAGTAACAAAATGTATTTCTGCAGTAAATTTGCCGGAAAGCGGCTGTGTCGAGAGAAGTACCTGCGTTTCATACAGGTAATTTAGCGTCATTCCTTCTATCTCGCCTGAAATTGGCAGCGAAGTCGGAAATCTAATGTAGGTTTTACAACTTGTAATTGAGTGGCATCGTGCGCCTGCATTACGCAGGCGCAGCCGTCCCCAGCACCGCCTGCAGGCGCTGGAATGCCCAGATTAGCTCCTCCTGCGTAATCGTAAGCGGAGGAGCTAGGCGAATCGTATGCTCATGGGTCTCCTTGCACAGCAAGCCGAGCCCCATGAGCTTCTCGCAGTAGCCCCTCGCCGGCATCGTCAGCTCGATGCCGATAAACAGCCCGCGCCCCCGCAGCTCCTTGATCAGCGGGGAGCGGAGCTCGCCCAGGCGCTGGAGCAGCCCAGCGCCCAAAACCTCGGAGCGCTCGGCCAGCGCCTCGCGCTCCAGCACCTCCAAGGCGGCAACCGCCACCGCGCACGCGAGCGGGTTGCCGCCGAACGTCGAGCCGTGTGAGCCGGGCTCAAACACGGCTAAAACCTCCCGATCTCCGGCGACCGCCGAGATCGGAAGCACGCCGCCGCCGAGGGCTTTGCCGAGCAGCAGGAGGTGGGGGGTGACCCCCTCCCAATCGCAGGCGAAGCGGCGGCCGGTGCGGCCGAATCCCGTCTGGATCTCGTCGGCCGCAAATACAACCCGATTCGCCTCGCACAGCTCGAAGCAATCGCGCAAGTACCCCGCCGGCGGGATGATGATGCCGGCTTCGCCCTGGATCGGCTCGACGAGGAAGCCGGCCGTGTTCGGGCCAATCGCCGCGCGCAGCGCCTCCACATCCCCGTAGGGGATGATGCGGAAGCCCGGCGTAAACGGCCCGAACCCGCGCCGGTACGCCGGCTCGGAGGAGAACGACGTCACGGTGATCGTCCGCCCGTGAAAGTTCCCTGCGCAGACGATGATCTCCGTCTGCCCGTCCGGGATGCCTTTGACGTCGCAGCCCCAGCGGCGGATCGCTTTAATCGCCGTTTCGACCGCCTCGGCGCCGGTATTCATGGGCAAAATCATCTCCTTGCCCGTATACGCCGCTAATTTTTCATAGAATTCGCCTAACATGTCATGATGAAAAGCTCTGGACGTCAGCGTCACCTTACCGGCCTGCTCAAGCAAGGCGTTCAAGATGTGCGGATGCCGGTGTCCGTGGTTGAGCGCCGAGTAAGCACTGAGCATATCCATATAACGACGGCCTTCCGGATCCTCGACCCATACGCCTTCGGCCTTTGAAATAACAATCGGGAGCGGATGATAGTTGGCGGCTCCATACTTCTCCGTTTGGCGGATAATCGCGTCGCTGCGGTTCGTCATGCGCCATTCCTCCTTCGGGGACTGGAAGTGCCCAGCCTCATACCTTATACTATTCTCGAGGAGGGAAACGTTGCCAACGGGCGAGGGTTTGTTTGACTGAAAACGCATACTACTGGCTATTCCGTTCACACTAAGAAACAGGCCTTATCGCAGCAAGACAACCTGAAGAAACGGGGAAGGTGCACAGCATGAGCTATCGCATTGAAAAAGATTTTTTAGGGGAAAAACAAGTACCGGCAGACGCCTACTACGGCATTCAAACGATGCGAGCCGTTGAGAATTTTCCGATTACCGGCGTTAAAATCCATGCCGAGCTTATCACCGCGCTGGCGGAAGTGAAGTATGCCGCGGCAATGGCGAATATGGACACCCACATGCTGCCGCGTAAAATCGGCGATGCCATCGTAGCCGCAGCCGCTGAAGTACGGCAGGGAAAATTAATCGAGCAATTTATTGTGGATTCCATCCAAGGCGGAGCGGGAACCTCTATCAATATGAATATGAACGAAGTGCTGGCGAATCGTGCGCTTGAGCTGCTCGGCGAAGAGAAGGGGCAGTATTTTCAGTGCAATCCGAACAATCATGTGAACATGTCCCAGTCTACGAACGATGCGATCCCGACAGCTATCAAAATCGCCGCCTACCGGCTCTCCGAAGAACTGATCACGGCGCTAAGCTCGCTGCAAGCGGCATTTGCCAAGAAGGAAATCGAGTTTGACGATGTGATCAAAATGGGACGCACCCATCTGCAGGACGCCGTTCCGATTCGAATGGGGCAGGAGTTTGGGGCGTATGCCCGCGTGCTGCAGCGCGACATCAACCGGATCAAGCATGCGTCCAAGGGACTGCTAGCGGTGAATATGGGAGCGACCGCTGTGGGTACGGGCCTTAACGCCAAGCCCGCTTATGTGGAGAGGGTGCTGTATTATTTGAAAGCCGAGGTCGGCATTCCGATTGAATTGGCGGAGCATCTGGTCGACGGCACGCAAAATATGGACGCCTACACAGAGCTTTCGGCTTCGCTCAAAGTGTGCGCGGTCAATTTGTCCAAAATCTGTAACGACATCCGCATGATGGCCTCCGGCCCGCGGGCAGGGTTGGGCGAACTGAAACTGCCGCCAAGACAGCCGGGCTCATCGATTATGCCTGGCAAAGTAAACCCCGTCATGCCGGAAGTCGTCAATCAAGTGGCGTTTCAGGTCATCGGGAACGATCATACGATCTGTTTGGCGTGCGAAGCGGGGCAGTTCGAGCTGAATGTGATGGGGCCGGTGCTGGCGTTCAATCTGCTGCAATCGTTAAAAATATTGCGCAACGCCGCCGCGGTGTTCGAGCAGTTTGCTATTGAAGGGCTTGAAGCCGACCGGGAGCGCTGCAAAATGTATGTGGAACAAAGCTTCGGCATTGTGACGGCGCTGAATCCGCACCTGGGCTACGAAGTAGCAGCGCAGCTTGTTAAAGAAGCGCTCAAAACCGGCATGACGCTCAAAGAGTTGATCCTCGAACGCGGGCTGCTGACGCCGGAGGAAATTGAGGAGATTCTGAATCCTGTGCAGATGACGACGCCGGGAATTGCCGGTGAGCGGCTGCTGCATTTGGAACAGTAGGTCATTTTGTTGGAGACGCCCCTTTCCACATCTATTAATTGACCAATGGTTCAAAAAATACCAATCGATTGCCGAAAGGATCTGTCAGTCTCACCTCGCGGGTCTGCCAAGGCGTTGTTTCAATTCCCGGGCGGGAGTAGGCATGCTGCTGGCTGAGAAGACGGGTGTGAAAAGCGTCCAAATTCTGGATCTCAATGCGGATTGCCGAGCCCGGCGTGCAATCGCCGTAGTGTTCCGATAAATGCAGCTTAAGTGCCCCGAGCACCACTTCCATATAGAGCGGCATGTCCGGTTCGAAGCGGTGCTCCCAGACCAGCTTGAAACCGAGGTAGTCGAGATAGAACTGCTTGGCTTTATACTCGTCGAACATTCGGAGAATCGGAGTAACGTGAAGTACAGTCGGTGCCTCTGGCATGTGGCGTACAACTCCTCGCGCAGGTATTAAAGTTAGTGTAGAATCCGCCGTCAGATTTGGCAAGCGAACCTTTCTGAGTCCAAGGGATAATGGTCAAAAGATGAGCCCCGGCGCGCCAATTCAGGCGCTGCCGGGGCTCTTGCCGCCGTCATCCTCACAAAATCGCATCTCCCATGAGCGAACAGATGAGACCCGCCGTCAGCTCGGACGTCGTATTCTCCCGATCGAGCAGGGGGTTCACTTCGACGAATTCAGCGGACGTTACGATACCGGATTCGCACAGCATTTCGACGGCAAGGAACGCTTCGCGGAACAGGAGCCCGCCTTTCACAGCCGTGCCTGTGCCTGGCGCTTCCATCGGGTCGAGGGAGTCGACATCGTAACTGAGGTGAACGCCATCCGTCCGGTCCTTTAGATAGTTGATCGCTTCTTGCATGACAACAGCCATGCCTTTGCGATCGATGTCATACATCGTATAGCATTTGATGCCGAGCGAACGAATTAGCTTCTTCTCACCTTCGTCCAGCGAGCGGGAGCCGATGAGCACGACGTGTTCGGGCCGGATTTTCGGCCGGATCTGCAACAGATCGGTAAGCAACGGATGGCCGAGCCCGAGGCTGACCGCAAGCGACATCCCGTGGATGTTGCCGGAAGGGCTCGTTTTGGCGGTGTTCAGATCGGAATGCGCATCGATCCAGATGACGCCGAGCTTGCGGTAATGCCGCGCGAGTCCGGCGATCGAGCCGATGGCAATGCTGTGGTCGCCGCCCAGCACAAGCGGGAAGCGGCCTTGCTGGACGGCCCTCGACACCTGCTCGGCGAGCTTCGAATTCAAGGCCGCGATTTCGGCCAAGTAATGAAGATTGGCCGTGTCTGTCTGTGCGCTTAGCGGCTTAACGCCGCCCGGATGTAGCGCCACTTCTGCCGTTTGAATATCGGTGAAGCCGAGGATGCCCAGGCTTTGCAGCAAGCCGGCTTGCATAATGGCTTCCGGGCCCTGGCTTGCCCCGCGGCAAGCGGCGCCAAGATCGAAAGGAACGGAGATCGCAGTCAGTTTAGGTTGCGTACGCATAGGAACATCTCCTCCTGGGGTGATGCTTCTTACTTTACTATATGATGCCAGGCTGCCATTGTTCCCAGGGCATAGCTTCCCGGCAAAGGAAAAGGTACAGCACACGGAGCTCTGAAGCCCTGCATGCTGTACCTTTCGTTGTTTAGAACGCCCAGTTGCCTTTGCGGAAGATTGGCTCCACACGACCATCCTTGTGCTCACCGTCAATATCCATCTCGGCAGAGCCGATCATGAAATCGACGTGGATCAAGCTCTGATTAAGGCCAGCCTGCAGCTGCTCCTCATTGGACATCGTCGTTCCTCCCTCCAGACAGGTTGGGAACGAGCGGCCCAGCGCCAGGTGGTTGGAGGCATTCTCGTCATAGAGCGTGTTGTAGAAGATCAGATTCGAGTCCGAAATCGGCGAATGATGCGGCACTAGAGCGATTTCGCCCAGATGGCGCGCGCCTTCATCGATTTCAATCATCGCTTTCAGGGATTCATAGCCTTGCTCGGCCGAATACTCGGTTACGCGGCCCTGCTCGAACGTCAGGCTGAAGCCATCGATGAGACTGCCATGATAGCTTAGCGGCTTCGTGCTGCGAACCGTTCCGGAAGTGCCCAAGCGATGCGGGGAGAGGAAGACTTCCTCCGTTGGGATATTCGGGTTGAAGTCAAAACCGCCGCGTCCGTTCGTCGCAGAGCCGCCGCGCCAAATATGATTGTCCGGGAGTTCAACGGTCAGATTCGTGCCCGGCGCGCGGTAGTGAATTTTGTGGAACTGCTTTGCGTTAAGCTCTTCGCGTTTGCTGCGCAGCGTTCCATTATGCGCAAGCCATGTGGCGACCGGATCCTCCTGATCGACGCGCGTCGCTTTGAAGATGGCGTCCCATAGGGCGCTTACAGCGTCGTCTTCCGCAAGATCCGGGAACACTTTCGCCGCCCAGGCAGGGGATGGTGCCGCGATGATCGACCATGTCATATCGTAGGTTGACATGCTCTCCCGCCATTTGACCAGCAAAGGGCCGGCTGCTTTGGAATTGGCTGCGATGCGGGCTGGGTCGATGTCTTTCAACAATTCCGGATTGTCGGCATTGATCCAGAGGTAGGCACCGCCGGTTTCGGCAAGCTCCGTCAATCCCTGCGCCCGCCAAGTCGGATACTCGTTGAACGCTTCGTCCGGTGCGAGGGTATAACGGATTTGCGTGCAGATTTCATCCTGCCATTCGATATGTACGTGCTTGGCGCCGGCTTCATAGGCTTTGCGGGTAATGGAACGTACGAACGCGGGATGTTCGATCGGCGCATGGATCCACAGCGTCTGGCCAGGCTGAATGTTTAGCGCAACCTTGACGGTCAGCTCGGCGTATTTATCCAAATTGTGTTCAAAGCTCATGAGAACTCCTCCTTGATTGCCTTGATTTCTTGCAGATCTTGCTAGCAGTGTAGCGCTCTTGCCTGCGACTGTCAAATATTTTTTACCGTTGGTTAATAAGGTTTTCGAATGGAAATTTGTCAACTGTTTACACTAGAGTGAGGAGGTGGGAGCTATGCTGCGTTTTGAATGGCTAGCAGGCTTGTTACTGCTTGCCCAGCCCGGTGCAGCGCCGTTTCAGTTAACGGATGATGCGCAAACCGGTCAGCGCGCCGCGATCATTCAGCGGGAACCGTATACAACCCGCTTGCTTGATATACCGCTGGTTGATCCGGTCAAGCTGGAGCGCCTGGTCGGACAGATGGAAAAGGCCGTCTACCGAAAGCCGATCAACGCCACGATTGGCGATAATGGGGGCATCGTTAAGGAGTCCCCGGGTGCCAGGCTGAACAGGCAAGCATTTATCGATCAATTTTATGCGAACTATTACGCACGCGAACCGCTGGTCATTACAATTCCTTTTCAAGCGATCTATCCCAAAGTCGACAGCGAGCTGCTCGCAAGTATCCGCGTTCGCCCGATTGGGTATTACGTGACGTATTTTAACTCCCGCAATCACCACCGTTTTACCAATCTGAAGCTCGCTGCGCAGGCGATTAACAATTACGTGGTCCTGCCTGGAGAGACGTTCTCCTTCAATCAGGTCGTTGGTATGCGGACGCGCGGCCGGGGGTATATGTCAGCCAAGGTCATCGTGCGGGGCGAATTCTCGGAGGGGATCGGAGGCGGCATCTGCCAGATTTCTTCGACGTTATACAATGCGGTGGACCGGGCGGGGCTGCGAATCATTGAACGCTACTCACATAGTCGTTCTGTGCCTTATGTGCCGCACGGAAGAGATGCGACCGTCAACTGGGGCGGTCCGGATTTCAGCTTCCGCAACGACTACAACGAAGCGGTGTTAATCCGGGCGCATGCTGGGGGCGGGCAGGTGGTCGTTCAACTTTTTTCCTCCGAGAATATCTCGGTTAAACCTCGGCATGTGCCGGGAGCGGCCAAAGCTGTGCCGGAAGAAGTGGAAATTGAGGACCCCGGTGAGCCGATGACGACGCAATAGTCAGGTCAATATCTGCATATTTCACAAAATCTAAGCAAAAAATCACAAGAATAATACAGCCCCCTTTGCTATGATAGAGGATAGAGTGAATAGCTTGAGAAGGGTGGAACATGAGACTTATGAAAACGTTTTTAGATGAGAATTTCTTGTTAACGAATGAAACGGCTGTACGTCTATTCCATGAATATGCGAAAGAGTTGCCGATTATTGACTATCACTGTCATCTCAGTCCGCAAGAAATTTATGAGAATAAACAATTCAGCAACATTACGGAAGCTTGGTTGTATGGCGATCACTACAAATGGCGTTTGATGCGTGCAAACGGCGTTGAGGAGTCCAAAGTGACTGGCGAAGCAAGCGATTATGAGCGGTTTGCTGCTTGGGCGGCGACCGTTCCGATGGCGATTGGCAATCCGCTGTACCACTGGTCCCATATGGAGCTGCGGACGTTCTTTGGCGTAAATGAGCTGCTGAACGCGGAGAATGCCTCTGTCATTTGGGAAAAAGTGAATGCCAAGCTGGCGGAAGGCAAATCCCGCGCGCGCGATCTCATTACAGATTCCAAAGTTACTGTGATCTGCACGACCGATGATCCGGTGGATTCCTTGGAATACCACATTAAAATCAAAGAACTCCCCGACTTCAACACGCAAGTGCTGCCGTCTTACCGTCCGGATAAAGCATTGGAAATTAACCGTGCAACCTTCCTGCCGTGGATTGCGCAGCTCGAGAAAGCGACAGCAACGGCGATCCGCTCCTATGACGACCTGCTCGCAGGCCTGGAAAGCCGTGCATTGTTCTTTGATTCCGTCGGCTGTAAAGTGTCCGATCACGCGCTTGACTACGTGCCTTTTGCCGAAACGACCAAAGAAGAAGCGGCTGCCATTTTCGCAAAAGGACTGGCGGGACAAGCCGTTTCTCTGGAAGAGGAGAAAAAATACAAAACCTATACGCTGCTTTTCCTTGGCGGCATTTACAAGAAGCTTGATTGGGCGATGCAGTATCACATGAACGCAGCCCGCAACAACAACGCGGATGCGTTTGCGAAGCTCGGTCCGGATACCGGGTTCGACGCAGTCGGCGACAGTCCGGTAGCGGTTGCGCTGCAAGGCTTGTTATCCTCCCTCGCCGTGGCGGACAACCTGCCGAGAACGATTTTGTACTCGCTGAATGCGCGTGACAATGAGATCCTTGCGGCGCTCATGGGCTGCTTCCAAGGCGGCGGCACTGCAGGCAAAATCCAGCTCGGTGCAGCTTGGTGGTTCAACGATACGAAAGACGGCATGATTTCGCAGATGAAATCGCTCGGCAACTTTGGCTTGCTTGGTCGTTTCGTCGGCATGCTGACGGACTCCAGAAGCTTCTTGTCCTATACGCGCCATGAGTATTTCCGCAGACTCCTGTGCAACATGATCGGTGAGTGGGTGGAAGCGGGCGAGTTCCCGAACGACGAGGCGCTGTTGAAGCAGTTGGTTGAAGGCATTTCTTACAACAATGCGAAAGAATATTTCAAATTCTAGTATAGTGCTAGCGTGTTAGAAGGCAGTGAGTTTGCATATGAATCGTTATGGAGAGCAAATAACGAGTTGATGGAGGGGACCCCCATGTCATTTTTTGACAAAGTCAAACAAGGTGCATCCGACGCTGCCAAAAAGGCGCAGCAAACCGTCGAGATTACGAAGCTGAAAGCGCAGATCTCATCCAAAGAGAAAGAGATTGAGAAGATTTACGGCCTCATCGGCGAATCCGTCTACACGGCCTATGTTGCCGGTGATCCATCGCGCTATGGCGAAATCGTGGAAAGCTACAGCCAAGGTATCGCCGCGGTGAAGCTGGATATTGAGGGACTCGAGCAGAAGCTGATCGAGGTGCGCGGCGAAAAAGAATGCGTCTGCGGCAAAGTCGTGCCGTCGGAAACGAAGTTTTGTTCGTCGTGCGGGCATCAGTTTGCCTAGACGCGCAGGATAGCATACAGAAAAGACAGTCTTTTGGGACTGTCTTTTTTGCTGATGACGTGCCGACCCCCTACACCCGCGTCATCTTCCTACACGCCATAGGCGTCTGCGACGTCACTTGCTTGAACACGCGCCCGAAATGCGCGACGCTTTCAAAACCGGCTTGCTCGGCGATGTCGATGACCTTCATTTTCGTCTCGCGGAGAAGCCGCTGAGCTTCGCGAACGCGTACGCTATTCAGGTACTCCACGAACGAGAATCCTGTCGTCACCTTGAAAGAGCGGCAGAAGTAGCTTGGCGAAATGTGGAATTTGTCCGAGATGGTGGCCAGGCTGAGGCGTGTCTGATAATGCTCGTTAATGTAAGCTACGATTTCAAAAATTTTCGGGTGACTCGCCTGCGGCTGCTCGTCTGTTGCTTCCTGCGAGTCGATCAGACGCGTACAAAACACCAAAAGCTGCGTCAGCAGCGCTTGGCTGCTCAACTCCCAGCCGATCTGTTTGTGCTGCTGTTCGCGCAGCAGGGTGAACAACACATTTTCCGCAAACATCCGGTTTGCACCTTTTAGCGAAAAGATGCGCTGCTTGTCCCGGAACGCCGCCAACGCCAATTCCTTGGACGGCTGGCTCAGATCGTGCAGCCATCGGTCGTTGAAGCTGACCAGGATCCGTTCATGTGCGGCGATGTCGGCATCCAGCGTTTTGTGCAGTTTATTGCGGTCGATGAATACCAGATCCCCCTCCTGGATGAAGTAGGACCGGTCTTGTATAAAGTAATAACGTTTGCCGCTGAGCAAATAGTAGATTTCGTAATGGTCGTGAAAATGGTTCGCCGGCATCGTATAGGGCCGATCTCGGCGAAATCGTTCGATTTCATAACGGATCATCGGTTCAATCAATGGAGTCACCTTCTTTGTGTCTATGGGCTCCTTTTATTTTACAGCAAAATATGCAAGGAAATAAAGTCGTGAAGTAATATTTGATTAGAAACGCAACAAATCTTGTATTATCCTTAACGTAAGTAAGACATGACGAGAGGGGTATTCACGAATGGCGAAAAAGCGTTATGCATTAGTAGGAACAGGTGGACGAGCTGAGTTTTTCTATGGGGCGATGGTGAAGGATTTTAATGAAACGTCCGAGCTAGTCGCGATTTGCGATTCCAATCAAACCCGCATGAACTATACCAATAAGCTGCTCAAAGATAAATACGGTTATCATGAAGTGCCGACGTATAAAGCGGAGCGTTTTGAAGAGATGATCCGGACCGAAAAACCGGATTACGTGATCGTCACGACGGTTGACCGCACGCATCACACCTACATTATCAAAGCGATGGAGTTGGGCTGCGATGTGATTTCCGAAAAGCCGATGACGGTGGACGAGGAAAAATGCCAAGAAATCCTGGACGCGATTGAGCGTACGGGCCGTCAACTGCGCGTAACGTTCAACTATCGCTATGCACCGCATAATACGAAAGTTCGTGAACTCATCATGGACGGCGTCATCGGCGACGTGCATTCCGTTCACTTCGAGTGGCTGCTCAATACGCAGCACGGCGCGGACTACTTCCGCAGATGGCACCGGGACAAAAAGAACGGCGGCGGTCTGCTGGTGCACAAATCCACGCACCATTTTGACCTGGTGAACTTCTGGCTGGGCACGCAGCCGCAAACGGTGTTTGCGATGGGCGATCTGATGTTCTATGGCAAAGCGAATGCTGAGAAACGCGGCGAAACGAAGTTTTATCAACGTGCGACAGGCAATGAGAACGCCCAAGGCGATCCGTTCGCGCTGCACCTCGACAGCAACGAGCACTTGAAAGGCCTGTACCTGGATGCGGAGCACGAAGACGGCTACCAACGCGATCAAAGTGTGTTCGGCGACGGCATTTCCATTGAAGATACGATGGGCGTAATGGTCCGTTACAAAAATAAAGCGATCCTGACGTACTCCCTGAATGCGTATCTGCCTTGGGAAGGGTTCAATGTGCATATCAACGGCAGCAAAGGCCGCATCGAAATGCGTGTTGTGGAACAATCCTACGTGAATTCCGGCGGTAAAAAAGAAGACGAGGGCGCTTTGAAAGAGAAGTCCGTCAAAGTGTTCCCGATGTTCGCGGCTCCTTACCAAGTTGCCATTGAAGAAGGCGTAGGCGGCCACGGCGGCGGCGATCCTGTGCTGCTGAAAGATATTTTCGATGAGCCGGCTCCGGACCGTTTCAACCGCGCTGCTTCGCACGTGGATGGCGCGATGTCGATTCTGACTGGCATAGCGGGCAATATTTCCATGCGCACGGGCTTGCCGGTAAATGTCGATCATCTGGTCAAATTCAAATAAGTTCTCGATAGGAGCGATCACCATGTGGCAGCCGGATACGAGCTTGGAACAGCTCTATGAAGTGCATGAACATAGACGCAGGGAACGTCGGCAAAAAATGGGGGAATCTGCGTATAGCAGCTGGTTGAAGGATCGGTTGGCGGCATCGCTCCGGATGGAGGTCGAAGAGGAAGAGGCGCTTCGGCCTCTTCCTCTTGAAAGCGCGGAGCTGGAGGATCACATCCGCGAGCGGGTGGAATTCAGCACGGTGTGGGGCTTGCGCGTTCCGGCTTATGTGCTGAAACCGAAGGGACTGACAGCGCTAGCGCCCGCTGTGCTCGCGATTCACGGCCACGGCTACGGCAGCCGGCAGATCGCGGGCATGAATCCCGACGGCTCGCCGCACACCGGCCCGCACGATCTTCACGGCAATTATGCGCTGGAGCTGGTGCGGCGCGGTTTTATCGTACTCGTGCCGGAGGTGATCGGCTTCGGCGACCGGCGTCTTGCCGCGGATCAGCAAGTCGGCAAGGTCGGCAATTCCTCCTGCCAGACGCTGGCGTCGCATTTGGCGATGTACGGCGTCTCGCTGGCTGCGCTGCGCGTGACAGAGGCTGTCAAAGCGATCGACCTCTTAGCGATGCTGGAGGGCGTTGATCCCACCCGCATCGGCTGTTTCGGCTTCTCCGGCGGCGGCTTGATCGCGGCGTACACGGCCGCGCTCGACGAGCGCATTCGGGCGACGGTGCTGTGCGCCTTCGCCAATACGTTCAAAGACAGCATCATGCACGTGCCGCACTGCATCGACAACTACTTGCCCGGCGTGCTGACTTACGCCGAGCTGCCCGAATTGCTGGGCCTCCTGGCGCCGCGCCCGCTCTTTATCGCTTCCGGGGAAGACGACCCGATCTTCCCTGCAGGAGGCGTCAGGAAGGCGCTCGCCTTCCTGGAGGAGCGCTACGCCGCGCTGGGGGCGAGTGGGAGCCTCGCCTCCCATCTCTACGCAGGCGGGCATGAAGTGAACGGCAGCCAGGCCTACAGCTGGCTGGCCGGCGCCTTGCACGGCTAGACGGCCAAGCGGCGGTTCGACGTCTGATCCTAATCGATCAGGCGCCCCGAACCGCCGCTTTTTTCGCTCGATGTTAGATGTGTTCCGTTCCGTTGAGCTTAGCTGTCTCGTATTTATGAATTTCTTCCCGCCAGGAGAGGAAGCCGTTCTCCATCGCGCGGATCAGCATTTCGGCGGTCGCTACATTGGTTGCTAGGGGGATGCGCTGAACGTCGCAAAGGCGGAGCAGCGCCGTAATGTCCGGCTCATGGCCCAGCGCTGAAATCGGGTCGCGGAAGAAAATCAACATATCGATGTCATCCATGGCAATCATGGCGCCGATTTGCTGGTCCCCGCCAAGCGGGCCGGAGCGCAGTCGGATCACGTCCAATTTGGCAGCCTCGCTGATGCGTCTACCTGTCGTGCCGGTAGCAAACAACTGATGCTTCTGAAAAATGTGCCGGTAAGCAATCACAAAATCGACGAGCAGGTTCTTGTGGACATCGTGGGCGACTAAAGCGATATTCATGGTGATCATCTCCTTAGAATATGTTAGATAATATAACGCGAATGTATCGTTGTGTTCAGGATAACCGAAAACTCTCCTGATTTCAATCAAAATTTTGAACAAAAAAATCAAAACTTACGAGAATACTGCGTGAATCCGATTGCATTGTGACGCATTTGTGAATAAAAGTGACATAAACATGACGTGTTTAATTCTAAGAACCCGCCGATTCCGAGCTGCCTTCTTTCTTATCCCTTCGTTCTATGTTAACCTGTTAGAAGTCCTTGCGAGAGGAGAGTTAGGGTGAAGAAAATTTTAATCACTGGCTACCGCGCGTCGGAATTGGGGATTTTCTCTCTGAAACATGCGGGTATCGGGATTATTAAGAAGGCCATTCAGCGACGCTTGATTCCGCTTCTTGAAGAGGGGTTGGAATGGGTTGTCGTGAGCGGCCAGTGGGGTGTCGAGCTATGGGCGGCGGAAGCGGCGCTCGAATTAAAGAAAACCGACTATCCCCATCTGCAGTTGGCGGTGATTCCCCCTTTTTTGGAGCAGGAGGAAAAGTGGGGCGACGATAAGAAAGCCTACTACGCGAATGTTTTGCGCGGAGCGGACTATGTGAACAGTGTGACCAAAACGAAGTACGACGGCCCCTGGCAGTTCAAAGAGCGGGACAAGTTCCTGCTGCGCAATACGGACGGACTGCTGCTAGTCTATGATGAAGAAACCGGTGGGTCACCGCGATATATCAAACAGCAGGCGGAGCATTTTGGCGAGCGTCAGACGTATCCCTTGATTGTTATAAACAGCTACGATCTCGCGAGCGTCGCGGAAGATGAGCAGGGGGAACTTCCTGCAGACGAAGCGAACTATGATTTGTATCCGGCGGATCAAGGTTACGATGATGAAATATAAGAAAGTGCGGCCGCATCTGTTGCGGCTTTTCCTATTTTTCAGGCCCTTGAAGCGGTATTTAGCGTGAGGTTAATGATAAGATCGCAACTAGCAGGAGTCGCGGGTTCGATTGTTGAATTAGGATATGCACAAAAGTTGTCGGATCGAGTCATAATTTGATCAAAGTTTGATACTTTAGACCTATGATTTGACAAAAAGGGATTGTTTAATTAGGTGAATAGACTTATCATGAAGTAAGGGGTTACATTTTTTTTGTGCATTCGTTGCTATGATTATCCTTTACATACAGGATTTCTTGGATAGTCAGAATATTGGAAGAGGTGGCTCATATATGGAAAAATCATCATGGATCGGAATTGTTCTGGCGTTAATCTCGATTGGCTTCGGGATGGTGCTGAAAGGGGCGAGTCTCGCTGCACTGCTCAACCCTGCGGCGGCGCTCATTATTTTTGGCGGGACGACTTCGGCTGTGTTTATCGCGTTTTCATTAGATGAAGTGAAGAAAATTCCGAAATTGTTGAAAATTATTTTTTCCGAACAGAAGTTCATGCCGAAAAAAGAGTTAGTGGAAACGTTTGTCAACTGGGTGTCCATTACCCGGCGAGAAGGGCTGCTTTCCTTGGAGAAGCAAGCGGAGGAGCTGCAGGATCCGTTTATGAAGAGCGGCATGCGCCTCATTATCGACGGCAATGATCCGGATTTTGTGCGCGATGTGCTGCTTGAAGATATTGCCGAGATGGAGGCGCGTCATAAGAAATATGCGGGAATTTTCACACAAGCCGGTACCTATGCGCCGACGCTTGGGGTTCTCGGAGCGGTTGTCGGCTTGATTGCAGCCCTGGGGAATTTGAGTGAAGTGGAGAAACTTGGGCATTTAATTTCAGCCGCTTTCGTTGCGACGATGTTCGGGATTTTCCTCGGCTATGTGGTGTTTCATCCGTTTGCGAACAAGCTGAAGCAGAAATCGAAGAAAGAAGTGGAAATCAAATTAATGATTGTGGAAGGGCTCCTTTCCATCCAGTCCGGCGTTTCCGCCAATTCCGTGAAGCAGAAGCTGCTGATTTTCATTCCGAACAATGAGCGCGAAGCGTTCGAAGAGGGGATGAAGGAGGGCGCTGTGTCTTGAGTAAAAAGAAGAAGCATGAGGATCACGAAGAGCACGTGGACGAATCCTGGCTCATTCCGTATGCCGACCTGCTGACGCTGCTTCTTGCGCTGTTTATTATCCTTTTTGCCTCCTCTCAGTTGGATTCGAAGAAATACGATTCCATTATGCGGTCGCTGAATAATGCCTTTACGGGCGGTGAGGCGCCGTTCGCAGTTTCGAATCTCATCCCGATCAACGATGCGGCGAACTCGACGAAAAACAACAACAGCAATCAGAATCCGCCGACCAAGCAGGAATCGCATGTGGACAGTCAATTGGCCGCCAAGCTGCAAAAGGAAGAGAAAGATTTACAAGAGCTCAAGAAGAGCATGGATGCATTTATTAAGGAGAATGGGTTGACCGAGCAGTTGACGACGAAGCTGGATCAGGATAAATTAACGATTACAATCAGCGATAAAGCGCTGTTCGACTCGGGCTCCGCAACAATTAAGCCGGAATCGCAGCAAATTGCGGCAAATATGAGCAGCTTGCTGGCGCAATACCCGAACTATCAAGTTGAGGTGGCGGGGCATACGGACAACATTCCGATCAAGCGCGCCGATTTCGAAACGAACTGGGATCTCAGCGCCAAGAGGGCCGTCAATTTTATGAAAATTTTGCTGGTGAATCCCCAACTGCAGCCTTCGTTGTTCTCCTCCATCGGCTTCGGTGAATATCGTCCAGTGGCCGACAACGCGACGCTGGAGGGCCGGGCGAAGAACCGCCGGGTCGAGGTCAGCATCCTGCGCAGCATAAAAGCCCGTGATGCGATTGTACAATAAAAGTAAACCCCACGGGGCTAAGCGAACTTTCTCGCTTGGCTTTGTGGGGTTATCTGTGTTTTACCTCGATTTCACTAACTCGCGTTCAGGGGCCTCCGTTTTCGCGGGCTCCGTTTGAGACACCTGCGGCTCCGCAGTTCGGGTAGGCGAGGCTTCTTCCATCATAGCCGGCTCCTGCACAGCGTTCTGCGGCGTATCCGCAGCGAGGTCCTCATTCTCTAAAGTCATTACTAATAATTCTTCTATCTCCGGAAAAGCTTGCTTCGTTGGAACAGCTTCCGCTTCATCGTATTCCGCCGCAATCTGGAACTTGCTGATCTCGGTAAACAACCGCTGCGCCAACGCCAAAATATCATCGGACTGCTCCGCAATGCGTCTGACCGAGGAGTCCTGCTCGATGCTCGTCGAGTTGACTTCTTCGACGCCGGCGGCTGTTTCCTGCGCAATGGCCGCCAGGAATTGAACCGAATCGACGAGCTGGACGTTCCGGGACTGCACATTTTCAATCTTTTGATGGATATGTTCGATTTGTTCCTTAATGCCTCTCGTCGAGCGCTCAATGCTGTTGAAGGAGCCGAACGTTTCTTCCACGTGGCCGCTTTGCGTCATCGCGGACTCGTGCGCAGCGCCCAGCGAAAGCTGCAGCTCTTGAATTTGCTTCTGCAGCGTGCCGATGATCCCGCTGATCGTCTTGGACGATTCGTTCGTCTGCTGCGACAGCTGGCGAATCTCATCGGCGATGACCGAGAAGCCGCGGCCGTGGCTGCCTGCCCGCGCGGCTTCGATGGCCGCATTCAACGCAAGGACGTTCGTCTGCGTGGAAATTTCTGTGATCGAGCGGATGATGACGCCGATCTGCTTGGAGCTGGTGCCGAGCGTCTGCATGGCGCCGTTCACTTTGTGCAGCAGCAGCTGGGACTCGGCAGTCGACGCTTTCAAGGCGGTCACGGAGCTGACCCCTTGCTGGGTGCCGACAGCCGCTTCTTCGCTGCTGCGCAGCATGTCGTTCGTATACGCGGTAATGTCGCGGATTTCTTCTTCAAGCTCGGCCATGATGGCCGAGCTTTGTTCGGTTTTGCTCGCCTGCTCGTCCGCACCGGCTGAAATTTCCTGAATGGCTTTGATGATATCCGTATTGGCAGCGGCCGTCAGCTGTGAGAACCTGTGGAACTCGTGCGAATGCTCCGCGAGGGAAGAAGCGATCGCTTGCGTTTCGCCGAGCATATGACGGACTTGAGCAATCATATGATCGAAACTATTGCTGAGCTGTCCCAACTCGTCCCTGGACGTCGAGTTAATCGTATGCGTCAGATCGCCTGCGGCAATGCGGGCAACGGCCTTTTGCAACCTGTGAATCGGACGTGTAAAGGATGTGATAATTAGGAAGGCAATAACGACCGTCATCAGGAAGACGACACCGAAAGCAGCGAGCATAATGTTGCGGCTGTCATCGAGTGCCTTGGCCGAATCGGCAATGGCGGCGTCGGCGGCGTCGGCATAGGTGACGTAGAACTTATCGACCAGTTCGAAGATCGTATTTTTTAACGTCTGCGATTCATTGTATAAGTATTGAAGATTGATTTCGAGGTCAGTCGGCTTCATGCCCGAATCTTGAATCATTCTGGCTGCGGTATCGAAATTGTTGATATAGTCGACCGTCGATTGAATTAATTTGCTGCGCCATACGAGCTGCTCGGGGGTCGAGGCGGTGTCACCAATCTGTTTTATGTAATCATTGAACTGTGTGCGGTTGCCGTTATATCTCACTACGAAAACAGGGTCCTTGGAGATTTCAAGCCCCGAAGCAATGATGTTTAACTCCTGCACCATATTTTTTAACTCAAGTGCTAGCACTTTCAGTTCGACTTTTTCATTTTGCTCCGCCATATGCTGTTTGATCTGGGTGACTTGATGCAAGTTAAACAAGGCGACGGCTAAAAAAATGAGAAGTACACTGCTAAAACTGGCAATCAGTCTTGCACGCATCGACACATGAGTCATTAGTCTCTTTCGCATATTTTCCCTCCTATATATAGACAAGAATAGACAAAACCATCGTCTATCTACGATTAATATATAGGTCTTCTATTAACTAAAGCGTCGAACTTTGTAAATGGTTTGTAAATGATATTTGTATGAAAGAATCGTAAAGAAATAAATGGCAACATAAAAAAACACATCCCATATATTTGGATTTAATGGGAAAATAATCGAATGATTTGGAAAGTTGGTGGTAAAATGTTGAATGTTATTTAGTTGTTAGTCGTATTGAATTTACAGTTCTTTATTCTGTAAATGAAGAGCGCATAATTGATTAATCATTTTGAAAGGGGTACCCAATTGCTAAAATTTAAATCACCAAATTTGAAATTTGTCACGGTACTAGCATTAGTTTCAATAATATGTACAAATGGGTGGGCTTCAACAGTTGCTGCAGCTTCAGTGGAATCAATGAAAGCGCTTCCCAATATCATTGACAGCAGTGGTAATACGCAACAGTTGCTCAATAGGGTTACCGGCAATGTGTACGGCAGCCAAACAAAGAATCAAATCGTTCGTGAGGTCGTGGAACAACGAACTTCAAAGAGTAAGCATTTTTTACTTGCCGATGGAAGTTATCAGGCTCAGATTTCATTGAAAGATGTGCACTATGAAGATGAGAACGGGCATTGGCAGGATATTAAGACAGATCTCATCGACGAAGCCGATCTGGATGTTGCGACGGTTGCTTTATCCAAGGCGTCTGCGAAGGAAGTCAAGCAGCTTGCTAAGGATAACAAAGATAAGAAGAGCAAGAACCAGTTGGATAGAAGCCAGACGTCGTATCGAGCACTTCAAATTCCCTATGACGTCAAAATACCAAAACAATGGAAGCAAGGATAAATACCTGTTATGACATCATTGACTCTAATGCAGCAATAACTTCGAGTTGTACAGGGGGAAGTACGCCTCTGATCGGCAAGGTTCAGAAGATAACAACTACCAAGGCATTAGAAGGCGGGAAGACTTCCAGATCTGTAACAATATTTGAAGCCGATACGAGATATGCCTATCCCGGAAAACTCGAAACGAATTTCAATACAATTAATGAAAGTGGACAACCCATAACGCAGACCGTATCAACATTTATGACGTATTATATGGGGACGGGGTTATTAAAGGATAGGACCGATGGAGCGAATAATCGTACTTCCTACGTGTATGATTCGCTGGGACGTCTAACAGAGACCAAATACCCTATGTTTACAAATCTGAATGGTCAGCAATACGATGTTTCCGATATTATAACTTATGGGAATTACTATATTCCTAGCTACTACGACCCTACGAATACTGGAATTTATAGTATATATATATATGCTTATCGCAAATATACGCAGAAATCCAATAATGTAGTGAGCTATCTAAATCAACAGGAAGATTACTATGATGGCTTGGGCAACCTGCGTTTAAGTACTTTCTGGGATCCGGGCGCTATTACTTGGAAGTACTCACAATATCACTATGATGACATGTCGCGCGTAACGTACATGGCGGACCCCTTGATGAATACAACGACGGCATCCTATGACAGCTGGGGAAGACAAAATGAAGTTATTGATTCATACGGTAATCTCTATGAAACGGAATATAATCTAAAAGCTCGCCGCACAAGCCGTTATTTTGTGGCTTCGACAGATGTAAATACATATCGTAAAAATCCTGTACTTAATAATCTGAAGACAAGTTATTCCGAGCAAGATGCTGACCAGTGGGGGCGTATTTTAACGACTCGTGTGTATAAAGATTGGCCGAATCAGAATCAACCTCTAACAGAATCATGGACGTATGATACTGTAGGAAATGTTCTGACTTACACAGACCCTAATAAAAACTACAATAGCGATGGTGTGACCAAGAAACTTACCTATGATGTCTTGAACAGACTAGTTACTTACAAGGATGCGTTGGGACAACTGAGCAACTATTCGTATGATGCTGGAGGAAATCTGCAACAAATTTCGATGCAGAGTACTCCGACTGGCCCATCAACTGTACTAAATACGAAACAATTCAACGAAGTAGGGGGATTAACTCAAAAAACAGATCCTGCCAACCTGAGCGAAACCTATACGTATAATAACTTAGGCCAGTTGTATAAGTATGTGGATCGTAATAAAACTACTTTTACGAATCAATATGATGAACAGAATCGATTGAGGGTCAGTTCGATCACAGCGAATGGAACGACGCTTACAAGCAAATCAATTGTTGGTAGCAATGGAATTATGTATGATAAGGCTGAGACCTATTTAAATGGAGTAAGTACAGCAAGTATGACTTCAGGTATGGATACGATGAAAAGGTTAACGTCACTCAATACGACAGCAACTAATTATAGTTCAAGTCTGTCGCTTGCCTATGATGCTAATAGTCGTATGACCAAACAAACGAATAATCTGACAGGTTACAATGTTAACTATCACTACGACAAGCTTCGCATGGATAGCGTGCAGATGAATGGGCTTTCGACACCGAATACCGCGGCAAGTGTCAATGCTATCTATGACTATTATGCAGATGGCCAGATAAAGAGCATTATGTATCCTGTATTAGCCGATGGAACTGTTCTAAAAACGGACTACACGTATAACACGCTGAAGCGGTTGGCAAGTGTGACGAACATGAAAGGAACCAACGTTCTTTCTACTTATTCTTATCTGTATGATGATAATGGCAACATTACTTCCAAAACAGAGACTGTAAATACTGTATCTTCGACAACAAGTTATACCTATGATGCACTAAACCGATTACTTACCATCTCTAGGCCAGACGGAAGTACGGCGAGTTATACCTATGATTTGAAGGGTAATCGAATGACTTTGCAAGATAATACGCAGAACTTCCCGATGACTGACATTAGTTATACGTACGATCTACTGAATCGACTGAGCAGTGTTATCTATGGTTCCATGACAACGTCGTTTGCATATGCGCCCAACAACTTGCGGTATAAAAAGACGTCAGGAACACAAACGATTCAGTATCAGTACGACGCATCAGGGAATGTCATTTCTGAGAGTAATGGTAGCAACCTGATTACGGCCAATTACATTCGAGGCGATCGCTTATTAGCGAAAAAAGATGTAAGTACGGGTCAAATGTATTATTATTTATACAATGGTCATGGGGATGTCACTCAGATTGTTGACACAAACGGAATTATTGTAAACAATTACCAGTACGATGAGTGGGGAAACATAACAAGCCAAACTGAAGGGATTGCCAACTCATTCAAATATGCTGGAGAGCAGTATGATACGGAGACTGGACTGTACTACTTGCGGGCGCGTTACTATGATCCAAGTGTAGGCAGGTTTATAAATGAGGATACGTATGAAGGGCAGATTGATAATCCGCTGAGCCTTAACCTTTACACATACGTGCATAATAATCCGTTGACAAACGTTGACCCCACAGGACATTGGTGTACGGCAGTAGTTAATGGAACGACTTACTCACATCCAGGCGGTTGTAATGATGGTTCAGGTGATATGAATGGTTCAAGGACGGATGGATCTGGTTATTCAAAAGACGCAGTCCATAACGGTGATTATTACTATGACGACGATGGGAACCTACAGCAATATTTCATACCAGGCGCTCCTCATATTTCCGATCCTTCTGGCATTTCTCAAGTAGTTGTAGGTTGTGCTTATGATAGTGAATGTGCGGGATTTGTGAGTGGTGGAATTGCTAGCACTGGTGTGGTCGTAGAAGGAGTTAAAGATGGTGCAATAGCAGTTGGTTCTAGTGTTAAAAAATTGTGGGATTGGGGCAAAGATGCAATATCTGACTTGCGTTCTAAGGAACCAGTGGGTAAACCATTCGATCCTGATGGACCAACGGTTCAAATAGGGGTTGACCCACGAACGTTAATACCGGATAAAGATTTAAGTAAATTGTCAGAACAAAGGCTACAGAACGCCGTAGAATTTGGAGGAGACCACCCGATTAAAGTTGATAGAAATGGAGTTGTTCAAGATGGACATCACAGACTATTAGATGCGATTAGAAATAACAAACCAGTAGATGTACAAATTGGATATTAAGAGGGTGGGGGACTTGGAGGCAAGTAATTTTACGTTTTTTTTGTTAAACCTTCAAAAATTACTTATTTTTACTCGCAGCAATTTATCTAAATTAAATCTTGAAGTGCTGATGAGTGTACTGCTATTAAACATAGAAGTTCTATTAAGAGAAGAAGCTATTGATTTAAAATTGTTTCAAAATGAAATCATAAACTGTCTACCTGAAGGGAGTATTGAAAAGGATGTAGTACAGAATTTGTTCGTATATAACTATCAAGGTACACGTACTAATTTTAAGGAAGTAGAAAATTATGTTGTATTTATTTATGAAGTTTTGAATCAAGTGTGCTTTGCAATTAGAGATTCAAACTTTGAAAGATCCTATCTATTAATTGATGCTGTGCACTGTTTGCCCCAAATGTTAATTGAATTTAAAAAGTGGGACAGGAAGTCCTTTTGGTATAGTTTTATAAAAATTAGTCCACCTCTGTTCGATGAAGAATTTTTAGGAAAGTGGGAAATATATTTTATTCCAAAAGGGACAAAATGGGGCAAGCTCAAAAAATTATTAAATCTTTAATTATTGCAACCTTGCGACTAACCCTCGCAAGGTTCTTTTTTTGCACCGCAGCGTGGCGCTTCACGATTCCTTGATTTAATAACGCATAGTCAGTTCTCTCGGCGAGAGAACTATCGTTGTTCCGCTTTCCCATAGGCTTCCGCTTGATTTTAGGGAAAAAAAGACTGACTGAACATGGCCACGAACTAGGCGCAGAACGCTCAGAAATCGCCGTAGGTGGACGCTACTGTCCGGCTGTGATCGTTCGCACGTTCTGAGGATTGAAGTGGGAATTTGCCCGGTCTCTATCTCCTGTAACCATTTGCTCAAACGGATTCTTTAAGCGATAGGTAAGTGATGACATGATCGAAAAATAATCGATATAGCTTTTCGATTGAGTACGATAAATCGATAATCGATTTTTAATAGAAATAGAAGCCTATACAGACCCACTATATCCTTATAGTAGGTAAACCTACACCTCGCGACCAACCCTCGCGAGGCTTCATTGTGTCCATCAAGACACCAATACCAGCAGCAATAACTACTCTTGATCTAGTAGTTATACGATAATTTTGTAAACAAAAAGTTTTACATTACGTTTACGTTTCGTGGGTTTGGAATTTACATTCGATTGTTACGATAGGTTTGTCAGTTAGGAGGGCACACAACACGGGGCTCGATACTAACAAAGTATAAACATACAATTAAAGGAGGACATGCTTACTATGTTTAAGTTCATGTCGAAAAAAGGGATTACATTAACACTATCTGCGGTACTTATGATGGGGTCTTTGGCTGCATGCGGTACAAAAACAGAAACCAATAACGGCAGCTCCGCTTCACCTGCTGCATCCACAGCAGCTTCCACTTCCGCAGCGCCAACGGCTACGCCGAAAACAGAGCTTAGCGGTACAGTAACAGCTTCCGGTTCCAGCGCATTGCTTCCACTCGTGAAGCAAGCGGCAACTGAGTTCATGGAGAAAAATCCGAAAGTAACCATTAACGTAACGGCTGGCGGTTCCGGCGTAGGCGTGAAAAACGTAGCTGACGGCACATCCGATATCGGTAACTCCGACGTTGAGCCTGCGGCAGAGTTCAAAGATAAAGGTCTGGTTGACCACCAAGTGGCAATCGCGCCTTTCGCACTTATCGTTAACAAAGATGTTAAAGTTGATAATGTAACGAAAGCACAAGCGGCTGATATTTACACAGGTAAAGTGACGAACTGGAAAGAAGTCGGCGGCAACGACGCGAAAATCGTGCTGGTTCACCGTCCGGACAGCTCCGGGTCCCGTACACTGGTGAAAAACATCATCCTGGACGGCAAAGAGTTCTCCAAAGATGGCATTACGCAAGAAAACAGCGGTGCGATGAAAACAGCGGTTGTCGGTCAATCCGGTTCCATCGGTTACGTGGATACACCTTATATCGATGACACAGTGAAAGCACTAAAAATCGACGGTGTTGCGTTCTCCGAAGACAACATCAAAAACGGCACTTACAAACTGTATGGCGTTGAGCACATGTATACAAAAGGTGAAGCGAAAGATCCAGCGAAAGCGTTCATCGATTATATCATGAGCAAAGAGTTCCAAGGCAAACAAGTTCGCGATCTGAAATTCTTGCCGGCTGATCTGCTCAAAAAATAATAGAGTTCCTCAACGAGAGAGCGTCTGCTTACTAGGCAGATGCTCTTTTTCTTTTACAATTCGTAAACTTTTACATAGGCTTTACAATTCATTGATCGTCCATTGACATTCATCTTCTATAGTAGAAATAAGCCTTGGGCTTCACGAGAAAGGGGAGTCATCCTTGAACTATATGGTCAATCAACTTACCAATGAGAATTCGGATGTAAGCCGCCCGGTCATTACGAAATGGACACGCGGCCAGCATGCGCAAGACAAACTGATGAGAATGATTTTTGTGGGAAGTGCCGCATTGGTGTCGGCGATTATCTTTTCCATCATTATTTTCGTCGGGATGCAAGGAATTAAAACTTTTCAAGGTGTAAGTCCGTTGGAGTTTTTCTTCTCCACAGACTGGACACCGGGTCAAAATAAATTCGGAGCGTTTCCGTTCCTGTACAGCACGCTGCTGATGACGCTGGTAGCGGTCGTGTTGTCTGTGCCGCTGGCTTTGTCCGGCGCACTGTTTATGGCGAAAATCGCGCCGAGATGGATGCGTGAAATCATGCGTCCGGCGACCGACCTATTCGTCGGCATTCCATCTGTCGTGTACGGTCTGATCGGGATGACCGTGATCGTGCCGGCGCTGGGTAAATTCGCAGGCGGCATCGGCTACGGCATCCTGCCGGCAGCGATCATCCTCGCGATCATGATTTTGCCGACGATTCTCTCTATTTCGGAAGATGCAATCCGCTCCCTTCCAAGCCGTCTGGAAGAAGCTTCACTGGCCCTCGGCGCGACGCGCTGGCAGACAATGTGGCGGGTGCTGCTCCCGGCAGCTCGTCCAGGCATTCTCACAGGCATCATCCTGGGGATGGGCCGCGCGATCGGCGAAACGATGGCTGTGTTCATGGTGATCGGCAACTCGCCGCAGATGCCCAAATCACTGCTGGATTCCACGACGGTGTTAACAACGGCAATTGTAAAAGATATGGGAAATACGAGCTACGGCTCCACATGGAATAACGCCTTGTACTTGATGGCACTTCTGCTGCTGATCATCTCTCTCGTACTCATTCTCGTTATTCGTATCGTGGCCAAGAGGAGTGAAGTGAAATGACCAGCAAAACGACAGATCGCATCGCCACCGTTTACTTCTGGGCATCCGGCATCGTTATTATTGCCATCCTAGCCTGGTTTATTATCCGGATTCTCGGGGAAGGCGTTCCGCATTTATCCTGGCACTTTATTTTCGGCAAGCCGGAAGAAATTAAGGCGGGGGGCGGAGTTGGCCCGCAGCTGTTTAACTCCTTCTATGTCCTGTTCCTGTCCCTGCTCATCTCCGTGCCGATCGGTTTGTTCGCCGGCATTTATCTAGCCATTTACGCGCAAAAGAATTGGTTCACCGATCTCGTCCGCATCTCCGTTGAGGCGCTGTCGTCAGTACCTTCGATCGTTTTCGGTTTATTCGGTTTCTTGTTATTTGCGAACCTGCTGGGTTTGAAATTTTCTATTCTCGGCGGTGCGGCAACCGTTGCCCTGCTGAATCTTCCGGTCATGGTGCGCGTCACCGAGGAGTCGATCCGTACGGTGCCGGATTCCTATTGGGAAGCGAGCCTGGCGCTCGGCTCAACCAAATGGCAGGCGATTCGCAAAGTTTTGATTCCGGCAGCGTTGCCGACCCTTATTACGGGCATCACCTTGATTGCAGGCCGCGCGCTCGGCGAATCGGCGATTCTGATCTATACGGCGGGCTTGTCTGTCTCCCGTTTTTTCCCGGACTTCAATCCGCTGAATATGGGAGAAACGCTCTCTGTCCATTTGTGGTACGTCGGTGCTGAGTCTCTCGTTCCCGATGCCAAAGCCATTGCCAAAGGCAGTGCCGCGCTGCTGTTGATTGTCGTGCTCATTTTCAATTTACTCGTCAGCGTGCCTAGCCGAATCCTACAAAAACGACTTTCCGGAGGGAAATAATCCATGACTCCTAAATATAAAATCAAAGCAGAGAAATTGAATCTCTACTACGGCGAGAACCATGCGCTGCATGATATTGATCTTCAAATCGAAACAGGGACAATCGCGGCGCTGATCGGCCCTTCCGGCTGCGGCAAATCCACGTTCCTCCGCACGCTGAACCGGATGAACGACCTGATCGACAATGTCCGGATTTCCGGGAATGTCGCAGTCGACGGCCATAACATTTACGGCGGCGATTCCGACGTCGTATCCTTGCGCAAACGGGTCGGCATGGTGTTCCAACGCCCGAATCCGTTCCCGATGAGTATCTACGATAACATCGCTTACGGTCCGCGCATTCACGGCACGAAGAAAAAAGCGGTGCTTGACGAAATCGTCGAACGCAGCTTGGTGCAGGCGGCGCTGTGGGACGAAGTCAAGGATCGGCTGCACAAGTCTGCGATGGGGCTATCCGGCGGCCAGCAGCAGCGTCTCTGCATCGCTCGTCTGCTTGCGGTAGAGCCGGATGTTTTGCTCATGGATGAGCCGACTTCTGCCCTGGACCCGATCTCGACACTCAAAGTTGAAGAACTGACGCAAACCTTGAAAGAGAAATACACGATTATTATCGTAACGCACAACATGCAGCAAGCCGCTCGTATTTCGGATCGCACTTCCTTCTTCCTGAACGGCTATTTGGTGGAAACAGATAAAACGGACAAAATTTTCACGAACCCGAACGATCAGCGCACCGAAGATTACATTACAGGCCGTTTCGGCTAACTTTGGACAGAAGGAGAGAGAATATGGATGCTAGACCGGGGTTTCATCAATCACTAAGCTTACTGCAGCAAGAGTTACAGCAAATGGGGGAGAGCGTCGAGAAGCTGATCTTCAAATCGGTCCAGTCGCTGGCGGCGTTGGACGAGAAAGCGGCTCAGCAGGTCATCAATACCGACGATTTGATCGACGATTATTTAACTAGGATTGATGAGCTGTGTCTTCGGCTGATTGCCCTGCAGCAGCCGATGGCGAGCGACCTGCGGATCATTGGAACGGCACTGAAGATCGCGACCGACTTGGAGCGGATTGCGGATCATGCCGTGGATATCGCGAAAATCACGATCCGTTTTGCCGGCGAGGAGCTCGTCAAACCGCTGGAAGTGATTCCGCAAATGGCGGAAATCGCGATCGAGATGCTGCACGAGAGCCTGCTCTCCTATACGGAGCGCGATGTGCACCGCGCGGCTGCACTCGCGGAGAAGGACGACCGAGTCGACAAGCTGTACAGCAGCGTCATGCAGGAGCTGATGGGCCTCATGGGGACGGATTACAACCGCAACCGTCAATTGACGCACTTGATGTTCGTTGCGCATTTCCTGGAGCGCGTGGCGGACCACACGACGAACATCGGCGAGGGCGTCATCTACATGGTAACGGGCAAACGGAAAGATTTGAATATATAAGCTAAAATATAAGGGCAGCCCTTCGGTCAAATTTCGACCGCTTGGGCTGCCCTTTTTATACGGCCTGCATCGGGAACCGTATCATAAACGTTGTGCCTTTTGAACTGGAGTTCACTTCAATTGTCGCTTGATGCCTTGTCGCAATGGAGTAGCAGATCGCGAGACCGAGGCCTGTGCCTTCATCCTTCGTGGTAAAGAACGGACGTCCCAGCTTCTCCAAATGCTCGGCGGAAATGCCTGTGCCTTCATCAGCAATCAGGAGCACGACATGTGTGTCGTCTTGATACGTTTCAATACAGAGTGTTCCGCCGACGCTCATCGCCTCCAAGCCGTTCATACACATGTTGAGAATGAGTTGGCGAATCTCTTTATCGTCGAGCTGAATGTCCGGACAGGAGCCCAGATTGCCGTTGACATGCTTGCCGCACATGACGGCTTCAGCCTGAATCAACGGCAGCAGCGATTCGATGATGCGGTTGAGGCTTTCGGATTTTTGGTAAGAGGTCTTGTTCTTGGCGAGCGACAAGTATTCGGTAATAATGTCGTTCGCGCGGTCAAGTTCCTCGAGCATGATCGGAATGTATTCTCTCTGCATATGCCGGTCGTTCTCTCGGAACAATTGCAGGAAGCCGCGGATCGTCGTCATCGGATTGCGGATTTCATGGGCAATGCCGGCCGCCATCTCGCCGACGAGATTTAGCTGCGCCAGGCGGGCCATTTCGCTCTCGAAGCGGAGGCTCTCGGTCACATCGACCGCCACTTCCAGCAAACATTTGTCATGCTCAATGTCGATGATTTCTGTCGACAGCAGAGCAGTGCGCACTTCGCCGGATTTGGTGACATATTTGACTTTCTCGTTATGCAGTATATCGCACAAGTTGATATTCCCATCCGATTCGGGGCTGAGCAGGTCGAGGTTCGTTCCGATAATTTCGTTGCCATATCCGGTGTACTGCTTCCAACTTTCATTCACTTCCAGATAGGTCAGATCGGGCAGGCGTCGAATGGACATGAGCGATGGGGAAAGGATGAACATTTTCTTGAAATGCTCCTGCGAATTCATTAATTTCTGGTGCGCGTCAACTAACTCGGTCGTGCGCTCTTCGACCCATTGTTCCAGGAGAACATTTTGCTGAATCAGCTTCTCTTCCGCTTCCGCCAACTTGCGGTTCGTTTCTTCCAGATCCAGCGTCCGTTTATGTAAGAGCTCGCTTTGAATTTTCAGTTTCTGATGATTGAGGTGCATGTTGACGAAGCCGTCCACCTTCATGCGTAGCATTTTGGGGTGTACGGGTTTGAATAAATAATCAATCGATCCTACATGATAGCCGCGCAGCACATGCTCGATGGACGTGCTTAAAGCGGTTAGAAAAATGATGGGAATATCCTGATAGGCCTTGCGCTGTTTGATCAGTTCAACGGTTTCAAAGCCGCTGAGGCCCGGCATCTGGACATCCATAAGAATAACCGCAATATGATCGGCGGGTTCTTTCAGCAAATATCGAAGGCATTCTTCACCCGATTGCAAAGAAATAACGTCATAGGAAGAAGAGGCCAAAATGCTGTTGAGCGCCAGCAAGTTCTCATAACGGTCGTCTACCGCCAAGATCTTAACTTGTTGTTCCATCTCCATGTCCTTTCCGGGTTTATATGCCTGTACGCACCTGACAATTCGTCTCTCATTGTTTCGCGGAAAAAATGAAATTCCCTCTTTTTTTGGGAAAATCTTTACAATCATTTTACGTTTGGATAACATAGGCAGCTACTTGGTTTGCTAAACTGGGACTAACAGACTAGAAGGCTAAGGATGATGGACATGAGCGTGCAGACAGAAGAATGGGCGGAGTTCAACAAGCTCCTGGAGGAGCAGTTGATTTACGCTGTATATCAACCGATTATTTCGCTTCAAAATGGACAAGTGATGGGCTATGAAGCGCTCACCCGCGGACCGGCGGAGAGCCCGTTTCAATCGCCGCTTGCGATGTTTCAATACGCGGAGAAGCAGGGCGAGCTTTATCGCTTGGAGCGGCTAGCCAGAGAAAAAGCGATTCAAGGCAACATTCTGGAGCACCCGCAGCAGCTGCTTTTCATCAATCTGTCATCGCAGGTGCTGCACGACCCCGGGTTTGTGCCGGGCAAGACGCTTGAAGCGCTTCAGAAGTATGGGCTTTCCCCGCGCAACGTCGTATTCGAAATCACCGAGCGCAGCTCGATTGAAGATTTTTCCCTGGCGCAAAAAATTCTTGCGCATTACCGCGCCCAAGGCTACCGCATTGCGATTGACGACGCCGGAGCCGGGTACTCGTCCTTGCAAGCGATTGCGGAGCTGCAGCCCGATTTTATCAAGATCGACCGTTCGCTCATTGAGAATATTCATTTGAATAAAATAAAGGAATATATCCTGGAAACGTTCGTCACATTCGCGCAAAAAATGAACATTTCGCTGATCGCCGAAGGCATCGAACGGGTCGAGGAGCTCGCCAAATTAACGCAGATGGGCGTACATTACGCGCAAGGCTATTTATTGGGACGACCTTCGCAGACGACGGCGACGGTTCTGGATGCGCATAAAATGATTATCTGGCAGTATCGCCGGGTGGAGGGCGGAAGCATGACGTGGCGCATAGGAGACTTGAAGACGCCGGTGCATGTGTTCGAGAAGCGGACACTGATCTCCGAAGTCGCCGATTTTTTCAAAAAAAACCAGGAGGCGATCGGCGTCGTGATCGTTCACCAGGAGCGTCCGGTCGGGCTTGTCATGCGGGACCGGTTCTTCCAGCATTTAGCAGGGCAATATGCGTATTCGCTGTACTGGAACCGGACGATCGACAGCATCATGGACGCTTCGCCGCTGATCGTCGACGAGGAGACGGCAGTCGAGCTTGTGTCCCAGCAGGCGACATCGCGCGCGATTCACCACCTGTACGATCTGGTCATCATTACAAGTCAAGGGAAAATGGCGGGAACGGCGTCAATCCGGACGATTCTGGAGAGCATCACGAATGTGCAAATGGAATCTGCACGTGTCGCGAACCCGCTGACCGGCTTACCGGGCAACCGCCAGATCAACCGGGAGATTAATCGGCGCCTAATCGAGTGCAGACCCTTTCATGTGGTGTATGCGGATCTGGACCATTTCAAATGGTACAACGACCGGTTCGGCTTTCAAAAAGGGGACGGGATGATTCAGTACACGGCCGATGTGCTGCAGCAGGCGATTGCGTTCTATGGAACGCCGCACGATTTTGTCGGCCATGTGGGCGGGGACGATTTCATTGCGATTTCGACGACGTTGTCGCCGAAGCTGCTGTGCGAGGAGATGATCCGTCGGTTTGACAGCGGCGTGGGGATGTTCTACGACGGCCAGGAGATTGAGCAGGTATGGGATCGGAGCGGGAATCCGGTGCCGATTCATGGTGTTACGCTTTCGCTTTCCTTGGTGATGTGCAGCTGCGATTCGGCTGCTTCGATCGAGTTGATCTCACAAACGGCGGCACAGCTCAAGAAGAAAGCGAAAGCGTATCACGGCAGCGTTTATTTTTACCAGAAAATATAGCCACAGGTTCACGAAAATGTATAGATCAACTGCTTGAACGAGCGGATGATCACAACCTTTTGCCTGCCGATGCGCCGCTCGGAAATTTTTTTCACATTGCCGGGGTGAATCCAGACAGCGTCCATACCGGTCTGCGCAGCGCCGATAACATCGTTTTTCCATGAGTTGCCGATCATCACGCTTTGCCCGGGCGTCGTTCCCATCGCTTTGATCGCTTGCTCAAAGATCACGGGGTGCGGCTTGCGCGGGCCGTCCTTCTCTGAAGCGAACAGCCGGTCCGGCGTGAACCAGGGGGTCAGTTTCATTTTCTCCAAGTTATTCTGCAGTCTCTTGCGGTTGCCGTTGGAGATGATCGCGAGCTGATAATGCTTGGATAAAATATCGAGCGTATCTTCCACGCCGGGAAACAGCGCGACGTAATGATCCTCCCGCTCTTCGACTCGCTCGAAAAAGTTGCGCGTAAACGCCGTGCTCACCTGGATGGGCATGGCTTGCAGCGCTTTGGTCAGGCAAAGGTGCCGAAGCTCGTCGGGGGAAATGGGGCTGCGGATGGGAGCTTTCCGGTGCCGGCTCCACTCGGCTTTATAGCTTTGCAGCGCTTCGTTTGCCGTCACGCCCTCATCGGGGTCCCAACGGGCCGTGAAGTCGTTCATCACCTCTAAAAATGCCGAATCAAAGCATTGCCTGCGATCTAAAATCGTATTGTTCATATCGAAAAAAAGTTGTTTTTTGCGGTTTGGCGAGAAAAAAGGGCTCATACGGAGATCCTCCTTCTGAAGACCAGACCCCCGATTCAGGGGTTCCTTACATACTTATGTTGGGAACCGTTTTTTTATTTTAATTTCATATGCTATGATGGAAGAAGTATGTCTAAAAATCGGGGTGAATTCATGGATAAGTTAATTATTATAGACGGCAACTCGATTGCAAACCGTGCGTTCTACGCGCTTCCTCTGCTTAGCAACTCCAGCGGTCTGCACACCAACGCGGTTTACGGCTTTACAACTATGCTGCTCAAATTGATTGAAGAAGAAAAACCGACGCATTTTCTCGTGGCGTTCGATGCCGGGAAGATTACGTTTCGACATAAAGAATATGGCGACTACAAAGGCGGACGGGCGAAAACCCCGCCGGAGCTCTCCGAGCAATTTCCACTCATTAAAGAGCTGTTGAAAGCGTTCAATATTCAGCAGTTTGAATTGTCCGGCTATGAGGCAGACGATATCATCGGCACGCTGACGAAAGCCGCAGACGCCAAGGGAGAGCGCGTGCTGCTCGTCTCCGGCGACAAGGACATGCTGCAGCTTGCGTCCGACAACGTCACCGTTGCCATTACGCGCAAGGGGATCAGCGAAGTGGAGCTGTACGATCCGCCTGCGATTATGGAGAAATACGGGCTGACGCCGCAGCAGATTATCGACCTCAAGGGGCTCATGGGCGACACGTCCGACAACATTCCGGGCATTCCGGGGGTCGGGGAGAAGACGGCGCTGAAAATGCTGCATGAATTCGGCACGGTGGAAGCGGTGCTCGCGAACGCGGACAGTCTCAAGGGCAAAATGAAGGAAAAAGTCGAAGAGCATGCCAAGAGCGCGCTCATGAGCAAGGACCTCGCGACGATTTTCCGCGAGGTGCCGATGGAAACGGAATGGAGCACGTTCCGCTATGACGGCTTCGATGGGACGGCTCTTTCCAGTATGTTCCGGAAGCTGGAGTTTAAGTCGCTGCTCGAGAAGATGGATTTCGGAAGCGCTCCTCTCACGGAGGAAGAGCAGGCCGCGATCGAGAGCCTCGAAGCGGTCACGGTGAACGCCGGGAACGTGCAGCAACTGATCGATCGGCTGGATAACCACGCCGCGATCCACGTGGAGGCGATCGGCGACAACCCACATCACGCGGAGATGGTCGGCGTTGTGTGGTTTATGGACGAGGATGGGACGAATACGTCCTATTATGTGCCGATGGCGGTGCTGGCGAGCGACGCCGGGCAGCCCTTGCGCGCGTGGCTCAGCGACGCTTCGAAGAAGAAGCAGCTGTTCGACGTGCACCGCGCGCTGCTCGCTCTCGCCTGGCAGGATATTCCGCTCGCCGGCGTCGATTTTGACGTGCTGCTGGCCGCATACTTACTCGATCCGACGGATTCGAATCTGACGCTTAGCGGCCTATCGGCCAAATACGGTCTGCCGGGCGTGAAGGCGGACGAAGAGGTGTTCGGCAAAGGCGCGAAGTTCCGCCTGCCGGAGGAAGCTGCGCTTAGCGAGCATCTGGGCCGCAAAGCGATGGCGATGGCGCGCATGGTGCCCGTGCTGCGCGTGGAACTGGAGAAGAGCGAGATGCATCGCCTCTTCTACGAACTGGAGCTGCCGCTCGCGAGTGTGCTCGCGGAGATGGAGCTGCGCGGCATCAGCGTGGATGCCGAGGGCTTGAAGGCGCTCGGCGTGGAGCTGGCCGTTCAGCTGGACACGATCATGGCCAGCATCTACAAGCTCGCCGGCGTCGAGTTCAACATCAATTCGCCGAAACAGCTCGGCGATATTCTGTTTGAGAAGCTGGGGCTTCCAGCTTATAAGAAAACCAAAACCGGCTACTCGACGGACGCCGAGGTGCTGGAGCGCCTCGCGCCCTATAACGAAGTGGTCGGGCAGATCCTGAATTACCGCCAGCTGGCGAAGCTGCAGTCGACTTACGTCGAAGGCCTGCTGAAAGAGGTGCGATCCGAGACCGGCAAGGTGCACACGTACTACCGGCAGACGATCGCCGCCACGGGCAGGCTGAGCTCACAGTTCCCGAATCTGCAGAACATCCCGATCCGGCTTGAGGAAGGGCGCAAAATCCGCAAAGTGTTCGTCCCGTCCGAGCCGGGCTGGTACATTCTGGCGGCGGATTATTCGCAGATCGAGCTGCGCGTGCTCGCGCACATCTCGCAGGATGAGAAGCTGAAGGAAGCGTTCCTTCAGAATATGGACATCCACACGAAGACGGCCATGGACGTCTTCGGCGTGGAGGCGTCGGCGGTGGACAGCAACATGCGCCGCCAGGCGAAAGCGGTCAACTTCGGGATCGTGTACGGCATCAGCGACTACGGCTTGTCGCAGAACCTGGATATTACCCGCCGGGAAGCGGCGCAGTTCATCGAGCAGTATTTCGCCGTGTTCCAAGGCGTGCGCAAATACATGGATGACATCGTCAAAGACGCGCGCGCAAACGGCTATGTAACGACACTGCTGCAGCGCAGACGTTATCTGCCGGAAATTACGGCGTCGAATTTCAATATCCGTTCCTTTGCGGAACGGACGGCGATGAATACACCGATTCAAGGAACGGCAGCGGATATTATCAAACTGGCGATGGTGCAGATGGCGGAGCGCCTGAAGCAGGAAGGGCTGCGGAGCCGCATGCTCTTGCAAGTGCATGACGAATTGGTCTTCGAAGTGCCGGAAGAGGAATTGGAGACGATGAAGCGGCTCGTGCCGGAAGTGATGGCGGCTGCGCTGGAGCTGGATGTACCGCTCCGCGCCGACGTCGATTACGGCCAGACTTGGTATGATGCCAAGTAAGCCGTAACTCCTTCATCTAACAGGTTGGATAGCATTGGGTGCAAGGTGCCTGCGAAAAGGCAGGAATTTCCAACAAAAGAGGCGTTTTTTATAAAATGCCTGCGAAAAAGCAGTTCTTTAGGAGCGAACTCGTTCCAAAGGTGGATTTCGCTAAAAATTCCTGCCGATTCGCAGGTATTTGACCAAATCAGGGGATGAGCGAGGAAAATTCCTGCACATTTGCAGGTTTAGGTAGCCGAACAATTTTTAATACAACGAGGTGAACAGCTGTGCCTGAATTGCCAGAAGTCGAGACAGTCAAGCGGACCTTAATTGAACTCATCACGGGAAAAACGATGGAGCGGGTTCAGGTCAGACTGCCCCGCATTATTCAGAAGCCTGACGATATTCAGCAGTTCGAAGTTCTGCTTCAAGGACAGACGGTCGAAACGATTGAACGCCGGGGCAAGTTCCTGCGTTTCATTCTGACCGATTACGTGCTCGTTTCCCATCTGCGGATGGAAGGCCGCTACGGCCTGTATCAGGCCGGGGAGCCGCTCGAGCTCCATACGCATGTCATTTTTCATTTTACGGATGGGACTGAACTTCGCTATAAAGACGTGCGTCAATTTGGTACGATGCATCTGTTTCCCAAAGGTGAGGACCTGAAGCAGCCGCCGCTGCACAAGCTGGGCCTGGAACCGCTGGAGGAAGCTTTCACCTTTGAAGCGTTCCGCCAAGCGATCGGACATCGCAAGACGAAGATTAAGCCCTTGCTGCTCAATCAGGCATACATCGTCGGCATCGGGAATATTTATGTAGACGAGTCCCTGTTCCTCGCGGGCATTCATCCTGAGCGGGAAGCCTCCTCTTTAAGCCGCAAGGAGCTTGCTGCGCTGCATGCGTCGATTGTTCAGACGCTGCGCGAATCCGTCGAGGTCGGGGGCTCATCCGTCAAGTCCTATGTCAACGGACAAGGTGAAATGGGGATGTTTCAACATCAGTTGAACATCTATGGCAGAGAATCGCAGCCATGCAAAACGTGCGGCACTCCCATTGTAAAGACAGTCGTCGGCGGCCGCGGCACCCACACGTGCCCGAAATGCCAGCCTTTGAAACGCAAGCGCGCGCAAAAGAAGTCGCAAGATTAGGCACATGAAGCGCCCAGATCCCATATGATATGGAGTATTTAGTGAGCTTTCCGATCGTACCACCCACATATTGGAAAGTCTCCTTCGCCTAGATGACCGGCTCAAACGGCTCGTAATCGGGTATTACTCTTAGGAGGGGTCGTATGCTTCCTGTACTTTCTTTGATCATTTTGGCGTTCGCCGTTTCACTTGACGGCTTTGGTGTCGGCGTGATGTATGGGTTAAGAAAAATACGTATTCCGCTCGTCTCCATCGGGATTATATCGCTCTGGTCAGGCATCATTATTCTGGCTTCGATGCAGATTGGCGTGTTGATGTCGTCCTACATGTCACCCGGTGTGGCCAAACGCATCGGGGCTCTGATCTTGATCGGCATCGGGATCTGGGCGCTGATCCAAACCTGGCAAGGGCAGAAAGCGCAGGATACTTCGGCAGGCCAGGCACAGGAGGCTTCCGTCAGCGCGGTTCAGGGCGCTTCGTCCGGCACGGCCGAACAGCCGATTCCGCTCGACACGCTGCAGCGAACGAAAGAGATTTTGAATATTGAATTGAAACACTTTGGACTGGTGATCCAAATTCTTCGCACCCCGTCGATCGCAGATGTCGATAAATCGGGTAACATTTCCGCCTCCGAGGCGACGCTGCTAGGTCTTGCGCTTTCGCTGGACTCCTTTGGCGCCGGCATCGGGGCCGCCTTGATCGGGTTTGCGCCGATTCTGACCGCATCGGTCATCGCGGTTGCCAGCGGCGCGTTCATCGCCGTCGGGCTCCGCATCGGACTCAAATACGCAGATATGACCTGGATGCAAAAGCTCTCCATTCTTCCGGGCTGCGTGCTGATTCTCATGGGACTTATCAAAATGCTGTAAAACGAAATCATCATGTCGTATTGAGGAGAGAAGCTTATGAATATCGGCTTAACAGGAGGCATTGCTTGCGGGAAAAGCACGGTAAGCGGCATGCTCGTCAGCCGCGGCGCCCTGTTAGTAGATGCGGATCAAATCGCACGCGATGTCGTCCAGCCGGGCAGCCCTGTTCTCGAACAGGTTGCCGCGCATTTTGGACAAGCCGTTCTGAACCCGGACGGGTCGCTGAACCGAAAGAAGCTCGGTGAGCTCATCTTTGGCTCGGAAGAGCAGCGTAAGGCATTGGAGGGCATTCTGCATCCTCCAATTCGGGCTAGGATGCGCAGCCAGATGGCAGCCTACGAGCGAGAACAGCCGGACAAGCTTGTCGTTGTCGATGTGCCTTTGCTTTTTGAATCCGGACTGGCTTCGATGTTTGAGGCCACGTTGGTCGTGTATGTCCCTCGCGAGGTTCAATTGGAGCGCTTGATTGCGCGCGACGCTTTGACGGAGGCCCAGGCGGCGCTCCGCTTGGAAGCGCAAATGGGGATTGAGGAGAAGCGCAAGCTTGCTGACTTCGTCATCGACAACAGCGGAACGCTGGAACAAACGATGGAGCAGGTCGAACACTTTCTAACTGAAAAGGGGCTCACATGATTCGCATGGCGTTTTGGCGTAAAAAACGAATATTTGCGATTTTGTTGATTGTGTTTGTGGCGACGCTTTTCATGAACAGTGCCTATATCGGAAGAAAGCTGTATCCGATTCATTATGTGCAGGAAATTAAGACGAGTGCGGCGAAACACAAGGTAGATCCTTTTCTGATTGCCGCGATTATCCGTGTGGAAACAAATTACCAGTATCATTTGGAGTCGAGCAAAGGTGCGATCGGCCTCATGCAGTTGATGCCGGATACCGCAGACTGGATCGTGGAGTCCGCCGATGTAAGCGTCAAGTCGCGCGACGATCTGCTCAAGACGGATTTGAACATTTATCTGGGGTCTTGGTATGTAAGTTGGCTGATCAAACATTACAACGGCAATATGGTGTATGCGATTGCGGCTTACAATGCGGGACAAGGCAACGTCAATAAGTGGAAAAATAGCGGAGTTTGGGACGGCACCGAAGAGAATAGCTCGCAAATTCCGTTCGGGGAAACGCGTCATTATTTGCAGCGCGTGCTGTTTTACTACGACAAATATACGAAGTTGTATGCGGAGAAGTGGCAGGAAAGCGACGATTCCGCATAACCAAAACAAAGAAGCATTGGACTAGCTCCGGTGTGGAGCGAGAGTCCAATACTTCCTGTTTTGCAGACATCAAGCGCTACGTCATCATCAAGATTACTTGAATTGACCAGCAAGAGATTGTTCTGCGATTTGCACCAGGCGACGAGTAATGTGACCACCAATAGCACCAGTATCACGTGTAGCCATATTGCCGTAGTATCCGTCCTGCGGGATCGCGATACCAAGCTCTTGAGCTACTTCGTACTTCAACTGATCCAACGCTGCGTTAGCTTGTGGAACCACCAAAGTATTACTATTGCTTGCGCTCATGTCTGTTCACCTCCTTGTCGGTTGGTAAATCTATTGTGTGCAGATCGCCTCGCTTCAAGACATGTAACATTTGGGAATGAAAATGAGTTAGAATAGAAACATAGAAAGGAGATGAAAGCGAATGAAATGTCCGTTCTGTGATCACTCGGGGACGAAGGTACTGGATTCCCGTTCCGCCAATGAGGATAAATCCATCCGGCGGCGGAGGGAATGCGAGAAATGCGCCAGGCGGTTCACGACGTTCGAAATGATTGAAGAAACGCCGTTAATCGTGATTAAAAAAGACGGAAGCCGGGAAGAATTTAGCCGAGAGAAAATACTTCGGGGCTTGATCCGCGCCTGCGAGAAGCGGCCGGTGTCAATGGAGCAGCTTGAGATGCTGGTTTCGGAAGTGGAAATGCAGCTGCGAACGACCGCGCATGCGGAAGTCGACAGCCTGGCGATCGGAGAAATCGTGATGGAGCAGCTGTATCCTGTCGATGAAGTGGCGTACATTCGCTTCGCCTCTGTGTACCGGCAATTTAAAGACATTAATATGTTCCTGAAGGAGCTTACGCAAATTTTGGGCAAGCATGACGGGACTTTGCTTCGGGATAAATAGTGTTGAAAAAAAATTTAGGGCAAGGGAACCATATGTCGACTTGAAATGTGGATTTTCTTGATCGCAATGCGACAAAAAAACGAGAAAGACAGCGGATCGTCCGCTGTCTTTTTTTGATGAATGCCCGGAAAGCCAGTCAGTACGGGAAAAACACGCTGAGGCCATTTGTTGAAAAAAAGTATGAATCTATAGACATCAACCGACTGTATTTTTGAAGCTGATAAGGCATAATTCGTTTATTGAGTTTGTTTGTCCAGTTCACTTCTCAGAAAATGAATGAAACGAAGCGATTCTTCATCGGTCAGCTCGCTACCCCCAAACGAAAAGGAGAACTTATCCAAAATTTCGCTTTCCGGAAGATGCAGATGATCAATCAACTGCTTCACATCTACGCTCATATTCCCATCAATCACCATTTTCCTCATTGTAAGACTCCTCCTTGTCGACGTGCGCAAAGGGCGGACGGAGGCGGTAGCTGGCTGACATATCGGTGCTTTTGGCTGCCGAAGTAGTCCCTATAGCTTTGCGTCACCACTTTTCAATGGTTTTGCCTTTATCGTACCGCACAATGCTTGTAATTAGACTATACCACAAAAAGCTGGCAGCTACTCCATTATTACATTAAATTCGAAGGATGGTTGAAGCAAATGTCCGTTAATAAACCGTTTTCACAAAAATGTTGTGAGCTTGACATTCTGGAGATTGCTAGGGCACTGGGCATCGATCAAGAGCGGTTATTATCTTATGTTTATGCAAAGCCTGAAATGATAAATGCTAGCGTGGATACAGACCGTTTGAAAGAATCTGCGTCGAATTAGCCTACAAGGCAAAAAGGAGCACATCCGCCTTTCGGCTTCCGTGCCCCTATGCAATTACACCATGATTTTGCAAATATCGTTTGTAAATTCCACCGGATCTTGCAGCGGCAGTCCTTCAATAAGCAGCGCTTGATTGTACAGCAGCGCGGTGTACAGATTAAGTTTTTCCTTATCGCTGTTGAAAGCATCCTTGAGCGAAGTAAACACCTCGTGGTTCACGTTGATCTCAAGCACCTTCTCCGCCTTGACGTTCGGATTGTTCGGCATCGCGTTCAGGATTTTCTCCATTTCGATCGTCACGTCGCCTTCGGTCGACAAACAGACCGGATGCTTTTTGAGACGTTTGGAGGCTTTCACGCTGGATACTTTACCTGCGAGCTGCGAGCTCATGTAGTCGAACAGATCCTTGTTGTCGGATTTGTCTGCCGCGTCGTCGTCTTTGTTCTCTTCTGCGTCAATGCCAAGATCGCCGCTGGAGACGGAGCGGAACTCCTTCTCTTTGTAGGACGTCAGAATCTTGATTGCGAACTCGTCAATATCGTCGGTGAAGTACAGGATTTCATAGCCTTTATCGGTTACAATCTCCGTTTGCGGCAGCTTGTCGATACGCTCCATCGATTCTCCGGAAGCGTAGTAGATGTACTTCTGATCTTCCGGCATTCTGGAGACGTACTCGTCGAGCGTAACTAGCTTCTTCTCTTTGGAAGAGTTGAACATCAGCAGATCCTGCAATTGATCTTTGTTGATGCCGTAATCGTTGTAGACGCCGAATTTCAGCTGTCTGCCGAACGCTTTATAGAACTTTTCATAGTTCTCGCGCTCGTCTTTGAGCATGCTTTGGAGCGAGCTCTTGATTTTGCTGGCAATGTTCTTCGCGATCAGCTTCAGCTGGCGGTCGTGCTGCAGCATCTCGCGGGAGATGTTCAGCGACAAGCTTTCGGAATCGACCATCCCTTTGACGAAGGAGAAATGGTCAGGCAGCAGATCGGCGCATTTGTTCATGATCAGGACGCCGTTTGCGTACAACTCGAGCCCTTTCTCGTATTCTTTCGAGTAGTAGTCGAACGGCATGCTTTCCGGAATAAACAGAATAGCTTGGTAGACGACGGAGCCGTCCGCGCTGACGTGAATATGTTTTAGCGGCTTGTCGAAGCCGTAGTGCTTCTCATGATAGAATTTCTCGTAATCTTCGACAGTCAGCTCGTTTTTGTTTTTACGCCAGATCGGCACCATGGAGTTAACGTGCTGTTCTTCTTTTACGTCCTCGTATTCGTTTTCCGTGCCTTCCTTCAGGCGGCGGGAGGACACGTCCATCTTGATCGGATAACGGATGAAATCGGAGTACTTCTTGACGATGGCTTTGAGGCGGTATTCCTCCAAAAACTCATCGTAACTGTCATCCTCGGTATTCGGCTTAATGTGGAGGACGATTTCCGTACCTACCTCCGCTTTTTCCGCGGGCTCGATGGTGTAACCGTCGGCTCCTGACGACTCCCAGCGGTATGCCGTATCGCTGCCGAGCGCCCGGCTCGTAACGGTGATAAGGTCAGCGACCATGAAGGCGGAGTAGAAGCCTACCCCGAATTGGCCGATGATGTTATGGCCGTCTTTCGCTTCATTCTCTTTCTTAAACGCCAGCGAGCCGCTCTTCGCAATAACCCCGAGGTTATTCTCCAGCTCTTCCTTCGTCATCCCGATCCCGGTATCGCGAATCGTCAGCGTGCGGTTGTCCTTGTCCGCGGTGATGCGGATGTAATAGTTATCTTTGTCAAAAACGAGCGAGTCGTCGGTTAACGCTTTGTAATAAATTTTGTCAATCGCATCGCTGCTATTGGAAATCAGCTCTCTCAGAAAGATTTCCCGCTGTGTGTAGATCGAGTTAATCATCATTTCCAGCAAGCGTTTGGATTCGGCTTGAAACTGCTTCTTTTCCACGTGTAAATCTCCTTTCCCTATGTAAAAAGCTATGGGCTTCACGCCCGTTAGCACTCTCGTTCGGTGAGTGCTATATACTCTTTTTTATATCATCCTTGTCATTTAAAGTCAATTCATTTGCAGTTTGAAAGAGGTGAGGGGCGTGGTCGGAACGAGTAAGCGGCGGCGGTATCAAGTGATGAAGGAGGCTTAAGAGGGGGAAACCGCTCTTATTTTGAGAGCTGATCCAAGGTATCTTTTTCCACTCGGAAGCAGGCGCATGGTATAATTTTCTTAGTTAATGAATAAAAGGGGATTCCATGAACATTTACTTAATTGCCGCGATGGACAGCAACCGGGTCATTGGAAAAGACAATGATATTCCGTGGCGGATTCCGAACGACTGGAAGTATGTAAATCACGTTACCAAAGGGAATACGATTGTGCTCGGACGAAGAAATTATGAATCCATCGGAAAGGCGCTGCCCGATCGAAGAAATATTGTCGTCAGTAGAGACAGGAGTTTGCGGATCGAAGGCTGCGAGATGGCGCATTCCGTGCAAGAAGTGCTTGCGATGTGCGAGGATGACGAGAGGGTGTTTATTTTTGGCGGAGAACAGATTTATCGAATGTTTATGCCCTATGTGAAGAAGATGTATTTGACCGTCATCCATCATCAATTTGAAGGGGATACATATTTTCCGGAAGTGGACTACAGCGAGTGGCATGAGGTTAGTAGGGACCAAGCATCATGAATGAACGCAATCCGTATACGTACTATTTTCATCAGTATGAAAGGAAGGTCAGCGAGTGACAACAACGATGTATATGGTTCGGCATGCAGAATCGCCATTCGCTTTCGGCGAAGAGCGGACGAGAGGGCTTTCGGAGGAGGGCTGGGAAGAAGCGAGACGAGTCGGCCGGTTTTTTCAAGATATTGACGTCGATTTCGTCGCCTCCAGCTCATATACCCGGGCGAAACAGACGGTTCAATTTGTGGCAGAGAGCAAAGGATTGCCGATTGCAGAATATGAAGAATTGATTGAGCGTCCGATCAAAGGGCTGGATTACCAAGCTACATGGGATACACTCTATCAGGCTATTCGCCAGTCGTTTGCTGACAAGGATTTCGCCCTGGAAGGCGGAGAGTCCACACGAGCAGCGCAGCAAAGGGCGATTCCGGTCATTGAGCGACTTTTGAATGAGCAGGAATGCCGCACGTTCGTCATCGGAACGCACGGCAATATCATGACCATTATCATGAATTACTACGATGAGCAGTATGGGTTCGAGTTTTGGGATCAGACGACGAAACCGGATATTTATAAATTGACTTTTGAGGGGCAACGTTTGGTGCGGGTTGAGAGGGTTTGGAAGTAGCAACTTTTTTCTTCCATTTTCGTCTAATGATGGGAAGATGAGATGAAATGGAGGAAGCGACGTGAATAGGAAAGGTGCCGGATGGATGATGTCCGGGCTGCTGCTTCTGATATTGGGCGCCCCTGGGCAAGCACAGGCTTTGACGAACGACGTGGAGGTGACGATACCAAACTACCCGGTTCATCTGAATGGACATCTGGTGGACAACAAGAATCGGGAATACCCGTTACTGGTCTATAAAGAGATTACTTATGTTCCCATGACTTGGTACGATGCACGGCTGCTGGGCTTGGAATCGAGCTGGTCGGCAGACGGAGGGCTGCAAATCGCCCAGAAGATCGTGGCCTCTTCTTACGTGGGCTATCGTTCGGAGCAGATGAACGCGGCGGTTTATCATGCGCAAGTGTCAGAAGGGCCGATCTCTGTAAATGGGCAAAGCATCGATAATCCGAAGGAGCCGTATCCGCTGCTCTCCTTTCGCGATGTAACGTATTTCCCGCTAACGTGGCGATTCGCGCATGATGCGTTTCATTGGGATTATGCGTGGGATGCTGTTGAGGGGCTTTCCATTCAGTCGTCTAACGCACAGGTGATGGACGTTTCGTCGCTTCCTTCGGACAATGATCGGGCGCTCTACCAAGGGTATTATTATTTTGTGGAGACAGAGGGCAGTACAAATGAGGTGTATCGCACGCCTACTGCAGGCTCGGACAGCAAGGAGCTTCTGTACACGTATGACATTGATTCCGGGCATGGGTTGCAAAAAAATGTGACGTTTCAACTTCGCGAGGATGTGCTATGGCTGCGATATCATGTTGGCGGTGCAACGATGGGGCATGATGTCTATGTGAGGATTGCGCCGGATGGGAAAGCGACCGTCTCCCACCAAGGCTATCTGGATTTCCGTGAAACCGATGACGGCACAGTGATTGCAAATCAAGGAAACCCGCCGTCTGCAGGCAATTTGTCACTGGTTCCGGAAGGAAAGGATCGCGCTTCGGCCCGGCAGCTTGGCGAACCGGGGATGATGTACGGCAGGCATGTAACCGCCGATTCCAACATGGTTAGCGTTGGCGGGGATGGGGGATCTATGCGTGTCATCGGCGACGATGTCTATGTCATCGGCTCGGCTTATCCACCGACTACAGGCGCGCTTAATCATATTTTCCGCATTCATCTCAAGGACGGGAAATCCGTTCCGCTAGTGAACGCTTCGGTTGGCCAGTTCCGGATATTTGGCAGCAGCCTTTACTATATCAAGGATGAGGACGCGTCGTTATACCGTGCCGAGCTGGACGGAACGAACGAATCGAGGCTGACCGACAAGCCGGTAGCTTGGTTCGGGGTGATGGGCGAGAATGTTTTCTACACGTCTTCCGGTTCCGGCGTTGCAGACCCGGAGAAGCCATCTTCGCTTTATCTGAAAAACGGCGACCATCCTGAAGGAATTCTACTTCTCGATGCGGTGAAATCCGCACAGATCGCAGGGGATCGATTGGTCTGTGTGATGGGGGACGATTCCCCTTATGGGATGGAATTGTTGGATGATTCCGGCAGTATTGTACTCAAAATCGCGAATGGGATTGAGCGTGTCCTGGCTTCGGATGAAGGCCTTCTGATCGCGGCTAAGGGAGAGGCCGGAGCGCTAACGACGCTCTTCGTGAAGTAGAAAAGGTGTCTGACAAAAAAGGCAGTCAGGGCGATGATTTCGCGCTCTGGACTGCCTTTTTTTGCAGCTATGCATCCGCAAGCTTCCGAATGTCCTTCACTTCCACGATCGGCTGCGGGTAGCCGTGCCGTGCGGCATTGATCATGGCGCGGCCGATTTGTACGGAGGTTGTGATGCTGTTCGGGAACGCTTTTTCCAAAAGAGGAAAAAGTGGCCGTGTGACGGTGTAAATCGCCTGCACCCAGCCGGTCTTGGAGCGCACGCCGTTCTTCGGAATGATCCCGCCGGGACGGAACATGTACGCGGCTTTGAACGGGAGCTTAAGCAAATCGTTCTCAGTCTTCCCTTTGACACGCGCCCACATGACGCGGCCCTGCTCTGTGCTATCGGTGCTAGCGCCGGTGACGTAGAGGAACGTCAGGTTCGGCTGCAGCCGGACGAGCTCGCGGGCGAACTGCATGGTCAGATCGTACGTAACAGCGCGGTACTGCTCCTCGTTCATGCCCGCCGATGAGACGCCGAGGCAGAAGAAGCAAGCGTCAATCTCAGGCAGCACGTCCTGGAGCGGGCCAAGGTTGGTCAAATCTTTTTGCACAAAGTTATGGAGTTTGGCGTGAGTAACGGAAATCGGGCTGCGCCCCCACGTGTAGACCTGTGTGATCGCCGGGTCAAGGAGGCATTCCCGCAGGACACTTTGTCCTACCATGCCTGTAGCGCCGAGTAAGAGTACGTTCATCATGGCTTCTCCTTTGTTTGCTGTTGCTTAGGTACCTGCCGCGGCTAAGGTGCCCAAGTCAAGCGGCAGAAGTAAATTCCTGCGAGAAGGCAGGCATTTCTCATGAAAGTGGTGTTTTTTGCAAAATGCCTGCAATAAGGCAGTTTTTTAAGCCAAGCTCGCTTGAAAAAGGGGCGTCTCTCAAAAATTCCTGCGCTTTAGCAGGAATTCCATCGAATCAGGCAGGGAAAGGGGAAAATTCCTGCTTTTTTGCAGGCTTAAGGCTCCATCCATTCGAACGATCCTCATGCCTAGGTTCAGCTAAACGGCTGCTCTGTAGATGGCTATGCTGGTATCATACTAAGTTTTTCCCATTTGCGTACAGCGCTATGAAAAAAGCGCCTCGCAGCAGATCAAATCTGCTGGCAAGAGCGCGTGGGGAAGGCGATTTACAGAGGCAAATCCCGCTTGCGGAAAGCGCCGATGCCGATCCCGAAGCCGACGAGACCGATCGCGGCCAAAATCGTCCATGGCACCCATAGATCGGTGCGGCCACCGATAATTCCACTCGGATCATAGAGCGAGAAGTAAGAGATGTGGCGGAGCCAGGAGATGGCATCGCTTAATTTGCCGAGCAGATCGAGTGAGAAGAAGCCGAAGGTGAGACCCGCGGAAATGCTCATCGCCCGTTTCTCATCGTTCGAGAGTGAAGAGATGAGGAAGGAGATGCCGCTGACGGCAAAGAACAGCAGGAAAGCGGCGATGTTCATACGCAGGTAGGCGCCGCCGTTAAAATCATTCAAATCGCCGATAAACAGTGCGTAGCCGGCAAACCCGCACAAGGTCGTGACGGCCATGATCAGGAACAAGCCGCTGAAGAGCACAAGCGCCTGGCTCATAGCTACTTTGCCGCGCGTCGTCGGGACGGCGAGCAAATACGCCATAGCACCTTGATCCACCAGCTTGGCGACGAGCTGTGTACTGAACATCACGCAGAAGATGGCGACGATCAATACGAGCAGCAGTCCGTAAAACTCGCCGGAGATAAACGCCTCCACCGTGCCGAAGCCGCTGCCGAGATTGAACGCGTTGGTAATGCCTTTGGGCAGCGATTTGATGAGATCGTCGAGCGCCTTGTTATCGGTTGCGAAGCTTGGGTACAGCCAGAACATGAGCAGAATATAAAAAGCGGAACCGAACGCATAGTTCATGATGCCTTTGAGATGGATTTTCATCATATGCTTATATAAGGCGCTATTCATGCTGGGTTCCCTCCTGGCGGTCGTAGTAGTTCATAAAGATGTCTTCCAGGCTCTGCGTAAACACATCGACGTTGCGAACCGCATAGCGGGAAGTCTCCGCAAGGAAGGTCTGGTAAGCGCCCTGCACCGCTACGCGGACGCGGTTGCCTTCGCGGGACTCGACGGCGAGGCCGGACGTCCTGGCAAACGTTTCGGCATCCGCCAGCCGCTCGAACGTGACCTCGAACAGCTTGCGCTGCATCGATTGCAGCTCGTGAATGTTTTTGACAGTGAGGATTCGGCCGTCTTTAATAATGGCGGCGCGGTCACAGGTGCGCTCGATTTCGGCGAAGCTGTGGGACGACATCAGGAATGTCGTGCCTTTCGCTTTTTCCTCGAGGACGAGGTCGATGAACACTTTTTGCATTAAAGGATCCAGACCGGAGGTCGGTTCATCCAAAATAATGACTTCCGGCTCGTGCATGAACGCGGCGACGATCCCGACCTTTTGCTTCATCCCTTTGGACATTTTACGGATAGGCGTATTTACATCGAATTGAAACCGACGAATCAGTTCGTCGCGGCGCTGCCGCTTCGCTTTGACGCCTTGCAGTTCAGCCATAAAATCCAGGAACGAACTGCCGGTCATGCCCTCAATAAACGCGATTTCTCCCGGCAAGTAGCCGATGTACTTCTGTACCTCGCCCTGTTTCGTCCACGTATCGTGTCCATGTACCGTGACAGTCCCCTGGTCCTGCCTCATAAATCCCATGATGTGCCGGATGGTCGTTGATTTCCCAGCGCCGTTAGGCCCCAGAAAGCCGAAGACTTCCCCTTTTTCCACCGAAAACGACACATCGAAAATGCCTTTACCGCCCGGGAATGCTTTCGTCAAATGGGATACAGTCAGCATTCGCAGCCACCTCCAAGGATGATTCAAAGTTATGAAATATTTGACTAATTCAATTTCAAAACTCATGTTACTCCTGTTCCAACATGTCGTCAAGACTTTTGAAATAATTTTATGCTATAATTTCATTATTACGGGAGTCGGGTGATGGCTATGAATGGTTTTGAAAAAAGAGCGCAGCTTAAAAAAGAAAAGATCATGAAGGCGACGCTGGAGCTGCTGCAGACAGAGGATGCAAAAAAGCTGAAGATCACGGAAATTGCCGGAAAAGCCGGAGTTTCTCAGGTGACGATCTACAATTATTTTGGCAGCAAGGAAGAGTTAATCCGGGATGTGTTCATCGCGTATATCCGGGAAACGATCGACGAATTCGAAGCTTATCTGGCCAGTGAGCATACGCTGAAGGAGAAAATCGAACATATCGTTTTTCAGAAAAAGAAAAACTCCCGCACATTCGGCATCGCGACGATGAAGAAATTGTGGCAGGAGGATCCTGTGTTGGCCGCCTTTGTGAAAGACGAATATATGAAAAAGGGCATTCCGCTCGTGGTAAGGCTCATTGAGGACGGTAAGAAATCCGGCGAGATTTCGAAAAAGATATCGACCTCGACGATCGTCATGTACATGAATATGCTAGCGAACCAGGCGAATACGCTGCTGGATTATGTGGATGGGGATACGAATATGGATCAATTGATTGAGGAGATGGCTGATCTGTTTTTTTACGGCGTCTCCGTGCATGACTAGAGCCTGTGCAGCTTCCGGTAGTAGGAGGGCGACATGTGCATACGCTTCTTGAACACCCGGCTGAGATAAAATTCGTTCTCAAAGCCGCTCTGACCGGCGATCTGCTGCAGGGTGAGATCACTGTCGAGCAGCAGCCGCTGAACCTTTTGCAGGCGAAGCGTCGTTAAGTAGTCGATCGGCAGCATGCCGGTCGATTTTTTGAAGCGGCGGGTGAATTGGACTTGCGTGACGCCGAGTGCTTGGGCGATGCTTTTCAGGGAGCAGGACGAGTCGGCAGACTCCTGCATCATCTGGACGGCTTGATGGATCAAGGCGTCTTTGCCTGTGGATTCGCTGGATGCCCAGGAAGCGGAGTGGGCCTGACTGACAGCGGCGTGTTCTTCGACGTATTGCATCCAAATGTCGGTCAAGACATGCTGCCGGAACGCATGCGACGAGGGGCCGCCGAAGTCGTACCATTTTTTCAAATACGCATAATTGGAGGAGAGACGGCTTAAATCCTGGATGGTGATTTTTCCTGATGGGAGGAGGTTGGCCGGCGGCATGTGGCCGTCATCTTGAATCCAGTCAAAGTTCATCACATGAAACCATAAAGGCTGCACGACCTCGCGGCGGAAAACGACCCCGGGCGGGCAAATGACAAGGTCGCCAAAGCCGCCGACCCCTTCTTCTTCCCCGATTTGGTATGAAAAACGCCCGCTTTCCACGGCAAAAGCAACCCAGTACTCATTCGTATCCTCGCGAAATTGAAAAGCCGTTTTTTCCTTCCAGTACATATGACCGACGAGTCTGGGTCGGATGGGAATGGCATCTGAAAAGTCCATTGGGTACGTTCCTTTCGTGAACAAACTGATCTCTTTATCATAAGCGAAATTCGTGCAAATGAGTACACAGTATATCGTGAAATTTTGTATATGCGAAAGTTGAAAGGATGCATGGATTAAAGCGCTCTCACTGCGATAAAATGAGGTTAATTTCGAAGTGAGTGGGAGGCATCGCGATGAGAGAAGAAACGGTAAAAACAGATATAACCTTGGTAGGCGGCGGTCTTTCCGGCGTCTGCGCCGCGATCTCGGCAGCACGGCTTGGACAAACGGTAGCGCTTGTGCACAATCGCCCGGTCCTGGGCGGGAACGCATCCAGCGAGGTGCGTGTCTGGGTGTGCGGCGCGACGGCGCACGGGATTAACCGGTATGCGCGGGAGACCGGCATTATGGGGGAATTGTTCGTGGAAAATCAGTACCAGAACCCGGACGGCAATCCGTATATCTGGGACCTGGTCGTGCTCGAAGCGGTGAAAAAGGAGACGAATATCCAGCTGTTTTTGAACACGGACGTGCATGAAGTGGAGGCGGAAGGCGGAGAAGACGATCGGCGAATCGTGTCGGTTACCGGCTGGATGATGGGCTCGGAGCGCAGCATCCGGTACGAGAGCGAGGTGTTCCTCGATTGCACGGGCGACGGTTTGATCGGCTTCCTCGCGGGCGCGAAATACCGGATCGGCCGTGAAGCGCGCAGCGAATTCGGCGAGGCGTGGGCGCCGGAGGCGGCGGACGAGATTACGCTCGGCAGCACGATTTTATTTTATACCAAAGATGTCGGGCATCCGGTGAAGTATCATCCGCCGAGCTTTGCGAAGGATATCACGACCACATCGATTCCGATCAAGCGCGTCATCCGCAGCGGCGATTCGGGCTGTCACTATTGGTGGATCGAGTGGGGCGGCGAGCTGGATACCGTGCATGAGAACGAGCGAATTCGGGATGAGCTGTGGTCGGTCATTTACGGGATTTGGGATTATATCAAAAACTCGGGGAATTTCGAGGCGCAGAACATGACGCTCGAGTGGGTCGGGGCGCTGCCCGGGAAGCGAGAGTATCGGCGTTTTGAGGGCGATTATATCCTGAATCAAAACGATATTCTCGCGCAGACGCCGTTCGAGGACCGCGTCGCCTTCGGCGGCTGGTCGATCGACCTGCATCCGCCGCAAGGCATGTATGCCTCCGAGAGCGGCTCGAAGCATTGGCATGCGGACGGCGTCTATCACATTCCGTTCCGTTCGCTGTATTCCGTGAACGTGCGGAATATGCTGATGGCGGGGCGCAATATCAGCGCGTCGCACGTCGCTTTCGGCACGACGCGCGTGATGGCGACCTGCGCCGTCATGGGCGAGGCGGCCGGCGCAGGGGCTGCGCTGTGCGCGCAGAAGGGCTTGACCCCGCGGGAGCTGTACCGCGGGCATATGGCGGAGCTGCAGCAGGTGCTGCTCCGCCAGGATGCGTCGCTCCTCGGCGTGGCGAACTGCGATGAGCGGGATTTGGCGCGGTCGGCGGCGGTCACCGCGTCTACGACCTTGGCGTCGCTCGGCGTGGAGCGCGCGGTGGAGCCGAGGGTGCTGCTGGACGACGTCGCTGTACTGTTCCCGGTGGAGCCGTGGCTGGACGGCTTCGAGCTGCTCGTGGACGCCGCGGAGAGGACGACGCTTCGCGTGGAGCTGTGGGACACGCGGCGCGCGGAGAACTATGTGCCCGGGCGGTTTGTGGCCGCGGTGGAAGTGAGCGTCCCAGCCGGAGAAGGGCAGTGGGCGGCGTGCCCGCTGACGTGGCAGCCGGAGACGCCGCAGAACGCGTTTGTCATCGTACGGGCGAACCCCGCGGTGACGGTGTATCACGCGGATGCCCCGCAGACGGGCGCGATCGCTTTTGTGAAGGGCACGCCGCCGGTGGTGTCCAAGGATTTGGAGCATCATGAGCCAGAGCAGCCGGTCGTGCTGTGGAGCATGAAAAAGGGGATCGACCGCAAGCCGATCTGCTTCCGGGCCGTAGGACGCACGGACGCGTATGCGGCGGCCCATGTGACGGACGGCTACTTGCGGCCGTACGGCACGATGCATGTGTGGCTGTCCGAGCCGATGGAGGCCGGTCGCGAGGAGTGGCTCGAGCTGCGCTGGGATCAAGCCCAGCGCGTGCGGGAGATTCAAGTGACGTTCAACGATAACGTTCACGAGGATTTGATCAACCTGCATGCGTTCCGGACGCAGCAGGAAGTTATGCCCGAGCTGGTCAGGGACTACCGGCTCGAGGCTTGGGTTGACGGCGCGTGGTACACGCTGCGCCGGGTTGAAGGCAACCGCAAGCGGACGCGGCGGTTGGTGCTGGACGCAGCCGTGGAGACGGAGCGGCTGCGGCTGGTAGTGGAGGCGACGAACGGCAGTCCGTGCGCCGAGGTGGTGGAGATCCGCGCCTACGCGTAGCGTGGGGCGGAGTTGGACGCAGCTGGCGATTGGCGACCGTTTCATAGCAGCTAGAAGGGGCTGGCCCTAGTTAGCATCGCGAAAAGTCACGATTTCTGCGAGCTAAAAGGGGGCAGCCCCTCTTAAAGCTTGCGAAATGGGCTGAAATCGGCCAATTCGGTGAAGCTAAGAGGGCCTGGCCCTGGTTAGCATCGCGTAAAGGCTCGATTTTTGAGGATTAGAAGGGCCTAGCCCCTCTTAAGCTGGCGCAGCAACAAATAGAAGTGGCAAACCGCTTCTATAGGCTGCGTTTCCTGAAATTACGGGAGAATAAGAGCGGTCAACCGCTCTTATTCTCCCAAATGTTCGGCCATATGCCCGATTTCAACATGTTTAACGGTGGTTGACCACGCTTATTTTCTCACGAGGAATGCGGATTGAAGAAATAGAAGTGGTTGACCACGCTTATTTNNCCACGCTTATTTTGAGCAAGACTTCCGCCAACCTCGACGTTCTCTTGGAAGTGTGAACACGCCCTCGAACAGCCGAAACTTAAAAAAACAAACTCATCGACTCTAAACCCCCGCCCGCTGCCAAAGTGGCTTCACTGCTCCCAAGCTCTTCCGCACTCCGTCCCTGGAGCAATTGCGCCTAGCGTTCAAACTGTGCTCGAAACGGTACTTAGACAAATTTATCTACGC
>NZ_RXHU01000070.1 GCF_003955665.1 Paenibacillus whitsoniae
GAATGTCCCCGATTTTGATCGCGCCGTGCGTAACCATAATGCCACCGATGACGCTGACGAGCACATAGCCGATGTTGCCGATAAACGACATCAGCGGGAATATGAGCCCGGAAATAAATTGCGCTTTCCAGCCGGTATTATATAGCCGATCGTTGATTTCGTTGAATTTGTTCACAGCGTCCTGCTCGCGGCCGTATGCTTTCACAATCGTATGTCCGGTAAACATTTCCTCAACGTGTCCGTTCAGCTCGCCGATCGTCCGCTGTTGGCCGATAAAATATTTTTGCGAGCGGGAGGCGATCATCTTCGTGCCCCAGATACTCAGCGGCAAGGTGATAATCGTCGCCAGCGTCAGCAGCGGGGAGATGGTCAGCATCATGATGATGACCCCGACCAGCGTTACAATGGACGTGATGAGCTGCGTCAAGCTTTGCTGCATCGTCGACGAGATCGTATCGATGTCGTTCGTCGCGCGGCTCATCGTATCCCCATGACTGCGGGAATCAAAGAAAGAGAGCGGCACCCGTGTCAGCTTCTCGCTGATGTCGCGGCGCAAATTGAACACGACGCGTTGGGCGACGGTTACCATGACGCGCTGCTGCACATACATGAGCGCGGAGCTGACGATGTACAGCACGGCGAGAATCAGAATGATGTGCAGAATGCCGTCAAAATCGATTTTAGCCCCGGCTACACCTTTCATCTTCGCCATCGCGCCCTCAAACAGCTTCGTCGTGGCGTTCCCCATCAGTTTCGGGGAGACGATGCCGAAGACGGTGCTCAGAATTGACGCGATCAACACGATGGAGATAGAGACGCGGAACGGTTTTAAATAAGATAGCAGCCGTTTCAGGGTCCCTTTGAAATCTTTGGCTTTTTGAACCGGACGGCCCATGCCGCCGGCGCCTCCTCGGCCAAAATGACCCGGGTTTACGCCTTGCGGAGGGGAGGAACGGTGATCTTTAGATTTGTCGCTCATGCGCTTTCCTCCTCCGATAGCTGGGAAGCTACGATTTCTTTATAAACGTCGCAAGTTCGCATCAGCTCGCTGTGAGTACCTATGCCGGCAATGCGGCCTTCGTCCAGGACGACAATTTTGTTCGCGTCCATAATCGTGCTGACGCGCTGCGCGACGATCAGCATGGTCGCCTGTTCGGTTTCCGCTTTCAGCGCGGCGCGGAGCTTGGCGTCGGTTTTAAAGTCGAGCGCGGAGAAGCTGTCATCGAACACATAAATCGATGGCTTGCGCGCAAGCGCACGGGCAATGGAGAGACGCTGCTTCTGGCCGCCGGACAGGTTGGTGCCGCCCTGTGCCAGCGGTGAAGCATAGCCCTCTTTCATTTCTTCTATGAATTCCCTAGCCTGGGCCGTCCCTGCGGCATGAATCATCTCTTCTTCCGATGCTTCTTCGTTGCCGAAGCGCAGGTTGGAAGAGACAGAGCCGGAGAACAGAACGGCTTTCTGCGGCACGTAGCCGATTCGCCCGCGCAAGCTTTCCAGGGACAGCGCGCGGATCCCCGTGCCGTTCAGAGCGATTTCCCCGCTGTCTGCGTCATAGAAGCGGAGCAGCAGGTTCATCAGTGTCGTTTTGCCCGAACCCGTACCTCCGATAATGGCCGTCACTTCGCCGGGCTCCGCCGTAAACGAAATGTTGTGCAGCGCAGGCTGCTCGGCACCGGGATAAGAGAAGGTCACATCGCGGAACTCGACCCTCGTTTCCTTACCTTGCAGCTTCGCAGGTGAGGACGCGTCGTGAATCGTCGACTCAATTGCCAGCACTTCATTAATACGAGCCGCGGAAGCGGTTGCGCGCGGAATCATCATGAAAATCATTGTCATCATAAACATGCTGAACATAATTTGCATCGCATATTGAATAAAGGCCATAAGATCGCCGATTTCCATATGATTGTTATCGATGCGGATACCGCCGTACCAAAGAATAACAACCATGCCCAGGTTAAAAATGAGCATCATCAGCGGCATCATGGTAACCATGATGGAGTTGACGCGAATCGCCGTTTGCGTGAATTCCTGGTTCGCGGTCTCAAACTTCTTTTTCTCGTGCTCGGAACGGTTGAACGCGCGAATGACGCGAATGCCTGTCAGATGCTCGCGCAGGACAAGGTTGATGCCGTCGATTTTCACCTGCAGCGCTTTGAATAGCGGCATACCGGTGCGCATAATCACGGCGATGACCAGGGCGAGAATCGGAATCACGGCTATTAAGACAAGCGCTAAGTGGGCGTCTTTATAGGTAGCCATAATGACACCGCCAATCAGCATCGTCGGCGCGCCGATGAACATCCGCATCATGACGATCACTTGCTGCACTTGGGAGATATCGTTCGTGGTGCGCGTGATGATGGAGGATGTACCGATTTTATCAAATTCGTTCAAGGAAAAACTTTCGACGTGCGTGAACAGCTTGCGACGCAAATCGCGTCCAAAGCCTGTTGCTGTACGGGATAGCAAGTAGCTGGCTACCATGACGCAAGCCATCCCGCCCATTGCGACGAGCAGCATATAAGCGCCGAATCGGAGAATATATCCGACATCGCCTTTGACAACCCCGGTATCCACAATGTCGGACAGCAGGGTAGGCAAGTAGAGCTGGGCCAGTGACTGGAGGAGCATCAGAATAATGATGGCCGCGACAGAAGCTTGGTACGGTCGTAACAACCGAAATAGTTTGAACATAGGTTCCTCCTTCGTCCTCAAAAGCGGTATAATTAGTATGGTAATTATATCATATCCAAACTTGATTACTCTAGGGCGTGTCTGAAAACCCGCTCAGGGGCATCTTTCACCGCCTTTTCGCCCCCTGCTGCGTCACTTCCGCTTGACGTACCCCCGGTACGCCTTCACAAAAGTTCCTTGCATGGAACGAAAATTCGGCCAAATCTGCGACCCTCGGAGCATTCAGACACGCCCAATTTGAGTAAAGAAAAAAACATTGACTTAATGTGTCGAAAGTGGGATAATCCCTTTAATTACATATGTACCTTTAAAAACAGTCCAGAGAGGCTGGCAAGGTGAAACGATTGAAAGTCGGGATGGTCGAACTGCGGTTTGGCTCTACCAGCTTAGGATGTGCTGCATCCAGCTGACCCGCTCTGTCTCGTTGTGCGTTCGGAACTCCTTGCCGCGAAATGGCAAGGAGTTTTTTTGGTTATCCGAACCGGAGCCGGCTAATGGCTGAATCAGACGTTGAGGAGGCGAGAACGATGAGTGAGACGGCGGAACATACCGTCATCATGGATGAAATGGGAATACGCAGGGCGCTGACGCGGATTGCGCACGAGATCCTGGAAAAGAATAAAGGGGTAGAGAACTGTACCCTGATCGGCATTCGTACCCGCGGCATTTATCTGGCCAAGCGTGTGGCGGAACGCATTTTGGACATTGAAGGGGTCCCCATTCCTGTCGGCGAAATCGACATCACGTCCTACCGGGATGACCGCATCAAAGTTCGCTCCGTGGAAAATGTGCAGGAAGGCGGCAAACTGCAAATCCAGGATCGCAAAATCATTTTATTCGACGACGTGCTCTTTACCGGCAGAACCGTCCGGGCGGCGATGGACGCCTTGATTGATCTGGGCCGACCGCAAATGATTCAACTCGCTGTGCTGGTGGACAGGGGACATCGCGAACTTCCGATTCGTCCCGACTATGTGGGCAAGAACGTGCCGACATCCAAAAGCGAAAGCATCGAAGTGATGCTGACGGAGAAAGACGATAAAGATGAAGTCATCATTCGATGGTTGAGGGGGAAACAGGAGTGAGTATCGTGAGCACACAGCAAACAAAGCATTTCTTGGGTCTGAAAGGCGTAAGCGCCGCGGAGATCACAAGCCTTCTGGATCGCGCAGCATATTGGGAGCAGCATCCATCCAAAGTGACGAACACCCTGCAAGGCAAATTCGTATCGAATCTCTTCTTTGAAAATAGCACGAGAACGCGCTTCTCGTTTGAACTTGCTCAGAAGCGCCTCGGCGCAGGCGTTCTGAACTTCTCGGCAGCAGAATCGAGCGTGCAAAAAGGCGAATCCATCTACGACACGGTGCGGACGCTGGAATCCATGGGCATCGATGCCGGTGTGATCCGCCTCAAGCCGACGGGCGTGCTGCAGGAGCTCGCCGAGAAAATCAAAGTCCCGCTCATCAACGCGGGCGACGGCAACAACGAACATCCGACGCAGGCGCTGCTCGACTTCTATACGATGCGCAAGCACTTCGGCGCTATCAAGGGATTGACAGTCTCCATCGTCGGAGACATTCTGCACAGCCGAGTCGCACGCTCCAACCTATGGGGGCTGCTGGAGTTGGGCGCAAAAGTGAAGTTCTGCGCGCCGCCTAGCATGCAAGCGCCGGAACTGGCGCAGTTCGCGCCTTACGTAAGCTTCGAGGAAGCCTTGCAATCCGACGTCGTGATGATGCTTCGTGTGCAGCTTGAGCGTCACGACCACGGGCTGCTTCGCTCCGCCGAAGACTATCGCGAGCAGTACGGCATGACGATGGAACGGGCAAGCCGCATGGCGTCGCACGCGATCATCATGCACCCGGCTCCGGTCAATCGGAACGTGGAGATCGACGACGAATTGGTCGAGCATGAGAAGTCCAAAATTTTTACGCAAATTGCCCACGGCGTGCCGATTCGGATGGCCGTCATCGAGCGAGCGTTAACATAACCGAGGAGGCTACAAGAGCATGGGGATTTGGATTCTGAACGGTTTAACCGTTGATGTCAATAATGAAACAGCGAAGAAACACATTTTGGTTGAAAATGACGTGATTACACAGGTGCTGGACGCATCCGCAGTCGTGGCTCCGCAAACGGCAGGACACGAAGTGATCGACGCGGCAGGCAAGCTGGTAACGCCGGGCTTCATCGACATGCACGTGCATCTTCGCGAGCCGGGCTTCGAGCATAAGGAGAACATCGCGACGGGCACGCGTTCTGCGGCGAGAGGCGGTTTTACAACAATCGCCTGCATGCCGAATACAAGACCGGTTATCGATACGGTTGACACGGTGAACTACATATTCGATAAGGCGGCGACGGAAGGCGTGATTCGCGTCTTGCCTTACGGGACGATCACCAAAAACCAGCTCGGCCGGGAATTGACGGATTTTGCCGCCTTGAAAGAAGCGGGCGTTATCGGCTACACGGATGACGGCGTCGGCGTGCAGAGCGCGCAAATGATGAAGGATGCGATGGCTTTGGCCGCTTCGATGGATATGCCGATCATTGCGCACTGTGAGGACGACACTTTGGTTGTCGGTGCAGCCGTAACGGAGGGTTCGTTTTCGAAGAAGCACGGACTTAAAGGCATCCCGAACGAATCCGAAGCGATCCACGTCGGCCGTGATGTGCTGCTGGCGGAAGCGACAGGCGTTCACTACCATGTGTGCCACGTCTCCACCGAGCAATCGGTTCGCCTGATTCGCCAAGCGAAAAAATTCGGCGTCAACGTAACCGCAGAAGTGTGCCCGCATCATCTGGTGCTCTCCGACGAAGACATTCCTGGGCTGGATGCCAACTGGAAAATGAACCCGCCGCTGCGCACACCGCGCGACGTGGAAGCAGTGATCGAGGCGCTGGAAGACGGCACGATCGACATTATCGTAACCGACCACGCACCGCACGCGGAAGAAGAGAAAGCCAAAGGCATGATGATGGCGCCATTCGGTATTCTCGGCTTTGAGACAGCGTTCCCGCTGCTCTACACGAAGTTCGTCGAGACAGGCAAATGGACGCTGGGCTTTCTGGTCGACCGTATGACGAAGAAGCCGGCTGACGTGTTCGGCTTGCCTTACGGCACCTTGAGCGTAGGCAGCAAAGCGGACATTACCATCGTCGATTTGGACACGCCGCGTGACGTCAAAAAAGAAGAAATCGTCTCCCGCAGCAAAAACACCCCGTTCATCGGTTGGGAGCTCAAAGGCTGGCCGGTTGTGACGATTGCATCGGGCAAAGTGGTCTGGTCATAAAAAGTTCGAAAAAGGCTTAGTAAGCAAAGCGAATTGCACGCAATGCTCTATACGATTGGTCTAAAATCGTGTATATTTATACAAACAGATTAATTTTTATGCAAGTCCTTGCGGGAAGCAGGGCAAGAGAGAAGCGGCGGTTCGCAAGGGAGTCGCCTGACAAATGCGAAGGAGTTGAACTACATGCAGGCAAGATTGTTGCTGGAAGACGGCACGCTTTTTACAGGTAAATCGTTCGGTAGTGAAGGTGAATCCGTCGGCGAGGTCGTTTTTAATACAGGTATGACAGGTTATCAAGAGGTGCTTTCCGATCCATCCTACTGCGGGCAAATCGTGACGATGACGTATCCGTTGATCGGCAACTACGGCGTGATCCGCGACGACTTCGAATCCGTGCGTCCATTCATTCACGGCTTCGTTGTGCGCGAGCACGAAGACATTCCAAGTAACTGGAGAGCGCAATACACGCTCGGCTCCTTGCTTAAAGAGTATGGCATCGTGGGGATCTCCGGTATTGATACGCGGATGCTGACTCGTAAAATCCGTCACTACGGGGTTATGAAAAGCATCATCACGACTTCCGACAAATCCGTCGAGGAATTGATGGAAGTTCTGAAAAATACGCAGCTGATGACGGACCAAGTGTCCCGCGTGTCCACGAAGAGCGTATTCGGCGCACCTGGTCACAAAGAGCGCGTCGTCGTTGTCGACTTCGGCGCGAAAAGCGGCATCATCCGCGATCTGAGCAAACGCGATTGCGACGTTGTCGTCGTGCCGCAAAACGCAACGGCTGAGCAAATCCGCCGCCTTGCACCGGACGGCGTCCTGCTGTCCAACGGCCCTGGGGACCCGAAAGACGTTCCGCATGCGGTTGAGATGATCAAAGGCTTGCTCGGCGACATTCCGCTGTTCGGGATCTGCCTTGGCCACCAACTGTTCGCACTCGCTTGCGGCGCTGATACGGATAAACTGAAATTCGGCCACCGCGGCGGCAACCATCCGGTTAAAGACCTGATCTCCGGACGCTGCTATATTACTTCCCAGAACCACGGCTACACAGTAAAAGAAGAATCCATTCAAGGCACGGAGCTGGAAGTTACGCACATCAACAACAATGACCGTACGATCGAAGGTTTGCGTCACAAGCAATATCCGGCATTCTCGGTGCAATATCATCCGGAAGCGGCTCCGGGGCCATTCGACTCCAGCTACCTTTTCGATGATTTCATCCAGATGATTCGCGACTATAAAACGAACAACCCTGAGCAGCCGCGCCAAGCGCAAATGCTGGCTCAGTGGAAAGCGTCCACGGAAGCTAGTCCGACAGCTGTCAAGGAGGAACTGCAATATGCCCAAAAATAATACACTCAAAAAGATTCTCGTGATCGGCTCCGGCCCGATCGTCATCGGTCAAGCGGCCGAGTTTGACTATGCCGGCACGCAAGCTTGCCAAGCGCTCAAAGAAGAAGGCATGGAAGTTATCCTGATCAACTCCAACCCGGCGACGATCATGACGGATACGAACATGGCAGACAAAGTCTACATCGAGCCAATTACGCTCGAATTCGTTACACAAATTATCCGTCAAGAGCGTCCTGACGGCTTGCTTCCGACGCTCGGCGGCCAAACAGGCCTGAATATGGCGGTTGAGCTTGCGCGTGCAGGCGTTCTCGAGAGCGAGAACGTGAAACTGCTCGGTACGCAGCTAACGGCGATCGAGAAAGCGGAAGACCGCGACTTGTTCCGCGACCTGATGAGAGAGCTGGAGCAGCCGGTACCGGACAGCGTCATCGTGACGTCCGTTGCCCAAGCGGTTGATTTTGCCAACGAAATCGGCTTCCCGATCATCATTCGTCCTGCCTACACGCTTGGCGGCACAGGCGGCGGGATCTGTAACACGATGGAAGAACTGACGGACATCGTCGCTTCCGGCTTGCGTTACAGCCCAATCGGTCAGTGTCTCGTTGAGCGCAGCATCGCCGGCATGAAAGAAGTCGAGTACGAAGTGATGCGCGATGCGAACGACAACTGTATCGTTGTGTGTAACATGGAAAACTTTGACCCGGTTGGCGTACATACAGGCGACTCCATCGTCGTAGCGCCAAGCCAAACGCTGTCGGATCGCGAGTATCAAATGCTGCGCTCCGCATCCCTGAAAATCATTCGCGCCTTGAACATCGAAGGCGGCTGTAACGTTCAGTACGCACTGGATCCGCACAGCTTCCAATACTATGTCATCGAGGTAAACCCTCGTGTGAGCCGTTCCTCCGCGCTCGCTTCCAAAGCAACGGGCTACCCGATTGCCAAAATGGCGGCGAAAATCGCGATCGGCTACACACTGGACGAAATCGTCAACCCGGTAACGGGCCAAACTTACGCATGCTTCGAGCCTGCGCTGGACTACATCGTCTCCAAAATCCCGCGCTGGCCGTTCGATAAATTCACAGCGGCAAACCGCAAACTCGGCACGCAAATGAAAGCGACCGGGGAAGTTATGGCGATCGGACGCACGTTCGAAGAGTCCATTCACAAAGCGGTTCGTTCCCTGGAAATCGGCGTACACCGCCTGTTCCTGAAAGAAACCGACCAGCTCGACAAAGAAACATTAGAGTTCCGTCTGCAAAAGCCGGACGACGAGCGCCTGTTCCTTATCGCAGAAGCATTCCGCAGAGGCTATACGATCGAGCAACTGCAAGACATTACGAAAATCGACTGGTGGTTCCTGAGCAAGCTGAGCGGCATGATCACGTTCGAGCAAGAGATCGCGGCAGCTGAGCTTACGCCTGAACTCATCCTTGATATCAAGCGCAAAGGCTTCACAGACCGCGCGGTTGCGGAAATCCGTACACTTGCCGGTTGCGCGACTTACACGAAAGAGGCGGACGTGCGCGCTTATCGCTTGCAGCATGGTGTAAAACCGGTATACAAAATGGTTGACACGTGCGCAGCGGAATTTGAAGCATCGACACCTTACTACTACTCGACGTATGAGCAAGAAGACGAAGTGACGGAAACAGAGAAACAGAAAGTCGTTGTTCTCGGCTCCGGTCCAATTCGTATTGGCCAAGGCATCGAGTTCGACTACTCCACAGTTCATGCGGTTTGGGCGATCCAAGCGGCTGGCTATGAAGCGGTTATCATCAACAACAACCCGGAGACGGTTTCGACAGACTTTAACACATCCGACCGCTTATACTTCGAGCCATTATTCTTCGAGGATGTCATGAACGTCATCGAACGCGAGCAGCCAATCGGTGTTATCGTCCAATTCGGTGGTCAAACGGCGATTAACCTGGCGGCTCCACTGCATAAAGCAGGCGTGCGTATCCTTGGTTCCGATCTGGAAAGCATCGATACAGCGGAAGATCGTAAGAAATTCGAAGCCTTGCTGAAAAAGCTGGCAATTGCGCAACCTCCTGGCGGCACGGTAACTTCCGTGGATCAAGCGGTTGGTACAGCAGCGCAGTTCGGCTATCCGGTTATCGTGCGTCCTTCCTACGTACTCGGCGGGCGTGCGATGGAGATCGTGTACTCCGACCAAGAGCTTTTGAACTACATGGACTACGCGGTTAAAATCAACCCTGAACATCCGGTTCTGATCGACCGTTACATGCTGGGCAAAGAAGTTGAAGTCGACGCGATCTGCGACGGCGAAACGGTCTTGATCCCAGGTATCATGGAGCACATCGAGCGCGCAGGGGTTCACTCCGGCGACTCCATCGCGGTGTACCCGCCGCAGTCGCTCTCGGACAGCATCAAAGCGCAAATCGTCGACATTACGACGAAAATCGGTCTTGAACTGAAAGTGTTCGGTCTGGTTAACATCCAGTTCGTTATCCACAATGATCAAGTGTATGTCATCGAGGTGAACCCGCGTTCTTCCAGAACGGTGCCGTTCCTGAGCAAAGTAACGAACATTCCGATGGCAAATGTAGCAACCCGCGTGATCATGGGTCAAAAGCTGACGGAAATGGGCTACCAAAGCGGTCTGTGGCCGGAAGACGCTTACGTCTCCGTCAAAGTGCCGGTGTTTTCCTTTGCGAAGCTGCGCCGGGTCGATACGACGCTCGGACCTGAAATGAAATCCACAGGTGAGGTTATGGGCCGCGACATCAACTTCGCGAAAGCTCTGTACAAAGGTCTCATCGGTGCTGGCATGAAAATCCCGGCTGCTGGATCAGTTGTTGTGACAGTAGCGGATAAAGATAAAGAAGAAGCAATCGAAATTCTGAAAGGCTTCTACCGCCTTGGCTACAAAATCATTGCAACCGGCGGTACGGCAACGGCGATTGAGCAGGCAGGTCTGCCTGTAACGACCGTTAACAAATTAAGTGAAGGTTCGCCAAACATTCTGGATCTGATTCGCAGCGGAGAGGCGCAATTCGTGGTCAATACGCTCACCAAAGGCAAAGAGCCTGAGCGTGACGGCTTCCGTATCCGCCGTGAAGCGGTGGAGAACGGCGTCGTGTGTATGACATCCTTGGATACGGTTAGAGCGCTTGTGAACATGCTGGAGGCTATTAACTTCTCCTCCCGTTCCATGCCGGTCTACGCGTAAGGAGGACTTACGACTTGACGACGTTAACCCGAGCTGAGCTGACAGGCCGAATTATGGTCGCTTTGGATTACGCAAACGCGGAGAGTGCGGAAAAGCTGCTGACGCAGCTTGACGGCATTCCCTGCTTCGTCAAGGTTGGGATGCAGCTGTTTTATGCTGCAGGCCCAGCCTTTGTCGCGAATTTGAAGGATCGCGGCTATAAAGTGTTTCTCGATGTGAAGATGCACGACATTCCGAACACGGTCAAGGGGGGCGCGGAGAGCGTGACGCGCCTTGGGGTCGATGTGTTCAATGTGCATGCCGCAGGAGGTAAAATAATGATGGAGGCCGCCTTGGAGGGGGTCGACAAGGCCGTGTCCGGCGGGAGCGATCGGCCGCAGGTGATCGCTGTCACGCAACTGACCAGTACGAGCCAGGTCGTGCTGAATGAGGAGATCGGCCTCGCCGGTTCCATGGAAGAGGCCGTGCTGCGCTATGCGCGCCTGACGCGTGCGGCGGGCCTTGCCGGTGTTGTCGCGTCGCCGCACGAAGTGACGGCGATTAAAGCGGCCTGCGGCGCCGACTTCGTCACAGTGACGCCGGGCATTCGCCCTGCGGGCGCCGACGTGGGCGACCAGTCGCGCATCATGACGCCGCAGCAGGCGTTCGCGCAAGGCACGGACTACGTTGTGATCGGGCGTCCGATCACCGGCGCGGCGGATCCGCGTGCTGCGATCGAGGCGATTATCGATTCCGTAAGCTAAACGTAACATCACCATATGACGATGGAAGGAACGGGGAATGAACATGAGTCAATTAGAAACGATTGCGCAGCATATTGCCGCATCTTTGCTGGAGATTGGGGCGGTAGCGCTCCGTCCGCAGCAGCCTTTTACATGGACATCCGGTCTGAAATCGCCGATTTATTGCGATAACCGCCTCACGATGTCCCACCCGGCGATTCGTGAAGCGATTGCCGACGGGTTTGCGACGTTGATCAAAGAAAAATTCCCGCAAGCGGAAGTTGTCGCGGGAACAGCAACAGCGGGCATCCCGCACGCGGCTTGGGTCGCGCAAAAGCTTGGCCTGCCGATGATCTACATTCGCGACAAGGCGAAAGGGCATGGCAAAGAGAATCTGATCGAAGGTACTGTGAAGCCGGGACAAAAAGTTATCGTCATCGAGGACCTGATCTCGACGGGCGGCAGCTCGCTGAAAGCGGCGCTCGCGGTGAACGACGCAGGCGCCGAGGCGCTTGGCGTGCTGGCTATTTTCTCCTACCAGCTGGACAAGGCGACAGAAGCGTTCCAAGCGGCGAATATGCCGCTGCACACGCTCTCTAACTACTCCGCGCTGCTGGAAGTTGCCCTTGAGAAAGGCGCGATTCAAGCGTCTGACATGGAACTGCTGCGCTCTTGGCGTGCCAATCCTGCGGCTTACGGCCTATAGGAAATTGCTGAGTGTCGGGGTCATCCTGTTTCGACATCTCGCAAGCGGTCGGATTTGTTTTGACGCGGTCGGAAATTGACGGATTTTGGCAACGGCTTTATACTAAAGAAGTGTCAGGTTGTCGTTAACCTTTCACGATAAAGGCAAATGACGCGAAAGCGGCAGACGCAAAGCTACAGGGGCTAACCGGCGAGGACGCCGTATGCCTGCCAGCTACCGCATGGAGAGGAGAAACGAATTTGAACATTTCCCCTATGTTGTCCGCAATCAATAGCGGTGACGGACTCAAGCAAGCGATCGGCATTCAACTGCTGAGCAAATCAAGCGATATGCAAGCCGGCTTGACCGGCACGATGCTGCAGGATTTTGCCCAAGCTCAGGCGAAGGTCACAGCTGCATCCGTCACGCCGCATCTGGGCGCGAATCTCGATATTCGCGTGTAACGAAAGAAGCTCTACCTTCTCGAGAAGGAGAGCTTCTTTTGCGTTTGGAGCAACTGTTACGCTACAGAGGATCCCCAGCTTGCAAAATCCGTAAAAACGTCTGCAGCGGCTGGGACATCCACTTTTTGGGATGAAGCAGTACTTGTAGATCCATCGCAAGATGAGTGTGGGGGAAAGGCAGCTGAACAAGCGTTCCTTGACTCAGTTCCATATCTACGGCAATGCGGGGCAGCAGCGCGATGCCCAGACCGTTCATGACGCAACGCTTTATCGCCTCCAGGTTGCCCAGCTCAAAGCCAATCCGGAGCGCGACATCGTGCTCCTTGAGCAATCGCTCGAACATGCCGCGGTACAAGCATCCATCTTCCGTGACGATAACTTCTGTACTTTGGAAGTCGGCATAGGCAAGCCCTTCGCCACTCAGCGCGAGTGGATGATGGTGGGGCGCGATAAAGACGAGCGGCTCTTCGCGAATCAGGGTGCATGTGAGCGTTGGGTCCGCCGGAAAATGATCGAGCAGGAGGCCGACGTCATAGTCGCCTTCGCGCACCTTAGTTAGGATGGAAGCCTCGCTGTCGGGCACGAGCTGAATGTTCAGGCCGGGATAGGCCATTTTCAGAGTGTGCAGATGGATTGGCAAGTAATAGGCGGCGAGCGAATGGATCGTGCCGATGGTCAGCGTGCCGGTCAGTTGATTGGCGACGATTTCTTTGGATTGATCATAGAGCTCTAACATTTGAACGACGAGCCCTAGCAGCGTTTCTCCCGGAGGGGTCAATCGCAGCTGGCGGCCGTAGCGTTCGAATAACGGGACGCCGTATTCGCGCTCCAGTTTTTGAATTTGCATCGTGACGCTGGATTGCGCGTATCCCAGCTCCTCCGCAGCCCGGGTAAAGCTGCCTCTTCGAGCGACTTGTCGGAATGTTCGCAGGTAGGTGAGGTCCATTTTGCCCCTCCTTTTCATCAATATTTTTGATGATGATTATCATTTATTATAGCTAACTGTGATGAGAAGTTCCATGCTAAAGTAAATGTACAAATTCATTTTGCCAAGGAGTGAGAGACCATGCTTCAGGAAAAAGACTTAAAAGGCATCTACGTGCCGATCATTACCCCGTTTGACGAGGCGTTCGGCCTGGATGCCGGATCCTTTTACAATCATGCGTTGGAGTTGTTTCAGAATGAGATTCACGGCCTTGTCGTGAGTGGGACAACAGGAGAGTCGCCAACCTTGACCTCGGAGGAAGTGCGTGAGCTGGTTGCGACAGCGCAGTCGGCGAGGGAAGCGGCGCAATCCGCTGCACCAATCGTGGTCGGAACGGGGACAAACGATACGTCGGCAAGCGTGAGAAAGACCGAGCAAGCCGGTAACTTGGGCGCGGATGCCGCACTCGTCGTCGTACCTTACTACAGCCGGCCGAGCCAGCAGGGGATAATTGAACATTTTAAGCGGATTGCCGAAGTGGGAGTCCCTGTAATTCTGTACGAGATTCCTCAGCGCACCGGAGTTAAGCTGGAGCTGCATACGGTGAGAACGATTCTGGAGTTGGACGGCGTGATTGGCATGAAGGACAGTACGTCAGATACGAGTCTTGTGTCGGAGTTGTCGCGATTGGGGTCCAAGCCAGTGCTGTGTGGGGATGATGCCTTGCTGTACCGCGCGCTAGAGGCGGGGGCTGCCGGAGGGATGACGGCGTCGGCGAATGTGATGACGAATCGTTTTGGCGAGCTATTCCGTCAGTTTAGTGGGGGGGACCTCGTGCAGGGACGTAAAACGTTTGAGGAACTGCTGCCGCTCATCCGTCTGCTGTTCCAAGAGCCGAACCCGGCGCCGCTCAAGTGGCTGCTCGCTCAGTCTGGTGTGATTGCATCGGGGACGCTGCGTTTGCCGAACGTGCCGATTACGGATGGACTGCAAGCGAGGCTGCGGGAATTTCGAGTGTGAAGGGAGGCGCTGAATATGGGGATGGAGCGGAAAAAAGTGTTTACAGGTTCACCTTGGGAGCCGCAAGTTGGCTACTGTCGGGCGATTCGCGTCGGTGACCGCATTGAGGTCGCCGGCACGACAGCGATGAAAGACGGCGAAGTCGTGGGCGAAGGTGATGCTTATGCGCAGACGCAGTGTATTACGACGACGATTCAGGAGGCGCTTCGTGAGTTAGGCGCAGAGCTGTCGGATGTCATACGTACTCGCATGTTCGTCACAGATATCTCACAGTGGGAGGCCTATGGGCGGGCACACGGGGAGTTTTTCCGAGATATTCAACCTGTGGCCACGATGGTGGAAGTACAAGCGCTTATCGATCCGAGATTGATGATTGAGATTGAGGTCGAGGCTGTGGTGGGCGGGGAATAGGTTGAGCGAGTGGGTGCTGCCAGTTGCAAGCGGATCGAAAAGGCGCTATTCTTCGGATTTCTCCGATTATGGCTATGAAGTGGAACGAGGAGGTGCTATTCTGCCCCTAACCTCTCGGAATCGCACAGCAGGGAGCTAATAAGGACTTCTCGTTCCTTTTCTAAGAAAAATCAAGAGAGTTTTCGAAAATAGCGCATTTACGTTCCTCTATTCAATTGGGGGAAGTGGCTTGCTACCCCACCCGTTTCCCCACAATAATCAGATCCCGTTCCAATCCGTCGAGCTCCGCAACTTGCGGGAGATGCGCCCAATCGGCGAAGCCGAATTTGCGGAACAGCTGAAGACTCGGCTCGTTATGGCCGAAAATAAAGCCTAGCACGGTCTTGACCCCAATTTTGGGGCAAGCGGCGAGCGCCTGCTCCATCAAATGGCGGCCGATGCCATGTCCGCGATACGCTTCGTCGACGTAGATGGAGATCTCGGCGGTAGCGTTGTAAGCCGGGCGACCGTAAAACGACTGGAAGCTCAGCCAGCCGCAAATCCCGCCATGCGCGTCATCCAGCACCCATAACGGGCGAAAGTCCGGCGAGTGCTCATTAAACCAACGCTCCCGACTGGCTGCGGTGACAGGTTCCGTGTCGGCCGTTACCATGCGTCCGGGGATCGTGGAGTTGTAGATCCGAACGATCTCCTCTAAGTCAGAGCGTTCAGCATCGCGGAGACGATAAGGCAATCCCATTATGCTACACCTTCTCCCCAAATGAAATCGCCGACAGCTTATCCCAATAACGTGCGATCGTCGCGGTACCGTTATCCCAGTTTTCCAGATGGAAGTGCTCGTTCGGCGCATGCAAGTTTTCGCCAGGTACACCAAAGCCCATCAGCACGACCGGCGCGTTCAGTACACGGCCCAACACCTCGATAATCGGGATGGAGCCTCCGCTGCGCGTGTACACGGGCCATTCGCCGAACGTCGCCTCATACGCCTCGGCGGCCGCTACCATGACAGGCTCGTCGATTGGCGTAATAAAAGGATTTCCGTATAGTTGGCGATCTAGTTGGATGGTAACGCCAGGGAATGACTGCGCATGAATATGCGCTTCAACCGCATCCATGATTTCCTCGGGCTGCTGTGCAGCGACCAGACGGCAGGCGATTTTGGCGCTCGCCCGGTTCGGAATGATCGGCTTAATGCCTTCACCCTGAAATCCCCCGCTGACGGAGGTAATCTCCAGGGTAGGACGGGACGTTGTTTGCTCGTAGAACGAGTAGCCTTGTTCACCGTACAGCCCGGAGACCTGTAAATCCGTGCGTACTTTATTTTCATCCGGCGCGACCTGTTTGAAAGACTCCCGCTCTTTGTCGGAAAGCGCAAGAACCCGATCATAGAAACCTTTAACCGCCACACGTCCTTCTTCATCGTGAAAAGAGCTGAGCAGCTTGGTCAGCGCATGAATCGGGTTCTGCACGGCGCCGCCGAACAGTCCGGAATGCAGGTCGCTGTTGGCACCGTCGACGGTGATCTCAAATCCCGCCAATCCGCGCAGTCCATACATTAAAGCTGGTTTGCCCAAGCTTTGCATTTGGGTATCCGAGAGGACGATGGTGTCCGCTTGCAGACGTTCCTGGTGCTTCTCAATGAAAGCGGGCAAATGCTTGCTTGCAATTTCCTCTTCACCCTCGATGCAAAATTTCACGTTGACAGGGAGAGATCCGGCTGTTTTCAGGAACGCTTCAACCACTTTGATATAGAGCAGAACCTGCCCTTTGTCATCTGTGCTGCCGCGCGCATACAGTTTATTATCCTTAATGACCGGGTCAAAAGGTGGCGTTTCCCACAGCTCTAAAGGATCCGCAGGCTGCACATCATAATGGCCGTAAACGAGCACAGTCGGCTTACCCGGCGCATGCAGCCAGTCGGCATAGACGACAGGATGGCCGCCATCTGTCGGCATAATGTCCACATGCTCCAGTCCGGCTTCTCGCAGAGAAGCGGCAACCCATTCGGCGCAGCGCGCCATATCCGGCACATGCTGAGCTAGAGCACTCACGCTTGGGATTCGTAAAAACTGCTTGAGCTCTTCTATGTGTGTCTGTTTGTGGGCTTGCAGATGCGTCAACACTGATTCTAACATGGGTCAATTCCCTCTTTCATGGACATGAATAAGACCATTTTACAATGAAAATATAGCCGAGTCTAATGCTGCAGCGCCCTGCTCATAACCGTGCCCTAAATTGGTTACATTAGTAATAGAGAGCGAATCCAAATATGGGGTGAGTTTTATGAAATGGGTGTACTGGGCAAAACTCTACGATACCAAGTTCCAAGCGGGTTGTCTGGCTAAGCGCATGGAAGAGGACTGGTGGATTTACGGCTATGAATGCCCGCAGGAAGTCGAGGTCTATAAATCTAAAAAAGGCCGTTTCGGGGTGCGCTACAATACGTAATGGCCTGTGGGCAATTGGAAAAATAACGCTTGACTTCACTTTCCGAGGTAGTGTATATTTGTTTTTGTCGCACATGCGACATGAGGATATATCGCGGGGTGGAGCAGCTCGGTAGCTCGTCGGGCTCATAACCCGAAGGCCGCAGGTTCAAATCCTGCCCCCGCAACCAAATTTTTATTTGGGCCTATAGCTCAGTTGGTTAGAGCGGTCGGCTCATAACCGATTGGTCGGGGGTTCGAGTCCCTCTGGGCCCATAGTACGGAAACCCTTGGTATGTAAGGGTTTTTTATTATTTTACAGGAGAAATCAACTTTGGGAGGATGTCCGAATGTGCCGTAATATTAAACCGTTATTCAATTTTGAACCGGTCGCAACGGAAGAGGAGATCCGTGCGGCCGCCTTGCAATTTGTTCGTAAAATTTCGGGTTTTACTGCGCCGTCGAAGGCGAATGAGGTCGCGTTTGAAGAAGCGGTGCAGGGCATTACGGATGTCGCCCAGAAGCTTATGGACTCTCTCGTCACTCAGGCGGAACCTCGCAACCGCGAAATAGAGGCACAGCGGGCACGCGAACGAAATGCGATTCGATTTGGGACAAAAGCATAAGTAAAGGGCGGTTTCCGGGTTCTTGGAAAGCGCCCTTTTTGTTGTTTTGGCAGCGTTGTCTATCAATCTGCGGAACGCCCCCGAACCCTTCGCATAGTATAGAGTAGACGAAGAGAAAGGGTGAAAACTCATGGCGAAAGGATTTGACTGCGCAACGCGTTTAACGGAAGCAACGGCTGCTGCTTTTGCCCGGGACGGATATGAATTTGTAGCCCGTTATCTTGTGCCGAGCGGAGCAAAAGCGCTGACGAGAGCGGAGGCGGATACGATCTCCAAGGCCGGGATTTCTATCATTTCTTGTTTTGAAACAACGGCGGATCGCGCATTGGGCGGCAGAGCGGCAGGTCTTGCGGATGGGAAGACCGCGCTGCAAGTCGCGGCAAGCGTAGGACAGCCGTTTGGCAGCTGCATTTATTTTGCCGTCGATTTCGACGCTACCGCTGCGCAAATGCCATCCGTGATCGCGTATATTCAGGCGGCAAGCGAAGCGACTCCGAATTATACGACCGGCGTGTACGGTTCTTATGCGGTCATCGAGGCTGTGTATGCGGCCGGTGCCTGCTCGCACTTCTGGCAAACGTACGCCTGGAGCGGCGGCAAGAAATCGACCCACATGCAGCTCTATCAGTATAAAAATGACGTTGTTGTGGGCGGCATTCCCATCGATTATGACGAATCTTACGGCAATGAAGGCTGGTGGCAGACGGATGCCGCGCCGCAGCCAGGCCCTGATCCCGTCACCATGACGGCCAAGGACGCGAATGCAATCATCCCGTTCCTGTCGGCCGGTTATATGGCGACAACGTCGGCCGCAGCGCGCGGGGAATTTCACCGCTTGGCGAATGAGCTGCGCAAAGCCTCCGGCCAAGCGCCGCAATAGCAGAAGCCCGATCGCAGGACGATCGGGCTTTTTTGCGCTAGCGCATCACGGCGCTGCGGATGTACCAGCGATCCTCGAGCGACGCCCGCTCGAGGTGAAAATGAATCCGCCGATGCTTCACGGCGGAGGCGCCTTCCGGCGTCGTCGAGACGTCGACGTCGGTGTCGTACTGAAGGAGCCCGGAGACATCCGGCTCCTTCGCCTTGGACAGGCGGCGCATGCTGCGCACATGCAACGCCTGTTCTTCCCCTGTGGCGACCTGCAGCAGCTGCAGGTCGCCTTGGTGGGCGGCGCTGATCCAGACGTCGATCAGCGCCAAAGGCGGGAGCTTGCTGACGTACTCGTTCAGCAAGCCTGCGGCCCGGTGCACCATGACCTGGTGCGCCGGGTCCATAGAGCGGGAGCGGTGGGTCACGCTCCCGAGAAAATGGATGCAGAAATGACCGTTAAAGTCATTTCCGGGAATCCCGTCGCCGCCGTGCGGCATGCCGTGCATCGAGGCCGCGAGTGTGCGGCCCTCGTACTTGACGAGCACGGCGCGGCGGTTCCAGCTCCAGTTGCCGCCGTAGATCGATTTCAGCGTCGCGGAGTCTTCCTTCGTCAGCGGCTGCACATCCGCGTGGCTGGAGCCTGCGCGGCGCTGGCCTTCGAAGCTCAGGCCGCTCTCGACGTCTACGATGGTGAACGAGCTGAATTTGGGGATAATGCGATTCGCATCGTTCCAGTGGAGCAGTTCGCCGTAATGTTGTTGGCGCAGGGACTGCACGTGCGTCTTCAACGTGCTTTGAGCCTCATCTTCAAGGACATGGTACTGGTGTCCGATGGGGTCGACCACTTGTCCCGTTGGTGTTACATAGACGCGCTGTTCTTGGCCTTTTTGCCTGTAAGTCAGGACTGTATCAGGAAGGAGCGGCTCTGAGTAAGCAGCGCCGGGCTTTCGATCTTCCAGCGCGCGGAGCACCGCTTTATCCGTGAAAGTGGCTTCCGTTTGATAGTGCGCACTCGGTGAAGCTTTGACCACGAGTCGGAGCGTGCTGTCAGCTCCGGCGGCTTGAAGCAATGACGGTGGTTCTTCGAGAACGGCGGCGTTGCCTGACATCCATAAACCTGAGCTCAACAGGAGGGCGAGCAGTCCGGTAAGCAGGCATTGGGATCTTGTGCGAAGCGCACAACGTACAAACATGGGACGGTTCCTCCTCAATTCATTGGCATAGATGGCTGTATTAAGTTTTTGCCAATTTGCCTGTTTTTATCAAGGAGGGATGAGAGGAGGAGTGGATCATGGAATTGGGCATAAAAAAAGCCCTTGAATCATCAAGGGCTTTTTTCTGTATGACCTGTAGTGGGCTCGAACCACTGACCCCCACCCTGTCAAGATGGTGCTCTCCCAGCTGAGCTAACAAGTCTTAAAATATAGCGACAAGTAGTAATATACCAACAATAGCTGATATTGTCAAGCATTTAGCGCTTATCGTTTAGTGCTTTTCGCCAAAAGAGAAAAAGTTTCAGCAGGCGAGAACCTGATCTCCGCGATTTTTTGGATCTTGGTAGATAGGGTGTAGGGTTAGCCGTGTTAGCCGTAGTTTGAACGTTATTTGGGGCAAGGAGGAGAGAAAGTTCCTCGTGGGTCAAGCCTTGCGTCGACATGATTCTTCATCAATCCTTCTCAAGGTAGCATTGACGTAAATGTATCATATTTGCCTGAGAATGCCTATAGGACTTTCATCTTATCTCATTTTGTGGTAACTTGATGTCATTAGAGTTTGGGAGGAACAGAGGAAATGACGAAACAACAGCATCGATGGAATTTGCGCTTGAAAAGCAGCAACGTGTACTTGGGAACGGTCTACTTAAGCGAGCCGCTGCCGGAAGTCGAGGATGTGATTATGATCGGGGATAAAAAGTATTCGATTCTCGAACTGGGTTCCACTCGGGATGCCAGTGACGTTTTTGTGGAAGAAGTCAAAAAGAAGTAGAACACAGGGCCTTGGACAGGTCCTTTTTTTATCCATTATAATAGGGAAAAGACTGATTCACTCTAAGGAGGATCGAGTGATTCAGTCTTTTGAGCTTGCGCCTACATCAAAGGATTAGCGTTTGTAGCCGCCCAGGGATTGCTCGGCGATTTGCACTAATCTTTTTGTGATGTTGCCGCCGATGGAGCCGGCATCACGTGTTGCCAAATTACCATTGTAACCAGAAGGGGAGAGAGGGACACCTAGTTCTTGAGCGACTTCGTACTTCAGTTGATCCAGTGCTGCTTTTGCTTGTTGTACGACTAAAGTGTTTGATCTAGCCATTCAAAATCATCTCCTTTTTTATGGTACACCAGTATTATTTGAATGTTCAGATTATTTATGCATGACTCCTTAAAAAATTTTTGTACATGCAAAAGCCCGCAGATTCAGTTCCGCGGGCTTACGTTGTCGTCTCGTTAGGTGATGGCGCTGTCTGGCATGCTAGTTCTCTTCTTCACCGTTATCTTCCGTTCCTTCTTCTTCGTTCTGATATACGATTACTTCGTCCAGCAACATGCGCTTCACCTCCTGGTCTTCTATAAGCTCATTATAGAATGGTTTGGTAACGCTTACAATGGGGCGAGCCCTTTCATCCGAAATTTGATGAGATCTTAATGTTGTTGTCGAACGATGTCTATTTTCACTCGAATGCATGTTTTTCCGTTCGATGAATATAGATGAGGCAAGACAGCAAATTTTTATGAAGTTGTCAAGGGGATGGAGGGGTCCGAATGAAACGGTCGGATGTGATTTTGGAATTGCAGCTTGTTCCGGAACTGCTCAAGCAGGCGGAAGCGATCTACACGGATGCGATTTCTGAGCTGAACTGGGCCAAGCATGCCTTGCTCTCGAAGGAGTGCGAGGTGATTGGCGAAGGTTTGGTTACAGGTAAAAACGAACTTCAGCGGCAAGCTGAGATGTGGCCGCATACGAAGGAGCTGCAGGCCCAGGTGCTACGGAAGGAAGAACTGGTCGAGCATACAAAGGTGGAGTTTCATTTTTATAAAAGAAAATTGGAGAATTTGCAGATTATTGCGAAGCTGATGACCATTTTATAAGAAAATATAAGAAAAATTGAAATTTTCGCCCCAACCTGCGATTACCTTCCCGAGCAGTTGAGCATCCTAAGGGTAGATTTTGTCAAAGATCAGTCTCGGGAGGACAAACACAATGAATAGAGCTTCGTTTTTAATGACAGCTGGAATTGGCGTAATGATGCTGGCAGGCTGCAATCAAGTTCAATCGGTTTCGGGTGTCGAGGCGCCAGCCCCATCAGCACCCATTCAAGTCAAATTAATCGGCGCCAACGGGCAACATGTGGGCAGTGCACAGCTATCGGCAGCACCGGAGGGCGTGCTGGTTCAATTGGAGGTCAACGGTCTTCCTCCGGGCGAACATGGTCTGCATATCCATGAAAAAGGTGTTTGTACCGCTCCTAAATTTGAATCGGCCGGCAGTCACTTCAATCCGACAATGAAGGAGCATGGCTTCCTCAATCCGAAAGGATATCATGCCGGCGATTTGCCGAATTTGGAGGTGGACAGCCAAGGCAAAGGTGTGTTTAAAGCGGTTAGCCAGGCTGTCAGTCTAACCCCTGGCGCTTCGAATTCTCTACTTAAGCCGGGTGGTACCAGCATCGTTATTCATGAGAAGCCGGACGACCTGAAGACGGATCCATCCGGCAACTCCGGCAGCCGCATTGCATGCGGTGTTGTGAAGTAAGGGAAGGAGCGGTATAACGCCTCATGATTAAAACACAGGATCTCAAACTTCAAATGGACGAGCTTACCAAGCAGAATGATCTGGTGTTAATTGAATTGGAGCAGGTGAAACGCATGCTGCTGTCAGGCGGTCAAGGAGGTTCAGAAGGGCAAGGCTCAGGACAAAGCCAAGGCCAGAGTCAAGGTCTGGGTCAAGGTCAGAACCCGGGTCAGAGGCCAAACGATTATGGGCAGGGACAGTCCTATTCATCAGGCGGAAGCGGAAGCGGAGGCGGGAATGGCAGTGGCAGTGGCAGT
>NZ_RXHU01000071.1 GCF_003955665.1 Paenibacillus whitsoniae
CTGGAAAACCTCCCGTTCATTTCACGGATTTTCGCAATTTACGCCACTTTTGCTTAAATAGACTGGAGAAATTCCAGTTCACACCGCGTTTGGTGCGGATTACGGCGAAATGAACGGGAGAAATTCCAGTTCATGTACTCATGTTGCTGCCACACAGGCAAGCAAAAACACCCGCTAGGACTCAGGAGTCGTTCACCTGGTTCATGCGGGTGTTTTTGTGCCTGTTTAGGCGCTTGGCTATGCGCCGATATGCTGCTGCCCGACGGCAGCCTGGCGTTTGACGGACGCCTGCATCAATTCCTGGAGGTCGGAGACGGAAATAAGCAGACGATTGATTTCGTTCGTCGTGTAGGACAACTGTTCGGTCCGCTGAGCTAGCTGCGGCAGGGAGATGCCGATCCAGTTCTTTTTGCGGGGGTGCAGCTGCAGATCGTATTTCAGCACGGTGATCGTCGCAGCCATCGGATCGGGCTTGATATACACATCCTGCATGACATCGGCGAGGTTGAAATACAACCGCCCGCGATTCCAGCGGAGGTAACCAGGCTCAACGAGCAGCACGAGAAAATCGGTATCGGAGCCGTTTTTATTTTCCATCGCGATCAGACGAACTTTGCCGTCCGTGCGATTGGCTTTCACAAAGTGGTCCGTCCGAATGTCCGGGAGGAACGGTACAATGGCGATCGGCAGCGCACTGGCGATATACAAATAAATGGTTGACTGATACACAAGAGAGAGTACAATGAAAATCACGAAGAGGAGAAAGCTGGCAAGTAGACCAAACATTTTTGGTTTCATAATAAGTAGGTGATCCCGCCTGACATGATAGATTAGGTAATCACTCCTATTTTACCATACGCGCCCTATAGGTTGTAAACTAGCAGATCGCGCTTTCCTAGCAAGTCCCACAATTGGAGGTTTCATGCATCATGAGCAAGATAGAACGTTTGCGCAACCCCCGAAAACCATCCTCCTACCGAAGCGGCATGCGCGTAGCGGTGCTCGAAGGCTTCCCGGCGGTTATTATTTTCCAACTGCTCGGCGGGCCTTTTTTGACGGGATACTTGCTGAATCTGGGCGCGACTTCGACGGAAATCGGTTTTGTGCTCGCCATCACGACCATCGTGAATATCGTGCAAATCGGTATGGCCGTCGTCATGCAAAAATTCACAAACCGCAAGCGCATGCTGCTGATCTTCGGCTCGTCGCATCGGATTCTTTGGGCATCCGTCGGGCTGATTCCCTTTCTTTTTCCCGAAAAAATGTGGGTCTTCATGTACATCGTCCTCTATACCGCCGCTCATCTGGGCAATGCCGCCGGAGGTGTCGTGTGGACGTCCATGATCAGCGATATGGTGCCTCGTGCGGTGCGTGGGCGCTATTTTGGACTGCGGAATACGATTCTGGGCGGCGTCAGCTCGCTTGCTTTGTTTATCGGCGGGCAAATTCTCGACAAGTTTCCAGGGGAGCAGGGCTTTCGCTATGTGTTCATGATCGTCGCCGTATGCGTCGTGCTCAACATGATCGCGTTCAGCCGTTACCCGAACCCGCCATTTGAACCTTCGTCAGAAGCGAACCCGATGGGGATGATCAGAAAGCCTTTGTTGGACCGGAGCTTTTTGAAAGCAATTGTCTTTCTCGCCGTCTTCCTGTTCGTGCAGGGGCTGGCGGTACCGCTTTTCTCGTATGTCATGCTGAAGCTCATGGGCATTTCCTACAGCATGGTCTCCTATATTACGGTTGTCCATACGCTGGTTATGATGGCGAGCTACTATGTGTGGGGCAATCTGAACGCGCGGCATTCGGCGCAGACGCTGCTGCTATGGTCCTTGCCGGTCATTGCGCTGGCGTGTTTGGTGTGGGGCGCGATTTCCTTCCTGCCGGCGGTGCTGATTTTGTTTACGGCCCATATTATTCTCGGCATCGGACTGGGCGGCTTTAACCAGATGGTCTTTGCATTTACGATTGGCGACACGCCGAAAAGCGAACGGCCGATGTACATTGCTACGTATTCCGCGATTACCGGCTTTGCGGCTTTCCTGGGGCCGGTTGCCGGCGGTAAAATTTATGAACTCATTAAGGATGCCCCGCTGTGGGTACAAATTTATGGTGTGTCTACATGTATTGGCGCGGTTTTGCTCATACTTGGGCTGTGGGTTGGACGTCAAGTGCTGGGGACACCGGTGAAGAGGAGCTGAGCATAGGATGGCGAAAAAAAGAATTGGTATCATCGGGCTTGGCGACATTGCCCAAAAAGTGTATCTACCGCTGCTCACGGTGGATGAAAGCGTGGAAGTGGCCGGTTTGATGAGCTATACGCCCGCTACCGTCGAACGGTTGAAGGCGAAGTACCGGATTCCGTTCGGTACGACCTCACTGGACGAGCTGCTGGCGCTAGGGCTGGACGCGGTTTTCGTCCATAGTCCGACGCCGACGCATTACGAGATTGCGATGCGCTGCATGGCGCGCGGGGTTGCCGTGTACATCGATAAGCCGTTATCGTACGACTGGAAAGAATCGGTTGAAATGGCTTCGTATGCCGAGCAAAAAGGGATTTTGCTGGCCGCCGGCTTTAACCGCCGATTTGCACCGCTGTATCAGGAAGCAAAGGCATGGGTCGCGCAGGCGGGCGGCTTCGACTGGTGTTCCGCCGTCAAGCATCGCGTCCGCCAGCAAGGACACAGCGCCAAAGAAACGGTCTATGACGATCTGATTCATATGCTGGATTTGCTTCTATGGCTTGGGGAAGAACCCTATGAGATTAAGACTTCGCATGAACATGTCGACGGCGAGGGCAGGCTGCTGCATGCATCGGGGACGCTCGGTTTCGGGGCCGGCGGCGCCATCGGGACGTATAGCATGGTCAGACTTGCAGGCGTCGATCTGGAAAAAGTCGAGCTGCACGGCAGCGGACGCTCCGTCGATGTGACAAATCTGGAGTCGGCCGTGTTCTATGAAAGGGGGAGCGAGCCTCGCCTGCGGGGATTCGGCAGTTGGAGTACGGTGCTGGAGCGTCGCGGCTTTGCCGGGGTTGTGCAGCACTTCATCGATAGTCTGGGTCGGCCGGAAGCCTGTACGATCCGCGCGGATCTGGTGCTGAGCTCGCATCAACTGGTGGAGCGGCTGGCGGAGTAGGGGGATTGGACGCGGTTTTGCACCTGCGGGCGGCAGGTGGAACAGTCGATCTGTTCATACTCTACAGGGAGATCGCCAAGAGATGAGCGTCGTATGATGCAGATCAGTTGTGAGGCGCTAAGCGCCGCATGATTGTGCAGCGATTGTGTGTGACGAACGTTGCGTAACGGTTGTGAGAGCGGCTATTCTACCTTAAAAGCGCTGGTTTCGAAAATAACGGATGCAGGAGCGCTTATTTGGTTGAAAAGAGCAGGTTTTGATGGGCATATAGCTAAATAAGCCATGTGGCAACCGTTACAGACAGAAAAGAAGCTATTTGAGGCAAATAAGCGCCATTGCAACCGTTAGCGAAGGGGGATGAGCTTGAGCTGCATCGTAACCAACTAGCATATAGAAACGGCAAGCGCACCCTAACGAATAAAGAAACACCCTCCACTTGCACCATTCCCATGAGAATGTGCGCAGATGGAGGGTGTTTTCATGTTAACCGCAGGAGCAGTTCAGCACCGGCTTGCGGGCCGCAAGCGCCTCATCCATCCGGGAGACGACCGTGGTGTAAGGGGCATTACGCACAAGTTCGGGATTTTCTTCGGCTTCCTTCGCAATCCCGATCATCGTGTCGATGAAGGCGTCGAGCGTCTGCTTGCTCTCGGTTTCCGTCGGCTCGATCATGATGCATTCCTCGACGCTGAGCGGGAAGTAGATCGTCGGCGGGTGATAGCCGAAGTCCAGCAGCCGTTTGGCGATGTCGAGCGTGCGGACGCCGTGCTTCTTTTGCCGGTTGCCGGAGAGCACGAATTCATGCTTGCAAAAGCGCGGATGCGGCACATCGTAGTAAGGCGTGAGCCGCGCCAACATGTAGTTGGCGTTCAGCACCGCGTACTCAGACACCTTGCGAAGGCCTTCCGGCCCGAGGGTACGGATATACGTGTAGGCGCGAACCAGAATGCCGAAGTTGCCGTAAAAAGCTTTCACCCGGCCGATCGAATGCGGAACCTGCGTATCCAAATAGAAGCTGCCGTCCTCGCGCTTGGCGATAAGCGGCGTCGGCAAAAACGGCATGAGCCGTTCCTTGACGCCGACCGGACCCGCGCCGGGACCGCCGCCGCCGTGCGGGGTGCTCATCGTTTTGTGCAGGTTGAGGTGCACGACGTCGAAGCCCATGTCGCCGGGCCGCGTGATGCCCATGATGGCATTGGCGTTCGCGCCGTCGTAGTAGAGCAGGCCGCCGGCTTCGTGAACGATGGCGGCGATTTCCATGATCTGTTCCTCGAACAGGCCCAGCGTGTTCGGGTTGGTCAGCATGAGCGCGGCAGTGTCGGGGCCGACGGCGCGGCGCAGCTCGTCGAGGTCGACGAGACCGCGCTCATTGGAGCGGATCGTGACCGTCTGGAAGCCCGCAACTGTGGCGCTTGCGGGGTTCGTGCCATGCGCCGAGTCCGGACAGATGACCTTGGTGCGTTTCTCGCCGCGGCTTTCGTGGTAGGCGCGGATCATCATGAGCCCAGTCCACTCTCCGTGCGCGCCGGCCGCCGGCTGCAGCGTGACGCGGTCCATGCCGGTAATCGCCTCAAGGTCGCGCTGCAAGTTGTACAGCAGCTCAAGCGCCCCTTGGATCGACGCCTCCGGCTGATACGGATGAATGTGCGCAAAGCCGGGGAAGCGGGCGACGTCTTCGTTGATTTTCGGATTATATTTCATCGTACAGGAGCCGAGCGGGTAAAAGCCGTTATCCACGCCGAAATTGCGGCGTGACAGCGCCGTGTAGTGGCGGATCACGTCGACTTCGTACACTTCGGGCAGCTCCGGTTCGCTTGTGCGGCGAAATTTGGCGGGCAGCAGCTCATCGAGATCTTGTTCCGGGACATCCGATTCCGGCAACGAATACGCGACGCGGCCGGGATGGCTCATTTCAAAAATGAGCGCTTTGCCGCTCAGGTTCGGTTGTTCACTCATAGAAGACCCTCCAATGCTTCGGCGAAGCCTTCGATGTCTTCGCGCGTTCTTTGCTCGGTTACGGCGATCAGCATGTGCCCGGCGTATTCGGGATAATCGCGGCCGAGATCGTAGCCGCCGATGAAGCCTTGCTCCAGGAGCCGGTTGTTCAGCTCCTCCGGATTGGCGCCGTCCGGCAGCTTGACGGCGAATTCGTTAAAGAAGCTGCCGCTGAAAGCTGGCTGCAGCTTGCCGGAGGCGGCGAGCCTGGCAGCCGCGTAGTGGGCTTTTTGGACGTTCAGCTTGCCGACGTCCTGAATGCCTTTTTTGCCCATCGTGGACAAGTACACCGATGCGCAAAGCGCGAGAAGCGCCTGGTTGGAGCAGATGTTCGACGTGGCTTTTTCACGTCGAATGTGCTGCTCCCGCGCTTGGAGCGTGAGCACGAAACCGCGCTTGCCGTCGCGGTCGACGGTTTGCCCCACGATGCGCCCCGGCATGCGGCGCATCCAGCTCTCGGCGACGGCGAAGTAGCCGCAGCTCGGGCCCCCCAGCGCAGCGGGGATGCCCAGCGGCTGGCAGTCGCCGACGACGATGTCGGCGCCGAGCTTGCCCGGCGCCTCGAGCAGCCCGAGCGTGAGCGGGTTCGCGCTCACGACCATCAGCGCGCCCGCGCCGTGCACGAGCGGCTCCACCGCCGCCAGATCTTCCAGACAGCCGAAGAAATTCGGCGACTGGACGATCACGGCGGCCGGCTCGCCGGCTGCGGCTTTCGCCGCGAGGTCGGCCAGATCGGTGACGCCCTCGGGCGTCACGGTGATCTCCACGACCTCGAGGTTCAGCCCGCGGGCGGTCGTGCGAAGCACGGCGCGCGCTTCCGGGTGCACCGCGCGCGAGACAAGCAAGCGGCTGCGCTTCGTAGCGCCGCTGGCGAGCGCGCCGGCCTCGGCGAGGGCCGTCGCGCCGTCGTACATCGAAGCGTTCGCCACGGCCATGCCGGTCAGCTCACAGATGTACGACTGAAACTCGAAAATCGCCTGCAGCTCCCCTTGGCTGATTTCCGGTTGATAAGGCGTGTACGCCGTGTAGAACTCCGAGCGCGAGATGACATGATTGATCACCACCGGCAGGTGATGATCGTAAATGCCTGCGCCCAGGAAGCAAGCATACTGGTGAAAATCCGCGTTGCGACCGGCCAGCTTCCGCATATAGCGCAGCAGCCCCTGTTCGTCCAGCGCAGGGGACACATCCAAAGTGCCTTGGAACCGAACAGCCTGCGGAATATCCTGAAACATCTCCTCGATGGACGAGATGCCGATGGTGTTCAGCATCTCCTGCTGATCCTGCTCGGTAACCGGTAAATAACGATGGGCATAAGACATGGCAGCCTATCTCCTTTCAAACCGACCTAGCGGCTACTTCTTTTTGTGAAAAGGGGTGGGTACGACGACGGCCTTCACTTGCACACCGCGGATTTCTACCGCGACTTCCGTGCCTGGGGCAGTGTACGCTGAATCGATCAGCGCGAGGCCGACATTGCGCTTGTACGTCGGCGACTGCGTGCCGGTCGTGATCTCGCCGATGGGCTTGTCGTCGGCATACACTTTATAGTGCGAGCGGGGGATGCCGCGCTCCTGCATTTCAATGCCGACGAGCTTGCGCGGCAGTCCTTTTTCTTTTTGCTCCAGGAGGGCGTCTCTGCCGATGAAATCCCCTTTTTTCAGCTTGACGAAAAAGCTGAGTCCCGCCTCCAGCGGCGTAATCTCCGCCGACAGCTCCTGCCCGTAGAGCGGCAGGCGGGCTTCAAAGCGCAGGGTATCGCGCGCACCCAGACCGGCGGGCAGCAGGCCGTGTTCCTCGCCGGCTTCCAGCAGCTTTTGCCACAACGGAATGGCGTCCTTGGCGCTCACGTACAATTCAAAACCGTCCTCGCCGGTGTAACCGGAGCGGGAGAGCAGTGTAAGGATGCCGGCGATGGAAACATTTTCAAGAAAATGAAAGGGAGAGAGCGTGCTCAGGGGGGCATCGGTTAACTTGGACAAAATCGGTTCCGCCATCGGACCTTGCAAAGCCAGTAAAGCCGTCTGGTCGGACATATTGGTCAGTTGGGCGCCGTCCGAAGCATGTTCTGTAAGCCAAGCCAGATCTTTCTCGATATTGGAGGCGTTTACCACGAGCATGTAGCGCGTGTCAGCCATTTTGTACACGAGCAAATCATCGACAACCCCGCCGCTCGGGTAGCACATGAGACTGTATTGGCACTGGCCGTCTGCTAACTTCGCAACATCGTTGGTCGTCAGCTTTTGCAGGAATTGCAGCGCGCCTGGTCCTTCCACCAGAATCTCGCCCATATGGGACACATCAAAAAGCCCCGCTTGCTGCCGAACGGCATCATGTTCTTTCTGAATCGAGCTGAACTGGACAGGCAGTTCCCAGCCGCCAAAATCAATCACTCTGCCACCGTGCTCCGCATAAATCGGGTAAAGCGGCGTTCGTTTCAGCATGTAGCTTCCTCACCTTCATCCGCATTTTGAAAAGCGCTCTTTTACAGGAATGCCAAAAAGAGCAAAAAGTATGCAGCCCAAACATACCTTTTGCTCTGTCCTATTTACCTGAGAGTTGCCTTGCGGCTCCAGATGCCGTCAAGTTTCCCCTTGGGTGTCCGACACCCCGCCTGTATGGCTGGGCTCGAAGCTCTCCAGAGTTGCGTCCGATACAGGTCCTTTTGCCTGAGAGATTCACCGGTGACGGTTTACTCCTTCGGCGCCGCGAGCGTGCGTTGCGGTCTCTCCCTATATCCTCATTCGCCTATATGTAATTATATTCATTATGTGCTTAGACTGGTGCAAAATGTCAATACAAAACTTTCGCAGGCTTTTGGGGGGACTTACAAGGCTTGCGCTTGACCTCCTTGACTTTGCTGTTCCGTCTAGATTAAGCTAGAAGCAAAATTTGTTAAAAAAGCGAGGCGTGGAACGATGAGTGACGTACAAGCTAATCTTTTATACACGAAAGAACATGAATGGGTAGATAAGCTGTCTGACACCTTAGTGCGTATCGGGATTACCGCATTTGCGCAGGATCAGCTGGGGGATATCGTGTTCGTCGAGCTTCCCAAAGTCGGGGCGGCTGTTACGGCCCACGAAAGCATTGGCAGCGTGGAATCGGTGAAAACCGTTTCGGACATTTTTTGCCCGGTATCTGGCAAGGTGACTGCGGTGAACAGCAGCTTGGAAGCTTCCCCGGAACTGGTCAACTCGTCCTCGTATGGGGAGGGCTGGATGGTCGAAGTGGAAATTTCCGGTCCGGATGCCCTGGAAGGCTTGCTCACTGCAGCGGAATACGCCGATTACACCGGGCAGGCCTAGGCAAGCGGAGGGCACGAGATGGAGAACGTACAAAACACCTCGCAGGCGCGTCGCGACCGCGTCCCGCCGGGACAAACGCTAACGCAGAACTGGCCTGTGCTGCATTACGGATCTGTTCCTTACTACAATGACATGAGCAAATGGGACTTGAAGGTGTTCGGCCTCGTGGAGGAACCGTACACGTTCACTTATAAGGAATTTATTTCGCTGCCTCGCCGGCAGTTCACGAATGACATTCACTGCGTGACCACATGGTCCAAACTGGATAATGAGTGGGAAGGCGTGGCGGTGTCTGAGATCATGAGCCGCGTGAAGCTGAAGCCGGAGGCGACGCACGTCATGCTGCACGCCGAGCATGGCTGGACGACGAATCTGCCGCTGGAGGATTTCCTCCGGGAGACGTCGTTCCTCGGCATCAAGCATAACGGCACGCTGCTTACGCCGGAACACGGCGCGCCGGTACGCATGGTCGTGCCGCATCTCTACTTTTGGAAAAGTGCGAAATGGCTGCGCGGCATCGAGTTTATGTCGAAGGATAAGCCGGGCTTTTGGGAGCGGAATGGGTATCATATGTACGGAGATCCGTTTAAAGAGCAGCGGTATGATTTTGATTAATAAGAACTGTCTGGAATAGACCGCGACCTTATTGGGGCGGTTTATTTCGTTTGCAGGATGAGGTGCCTCTGTTCATTGCGTCAGATTCTTATTCAGCAACAGCTTCTTAAGGGAGGAGAATTTCACTGTGACCGATCGAATTAAAATGATTCGGATGAGCGAAAAAGAGTACCATGATGATTGTTATGACAATCAGACGCTATTTGAAGCAGGTTCGTGGCTGCATAAACCGGTAAAAACAGTTTTGGATCAGTTTGAGGCGTTGGAGCCGGTGAGTGAAATGCGTGTGCTGGATCTGGGCTGTGGCGTTGGAAGAAATAGCATTCCTACTGCCCGGCACTTGCAGGCTTCGAATGGGAAGGTCGTCTGTGTTGATTTCCTTGACTCCGCGATTCATCATCTAAAGCGTTACAGTAAGGTATACGGTGTCGCTGAACAATTAGAGATGATCGTATCGGATATAAGCCAGTTCACGGTAATTCCAAATCATTATCAGTATATCTACGCGGTTTCAACACTCGAGCATTTGGATTCAATAGAAACGTTTGACCGCGTGATCGAGCGAATGAAAGCCGGGACTACAAATGGAGGCATTAACTGCTTCATTATTTCCTCAAATATTCAAGAAATCGAAGTTGAAACCGGAAATTTATTGGACCCCATGTTCGAACTTTTATTTGAAACGGACGAATTACTGCATAAGCTAGAAACCTTGTATAAAGGCTGGCAGGTGTTGAAGCAGACAGTCAAAGGGTATGAACTTGAAATTCAAAGAGCAGATAAACCGGTATTATTAAAAAGCGATGTTGTGACATGGTCGGTCAGAAAGTAACATAATCATGTAATCCTTAATTCAATCCGAAGCTTCACGATGTCAGCACCCTTTCATCTTTAGTTTCTTTATGCCAGCGAAAACCAATAAGCCTGTCAACGGTATGCAGAGAGATCCGACGAAATTGCAATGTGACCGATAGGCGACTCCGCACATACAATGGTTAAGGTTAGGAAGGGAGTGTTCCAGACAATGCCGGCAGTCATAAATGGCGGAATCAAGATTCTGAATGTAGCCTCAGGCTCCAATGTGCAGATCGGGGATACTTTCATTGTGAACTTAACCAGCTCAACCAAAATTTTTGCCGGGGCGAACTCCTTTTCACCTGGCGACAGCTTTGGGAGCGTGCAAAATGTACTTAACGGAAGCACAAATACGGTGGATCCGGATATTGTCGATACGCCAAGCACGAATATATAAGCTGGTCAAGAAGATTTCCACAAATTGGACGATGAAGGAAACGGACCCAACGGTCTTAAAGGATATTTCCCCTGCGAAAGGTATACGGGGTAAAATGCTACTTTTAGGGGATAGAGCAGCTTGAGTAAACAGAAGAGGCTTCAAATCTATTTAGAAAAAAGCCTATGGTGCTTGCCCGTGATCATTCTCATCTTGGGGGCGGTATCGGTTGTTAAAGAAAGCATCTGGTGGACATTAATTGGATTCTTCTTGTTTGCTGGAATCCTGGTCATCAGTATCCGTGCCTGGTTCGGGATGGGGCGTGAAGTTGAGCTTGAGCAAGAGGAGCTTGAAGCGGACGAAGAACGCGCTGACCTGGAAACCACACTGCTTCGTCAGTATTATTAATGAGCTTACCAACGTCTAGCAGCTAGACGTGGTAAGCTTTCTTTTTTTCTAAAAGCCTAGTTCATCGCAGCGCTTTCTGCGAAAATATGGAACGTTACGCCGAAGCGATCCGTCAACTGAGCGTAGCCAGGGCTGAAGAAGGTCTCCGAGAAAGGCAAGATAACGTTGCCGCCATCCTTCAACGCTTCATAGAACTGCTTGGCCTTGTCCAAGTCATTCGTTTGCAGACAGATGGTGACGTTGTTTCCAACCTGAACTGGTTGGCCAGGGAATGTATCGGAGAACATGAGCGTGGCCTCGCCAATCTGAATCATCGCGTGGTTAACGAGATTCTTTGCCTCCTCCGGAAGCTTGAAATCCGGATGCTCCGGTGCTTCTCCGAACGTTTGCAGCATCGCGACCTGCGCGCCAAGCGCTTTTTCATAGAAGCCGACAGCTTCTCTCGCATTTCCATTTAACACTAAATAGGGGGTCAGACGAATTGACATATTAAACATCTCCTTTAATTCTTCATTTTGTCAGGCAAAAAATGCCACTCCTTATTCTTACCATATTTCATCCAAAAAATAAAGAACATATGTTCCTGATTTTTGCCGCGAATAGAAAAACTTGCCCACATCCTTGAATTCTCCCCATGTTGAATTGCCTATGCCTCGTTTATAATAAAATAGGTAAACTCTACACTTTATTGGTTATGATGAAAGGTGATGTCTCGCCTATGAATAGATTCAAGATTTGGACGCGGCTCTCGCGTTATGTGCATTCGCTTTCCTTGAAGCGTCGCATCTGGTTTACGTTTGTGGTCTTGATAACGGTCGGCCTTATGGCGACCGGAAGCATTGCCTACTTGATCGCCTCCAAGGAAATTCAGCGCAACGCGCTGCAGACGAGCCAGGATACGGTAAACCAATCAGCCCAAATCGTCAACGAAAGGCTGAAAAATATCGGTATCGCCGTCCGGGCGCTGATGTTCAGCGACGCCTTCAAACAGCTGATGAAGGATGTCCAGAACGGGGACAAGTCCAGTTATTATAAGACGCTGACGTCTTTGCAGTACGTTTTTTCACAGGTCAAATTTAATGACTCCATGATCGAAAGCATTTTGATTGCGACGCCAATCGGTGATTTTTACCCGACGTCCAGCGTGCGCAATCAGGCCAATACGTTCTATGAGTCGGAGATGTATACGCAGTTTCAGCAGCTCAAGCGAGGCTTTTGGAGCAAAGGGCACGTTGACCCTTTCTTTACCGGTAACCAGCGCGTGATTTCCCTGATCGCAGAAGGCGTGAGCGATGATACGTATCTGCAGAATGAGGCTTCCAAAGTGTTTGTGGTCATCAATGTCAAGGAAGACGATCTTCGCGACTTGTTCATGGAGAATCTATCTGCGCCGAACAAGCGTTATTATTTTGTGGATTCGCGCGGTGAAGACGTGAACTATGCGAATTACGGCACGGATAAGGCGCTCATTCAACGCAAGGGATTCACCGACCAGATGACGGAGGACCGTACGGGCGCTTACTTTTTCAGAGATGAAGCAGGGAAAGATTACTTGGTCAATTATGCCCGACTGGACGTCAAGGACGATTGGATGATCATCGGCGTACAGGACAAAGCCGACCTCCTGGCGAAGCTGAACGGCATCAAACAGGTAACGACCTATGTGATTATCGGCTTTATCTTGGTATCTCTTTTTATCGCGAACAACCTTACGCTGCTGCTCTTAAAGCCGCTATTCCGGCTTCAAAAGCTGATGAAGCGCGTGGAAGAGAACGATTTGAATGTGCGCTTTGAAAGCGACTATCAGGATGAAGTTTCTCAGGTGGGTTTTCGGTTTAATCGCATGCTGGATGAGATCAAGCAGCTCATCGAGGATGTCAAGAACCGGGAAAGCGACAAGCGAAAAGCGGAGATCAAGGCGCTGTCGGCGCAGATGGATCCGCACTTTTTCTATAACACCCTAAATACGATCTACTGCAAGTCAGTGCTTGGCGAGAATGACGATGTGAATGAGATGATTTTGGCGCTCTCTACGATGTTTCAGCTTAGTTTGAGCGGGGGACGCGACCTGATTCCGTTAAGCGATGAGATGGACCATGTCCGCCAGTATTTGGCGATACAGCAAAAGTCGTATGAGCAGTTGTTTATTTGCCATATTACCGTTGAACCTGAGCTTGAAGCTTGTTTAGTTCCGAAAATCATGATTCAACCATTGGTAGAAAATAGCATTTTGCACGGGTTTAAAGACCGTAAATCCGGTGGTGAGATCCAGATCACCGTCAGCCGGGAAGGCGAGTGGCTGCGCATTGCGGCCGAGGATAACGGAGAAGGGCTGGTGCCTGAGAAGCTGCAGCAGTCGATCGCGTATCCGTCCAAGAAAAAGCATGGCTATGCGCTGCATAATATTTTTACGCGGTTGGGGCTTTATTATGGGACCCGGTTCCGGATGGAGATTACGAATAATGACGTCGGGGGAGCTCGGATCGAAATTTGGCTGCCGCGCTATGAAACGGAGGAAGATTTCCATGAGCCAGTCAGTTAGCTTATTTGTGGTGGATGATATTCGCAGTGTCGTCGAGATGATCGCAACGAAAATCTCGTGGCACGAGCATGGCATTCACATTGCTGGGACCGCGACAGACGGGGAAGAGGGTCTTCAACGAATCCTCGAGACGAAACCGGATCTGATTCTGACGGATATTCGCATGCCACGAATGGACGGCCTCGAAATGACCCGACGCATTGTGGAGGCGCTGCCTGCCAGCAAGGTTATGATCCTGAGTGCGTATACGGATTTTGATTATGCTCAAAAAGCCATTCAATATGGGGCGCTGGATTATGTGAAAAAGCCTTTTTCCATCGATCAGATTGTGCAGGCGGTCCTGAAAGCGAAAGAGGTGTGGGAGCAAGAAAACCGAAGCCGGAATGAACTGCTCGGACTGCAGAAAAAGATGAAAGAAAGCATGCCGGCCCTGCGTCAGGAATATTTGTCGCTGCTCGTCCATCACCAGACGAATGAGGCGGAGCTGGCGCGGCTTTCGGACTTTTTGGACATTCATGCGCTCATGCCGCCGTTCGTCGTAATGACGATTCAAGTGGACCAATTCACGGACAAATATGCAGAGGTGCCGCTGAAGGAACTGGAGCTCGTCCGGTTCTCCCTCCAAAATATCGTGGAGGAAACGATTGCCGCGCACACTACTTCGGTCGTTTTCCGCGAGTCGTATAACCGGTATATCTGTATCCTGCGAGGAGGAAGCGGCGAGGAGGCGATGGCAGTCGCGGACGCATGCTGTGAAAATATTGCCCGGCATACGAAATTTACGATTTCGATTGGGCTTGGCGCGTGCGTAGACACGGTACGAGAGCTGCCTAAGAGCTATCAGCAGTCGCTTCATGCGCTTTCGTATCATTTCTACACAGGCGGAAACGGAGCGTTCAGCTACAGCAGGGAAGCCGCCGAGCATCCGGTGGAGTGGATCTATACGGAGGACAGCGAGAATGAATTTCTGTTTGCGTTCCGCTCCGGCAACCGGGATAGCTGCGTGGCCTGGGCGGAGAGCATCTTTGCGGAAATCGCCAAGGTGTCCGTGCTTCCGGACCCGGGGAGCGTCGAGCGACTGTTGGAGGGTCTCGTCCTGCGCATGCTCCGCGTGCTGACGGAGAAGTTCCCGCGTGCCAGCCTGGCGGTTTTCGAGGCGAAGCAGCAGGAGATCCGGGAGCATGCCGCCGATTTGCAGGCGTATCAGGCTTGGTTCATCGGGCTGTGCGAGATCGGCTGCGCCATGATTCATCAGGAGCGGGCGAGCGAGTCGCAGCGCATCATTCACCGTTCAGCCGAGTATATTAAAGCCAACTTGGGCAGCGAGCTGACGCTGGAGCACTGTGCGAAGCAGGTCAATTTGAGCTGGGGCTACTACTCGAACTTGTTCAAAAAAGTGACCGGGACGACGTTCCAGCAATTCGTCACCCAAGCGCGGATCGACCGCGCGAAAACGATGCTGATCGAGGATTACCAAGTGCAGGAGATCGCGCAGCAGCTTGGCTATGAGCACCGCCGGTATTTTAGCGAGGTGTTCAAGAAGCAGACGGGCCTCACGCCGACGGAATTTAAAGAGATGTCGCTTGGTAAGACCGGGAAGTGAGGTCTTGCCTGTTTTTTAGTTCGTTGAAAGAGGTGGGGCACGAGAACCTGCAAAAAGTACATCAAATTTCCGTAAAAAGGGAATTTGATGGAGTGATCCTGCATTTTGTACATCAAAATGTACTATGATGGCCCCAAATTACGTCTTTTTGGGCGAAATCATTGAATTTACATGTACTTTTTGCAGGATTACGCTGAATTTCAGCCAAATTCTGCGAATTAGATGTACATTATGCAGGTTGGGCGGAGCGAGGGACACAGAGGGCAGCATTTCCCACATCTCATAGAAATTCCTGCCCTTGAACAAGAACTCGCCTCATTATCGGGAGACGTGAATTCTTTTACTATTAGAAGTGTAAGGCAGAGACAAAAGGGAGGATTCACCACATGAAAAGAACCTTAGGGATGGTCACATTAAGCGCCCTGCTAGTGGGCAGTTTGGCAGCATGCAGCAGCAGCTCGGACACAGGCAGCACCTCTACAGCGCCAGCAAAAGCATCCGATAAACCGGCATCATCCGCAGCGCCCGTGAAAAAAGACAAAACCAAGCTTAGCTACTGGACGGGCGACCGCCATGATATGGACTACATCAAAGAAGTGGTGCAGAAGTTCAACGAGACGAACACCGACAATATTGAGGTCGAGATGGTCGTCAAAACGGAGGACTTCAACCAAGCGATCGATCTTGCCTTCGCTTCGGGACAAGCGCCGGACGTGATCCGCGTTAAAGAAAACACCATTCAGCCTTTCGTACAAAAAGGCTACCTGAAGCCGATCGACGCCTATCTGGATGATGCGATGAAAAAGAAATTCCCGATCATTGACGACTTCAACCGCCTCGACGGCAAAATCTATAGCTTACCGAACTACGGCTCCACGTTGCGTCTCGTGTACAACAAGGACCTGTTCGCCAAAGCCGGCATCGCTGCTCCACCGAAGACACTCGCGGAAATGGTTGAGGACGCGAAGAAAATTACCGCAGTCGGCAAAGCATCCGGCTCCTACGGCTTCGCGCTGAACTTCAAAAGCCCGGAAAGCGCGCTTGGACGCTCGGCACGGGTCATTGCGGAAGCAAGCGGCTACGGCGGCTACGGCTTCGATTTCAAAACCGCAAAATTTGATTTCGCAGGTTATAAACCTGTGATCCAAGCATTCAAGCAAATGCTGGACGATGGCAGTACCCTCCCGGGTATGGAGTCCCTCGATATCGACCCACTGCGCGCGCAATTTGCGGAAGGCAAGATCGGCATGTACATTTCCTACTCCGCGGAGCCAGGAGTGTATGCGAATCAGTTCCCGGCCAAAATCGACTGGGCAGCAGCGCCTGTGCCGACATTTGACGGCACGGTAAAGGGAGCAACGTCATTCGTAGGCGGCCAGTGGCTATCCATTAGCAATACAACGAAAAATGCCGATGCGGCTTGGAAATTCATGAACTACATGTACCAAGATAACGTGCTCAAAACGTATCATGAGAAAGGCTTCGGTCTCTCCATGGTGCCATCCATCTCCGCCGTTGCGGCAAAACCAAACATCAAAGGCATCGATGGCTTCCTGCCGGTTGGCAAAGACGGTACATGGCCGCTTCAGCCGACAGTTACGGTAGAAGGCATGAAATATAGCGATGCGTTCTTCAAGTACATGATTTCCGGAGGCAATCTGGATCAATTGGTCGACGAATTGAACAAACGCTATAACGATGCGCTTGACAAAGCAGTCGCTAAAGGCAGCGTGAAAGTAACGCCGAATCCGAATTTTGACCCGATGAAATTAATGGCGAAATAGGTTGCCGTACTAGACATAGCGTGTGAAGGAGGCGAGAGTAGAGAGCGGATCTCTACTCTCCTTCTCTAACGGGGAGGGAACAAGAATGCAGAGGACACGACAGATCGGGTTTTCCTATCTATTTTTATTGCCGAGCTTTGTGCTCACGATGGTGCTGGGCGTTTATCCGATTGCGTGGGCCATTCGGTATATGTTTTATGATTACAGAGGCTTCGGTGAGCCAGCCTTTATTGGGCTAGACAATTTCCGTCGGCTTGCGGAAGATTCCCAGTATTGGCATTCCGTCGTCAATACGTTCATTTATGCCGGAGGCAAGTTGATCATTACGATTCCTTTATGCTTGCTGCTTGCAGTAATTCTGAATACCAAGCTGCGCGGGCGCAACTTTTTAAGGGCTGTATATTTCATGCCGACGATCATTAGCTCAGCGGTCATGGCGGTCGTCTTTTTCATTATTTTTAACTCGTACAATGGGATTCTCAATCAATATTTGCTGAAGCTGCACATCATTTCGAAAAGCATTGACTGGCTTGGGCCCAAGCATGCTATGCTGACGGTCATCATTATCGCGGTATGGGGCGCTGTTGGGAATTACATGCTCCTGTTCCTGGCCGGTCTTCAAAATATTCCGCAAGACGTTTACGAAAGCTCGTCTCTCGACGGTGCGAATAAATGGCAGCAGTTTTGGTATTTGACTGTGCCGATGCTGGGACCTGTGCTGCAAATCGTCATTATGCTGGCGATCATCAACTCGCTGAAGGGCTACGAAAGCATCATGGTGCTGACGGAAGGCGGCCCAGTTGGCAAAACGGAAGTCATGTACCTGTATGTTTACAAGCTTTTCTTCCCGACACCATCCGGCAGCGCAGTGGATCAACAGTTCGGTTATGGAAGCGCCGTAGGCTTTACAACCGCAGTTATCGTCGGTATTATCACGCTGGCGTATCATGCGATGTCGCGTCGCTTGAACAAATTGCAATAAGGAAGGAGCTTCGCAATGGAAGCCACAACAGAACGTGTTGCTGCAGCAGGGGAAAGGCGAAGAACCTCGTCGATCTCACTTGGAAAAATAGGCGGAAGAGCGCTGCTCTGGATCTTTTTGCTCGTGACCGCGATTCTCATCGCCTTCCCGGTCGTGGTGACCTTTTTAAGCTCGCTGATGTCCAATCTCGAAATCACCAAGGGGGGCAAGTTTTTCCCTTCAACCTTGCATTTCGAAAACTATAAAGAAGCATGGGTACAGGCGAATTTTGCCCGCTTTACTTGGAACAGTATATTTCTCAGCACAACGTCGACCATCGGAACGTTGATTGTCGCATCGATGGCGGCTTATGTCGTAGATCGGATGAAATTTCCCGGGAAATCGATTTATGTGGCGATTCAAGCCTCGACCATGTTTATTTCGATCGGTGCTGTCGTGATTCGGCCGCAGTTTGAGTTGATGGTTAAGCTGCACATGCACACGAATTTATGGGGCGTTGCCCTGATTCAAATTGCCGGCCATGCGTATATTTTCTTTATTCTTCTCAGCTTTCTGCAAGGCATTTCCCGTGAGCTGGACGAGGCGGCCCGCATTGACGGCTGCTCGAATGGCGGTATTTTTTGGCGCATCATTTTGCCGCTGATGAGGCCAGGCCTTGGCGTCGGGGCGCTGTTTACCTTCTGCGGTGCGTGGAACGAATATTTGCGGCCGCTTGTCTTTACGATGACGAATCCCAAACTGCAGACGCTGACAGTAGGCTTGTCCTATCTGCGTTATGGCGCTTCGGCGGCCGTTCAGACGCACTATATGCTGGCTGGCGCATGCTTGTCGATTTTGCCGCTGCTGGTGGCCTACATGATTGCGAACAAATCGTTCATGCAGATGACAGCAGGTTCATTGAAAGGCTAGGGGAAACAGGTATGCATAAAAAACGTTTGGAGCAATTCCGGCTGAACTTCAGTTCGCCGGTTTTTCTTGCTGCTGCGCAGCAATTAAAGCGGGATGCGGCTGAAGCGGCCCGTATTACTTATGAGATTCACGCCGTGGAACGGGGCCAGTGGACGCATTATTATCATTGCTCGGATGACGGAACCCGGCTATCGTTCCGATGGGAGAAGCCTTTTGCCCATGCTTGCCCGACTTGCGGTAAGGTGTACACCGGCGAGCCTTACGATGCGGCTTGGACATCGATTGTGCACGTCGAGATCGGAAAAGCGGTGGCTCAACTGGGGCTGCTGTATATCGCTAACCCAGAGCGCGAGATTTTGCAATGGATAAAAATCAAGCTGACGACTTATGCCGATCACTATGAAACGTATGCGATACACGGAGATATTCCATACAATGGGCCGGGTCGCTTGTTTGCGCAAACACTGGACGAAGCCCATTGGATTACCGATCTTGCCCTTGGCTTTGCCGTGATTCAGGAGCACCTCACGCAAAAGGAGGCGCGGCATATCCGGCAAGGGCTGCTGGAGCCGTGCGCGCGCTTTTTGATCGCATATAAAGAGGAGCAAATCCACAATCATGCCGTTTTGATCACATCGGCGATTGGGATGCTGGGCATTTTGCTAGAGAACGAGGAGATCATTCTTGCTGGATTGGATGGCGCGTATGGGTTGTTGGATCAATTGAATCGGGGCATTTTGGAGGATGGCTTATGGTATGAGGGGAATGTACAGTACCATTTCTATGCCTTTCAATCCCTCCTGCATTTCGCCATGGTGGCGGAGGGGACGCCATGGGACATTTGGCCGAATCCGGCGGTGAAAGCGATGTTCGATTATCCGCCTCACCTGCTCCTGCCCAGTGGCGCGATGCCGACGCTTAACGATACGGGACCGCACAGCCACATCGGCACCTATGCGCCTAATTATGAGATTGCGTACGCCATTTACGGCGATGAGCTGTATCGAAACTATTTGCTGACGGCGTATGCTCTGACGGGTGCGGTGAAGGCGAAGGCGTGGGCGACGAGAGATTCCATGTATGCCCTCATGTACGGGCAGAATTTGAGCAGTGGGCAGAATGCGGAGGGAAGCGTTGATCTGATTGCCGAGATGCAGACAACCCAGTCGTTCATAGGGAGCGGTCTGACCAAAATGGCGAACAACGACGGCTGGCACGTGCTCATCAAGCATAGTCGGTTCGGGGGCGAGCACGATCATATGGATCGGCTCGGACTTTCGATCGTTTGCGGAGAAACGCCGCTGCTTATCGATCCGGGCACGACGGCCTACGGCATCCCCACGCATTACGGCTGGTTCAAGCATACGCTCGCGCACAACACCGTCAGCATCGCAGGCAAGGATCAGCCGCCACGGGACGGCGAGCTTATTCAGCTTCGCACAGAGCCGTGGGGAGACTGGGTGGAATCTGCCGTGGACTGGTGCGGCGATGATTATCGGATGAAAGGGCGCATCATCCTGCCGGAGGAGCTGAAGTCGTGGAGCCAGGAAGCTTACGAAGGCGTGCGGATAAGGCGGATTTCGCTATTGGCGGATACGCATTTACTGGACGTGGTAGAGGTGCAGGTACCTTCGCTCCGCGAGGTGATTCTTGCGAATCATTTTAGCGGGATGCTTGTGGACGACGAGGGCTGGGAGACGACAACCGTGGCGATTGGCGAGCGGGATCAGCAATGGCTGAAAGAGAAGCGCAGGTTAGCGGGGCGTAACGGGAACTTGCTTTTTGCTATGGCCGAAGGGTACTTGCAGCAGCTAAGTTGGTGCTCCGAGACTTCGGAGGTGATCTCCGCTTTGACGCCGGATAATCCGCCGAGTACATCTCGCACCTCGCTGTTTGAGCGGGTGATGGCTTCGGATCGCGTATGGTTTGTTCAGGCGCTTCGCTATGATCGGAATGAGCTGATTGCTGAAGGGATATTGACCGTTGAGTGCGAAGCGGATCGCGTGTGGCGAATCTCGGTTGATCTGCCGGATGGGAAGGCGTTATACCGCTTGGATTGGCGTGGGGAGAAAGCGGCGTTAACGCGGATTCAGGTGTAAGCAAAGGGTTATTTTGTCAGATTGCACCTATAAAATGACAGGAAATACCCCTAACATTATGGAGGCCATTTTTTATAATTAAACATAGAAGAATAGGATTGGTCAGAGGTGAGGGGAAATTGGTAAAACGGTTGTCGTTTCTCAGTTTATGGTCTATCAACGATGAGCTGCGTCTAGAGCAGTTAAAAGATCAGCTCGACGAACTGAAGGATGCGGGGCTATCCGGCGTTATTTTTCATCCGCGTTATTATCCGAATGTCCCGGTATATATGAGTGGGGAGTATCTTGCCATTCTCTCGGAGCTTATTCTTTATGCGAAAGAAACGGGCATGGCGTTCTGGATCTATGATGAAAATGGGTGGCCCTCGGGCACGGCTAGCGGGGAAGTGATGCGAAGGCTGCCGGATTCGATCTGCAAGTCGATGGCATGGGATTCGGAAAAAGAGCGCATTGTTTTTAGTGAAAAATCCGCGGTCTCTTCGTTGGATCCACAGGCGGTGGCCGCGTTTATCGACATTACGCATGAAGGTTACCGGAAAGGGCTGAACCCGGAGGCTTTTGCCTATGTGACGGGTTTTTTCAGCGACGAAGTCGCTTTCTTGGATGGACATGGCCTGACCGTGCTGACGGGCGGACTCCCCTGGGATGACCGTTTTCCTGCGCGTTATCGGGAGAAGTACGGCGAAGAGATGGAGGCGTGTTTGCCCCTTTTGTTTAAGGACGGCGAAGATGATGGGGAATTCCGGGTTCGTTACTGGGAGATGTTGACGGATACGTTGGTGTCCGACTTCTATCAACCGATCGCGGCATGGTGCGAAGCGCATGGCAAAAAGTTCACGGCGCATTTGAAAGCGGAGGAAAGTCCTTATTTTCAGTTGTCCTATAGCGGATCGGCCTTTCAAATGCTAAAAGTGGTGGAAACCCCTGCGGTCGATGCCTTGGAGCGGTTCCCAGGGAACAATTATTATCCGCGGATTGCTCACTCGATCGCGATGCAGCAGGGCCGAGACACCGTATTGGTCGAAGCGATGGGCGGCAGCGGCTGGGGCGTTTCGCCGCAGTCGTTCACGGATTATGTGCTATGGCTGGCGGGGCACGGCATAGATACTTTCGCCTTTCATTTAAATCAACTCAAGCTGACGACGCAAGCGGTAAAGGACTGGCCGCCATCCATGCCGAGTCATGTAGCGTGGAAGGCGGCGTTCCCGGCGCTGCTGGCCGACCTGCAAGCGAAGGCGGCGCAGCTGCCGGATCTGACCGGTGAGCCGGATGTGCTCATCGTAGCGCCGACGCGTGGGATTATGGCAGGCTTTCGGCCGGACCGGGCAATGCAAATGAACGAGCACGACGGTTCAAACGTGCCGGACGATGCGGCAGGGAAGCTGGATGTGAGCTTCCTGGCGCTTGTGGAAGCCTGCCACGCGGCTGGGCTTCATTATGAATTGTCCGAGGAGCGGGTGGTCGAGGAGGACGGGGTGGTGCAGGACGGCCGGCTGTGGATCGGCCGGCGGGGGTACAGCTGCGTGCTGATTGCGGATGGCTGCCTCTGGCGGGAGCCGGCGTTCGAGACGCGGCTCGCTGAGGCTGGCGTGGCGGTGTGCCATGGGGTAGAGGCGCTGCCGGTGCGTGCAGCGTCAGCAGTGGAGTCGGTGACTGCCGCAGCTGTGCGGCAGTCGCCGTGGCAGGCGCAGGCCCCTGCGCGGAATCAGCTCCTGGTGG
>NZ_RXHU01000072.1 GCF_003955665.1 Paenibacillus whitsoniae
TCTTGAAGGCAGGTTGCCTACGTGTTACTCACCCGTCCGCCGCTATCCCCGAAGGGACCGCTCGACTTGCATGTATTAGGCACGCCGCCAGCGTTCGTCCTGAGCCAGGATCAAACTCTCCATAAAATCCCCCAAAAAAGTGACGCCAACCTCCGAAGAGATTTCCGATTACTTTTTCGGGAGCCCATATTTTAAGCTGACTTGCTCATTTGACTTGCTAGCGAGATTGTTAATCTCATTAATGGTTAGTTACCTAACCGATTTGCTTACTCACTCGTTGTTCAGTTTTCAAAGATCAATGTCTTTCTTCTTTCGTGCACTGCCGCGTTTCCGAAGCAGCGAGAAATAATATACCACACTGAATTTTCAATTGCAAGTACTTTTTTCAATCCGTTCGTGAAGCTGTGCAACACATGCAGACGTTCTTTAGTACGCAACCGCTCATCCCGTTTGAGACAAGGATCATAATATAGCACACTCAATTTCAGAATGCAACCGGGGCCTTCAATTATTTTAGCCGGATGCTCTTCAAAAGAATTTCGAGTGGCACCTTCTCCTCTGCGTCGCCTCTGTGGTCGTGGTCCACCAGCTTCTCAAGTCGAGCGATTTGATGACCATAATCGTACATAGCCGCGGCGACGACAGATAAGCGAAGCATGCCTTTCGGATTTTGCGGGTAGCGCTCCAACAGCTCGGCCATGAACTGCTCATTGTCTGCTTCAATTTCGAGGGCATCTGAACCGGAGGCTTTGAGTTTGTCATCGAATTTGAGATGGACGAGTTCGTGGTACTTCATCAATTTTTCCAGATGGTGGTCAAAAAATACATCGATCTCCTCATTCCGGGCAGACTGAAAATAGTGTTCGTCCACGGCATCCAGCACTTCCAACCCTTTATACATGGTCAGCAGCTTCTGCTTGTAGACGACGAGCTCACGAATGCGGTTCATGCCGCCGCCTTTGAGCTTTTTGATCTCTTCTTCCATTAAGCTGTACTTATCGGATAGCGCTTTGAGACCGCCGCGGAGCTTATCCTTCTCGTCCCGGGACACAGACTCCTTCATTTCATTGGAAATGACGGTGCGGAGCAACAATGACATTTGGCTGAAAACGCGGCCGATCTGTGCTGCAAATTGCTCTTTGGGCTTGGGCGGGAAGAAAACAACGTTCACGACAAATGCGCAAGCGATGCCGATGATACTGAGCAACAGCCGATTCAAAGCGAAACGCCACTCCCCGGAAGCCTCCATCACCGCGACGACGGTTACCAGCGTGAGTCCGATCGTTTCTTCCATGCGCAGCCGAATACTGAGCAAAATAACGACGATACAGACGAGGCCGATGGCAATAATATTTTGCGAAAAAAACATCCCCGCCAGCAGCGCGAAAGCCGCGCCGACAATGTTCGTTTGGAGCTGTTCCAGAAAATAGCGCCACGATCTGTAAATCGACGGCTGCATGGCAAAGATAGCCGCAACGGCAGCGATGACCGGCGGCGTGAAATTCAGCCAAGCGCTAATATACAAAGCAAGTACGACGGCGATCCCCGTCTTCCAGACACGTGCTCCAAAAACCAAAAGAACCCCACCTCATTATCGGTTCGACGACTTCGCTTTTTTGTCAGCGCAAGATCATCTTCTGTTCTCTATCTTACACAGGTCAACGATTCTTTTCAAAAATTGCGCTTGTGCAAGAACAAAAAAACAGCGAAGCGCCGCATTTGCGACGTCTCGCTGCTCTATTCCATCTTTTTATATGCTGTGTCAATTCACAACAACGCCTCTGCAATATTTGCAAATCTCCGCATCAACCGCAATCTCTTCATTACAGTATGAGCATGTCTTATGGGTCTGAACGGCAGGCGGCGGAGCTGCACGATTTCTTCTCACACTCATCCCAATCAGTATGCCAATCACCACCACAATGACGACCAACACCCAATAAATCATAACGAAACACCTCCGAGTTGATTGTCAACTTCTGATGTTCTCGGTATATGTATATTCAGTCCATTGAAGCTTATGAGTGTGTTTGCACGACAGATTGGCGTATCATTGTAAATCATCGGCAGCAAGGCGTATACTGAACACCATAAAAATAACTTTGTCAGGAGTGGAGAGATATGCAAGAAAATCCATGGAAAATCGCGCTCGGCACCTTCAATCAAGCCAAACGCGCCGCCGTCGTACTGGGTGCGGGCGTTGAGCCGATCTGTCATACGGTTCCCTCCGGTGTCCCGGACCAGCCGATGACCGAAGACGAAACGATTCAAGGCGCCATCAACCGCGCGAAAAATGTGCTGCAAGCCATCCCGGAGGCCGCCATCGGGCTGGGCCTGGAAGGCGGGCTCACCTATGATGCGGTCCATGCGAAGCAATGGTACCTGTTCTCGGTGTGCGCGGCGTGGGACGGCAGCCGGCTGAGTATCGGCCGGGGGCTGTATTTTCCAATCCCCTCGGCCATCGGGGATAGACTGCTCCAAGGCGGCGGCGAGCTGAGCCAGATCATCGACGAGCTCAGCGGGACGAGCGGCAGCAATCATCGGGAAGGCGCCTACGGGCTGTTCACGGACGGACGGATTACCCGGACGGACGTGTTCCGCGATGCGGTCATTGCCGCGTTGACGCCGTTTCGGTCCTCTTTGTATCGGAGCTAGAGCTTCTTATTGTAGAGGGGGCCGATGAGGTCGATGCGGTTTGTCCAGATGCCGGCGTTGTAGCCTTGGGGTAAAGCTTTCAGATCCTCCGGTTGGTCGAAGCCGCTCGAAAACTCGCTGCCATTGCCGCGCACGGTGATGACCCGAACGTCGGCGTGGTCCATCCGGTTCAGGAACTTGTCGGGCCAGCCCCAGAGGAAGGGCGCCAGCTTATCGGGCATGTGAATCTCCGTGTGTCGGCACGCTGCGGGTGTGTAGCCTGTCCAGCCAATGGCGAGGTACGGGATGAGGCAGCTTTTGAGCGTTGCCATGGACATGATGCGCAGATCGGGCAGCTTGTCTCGGGCAGAGGCGACCGGCTGGTCGCCGCCGTACAGCGTCAGCAGGCTGAGCCGCTCGGGGGACAGCTTGCCCAGCACGTCCGCAAGAAGCTCGCCCTCGCGGGGGTCGTCGCTTTTCACATGGATGAGAAAAGCCTGATTCGGAAAGCGCTCCAGCACCTCTGTGAGCGAGGGCATGAGGCCGATCCCTTTTCCGCGGAAAGGGTACGTCTGCCCGTTGTCGGGGGTGTAGCCGTAGCCGATGTCGACCTTTTTCAGCTCCGCCATAGTGTAGTCATTGCTTCTCCCCTTCACGTTCGTCCGGCAATCCAAGGTCCAATCGTGGAAAACGGCAAACTGCTCATCCTTGGTGATATGCACATCGAACTCGATCATATCTGCTCCGTCCTTGATCGCCGCTTCCATGGAAGGAATCGTGTTTTCCAGATACGGATGCTCCGGTGGGTAAATGCGCTCGGCCGTGCAGGTGTCGTTCTTGAGATTTTCCATATGGAACGTCTGGGATTCGCCGCGGTGTGCAAGCAGAAACGGCGACCCCGTGCGAGGCTTGGCGAGCAGCGAGGTGTTGTTCAGATAGATGAAGGCGATCAGGAGGAGCAGGGCGAGAACGATTTTGTTGGTGAAAATTTTGCGCAGACGGATCATGGCTCCTCCTTGGCGGTGATGGCCAGTAGCATGCTCCAGGACCTTGTCCAGTGCAGATTGACTTGCTGTCCAAGATGAAAATTGGGATATTCCACTTTTTTGACGCGGATTTTTTTGAGTTTGCCGTTCTCCTGGCGGATGTGGATGCGGTATTCCTCAACGAAGATGACTTCGCCTGATAGGATGTGCGGGTCTTTCCGAGTGAGATCTTGCGTAAGCACCGCACCACAGACCAGAAAAACGGCAAAAATAATCACAAAGAAGATGATTAATCCTATAGGGGAATGCTGAGCTACGTTGCTAATGAGCTGCCCAAGTGCACACAAAGCCATCAAACCGCACATCACAAGCTGAAAACCTATCGAACGTTCGTAGAGTTTCAATAAAATCCCTCCTTGTCGCTAACCATGCTGAGAGGCCTACCTCTATCCTATTCGCGTAAATGGAGCGATTCCCTTTTTCTGTAAAGTGTTTATAAAAAAAGAAGCCCCGCCGCCACCTGTCGATGGAATTGGAGCTTCGCTCATTGAAAGCTAAAGTTGATTGTCTCCCGTGCTTTGAAAAAATTCCAGGATTTCGCCGTTCAACCCTTGAACGAAAGCGATCCTTACCGGTGTCGGCGGCGTATTGCCCAGCACGGCATTCTTCGGTGCAACAGTCACGACAGCGCCCGCTGCAACCGCAGTCTCCACCGCTTGGTCGACATTGTTCGTACGGAACGCCACATGGAAATAGTACCCTTCCGGCTTCGGTTCCCCATTGCCCCCAGCGAAAACCTCCAGGTAATTGCCATCACCTGTATCCAGCAGCACAATGCGCTTGTCGCCTTCGCCCCACGCTTGCACCTGTTGAAAGCCTAGGCCTTCTGTATAGAACTTCACCGTCGCTTCAAAATCATTTGCTCTCAGCGCAACATGATGGAACCCGCCGCCGCCGATTTTTTCGTTCATCCCCATGGGAATAGGCCTCCTTCTTGTTCATGACTTCCAGTCTCCCCAGTATACCCGATGATCCCGATCTCGAAAATGAGTTACTTTGAGGTAAGTAGGTTGTGCAGATGTGTGGGATACACGGAGCGTGAAGGAGCGTGTATGGCATGCGGAGTACCGCAGGGCGTCAGGTGTATGGAGTTGGGTACGTGCCAGGGGTGGGGTAAGGGGCATGGTCCATTATAGCGGCAAAACGGCCGGTTCTCCTTCATCAACCGTATTTAGCGGAACTATACGCCGCTAATTCAGGGAAATTCACGATTTTCGCTAGGAAGTGGAGCGAGCAGCTCTTATTCGAGCTTTTCACCGTCCGTTTCGCTGAAATCGGCCTGAATAAGGTCCTCTCGCTCCCCTTTCTGCAAAAAAGAGCCGAATTCTTGAAAATAGGGTCGCTACGTTCCTGTTCCCTCAGGAAATTGCGCTTGTCTTCCCCACGTCTTGTATCTTCTAGCAACCAGAACATCCAATTCAGGTCTACGCAAAAAAAGAAGCCCCCTCCCCCGCTGCGGCGTTGGATGAGGCAGCTTGAATTCGACAAGCGGATTCGAATTCGCCTTTTACCAGATCTGTCGGCGTTTCTCCTACTTGGTCCACCGATCCAGCTTATGCAGATTTCGGGTAAACAGCCCCCTTAAAAATTTCGGGATCCCGAACTCGCCAAGCTTTTGCTTAACAATTTCCCGCATTTGCTCAAGCGTCATGTCGGGCGCGGTAAATTTGCCGTTCTGGTAGCAAATCTTGCAGTAAGATGTGCTGCGTGTGCCATCGACTTCCGTACCGCCTTGATGGCCTTCGCGGGATACGAGCGGCATGCCACAGCTTTGGCAGTTTTTATGAGGCATGGGGTTCTCCTATTCGTAAGTAATAAAGTCCAAATAGCGTTCTTCCTGCAGCTTCTTCTTTTCTTCAGCGCTCAGCACCATGACGAAGGTCTCGTCATCATAGTTGGACACGACGGCAAACTCATAACCGGCAGGTTTGATCATGGCGTTCAGTTCTTTCACAATACCGAGATCGAAATAACCATACACATAATCAGCATGCAGCTCTTTCTTCTGCCCGCCAAGGGTAAAGCTAACTGTAATCGGCCCGTCTTCCTTTTCCCAAGTTTCCCTAATATCGGTCGGCTTGAAGGAACCACGGGATATTCGGCTCCAAACTTCGAGAAGCTGCTTGTATGCATCCTTCCCCTTCGAAACATCGGTTTCCGAATTATCAGACCACACACGGTCTTCATCTTTTTGAAGCACGTAGAGATCGGCATACTCGTCATAGTATTCGCTGGCATCGAAAGGATTCCAGTCTGCGGACGCATAGTTGCTGCGATACGCATCGCCAAATTTGGTGTCGAACTGAATGTCGTTCAACGTTTTATCCTTCTCGAAAAAGCCCATATTGCGGTAGTAATGCGCTGCGTCCATATAACGCTCGGATGGCTTCATCGCTCCGAACTTTTCTTCGCTGAGCTCGTAAGGCAGCTTGATCTCCTGGAGGCTCTGCAGGATGTTGTCATACGCTTTGCTCACTTCCGTTAGGACGACATCGCCAACAAAAAGGAAGATGTGAAAGTAGCTGTATTTGCCTTCAACAATCGTGTGAATCGCAGTGAAGCTGGTTTTACCGTCAGTGGAAAACGTGTATGTGATTTGGCTTGCGTCCAGCCCATTCACTTTGATTGGCTTCACGTCGACCACTTTGTACATCTGTTTGGACTCAGCCTCTTGTTTAATTAAATCTGTCAAATCCGTTAACTTAAGACCTTCTTTAACTGACCATTTCGGCGAAGTCACAGTGGCTAACCCGTTGTTTCCTGATGTAAAAAACAATTCGTATTTGGAGTTCGCTGGAGGTGTTTGGGGCAGCCACTGTCCCCCGACCTTTAGTTTCAAGCGGCCATTCGAACTTACCACTTCACGTTCCGGCATTAAATAGATGGTTTTCGCTGCCGCCAGCCAGGTCACCTCATATCCAGAAGCTTCCCCGACAAAACGTACCGGCACGAACACGCTGCCATCGATGTTCTTAGGCGCAGCATCTAAAGGTTTCGGCTTGTTGTTGAGGCTAGCCTGCGCGCTGTCTACTTGTAGCGAGAGGTTCACACCCTGCTTGCTGGCTTGGATCGTGCTTGTCGCTCCATCCCATTTTATCGTGAAGCCTAGCTTTTCAAAAAGCGGCCGGAACTGCACGAGCGTGGTACCGTTCTCGATGACAGGCGCATGATCGAAGAGAATGCGGTCTTCGTTCATTTTGACGGTGATGCTGGATGCGGCAGCCGCATTGATGGCGACGCCGGAACGCTCGAATTGCTCGAGCAGCTGTTTGGAAGCATCGCCCAGTGAATCGCGGTCGACGTAGAGATTCGTCAGCGCATGGATGCCGCTAATCGGGCTTAGATCTTGCACCGGGTTTCCAGCGATGCTTAGCCACTTTAATTCTTTCAACTGAGCCAACGGAGCAATACTTCCAATGCTGCTGTCGCTTGCATCAAGAATCGTTAACTTTTCTAAATCGGATAGACAGCCTATATCTTCAACTTGCGTATTTTTAATCGATAATTTCTCAAGCTCAGAGAGTCCGGCAAGCGGGCATACATTTGTAATTGGATTTTTTTCTACAGCCAGAAAGGAGAGCTTGTATAACTTGCTAATCGGGCTAAGATCAGAGATTTCTTGTCCGGCTATTAATAGCGTCTTTAAATTATAAGCCAGTTCTAGGCCTTTTAGGCTTTTCATCTTGGCTTCGCCATGGACGTAAAGCGAAGTCAATTCCTTCAAATACTTCTCATCCAACACGGCGCTATCGTCCAGTTTAAGCTCAGCACGGATCGCCTTGTCCAGCACGGGATCTTCGATTTTTCCTTGTGGCGCAGCTGCGGAGGACGGCGTGGGCAAGACACCGGACACAGCAAAAAAGCTAAACAGTACAACAGACAGGAATTTCAACTTCATAGGGTCTCTCCTATTCTCTCATCGATTACAAATAATGGATGATTTTCATATACTAAGTACCCATTATAGTAGATTCCCTCCCATTCGTATACTGAATCTTACAACTGTGAGCAGTGCAAATGGTAGAGTCTCTCTGAGACTTCATCCAACTGGCTCCTGATCAAAATCTTATCGGTGCGCGATGAATCATGCCTCCTATTCGCTAAATCCCATAAGTTCCCCGAAATTCTGATACTTCTCAAAGCGCGCCAACACCTGGTTCACTTGCGACGCACGCTCTTCAACAGTTCCCCTAAGCAAAATATAGGGAATTCTTCGCATGGCGAGGTCGGCAAGGATTTGTTTTTGAAAAACGTTCCGCTGCACATCGCCCGATCGATCCCACGTATCCGCATACGGAATATCCGTGTCGCAGACGAACACGAGATCGTAGCGGGCGGACGCCTGCACGGCAAGTTCGGTCAACCGAGGCGTCGCCGCCCCGTGGTAATACTGCGCAAACCGATACGTCGTGATCGCGTTCGTATCGACAAACAGCACCTCGCGCGCCTCTTGCACGAGCTGATCCTCCCGCGCCAGATGCCCCTCCGCGATCTCTTCCAGCTGCTCCGGCGTCAAGCGACGCTCGATCTGATGCTGCTCCCAGTACTCCCGCCCGTATTCGGGCATCCAGACGGTGCCGTGCTGCTGCGCGAGGTGAGCGGCCAGCGTTGTTTTGCCGGTTGACGGTGCGCCAAGGAAGACAACCTTCAGGGCGAGGTCACGGTACACGACCGGGTCGAGCAAATGCCGGTTGTCGTACGGCGCCTGCCGTACCTGCGTGCCGGACACCGGTACCCGCGCCCGCTGCGGGTCGACCTGGCGGTTCTCCGCCTGCAAAGCTGCGCTCATATGCTCGCCGTAGAACTCGCTCGAGTAGAAGCGCGTGATCTGCTTCCCGCCAAGCAACCGGAGCATATAGGCTTCGTGCATGTGCTTGATCTCCGGCGTGTCGCCGATCTCCGTCGGGCCGTCCCACGCTTCAATCACCTGTACCTGCGGGTACAGCGTCCGAATCCAATTCGCCCGCACCGGCAAAGGAACCCGGATCGTTTCCGGGCAGTCGTAGATGACCACGATGACTTCGTCATTTTCGCGTAATGCCGTTTCCACGACGAGCTGATGCCCGCGGTGAAAAGGCGCAAATTTGCCCAGCGTTAGACCTGTTGTGCGATGTTGTTCCATCGAGCGTCCCTCCTCTGCTCAGATTGGCGCAGCTCCCGTTTCCATGAAATGAAGCCGGCTGTGGCAATGAATAAAAAGATCACATACAAAAACGCGAAGGTGTACAGCTCCTTGTACGCATACATCGCGATAGACAGCACATCGACAGTAATCCAAATCAGCCAGTTCTCCAGTACCTTAGAGGAGAGGAGGAACTGGGCGATCATGCTGAGCGTCGCGATAAGCGCATCGGCGTAAGGAATCGACGCATCTGTGTACGTATGCAGAACGAACCCCCAAGCCCACGTCGCAGCCACCAAAACCACGGCCAGCGTCAACACAAGCCGCCGCGTGATTCTGCGGGTCGGACGAACCTGCGCCCCTTCCCGTTTGGTCAGCCAATAGATCCAGCCATACACGCTAAGCACCAGAAAAAACAGCTGCAGCGTCATATCCGCATAGAGTTTGGCTTCCTCGAACGTGAAGAAAAAGCAGATGACATTCACAATGCCGATGGGCCATGCCCAGATGTTCTGCCGTGCGGTGAACCATACGCTCAACAGGCCGGTCGTGGTCGCGACGATTTCAAGTGTCGACGATGACGTGTAGACGGCGATCGCCACCGTCAGGATCAGGGCTGTAAACAGCGTCCAAACATTTTTCATAAAAACTCCTCCTCTTTCAAATAAAAATGTATAATCTATATTATTAAATCGACAATATCAAATCACAAAAGAGAAGCGCCTAGCTATAAATCGACAGCTGAGGCGTCAAATCCGTAAACCGGTAAAGCTGAGCAGCCCGCTGGGAATAGCGGTTCGACTGCTTCGGCTGGCCGCTGCGATCGAGCACTTCCTCGATGATGCCTTTGCGGCTTTGTGTGGACGTGATTTTGCGAATGAAATTCCGCTCTTCAAAATCCGGCACCACTGTCTGAATCACCTGATACAGCTCGCTGATCGTGAATTCTTCGGGCAGAAATTCCTTCGCGATCGTCGTCGTGAGCATTTTCTCGCGAATTTTGCCCAGTGCGTCCGTCACGATTTCGCGATGATCGAACGCCAAATCCATCTGCAGCGCCTCTTCGACCGGGAACAAGCGCACATCGGCGGCATCGTCGTCCGCGCGGCGATTCGCCAACCACTTCTCATGAACCAACGCGAAAAACGCATGCGAGATGATCCATCCCCTCGGATCCCGGCCGGGCTTGCTATAGACGTTGAAATATTCCATATGCACGTCCGTGACGCCCGTTTCTTCCTGAAGCTCGCGGAGCGCGCAATCGTACATGCTTTCCGACTCGTTGCAGAAGCCGCCCGGCAGCGCCCACTGCCCCGCATACGGCCACCCTTTCCGCTGAATGAGGAGAATTTGGAGCTCGCGGATCGGCAGCGCTTTTTTCATTGTATTCTTCTCTGTTGACGTTATGCTGAAAATGACAATATCACTCGGCGCGCCGTCCGGCGTGCGGTATTTACTGGCGGAATAGTTGGATGCATTGTCGCTGGATTCCATGCAGGCACCTCGGTCTGTCGTAATGATATTGTCATATTAACATTATTGATTGATGAGGTCAAGAGGATTCCGCTAAAATGGGAAACCCGCTAGACGGCCTTGCGGAAGCGCAATGCCGAAATGCTTATGAAGCGCCGACAGGTACGCCTCCTCCGACTCCGGACGGAACGTCGTGACGCCTTCCCCTGTGAAAATGCGAAACTCCCCGCCCGCGACCGTATTTCGCCCCTCACGGGTGCGAACGGCAACAATCGGCGCTTGTCGGAACGGCGAATTCGGCGCCTGTTCACACCAGAACGTGGCGAACTGGAAATCGTCCAGAAACTGCGGCTCTTCGGTGAAAGAGTAAATATCTTTCCAGGCCTCGTCTTTCTTTTCGCTCAGCATCCAACCGTAAGCCGCATCGCGCTTCAGCCTGTAGCACTCGTCACCCTGCACCTGCTCCAAGCCCTCTACCCAGGCGACCGGCTTGCGGGGGACAATGCCGCCGACGCCAACATCGCACAAGTAGGTTACACCTTCTGCCTCCACTTGAAGCACATGGTGGCGACGCTTCGGGGGTGCGTCCAGCGCATGATCGCGCCAGAACCGGGCGACCAGGTCCGTGACTGGGTAGCCTAGCTCCCGCAGCAGCCAACCGAACAAAGCATTCAGCTCGAAACAGTAGCCGCCGCGCCCCCGTTCGACCACTTTGTCGTACACAGCCTCCGGGTCCAACGAGAGCGGGATGCCGCTTAAGATGTCCAAATTTTCATAGGGCACCGCATGCAAATGGCACTCCTGCAGCTCGGCAAGCGTCTTCGCGCTGCCGTCGAGGAGGCCGGTGAAGCCGATTCTATGGAGATAAGCTTGGATACGTGAATTCGTACTGGACATGGGATCGCTCCTTCTACTCTCGGTATCTATCGTACTTAAAAGCCGCGCAAGCCTGAATCCATCGCTGCACCAAGCCAGGTGACGAGGCAAAATGCACATGCGTGTAACCCGCAACCAAGTTCGCTTGCAGATAACCTTCTGGCTGGGTGCTCTTCCGCCCCTTCGTCGTGTAAGCAAACGGCAGCGGCTCGCCGCCATTCGGTTCAAAAACCGAGTAATGAAACTCATGGCCTTTTGCCTGATCATGCGGCCCTAACAGAAAATTGCCCGCCGTTCCGGTAATTTCCCGATAACCCAGAGCGGCCAGCTTCGTCTGCATGGAGACTTTCCCAGGCACCACACCGAGCATAGGATACCTATTTCCGTGCGTGTCTTCGATGCTCTCAGTGAGATACATATAGCCGCCGCACTCGGCGAGTGTGGGCATGCCTGCCGTGATTGCTGCTGTGATGGAAGCCTTCGTCCGTGTATGCCGCATGAGGGTTTCGGCAAACTCCTCCGGAAATCCTCCGCCGATGTACAGGCCGTCCGCCTCTGCCGGTACCTCCTCTCCTGCCAATGGCGAGAAATAGAGCAGTTCCGCACCGTACGCCTCCAGCAGTTCAAGATTTTCCGGGTAATAAAAATTAAAAGCCGCGTCCTTGGCAATCGCGATCGTCACCGTCTTCGGCTGCTCCTCGGCGGGAAACAAGCTCTCCCTGAACGTAACCGGCTCGCATGCCGCCAGTTCGAAGAGGCGCTCCAAGTCGATTCGGGCAGTAACCAGCTCCGCAAGCCGATCGAAAAATGGAGCCAGCTCGCCCCGTTCAATCGAGGGCACGAGCCCCAAATGCCTTTCCGGCATGTGCAGCTTGGCCTCGCGCTCCAGGTACCCGAGCACAGGAATGCGGCATTCCTGCTCGATCGCTTCCTGGACAAGCCGGTAGTGCCCTTCGCTGCCGACTTGATTGGCAATGACGCCAACGATGCGGATGCCTGCCGCAAAGCTTTGGAAACCTTTTACAATCGCCGCTGCACTGCGCGCCATGCTCTGGCAGTTGACGACGAGCACAATCGGCGTGTCCAGAATCATGCCGATTTCGGCCGTGCTGCCTTCATTCGAGAGCGGGCTTCGTCCGTCAAAGAGCCCCATCACACCCTCAATAATTGAAATATCCGCGCCTTGGCTGCCTCGGCAGAACACCTCTCGGACCGTGTCATGGCTGAGCATCCAGCTGTCCAGGTTCCGCGAAGCCCTCCCCGTGACCGCCGTATGAAAGCTGGGATCGATGTAATCGGGCCCGCATTTAAAGCCCTGCACGGCATAACCCTTATGGCGAAAAGCGGCCATGAGGCCCAGCGTCAGTGTTGTTTTGCCGACTCCACTGCCTGTGCCGGCGATTAGAATTCTTCTGTTCATGCTGGCACCTCCTATGGTCATCTTCCTATTTAACGTAGTGGTGCGTCAACTGCTATAATAAAAATAACGAAAAGGAGTGGATACCGATGACCCGATTAATCAATGCCTATATACGCAATGAAGAAGAACGCGCCTGGACAGTCAAAATCGAGCAGTTAGCCGCCCGCTTCGCCGAGCGCGCCCCTCAGCATGACCGGGAAGGCTCCTTCCCGTTTGATAATTTTGCCGACCTGCGCGAAGCCGGCTACCTCGCACTCACCGTGCCGCGCGAGTTCGGCGGCGAAGAGCGCTCGCTCTACGAGCTCGTGCTGCTGCAGGAGCGGCTGGCCTACGGCGACGGCTCGACGGCGCTCGCCGTCGGGTGGCACATCGGCCAGATGCTGCACCTGCGCACGACCCGCAAATGGCCGGAGGCCGTGTTTGCGGAGCTATGCCGCGCCGTCGTCGCGGACGGCGCCATGATCAACACGTTTGCCAGCGAAGCGGCATCCGGCAGCCCGAGTCGTGGCGGCAGGCCGGAGACGACCGCCGTCAAGACCGATGGCGGCTATGTCCTCACCGGCCGCAAAACCTTTTCCACGCTCGCCCCGATCCTCGACCGGTTCGCCCTCTCCGCCTACCTGCCGGAGGAGGATTGCACGGACGACTTCCTCGTGCACCGCAAGGACGGCGTGACGATGATCGAGACGTGGAACACGCTCGGCATGCGCGCGACGGGCAGTCACGACGTGGTCCTCGACCACGTGTTGGTGGAGGAACCCTATCGGCTGCGCAAGCAAGGGATCGACGACGGCGGCGGCTGGCTGCTGCACATCCCCGCCTGCTACTTGGGCATCGCGATGGCCGCGCGGGATTATGCGCTGGACTTCGCCCGCACGTATCGGCCCAACTCGCTGAGCGAGCCGATTGCGGCGCTGCCCGCCGTCCGGCACACCATCGCGGAGATGGAGATCGCCCTGCGGACGGCGCGCTCGCTCTTGTACACCGCAGCGGACCGCTGGGACCGCAGCGAAACGGCCAAAAGGCCGATGCTCCGGGAAGAGCTCGGCCTGGCCAAATATGTCGCGACGAATCACGCGATTCAGGTTGTGGACCTGGCCATGCGCATCGTCGGCGCAGGCAGCTTGTCGCGCCAGCAGCCGCTGGAGCGGTACTACCGCGACGTGCGGGCGGGCCTGCACAACCCGCCGATGGACAGCACGGTGCAGCAGCTTTTGGCGGGATCGGCTTTGGCGGAGCAGGCGTAGTCCTTTGTCCTTTGGGCGAGCTGCTAGAACAAATCGTCGTTGCTCCGGGCAGTTGCCCCCCGATCCCACTTCATAAAATATTCATAGCGGCCCAGCTTCGCCAGCGCCTCACGATCCGGCAGCCAGACCCACTCGTCGATTTCGGTCTGGCAGCGGTGCGCGCGGAAGGCGGCGAGCTTGGCTTTTAAATGCGCCTGCACATCGATGCGCACGATGTCCTGCGGCGCAAAGCCGAACCGCTCCGGCCGCGTCATCGCGTCGCCGAAGGAAATGAAGTACAGCGCCCCCTGCCGTCCGGTTCGCTGAAATGCCGCCGTCGTCGCCTTGCCGATGGCGCAGTGGTCCGGATGTCCGCCCAGCACCTCGTGGAACGTCAGGACGACATCTGGCTGCACCTCCTCGATCAGCGCCGCGATGCGCGCGATCAAGCTTTCTTCCTCGACGAATTCGACCGTTTTGTCGCGTATATCGAAAAAAATCAGGCGCTTCACGCCCAGGTGCTCGCACGCCTCGCGGAGCTCGAGTTCACGGGCCGCCGCCATCGTCTCCCTGTTGAGATACGGCGGGTTGCCCATGCGCCGGCCCATATCGCCCCGTGTGGCGCTGACCAACGTGATCTCCACGCCTTCACTGGCATATTTGGCCAACGTGCCGCCGCAGATAAAGGACTCATCGTCCGGGTGCGCGAAGACGGCGAGCAGCTTCATGCCTTTGTTCTTCGTTATGTTCATTCCGGAAACGGCTCCTTTCCCAGGTGCAGCGCGACGTTCATTCGGCCGCGGTCGTCATACCCTGCCAGCAGCAGGCGCCCCTGCGCATCCACTTCATAGTGCGTGAGCGCCTCCATGCGCAGCCAGCCGTGTCCGTCATAACGGAGCGCAGCCCGATAAGGGCCGTCCCCCGCGATGAACGCGTGCGTCACGCTGATTTGGAAATTGCGAACGAACATGTAAGATGTCGCTTCGCTATGTACATAGACGTCGGCCCCGACGAAATTTTGGAGCTCTTGGGCAACTTGAGACTTATCGATAATGTTCATGATGTTAGCTCACTTTTCTATAAGATTAGGTTGCTCTCCTATCGTATCATAAAAAGCGGCTTTGAACGCAGAAAAACCGCCCATCTCCTGCGCGGAGATGAACGGTTTATGCGAACGCTAGCCAAATTGCTTCGGATTCGGCCCGTAATGATTATCGTACGGATCACTGTCCTGGCAAGAGAAGACGAGCAGAATAATGCCACCGATAATTGGAATCAGCCCGATCAAGAGCCACCAAGCGCTTCTTCCCGTATCGTGCAGTCTGCGAAAGGACAGAGCCAGCGACGGCAGCAGCGTACCTAGCGAATACATAATGCTTAGTACCAAAGGTATACCTAGCATGTTCTCTAGGATGCCAAGCATCACACCCGCCATCAGATTAAAAAGGAAAAACATCCAGTATTCTTTGCGCCGCGCCCTCCCGGAGAACCCCACGTAATTTTGCAGCACGTTTACATACCAATCCATTTGGACAAACCCTCCATTATTTTCGCAAAAATCCAACTTTTATCGACTTTATTTTACAGAAATCCTGGCAAATGTTGATAAAGTTCTGCGAAAATCTCGATAAAGATTTCATAAAGTCCTCCGCTCCCTCAACCGACGGTTGAGTTTTCCTAAAAATCAAATACCGCGTTATTGTTCGTATCGTGACCTATCACTACAATGGAGTACATAAGGAGCGTGACCGATGATGAAAGAACAATTAGCGCGCAACATCAGCCTGTATCGCAAAGAGCGGGGGCTTACGCAGGAAGAACTTGCACACAAGCTTGGCGTATCTTTTCAAGCCGTGTCCAAATGGGAGAATGCGCAGTCAATGCCGGATATTTTACTGCTCGCACCGTTATCGCAAGCCCTAGAGGTCAGCATTGACAAACTGCTCGGCTACATCTCACAGGACCGCCCTATCACCATCTATGAGGAGGCCTATCGAACGCAGAATTACTACTGGGGCACGGAGCCTAATTCCGCTTGCTATCAAGTTTTGCAGCTATTCCCGCCAACGAGGCGCGTGAAACTATTGGATGTCGGTTGCGGAGAAGGAAAGGATGCCGTATTTTTTGCCAGAAACGGATACGACGTCATGGCGTTCGATGTGTCAAGCGCAGGCGTCGAGAAAACGAGGCGGCTTGCCGAGCGGGCCGGCGTCCACGTGGAGGCGTTTAAGGCGGATATTCAAGATTATCGGTTGGATACACAGGTCGATATTATTTATTCCAGCGGTGTCCTGCACTATATAAAGCCGGAGCTTCGCCGAGACATCTTTGAGAATTATAAAAAGTTCACCCAGCCGGGCGGTCTCCATGTGCTGAACGTTTTTGTGCAGAAGCCGTTTATCGCACCTCCTCCCGAAAAAGAGACCAATGCTCACAAATGGTACTCCGGCGAGCTTCTCGGCTACTACCACGATTGGCTGGTGAGGGACAGCTCAGAGGTTGTATTCGACTGCAGCTCATCCGGGATCCCGCATCAGCATGCCATGAGCAAGCTGGTTGCGCAGAAGGTGAGCGGATAAGCTCCCCTTCTGACCGATCTTGCAAAAACAGCCATGATCTCCAGCAAGCGGAGATCCCGGCCGTATTACACCATCACATCCTCCAACCGACGCTCCGGCAACGTGCCAAGCTCACGCTGCAGCAGCTGCTCCAACTCGCGATACTGCCGCACGGCTTCGTTTTTTCGGCCCAATGCTGCGTATAGGCCCATCATCTTATAATGAATATCTTCCCGCATGGCATCCGTCTTGAGCATTTCACCATAGCAATGCAGCGCTTGCAGCAGACGGTCATGGCTTAGATGATGCTGTGCGGTCAGATCTAACAGATCAAGGTATTGCCGCTCTAACGAGCGGCTCAGCTCGATTACCCAATCATAAGCTCTTCCTTTCAGCAATGGGCCTGTATACAGAGCCTCTGCCTGTTCCAACATCGATGCGTTCCGGCCGGGCGCTCGCCGAATTTCCTTGATTAACCGCTGGAATTCATACAGATCGCACCGCAGGCCATCCGATTCCAGGCGAATTTCGCTCCCCGTCGTTGTGATTCCGCCGCCAAACCGATCGAATTCGACCGCCTTGCGAATAAAGTACAGCGTCGAATTCAAATTTTTCAAGGCGTTATCCGGGGCCAGATCCTGCCACAGCGTGTCCGCCACTTCTTCCCGGGAGACCGTTCTTTTGCAAGCCAGAAAGGCGAACAGCTCCTCGGTTTTCGGACTACGCAATCGAATCGCTTCCTGCTTCCCCTCGCTCGTTCGGCGCATAATTTTCAACCCGTCAAACAGCTGCACTTCCAGGTTCGGGACAGGCTCATCCTGGCGACGAACCCTGCGAATCTTTTCCATCGTGGCGGCCAGCCTTTCCGACGTAACGGGCTTCACGATATAGTCCAGCGCATTCATCGCGTAGGCCCGCACCGCGTAATCGTCAGAACCGGTCACGAACACGATATCCATCCCCCGTCCCATACCCGCCAGCAGTTCGGACAGTCGCATCCCGTTAATATCGGGCATGGAGATATCGAGAAAGGCGACATCGATGTTATGCGCTTGTGCATAATCATAGCCTTCTTGGGGATCTAAAAATGTCTCAATACTTTCAATGCCATCGATTTCTGATAAGAGGCGCTTCAATCTCCGAACCGCCATTTCTTCATCGTCTACGATCATCAATCGCAGCATAAGCTGTTGTCTCCCCTCGTTCTAAAATATGGCTCGTCGGCAGCTCCATCTCGACCCGCGTTCCCGTGCCCTCCCGGCTGTCGATGCGTAATGTCGTCCCGTACAGCAGCCGGAGGCGTTGGCTGATATTCCACAATCCGATCCCTCCGGCCGCCGTATCCGGCTTCATGATCGAATCGAGCTGGCCACCGCTCATCCCGCAACCGTTGTCGTCGATCCTGATCAGCACTTTGCCAGGCTCCCGTTCGATGACCAACAATTTCACCGTGCCCCCTTTCGAGCGGGACATGACGCCATGTCGAATCGCATTCTCCACAATCGGCTGAATCACGAGAGGCGGAATCATAACCCCGAGATTCGCCTCCAGTTCATACTCGACTTGCAGCCTCGCGCCGAATCTCGCCTGCTCGATGGCGACATAGGATTTCACAAGCTCTAACTCGTTCTCCAGCGTTGTCATCGCCTCGAGGTGCTTGAAATCGAAGCTGCTTCTCAAATAGCTCGAAAGCCTAAGCGTAAGCTGCTCCGCCTGTCCGGCATCGATCACACAAAGCTCGGCAATCGCCGTAAGTGCGTTGTATAAAAAATGAGGCTTGATCTGCGAACGCAAGAAGGCGATCTCCGCGTTTCTCGCCAGCTTGACGGATGATTTCAACTCGGTCAAATTCCGTACGCGCGCCATCAGTTCCTCGGATTCGAACGGCTTCGCGACCACATCGTTCGCGCCGTTCTCCAGCGCAATCCGAATATCTTCGCTGCTGTTTCGAGCCGTCAGCACGAGCACCGGCAATTCAAACGGCGAGAATCTTTCCCGAATGCGCCCAAGCACTTCATAACCGGACATGTCCGCCATGATGAGATCCAGCACGACAAGCGAAATATCCGACCGACTGAACACCGTCTCCAAAGCGAGCTGTCCCCTGTCGACCACGATAAAGGTGCGTCCTTCCAGCTTGAACATATTGATCATGCTTTGCAAATTCGCAAAATCGTCGTCCACCAGCAGAATCGGCTCTTGCTCCTTGCCCGCGACGTAAAGCGGGTATTCGGGAGGGCGTACGCCCAAGGGTGATGAGACGGACCTGACGGATGCGGCCGATCTGCCGTCAGCGAGAGTCTCCACCTCATTTCCGGCCAGCGGGAGTGTGAAGCGGAACGTCGCTCCCTTCCCTAACTCCGAATCGACTTCAATGCGCCCGCCGTGCAACTCCACCAGACGCTTCGTTATGCTGAGCCCGAGTCCCGCACCGCCGTATTGCGCTGCTTCACCTTGATCGAATTCCAGAAAAATGCGTTCTCGCATTTCCGCAGCAATCCCAATCCCGGTATCGCTTACGCGTACTTCCATCCATTCACCAATCGTAACGGCGGTTACCTCGACGACGCCCCGCTCCGAAAACTTAATCGCGTTACTGATCAAATTGTGCAAAATTTGAATGAGGCGATTGCCGTCTGCATAGGCAGGAGGCAAATGATCCGACACCCCGTTCATAAGCTTCGTACTGCTGCCCTCCAACAAAAAACCGTGAATCTGGATGACCGATTCAACATACGCTTTCACATCGACCGCGCTTCGCTGAAGCGCCAAGTCCCCGTGCTTGAGCCTGGAGTAATCGAGCAGCTCGTTCACTAGCACCATCAATCTTCTGCCGCTGTCCACAACAATGGACAGGTTGCGCGTCTGCGTATCCGACAGCGAGCCCTCCACGCCTTTTAACAGGGATTCCGAAATATTGACGATTGCATTCAGCGGTGTCCGCAATTCATGAGAGGTCGTGGACAGGAACTCGTCTTTGATTTTATCCAGCCGCAGCAGTTGATCCTTCATCGTGTTAACGGTCTGGTAAGCTTCAAAAAAGCGCAACACGACGACCGGCAGCATCACGACGTTAAAAATAACGATGCAAAACTGCGCCAGCCAGGCGCTTTTATGAATGCCCAAGGCGAAAAATATCGTATCCAGCGAATACAAGTTAATCATCAAGACAGCCACGCACAGCATCAGCAATTTCAGCCGGGCTCCACGCTCGCCTCGCACGAACAATTGCGCAGCCACGAGGAAATGCCAAAATTGAACGATTTGATACAAAACGATCACATAGACCTGAATGGGTGTATACGCGTGGATCGATAACATCGGAATGACGACCATGAAACCGACCAATGCGATCGATACGACTTGCGTAATCCTCAGCGACAGCTTACTCCGATGCAGATGGTGGAAAAATAACGCCAACGAAAGGCAAGCAGACACGGATATGAAATCTTTCATTTTATATAACACTTCAAAAGAGAACATCCCCTCCAACAGCGGGAACAGCGCCCGCTCCCCCATGAGCCCGTGATAAAGCCCGAACAGGAGACAGATCATGGCGAGCAGGACAAGGGAGTTGTCTCTGATGTGATAGGCGGATGCAGCCGCGAAACAGATTACATAAATCAACGTTAGCGTGCCAAGGATGCTGAGCACGACGAAATCCTTACTCAGCGCCAGCTGCCTATCTGCGATTAAACGGTCAGCCAGCCCGAAACGCAACGAATCGGTTATGCCCGAATTGACATAATCGTAATTGGCGACATGGACGATGATCTCGATGCGACCCTGAGCCGCGGAGAAAATGCCGAGCTGCGGACTGTTTCCCGCGCGATAGCCCGCTGGGCTGCCAGATGTTTGGCCGTCTGTCAGCAGCCTTCGCCCGTTCACGTAAATCTCGCTGGCGAAGCGAATATTCGTTTTTTTCAGCGCCAGTTCCTCAGCAGGAGGCAGTCCCGTCAACACCATGCGATACGTAGCCGCTCCGTATGCCGGCAGTTTGATGCCGTCCAGCAGTTTTCCGTTCCATGGGGAGGGAACGCTTATATAAGAAACACTCCCCGTATGGGGCATATTCAGGCCCTGCCGAAAATCATCCGGCGTCAGCAACTGATTCCAGTAGAACTCCCATTCGCCGTCCAAAGGGATCACCGGATCTCGTTCGGGATTCCAGGTCGCAAGATCCAGGCCACCTTTCTGGACGATCCACGGGTTGGACCGTTCGTCGCCCCCTATCTTTCCAGAAAGTGGAACGAGCAAAAAACCGATCAATCCGATTAGGCTGATAAGCAAAACCCTTGCGAACCAAGCTGCTTTTTCGTTTCGATGCACGCTCGTTCCCCCTCCCTGTATGTGCCGATAGTTAATGATCTAAATGATTTCGTTGTCGCGATCGTGAATTCCTATTAGGGAATGCGATTAAAATTGCAAGAAACCGCTTCGCTGTCGGCGAAGCGGTTTCCTGGTCTGCGCGAATTGCACGTTAGATCAATTCAGATTTTTGAAGCAGGCGCTGCATAATGGCTGCAACTTCCGCACGCGTAATATAGTCCTTCGGCGCGAGATGACCTGAGCTCCTGCCCGATACGAGTCCAGCTTGTATACTATCCGCGACGCTATCACGTGCCCAAGAGGACAATTGTTCGGCGTCCGCATAAGAGTTAAGTGCCGTTATGGTATCGCTTGTCTTGCTCGTCAGCCCGGTAATCCGCATAGCTTTGGTGATCATCACCATCGCTTGCTCCCGGGTGACGCGGTCGTTCGGACGGAAGGTTCCGTCCTCAAAGCCCGCAATCAGGCTGTAGCCGTAAGCGGTGCTCACCGCGCTGCTGTACCAGTCTTGCGCCTTCACATCCGAGAACGGTGTGGCCCCGCCATCCAGCTTCAGTCCCAATCCGCGAACGAGGATAGCCGCGAACTCTGCCCGGGTAATGTCCTGATCCGGGTTAAACCATCCATTGTCTGCGCCTTCAATGATCATGCGCGAGCCCATGTTGTTCACCGCGTCTTTCGCCCAGTGCTTCGCGACATCGCTAAATTCCAACGGATGCCAGACAACGGCGTAGGTGCTGTTGGTTAAGCTGTTGATTCGGGCAAATCGACGGTCCCCTTCGACGATGACTTTCGTCGGTACATGGCGCACAGTTCCATCCGCATCCACAACGACAGCAGTCGTTATTTGATTCGGATTCACATCGTTTGGAATCGTTATTGTACGTTCCACGTAGCTTCTGAATGTATTTAATGTCATTGTTTGTCCCTTGTACGAGACAACAATATCAAAATCAACGGGAGGCGCAACCAGTTCGAGTTCGTTGGCTTGAGCGACTGCTTGCACTTGTGCCTTGCGGTCACCCGAAGCATTGGAGATCTGGATACGCACCGACAGGTCCTCCAGCTTCACGTCCGCTCCAAACTTCTCGGCCATGCCCGCGATATTCACTTGTGAGGCCGGGAGCGTATAGCTTCCTCTGTCAGTTGCAATTTCAATCTGAGCGCCATGTGTCTCGAGCGCTTTCAATAAGCTGCCATCCAGTTGGCCAATAACAACTGCACTGTCGCCGCTTACTGGAATCGTCAGCTTTTTGCTGTTGTCACGGCTCAGCTTGTCGCTCACTTTTGCGCTATCCAGCACAACTGTTGTTTCTTTACGACCATCCACGGTCGTTTGTTGGGCTTTCGCCAATTGATCCAGCTTCACGCCATCGATGATGATGTCAACGCCAGGATCGCTTGGCGGCGCTGAGTAGTTGCCTGAGTCGCTCTCTGGCTCAGGTCTCGTTGATACCGTTACCGTGGCTATCGCTTGCTGCCCTTCATATTCAGCGGTGATGTCAGCTTGTCCATTCGCTACCGCTGTTACAAGTCCTGTTGCGGCATCTACAGTAGCGATATTCGTGTTATTCGACGTGTATAACGCGCCGGAACTGACATTCTGTGTGCTTTGGTCCGAATATACCGCTGTTACGACGGTTTCATGTGTATCTCCAATGTACAGCGAGTATGCTTCGCTATCCAGTTCGAGTCTCGTCAACGTCACAGGCGGCTGAAAATAAGCGGTATATGTGGTATTCGCGTTAACGACAACAGAAGCCAGTTCAGTGTTGGACAGGTACGTTGCTCCTTCATCGTTGCTCCATCCGAGGAACGTATAGCCTGGATCCGGCGTTACCGTTGGCACGGAAGCCGGGGACCCGCCTTGAGCAACCGTCTCGTTGTTCGGGCTGCTAATACTGCCGCCAACTCCGCCTTGGTACGTTACCGTGTACGTCGGAATCGGCGTCCAAACCGCATATAACGAAATACTCTGCGTCATAGGGATCGTATCCCCTGCCGCGTAGACGGCAGTCGTTGCGGTAGGCGATGTCGCCCAGCCTGCGAAGGTATTGTTCGTTTTGAGCAAGCTGCCTTGGCCCGCTACCACAGCCGATTCGTTCGGCTTGTAAGCGATCTTCCCCGGCACGGTGCCGGATGTATTGCCGTTGCCGTTGTAAGTAACGGTCGACCTCAGTACCACGATATTGCCGCGAAGCGAATTACTACCGTAAATATAACCTTGGCTGTCTACCGCGACATCGATTGTAGAGATCTGACTGTTTGAATCGAGAATGGCGGGAACGTCCGTCCAGTCATCAGAGCCGCCATGATAGGCAAGCTTCTTCACGCTTGCAGTGGTCAAGTTAATCGTGTACAACGTAGCGGAACGATCGACAGCGATGCCGTAAGGAATGAACAGAGACGTCCCCTGTGGTGAAGGTGTAATATCCGTCCAGCCTGATGCCCCTGCCTCCCGTTTTAAAATCTTCCCTCCCCCTGACATCATCCCTGACGTCGGTACCATACTGACATACAGGGTGCCGTCTCCATCCGTGGCAAGATCAAACCCGATCATATTGGGGAAAGTAGGATCCGAAATATCCTCCCAGGTCGTCTGGCCGCTCGGCAGTTTCCAAACTTTCGGTTTAGCTACCGTGCTTTTGGTACTCGTGGTCATATCGGTATCTACCACATACAAGTTGCCGTTCGGGTCTTCCGCTACACCCATAACATAGCGCATCGTCAGATTATAGGTAATATCCTCCCACGTCCATGGATTGGTGCTTTTCTTCAGCTTCAAGACCCGCGAGACGTTGGATGAAATATCACCACCGGAGTTTTTATTATTGTCAGTTACATAGATACCCCCGTTAGTACCAAACGCAATGCCAACAGGATATGTGGCCCCTGCATTATAGGTAATATCGGTAACGCTTTGGTCATCGGGCGAAATTTTCAATATAGAGCCGCTGCCCACGTTGGCGTTGCCGCCCAATGCGGCGTTCACTCTAGGCATTATAAGATTACCGTCTCCGTCAAAAGTTAACGTATACGCTATACTGCCCATCGTGCCAGCCGCCGTATAATCCAGCCAGTTCAATGGCCCTGTATACGGCGGAGCAACGGGATTCGGCCGTGCATACGCTGTCCCACCTCCGTAAGGGACAAGCAAAGCCATCATCAGCACAAAGCTCAGCATTACGCCAACGGCTTTGGTTAAAGCGTTCCGTCTCATCGTTGTCATCCTCGTTCTCTCCCCATTTGTCATGTTTTTCGACATTATTCGGGGATATTATACAAAACGCCGATAAACAAGGAATGAACAAGGGAGGTGCTGTCAGTCGAGCCATGATTGTACTCCCCTTAATCAAGCAACCTTATTTCGGCGGCTTTGACATGGCAGGGCAGCTGCTCGTATGTTCCCAGCTCTTGTATGATAGGATAGATGTCCTTCAATGCCTCTTTACTCAATCGTCCGATGGTCGATACCTTGACCATGTCCTTGGACGTCACCCCCGAGAAAGCTCTAGCAAAATGGTTTGTCGGCAGCACGGCTGTAATGCCAATCCCGTAGTTCGCCGCCGAAAAGGGCGTGTAGGCGCCGATCAGAATTTCGCCTGCGTTGGTAATACGGCTTAAAGCGAGCTCCTCATGGTCTTGATCACAGACAAGCATCGCATGTTCCGGTGCGAACCAATTGATAAAATCAAAAGCTTGGTCCCTATCCGCTGCTACAACAATCGCTCCTTTGCCACCAACACCAAAAACTTGCTTCAAGTATTGCCTTCGCTTTTCCTCGACCTCCTCGATATAGGTCCACAGGAGTGCCTCAACCTTGCGGGCAAGATCAGCCGAGGTGGTGACCAGAACGGAAGAAGAATCAGGCCCATGCTCACCTTCGTTCAATAGATCGTATGCGACCTGACGCGGATCGGCCGTTTCATCTGCGAAAATAAGACACTCTGTCGGGCCGATGCCCAGCACGCTCTTTTTACCGTACGTCATGGCTACGCTCATGGCCGCTGCAATACCGCCCGGCCCCGGTCCAAAAATCCCATCAACCTCGGGAATGGATGCTGTCCCTTGGGCAAAGCCTGCAATAATCGACACGCCGTTGCCGATCACGAATTCGTCCGCCCCTGAAAGCTTGGCAGCCGCTATCGTTCCTTCGTCTCCCCGTCCATTTGGCAGTGGAGGCATTCCCACCACGATGTTGGGAACACCTGCCGTTTTGGCCGCCACTACCAGCATAATTGCCGTAGAAACTAACGGCCCTTTTCTAGCCGGGATCCAGATGCCAACTGAATCCAAAGGAACCACCTTTTCACCAATGACCGTGCCAGGTCTCATCTCCTTTTCCCAGGTTGTCGGTAACATGGCTCTATTCGCGTCTCGTACATTTCCAATTGCTTGTTCGATCGCCGCGCGCAATGAGGGCGTGAGCGAAGCTACGCTAGCTTCAACCTCCTCCTTGGAGAGAACCAATTCGGCCACATCCACCTTATCGTACTGCGCGGTTAGCCTTCTGATCCCTTCATCCCCCGTGCGGGCCACCTCGTCAAAAATCGATAAAACCCCGTTTAACACCTCACGGGTAAACAGCGTTTTGTGTTTGTTGAAACGCTTGTTCAGCAACTCGCTCTGCTCGGGAATGCTAAATACAAGATTTGAACTTTGCATCTGTTTCTGCCTCCTTTTTTTTGCAAACAAAAAGAGCCATGCAGGATAAAAAAATACCTACATGACTCTTATCTTTCAAGTCCGCAGGTATAAACGCCAATAAGCGCTTGTACCTACGGAAATAATTCCGTCATACAAACGCTTACCTATGATGATGAGAGGATCGATTTAGCTTGTAAAGGGAAACGCTCATTGGAATATCCTCCTGCGGATGACTTGGACCTATTATAAATTCCAAAAATCCCCTTGTAAAGATGGTTTCGGATGTTGGCCTAGCACCTCACATATTTACGCTTAAAACCGAGCTGCCCTCGAGCCGCTGCTTTTTGAATATTGTCGGAAGCGTTTAAGAATTTGCTTTTTTTCTTATCACCCTGGACTTCTACGGGACCGACTGCCCGTGCTGTCTCGACCGCCCGTTCATGGAGCGGAGAAAATGATGTCGCCACAGTGAAGATAAAGTTATTCATCGCGTATTTGGTTCGTTCCGGCGCATCATGAATCGTATCTTGTACAAGCGTAAGCATCTCGGACAATTTACTTTCGTCAAATTCGCGGTCCGGGCGGCTGCCCAACAGCCAGCAATAACAGCTCCACCCCGCTGACATGCTCAGCTCTTTGCCGCTTGCCATCCATCGATCGGCAACAGCTTGCGCAATATCCGTTTCCGCTAACGTTACAGCAACAACATAGTCGGACAGCATATAAAAATAAGCGCCCTCGATCCACCGCTCAAAGTCCGCTTCCGTCATGGCTTTCGGATCTGCGATGATGCCGGCAAAGTACATCGCGTCGTAGTTCCCTGTGGCATAAAGCTGCTCGGCCAATGGCTGATTATGCTTGATTTGTTTTGACATCGGCTTCATCGCACCTGTCGCTACGCCAAAAAGCGGCTCGTGCGCACCGTTGGATATGTACATTTTCTTAAGTCGTTCCTTGCCGAGACTTTCGAGTTCTTGCATAACGGCTTCTATTTGCATGATGTAAACGGCCCCCTTTCCTGAATACTTGCAAGCGCAGCCAAATAGGCCGCAGCAATGAACGCTCACTGCTCCAGCCTATCTATGGCGCGTAATTATTTCCTTTTCCTACTCATGCTTCTCCGCATACTTCTTGAAGTTATCCAAAATCGCCTGCCATCCGGCCTGCTGCATCTCCGGCGCATTCTGACTTTCCGCCTCGAACGACTCGACGACCCGTGTCGCGCTGCCTTCGCGAATAAAGTCAATCTTTACCTTCCGGCCGTCACCAATCGTGTAAGCAATGTGTTCATGAGGACGAACATCATCATAAACACCGCCGAAGTCGAAGCCAAAGCTGCCGTCCTTTGCTTCCATACGCGAGGAAAAGCTGCCTCCGACTCTCAGATCATTCTCAGCACGAGGCGTATGCCAATCCGGGGATGCACTATTCCATTGGATAATGTGATGCGGCTCTGTCCAATACGTCCATACGTTTTCAACAGGGCTTTGAATCAACGCTTCTACCTTCAGAATTGCCGGTTTGCCAGTTTCCATGCCTGCAGCCTCCTTTAAGATCTTCCTTCTATTCTTGTCCATCATACCATAAGTTCAATCTTGGGTAATCCTTCCATTCTCACTATCAGCCAATCTAACAAAAAAAGAGCCAAAGCAAAATGCCGGCTCTTTTCCGTTATTTAGATGCAAATACGCCCGCCCATCGCTCCAGCTCATTCGTGCAAGCCCAAATGTGCGGGTAACGCGAGCGCAAATTCTGCATATCCGCTTCGTCGTCAATCGTCCAGGCAATCAATTGGATGCCTTCTTCACTGCAACGATGAGCGAACTCGTCCGTTAAATAAATATGCTTGACGGAGACGTACTTCGCGCGAATCTCACGAGCGAGTGGGAATACGGCCGGCGTCGCACCGTAAAGCACAAGCCCCAGCTCGAGGCTGTCGGACAGCTCCCTCATGCGAATCACCGAGTAATGGTCGAACGAAGTAACGAATACCTGATCCTGCACCCCCGCAGCTTGAATGGTGGCAAGCACTTGCGCCTCCAACCCAGGGTACAGCGTCCCGCTCTGCTTCAGCTCAATGTCGACCTGAGCCCGGCCTTTGGCCAAGAGCAGCACTTCCTCCAGCGTCGGAACCAGCTGCCCGCCGCCCGCATCCAGCTCACGGATTTGCGCAAACGTAAAGTCCGCAACGTTCCCGGTCCCGTTCGTCGTCCGGTTCACAGTCGTATCGTGAATGACGACAGGGACACCGTCCCGTGTTAGTTGAACGTCGAGCTCCAGATGACTGTAATTCAAATCTAAAGCGGCCTGAAAAGAGGCCAGTGTATTCTCCGGATATTTCTTCGGGTAGCCTCTGTGTGCAAGTCCAGTGATCATATCGAGATGTCCACCTCCGGTTATAGTGAGTACCTCACCATCATAACGCAAATTGGGACAACCGACCACTACATCGATCCGCCTACTCGCGCCATGGCAAAATATGAATACGGTCCAGCGCGTAGGTCGAAGACGTCATGTACTTCGTTGCGCCGGATTCGAACAAGATATGTAAGTCCCCGCTACGTTCAAAAATGCCTTCCGCCATGGGAGGAACGACCATCTTTTTCCCCTTATCCTTGCTGTCCAGGAACCAGACGGGCACTTCGGCTTGCCCCACTTTTACCGTCGCGTGCGGTGCTTCCGATGCCGTATGCTTGTAACGGGTGATGTCGCTGATGCTGTTTCTGCCGTATGACTGACTGAGCCACACGCCATCCGCATTCAGGTACATCCCCTGCACACTGTCCGGCAGTGACAGGATGAGGTCCGGTGTCAAGGCGGAGCCCGCCTTCTCTCCCTTCAGAGCTACCGGCATATCCGTGGCAGGGTCCAGCTTGTAGCCGACTGCCCACGCTTTATGCTCTTTCCCATCCCGATTCGTCAAATAGTGCGAAGCATCTGTCGGATAGCTGGTGCCTTGTGCAAATTCACCCGCCCAAAGCACACCGTCGGCATAAGCATTGAACGAAGCTCTCGTACCGGTTGAGACAAGGCCCTTGAACACAAGTTTGCCGGTCTCCCCCGCTTGCAGCAGATCGTCTTTCGGAAAATAGTACAGATTGCCGTCTGAAGAAAGCCAGACATATCGGGAGGAAACGGCAACCCCGCCAGCATGGCCTGTGTAAGGCGTCGCAGCATCCTTATACAATTCGAGCGCTTTCACAAGCTTGCCGCTCCCCGCATCCACCACGGTCAGAAGTCCCGATTTGCCCTCTTCCCGATAATGGGAGATGACGATCCAGTTCTTCTCCTCCACATAGGCCATGCCTTGCGGAATTGCATTTTGCTTGAGTGCCGGAATAATCGGCCCTTGCTTGCTTTGCGCCAGAAAATCTTTGATTTCCGGCATATCCACGCGAATCTTAATTCCCGCTTCTTCCTGGGTAATTCCCGCCAATGCGTTCACCTGCTTCGCTGTGGGTTCCGTCGCTTTAGGCGGGGCAGTAGGAGAAACGGAAGGGGCAGCACTCGCTTGCACCACGGCCGTTTCCCGCTTCTGACAGCCCGCCCCGGTCAGTGCAATTAATCCCGCTGCAAGGACAACGCAAGAGAGCTGGGCGATTCTCATTTTTTCACCTCTGCGGACACACCCTGGTCGGCCAGGATGTCACGCAGCCGGCCAGGGTAATCCGTAATAATGCCCGAAGCGCCGTAGGCAATCGCCTTTCTCAATCTTTTCTCATCGTTAATGGTGTATGGGTACACTTCGATGCCCTTGCTCTTCGCTTCGCGGATCTCTTCGCGGTTAATGCGTTTGAAGTTCGGATGCAAGGAGTACACTGGTACGCCGAGCCCCGTCGCCAAATTCACATGGCTTCCCGGATTAAAATCATACAGAAGCCCGATCTTCGTCTCCGGTAAAAGAAGCTTCAGGAACATCAAGCTTTTATGATCGAAAGAGGAGACAACGACATTGTGCACGCGGTCCTTCTTCTTCATTAGCTCGACAAGCGCCGGCTCCAGCTTCCGATCGTACGAATCTTTGATCTCTACGTTGATCATGATGTCGGGAGGCACAAGGTCGAACACCTCTTCGAGCGTCGGAATCCGTTCCCCTTCAAAGCGCGTATCGAACCAACGGCCCGCATCCGCCTGCTTCAACTCGGCAAGCGTCATCTCATGGACGACGCCTTTCCGATCTGTTGTGCGATCAATCGTAAAATCATGAATCACGATAATTTCGCCGTCCTGCGATAAATGGATATCAAGCTCAATGGCATCGCAGCCTTGCTCAAGACCGAGGCGGAAAGCGGCTAGCGTATTTTCAGGAGCTTCTCCTTTGGCTCCGCGATGAGCGATGACTAATGGTTGGTTCATAGGTTCCGTGCCTCCTCAATTATTTAAATGTCGAATTGGCCATGGCAGCCACAATGTATTTTTGCGCGAAAATAAACAACACGACGATTGGCAAAATAATCAGGATGCTTGCAGACATGATGATGTGCATGTTCAAAGCTTCGTCGCCGGCAATCGAGTCGCGCATCATGGAGATCCCGACAGTCAAGACGCGCATTTTGTTGGAGTTCGTCATAATGAGCGGCCAGAAGTACGCGTTCCAGCTGCTGATAAAGCTGATGACAGCCAGCGTCGAGACCGTCGGCATCGCCATCGGTGTCAATATTTTATACAGCACCTGGAACCGGCTTGCGCCGTCAACCTTCGCCGCCTCGATCACATCGTTATTAATGGAGCGGAACATTTGGCGAAGCAGGAAGATACCGTACGCGGAAGCGGCATGCGGGATAATCAGCGCGTAGTACGTATTGATCCAGTTCAGTTTGGACATCAGGACATAGACGGGTACGAAGACAACTTGCTCCGGAACGATAAGGGCCGCAAGCACGAGGGCGAATAACTTATCTCTGCCCGGAAACGTTCCCTTGGAGAATGCGTAGGCCGCCATAAGTCCGATATTGATCTGCAAGAAGACAATGCCCACCGTTTGAACAACCGTGTTAATCGTAAAGCGGTAGAATGGAAAGGCTTTAAAGGCAGCGGCAAAGTTGCCCCACATCGCCTTCTCCGGCCAAAACGTCGGCGATGCCAGTCGGAGCTCCGACGGCGCTTTTAATGCGGTAATCACCATCCAGTAAATAGGAAAAAACATAACCAGCGTAATAAGAATAGCGACAGCGACCCGGGTAGTATGCAGCAGCGGATTTTTCATTTTCTTCTCCCTACCCCTCGTAATGAACTTTCTTCTTGGACACATACATTTGAAGCATGGTCAGCAAAATGATAATGAAGAAGAAGATAATGACCAGTGCGGAAGCACGGCCTGTTTTGAAGTCTGTAAAGGCCATTTCGTAAATCCAGTACACCATCGCTTTGGTCGACTCCAGCGGTCCGCCGTTCGTGATAACGTCAACGGATTGGAAGACCTGCATCGAAGAAATGAAGTGCGTCACTACCAGGAATAACGTTGTCGGCGATAGCAGCGGCACCGTGATTTTCCAGAATTGCGTCCACTTCGATGCACCGTCGATACCGGAAGCCTCATAATATTCAAGCGGAATGCTTCTTAGGCCGGAGATGAAAATGATCATCGTAAAGCCGACGCCCTTCCATACCGCGACCGCAACCAGCACCCACAGCGCTGTCTTCGTATTAGTGAGCCATTGAATCGGTTCGAGACCCAGCCATGTCATAATGCTGTTCATCAGCCCGTAATGGCCGTTGAAGATCCAGAGGAAGATCATTGAGACGATAACCATGGAGACGTAGTGCGGCATGAAAATGACGGCCCGCATGAAATTAAACGTGCGTGAAGCATAGTTGAACAACAGGGCAAGCAGCAAACCCAGACCCAGCGTCAGTACAACGTCCGCAACCGTATACGTGAAGGTCACTTGCAGCACTTTATAGAAGGTCTTGCTGTGAATCAAATATTCATAGTTATCGAACCCGATGAATTTCTTCGTCGGCTTCGTCATATTCCAGTTTGTAAAGCTGATAAACAGCGAGTTGACTAATGGATAATAAATAAAAACAGCCAAGATCACCAATGCCGGAACAGCAAACGAAAAATCTTTCAAATAGTCTCCCCATCGGGAACGGGAGCGTGTGGTCACGATATCGCCGACTTTGTGGTGGAGCTGGCTCTGCCTTTTGTCTGTATTCATGGCCTATCCCCTTTCACATCTCCAAAGAACTGCCGTGCAGAGAGCCTTCGCCTTCTGCACGACATGCCCGCTGGCAGCTTGCCTTTAGCTTTCATCCAAGATCGTATTGATTTCCTTCACGGCATCTTTCATCAGCGGCTCCGGATCTGCGTTCTCCAGAATCATTTTGCCTACGACTTCCATGTATTTCTTGCTGAATTCTGTATAGGCTGGATGCTGCGGACGACCAACCACATTGTCGAAGTTATCGAAGACCGCTTTGTATTGCGGCAGCTTGGCAAAATACGCTTTGCCTTCTTCCGTGTTCAGCACCGATTTATGCGTCGGCAGGTAACCGGTTCCTTCTGCCCACTTGATGTTATGCTCGGCATCCGTCATGAACTTGATGAACTTCCAAGCCGCTTCCTTCTGGTTCGCAGGCGCGCCGTCCATCATCACAATACCCGCGCCGCCGATATGCGATTTGCGCTCTTTATCGCCAGGAATGAAGGATACGCCGACTTCAAATTTCGCATTTTGCAGATACGTTTTCAGTACCGCAGAAGTATGCTGGACCATGGCGATCTTCTCGTCCAGGAACATTTGTCTCATCGTATCCGAAGCGCCTTTGCCGTAGCCCATGTGCATCGAGCCGTCTTTGAGCCACTTATTGAAGTTCTGGATCCAACGCAAGCTGTCAGGCTGATCCAGCAAAGATTTCGTTTTCTCCGGATTCAAGATAGCGCCGCCGCCGTTCGAAATCCACGGATCGTAGTACCATGTATCCCAACCAGGAACGGAGAACGCGTAACGCGTTGTCTTGCCGTTCTCTTTCACAGCTACCTTCTTGTTGAACTCCTCGATGTCGGACCACTTCTGAGGCGGTTGAACGCCGAGCTTATCGAGCAGCGTCTTGTTGTAGATCATCACGCTGGTGCTGACGATCAACGGGAAGCCGTATTGCTTCTTGTTATATGAATACGCTTGCAGCATCCCTTGGGAAAAGTCGTTCATATCCACCTTATCCCGCTTGATGTACCCGGATAAATCCGCGAATGCACCGCTGTCCGCAAAGCTTGGCAAAGCCGATACTTCTACGTTGGTGACAGCCGGCACTTCTTTGGCCGCGATGGCTGCTTGCAGCTTCTTCTGAAGATCCACATAAGCTCCCTGGAACACCGGCTCGACGGTTATGTACGGGTACTTCGCTTGGAAAGCGGCGATCATATCGTTAACCGCAGGCATTTGCACTTCGGCGTGCGAGTGCCAATATTGAATCGTCACCGGTGTGGTATCTTCGACTGCGGGTGGAACTGTGGCCGACGCTTCGGTGTCCCCACCTCCGTCTCCGCTGCTGCCGCAGCCGGTTAGTGCCGTCAGTGCCAGGGATGAAACCGCTAAGATAGGTAACCATTTTTTCCTCTTCATGTACAAAAACCCCTCTCCGGATTATATCGAGTTGAATGAATGGCGTCGTTCCTGGTCAAGATGGGCACAAAAAAGGAGAGCACCGAGCAGACAAGAAACAGAAGGGCCGCACAAAGCCATGCACGGTCCGTTCGTCTCTTGGGCTGTCTCAGTGATCTCCGCACCCAATCGTTTGGAACGAAATAAAAGCGTTTTCTTAGTGAAAGTATGTCATACCTGCGGGGGCTATGTCAACCATTTTATTCATTGTACATTTTGCCAATCCCGCTTTGCACGGCTAGACCGCATAGGTTTGATTCATGCGTGCAGCGCCGCTCAGCTGCAGCCCTTTGGACTCCAAAGAAATAATATCATTGGATTTCAAAATACTGTCAACCGCTTGCAGCAGTGATTCCGTATAGCCGTTTTTCAAATGGAATCGAAGCTCCATCACCCCTTCCGCCGTACCTGATATCTCCATCATGCCCTCCGCCTTCATCTGCACGTTCACAACTTGAATCCCTTGTTCGCCAAAATGTGTCGCAATCGTCCCCAAAACCCCCGGTTTGTCGACAATCTTGATGACAACTTCCTGGGTTCGGCGGTTGCGCATCACGAGCTTTTCCCATTTGTTCAAAACGAACAAACTCAGCAAAACCATGACCGTTGCGAGTACGGCACAGTAAAAGAAACCCGCGCCGACGCAAAGGCCGATCGCGGCTACAACCCATACGGAAGCAGCGGTTGTGAGCCCGGATACCGTGGCTCCCGTTCGCATAATGGTTCCTGCTCCCAGGAATCCGATCCCGCTGATGACCTGCGCAGCCAGGCGCGCCGGATCCGTTCGCACGTTAGGTTCCGTGACGAACTCGGAAAACCCGTAGATCGACAGCAGCATGATGGCGGTAGAGCCGATGCAGACCAGAATATGCGTCCGCAAGCCCGCAGCGTGGTTGCTCCACTCCCGCTCAAGGCCGACTAGCCCTCCCAAACCTGCCGCCATCAGGATGCGGATCGTTAAATCGAAATAGCCAATATGCCAAATGCCAGCCGTCATCATGTCACCCATTTCTGAAAAAATAAAAACCCCTTAGAAAAGTGCGCGAAAAGAAAGATCGCACTTTTTCCAAAGAGGTTTCTCCTCGTCTCTCCCGCTTGGAATCAGCTGATGTATGAATTTAGATTAGTGCCATAAGTCGGATGCTCCTGCGGACACCGCCAGCGCTCCCGCTTCCAGCGCCTCCGCAATTTCCTTCCGATTGCCGACTAAGCCGCCTGCAATGATAGGAAGCGAAGTCATGTCCGTCATCTCGCGGATAATGCGCGGCATAATGCCCGGCATCACCTCAATCGCATCGGGGCCGCTTTGCTCAGCCGCCTTAATGCCTCGATGAACCGCACTTCGGTCGATGAGAAAAATACGCTGAATCGCCATAAGCCCCGCTTCCTTCGCTCCGCGAATGAGATGGCTTTTGGTCGAAATGACACCGGTCGGCTTAATGACCTGCGCGGCATAAGCCACACCGCTCTTGTCAGAGGCAATCCCTTCAATAAAGTCCATATGAATGAACACATGCTTCCCGGCTTCCTTCAACCGATCAACCAGATCTTTCAGGTTAAATATGGATCCGACAAGCAGAAATACAATATTCGCCGGGCTTTGAATGGCCAGCTCGAGATCTTCTACTTTTTGAACAGCCGCAATGGTTTGATGTTCTACAAGATCAACAATCGGATACACGTCATTTCCCACCTTTCGTCGATGTTAGAACATTATACCACGATTTTTTCAAGAATAAGTTTAAAAAGCCGGTTTTCAGCTATAAATGAACGATCTCTTTAATGCTGGGAATGATGTAGGCCGGGCGGTACGGCGAGTTCTCCGCCATTTCCTTCGTGGCGACGCCCGTCAGCACCAGGACGGACTTCATGCCGGCATCGTTGGCCATCTTGATGTCGGTCTCCAGCCGGTCGCCGATCATAAAGCAATCCTCAAACGGCAAGCCCAAATGCGCGGCGGCCGCTTCCGCGGCAATCAAAGACGGTTTGCCCACGACGAGGTCGATGGCTTTGCCTGTCGCCACCTCCAACGCGGCGATGAATGTACCGGTGTCCGGAATCTGACCACCGTCCAGCGGACAGGTCGCATCCGGGTTGGATGCGATAATGATCGAGCCCCGGATCGCGGCCTGGTACACGCTGTTAAGCTTATCATACGTGAACTGACGGTCCCACGAGAGCACAACGTAGCGGGCTTGCTCGCTATCTTGCGTAAGCGGAATGCCGTTCGCCTCCAGCTCTTCGATAATCGGCTCCTCGCCGATCACAAACACCAGCTCCCCCGGCTGCAGCCGCCGGTTCAGATACTTCGCCACGATCTGCGAGGAATTGAGCACCTCGTCCAGCGTGACCGGAATCCCCATTTTCGATAATTTTTCCACATAGGACTGACGGGTCGCAATCGGTTTATTTGATAAAAATACAACTTTGTCCCCTCGTGAACGCAGCGCCCCAATCGCTTCGGCCGCGCCTTCAATCGTTCTATCCCCCAGGTACACGGTACCGTCCAAATCAAAAACATAGCCTCTAGCCATCGCTCTCACCCTCGATTCATGAAGACTGCAATGATGTCGGCCAGACGCAGGCACGCAAAAAAGACCCTATCCATGTAAACACACTCCGCCATAGCATGGCAGAATGTGATTACGGATAAGGTCTTCTCCTCGACTCGCGCCTAAACCGTACATTCATCGTTTGTAGGATAACTATAAAGCGGTTACATCGTTTTTGTCAAGCGGGAAAATTTTAGTCGATTACAGCTTCTTCCGTTCATGGGCATTCACTTTCCATTTTATATTCAGTTTATAAAGTTATTTTATTCTTTATAAACGTCATAAATAATAGTGTGAATCACGGGAGGAACCATGATGAAAAAAAATGTCCTAGTGAGTGGAGCGAGTTTTGCCGGCATCTCAACAGCCTATTGGATGAATAAGTTGGGCTACAACGTAACCGTTGTCGAGATCGCCCAAGGTCTCAAAAAAGGCGGCACACCTGTCAATATTCGCGAAAATACCGTCGACATTGTGAAACGTATGGGGCTGCTCGACCAAATTCAGTCTAACAAATTAGTCATGGAAGAGATGGGATTCAAAAATTCCGAGGATGTCACTGAGAGATTGGTCGTCCGTGATCAGCTCGCAGAAGATGAATATGAAATCGAGCGAAATGTATTGCTGAATATCATGTTCGATGCTGTCAAAGATGATGTCGAGTTTATTTTTGGAGATAGCATAGCCTCGTTAAAGGAAGAAAGTAACGGCGTCGACGTAGCTTTCAAAGGTGGGCACAAGCGCTCGTTTGACCTGGTATTTGGCTGCGATGGCATTCATTCGGTCGTCAGAAAATTGAGCTTCGGTGAGGAGGCGGAATTTTCTCGGTTCCTTAAAACGTATTTTTCTATCACGATCGTGGATAAGTTGTTGATTCGGGAGAATACAACTCAGATGTACAATGAGCCGGATAAGGCCGTCATGCTGAACGCTTACAACAATAAAACCGATATCGTCCTCTGCTTCTCCTCGGAGCAGGAAATCCCTTACGACTACAGGAACGAAGAACAGCAGAGGAATATCATTTTGAATCAGTTTTCTGGACTCGGCTGGCGAACGCCGGAATTGCTGCAAGAAGTGAAGAACTCGGAAACTTATTACTTTGATAAGCTGTGCCAAATGAAAATGCCGTCGTGGACAAAAGGCAGAGTAGCACTCGTCGGCGATGCAGGATACTGCGCTTCTCCCGCTGCTGGTATGGGGGGCTCACTCGCCATAGATGGGGCGGCCGCCCTGGCAGATGCTTTTCAAAAATGCCATGGCGATTACGAGCTTGCGTTCCAAGAATACAATAAGAGTTTCCGTCCTTTCATCGAGGAAGTGCAAGCAAACGCAGCATTAACTGTAGATTTTCTTGTCCCAAGAACGGAAGAAGCCATTCGCGAAAGAAATTCGCAAACAGGGAACGATTTGTAGGATAATACATCACTTTGGTTGGTGCGCCGCCGCTCGCTCAGGTCGGAACGATTCGATAAACTTCAGCTAATAGGCCACTCTCCTCCATTCCCTACTATCTATTTTCTGGTAAATACGCTATAGTAGATAGGTTATTTTTTACAAAAAAGGGAGAGAGACAAACATGAGAAAAGTGGGGCTAATTGCAGTAGGGCTTGTACTGGCAGCGACGTTAACCGCCTGCGGCACTCCGCCTAAAGCGACGCTGGGCAAGGCATTTGAAAACTTTGAGAAAATGGAATCCTATCAATTTCAAGCTAAAATGACGCTGGGCGGCGAGGTGCCCGCTGACAAACTCGGGGATGCCCAAGCTGAGCAAGTGGCGAATCTATTGAAAAATGCCGAGATGAGCTTCAGCGGCGTCTATCAAAAAGAACCGTTCCAAAGCGAGGTTAACGTGCAGCTTAACTTAAAAGGCGATCTGAATGTCGGCATTCATTTACCGATCGTCATGACAAAAGAGAAAATGTGGGTGAAGATACCGAACATCCCTTTCCTCCCCCTCCCCAAAACAGTGACAGACAAATATCTGGAGCTCGATCTAAAGGAGCTTGAAGCAAAGTCATCCGGTCAAAAGCAGCTCGATATGACAAAGGGAACCGAATTTTCAAAGGAAGTCTTGGCTGCGTTTGTTCAAAATTTTGATGAGAAAACATATTTTACCGAGTTAAATAAAAAAGAAATGACATTGCCGGCAGGTGTGGAGGCCAATCGATTCGTACAAATTCAAGTTGACAAAAACAACATGGACGACGCCATCAAGGTATCGATTGGGAAGGTGATTCCGAAAATTTTTGACCTGCTCCTGGATCCGAAATATGCCGATTTGTTCAACGCGAAGAAAGCTGACATCGAACAGGCCCGCTCCACCTTCACCGACAAAACCAAAGATCAAGATAAAGTCCTTAACGATATTAAGAAAAACGTGGACGTCAATCAAATCCAACTCATTTCCGGCATTAATAAATCGAACTATATTACTTACCAAACGTTTAACGTCGATCTGAACGTCAAAGATGAGAGCGGAAATTCCCATGTTGTGGTCAATGTAGAATCTTCGATGGATCACATCAACGAAAAAGCACAATTCAAACTCGGGATTCCGACTGGCGATAACATCATTACCGAAGAACAGCTGCAGAAGGAATTTGCTAAAGGTTTTATGCAATAAACACAGAAAGGACAGTTCCCTTGGGAGCTGTCTTTTTGTCTTTGCTGCCTATTCCTTACCAAATCTCGAAAAACGTCCTTGCGTCCCGACGATCTGAGTGAGCGCGTGTCAGTTCTTCGAGCTTCGGCATCGTCTCTCCATTGCAGCTCTTCGCATCATGCGGGGGTGCAGGCCTGCCGTCGCATACAGCTTGCTGGGATAACACCAGGCATAGTGAGGCCTTCTTGGCGGTTCCTCAAGCTTTGTGCCGGTAGTGATAAGGGGGTAACCTCATTACTCTCAACTTTAAGGAATAAATAAGTCCGGTCTAATTCTTTCGATCTCCGTTCTAACTTGACTATCAAATTTAGCGCTTACCAATGTCTTTGCTTTTACAATTTTATTTATGTCTATATTTCTAGCACCAATAAAATTAGCTTTTACAAACGAAGAATTCTCAAACTCCGCGCCCTGTAGATCTGCTCCTTTGAATATTGCATTTCTGAAATCGGAATTTATTAAGCGTGCCTGCCTCAAATCAACGTCATTTAAAAAAGAGCCAGTAAAGTTGGTGCCATCGCAAAATATATTTCTCAACTTTGCCTCTTTCAACGATGCCCCCCTTAAAACGGCATTCTGCAATTTGGCTCCGTTAAAATCAGAATTATTTAAAGTAGCATTTCGAAGTGAGGCGCCTTCCAGGACCGCACCCATGAGTTGGCTATTTACTAACTTCACATTATTAAGAAACGCGTCTTTTAAATAGCATTTAGATAGATTCATTTTTGTATAACCATTTTGATTCAATCGAGTAATATTAGCTACTAGTTTACTTGTAGCTTCTTCCTTAAACCAGAATCTTACATCATCTATATTTTCAAAATACTCCTCAATTTTTCTCTTCTGACTGATACGATTTGTAAAGTAGTATAGAATTACCCCAAGAATTAAGAAATCAAACACAGAGTTATGCAAATTAACTAAAAATCCTTCCCAGAAAGAATCCTCACCATATATGCTTTTGTGAATCATAATTGGGATACAATCATATAAAAGAGTAAGTCCAACCGTCACGACGAAAAAAAGAACAAGTACAGCAACCATAACCGCCAACTCGTTTTTTAAAATTTTTTTAAATACCTTCATTCTGAATTATTTCTCCTTTTAAACGACATATTTTGAAAGTATAGAAAATAAAAAAACCGCCAATTTAGGCGGGAGTTTACTTTTGATTTAAATCGAAAACGAAGTATATCCATTCTTGATCCAAAGCCTGCTTGTTTTAAAGAACTATCCACTAATTCTCTAAAACAAGCAGGATTCGAACCTGCACCTTTCTGAAATCAATTCAGAACGCTCTAACCTACTTAAGCTATTGCTCTACTGGAAATTTTACCAAAAAAATTGTATCTTTTCAACCACTATCTTATACATTCAAGGAGTGAATGTCTTTTTTATGATCCGCAAAGGAATCCCCCTAATTCTGAATCGACGTCAGAACGCCGTTCGTAAAATAAATATACTGCGCATTGAACAGCGACCCGCTGCGATACACCCATTGCTCCGTGGTACCGAGGCCGCTTGTCCATTTATTCATATCATCTGGCTTGCCCCAGGACAAAACAGCCTCCGATCTCGACATGCCCACGTAGACTTGACGGGCTTTAACTGCTGCTTGAGCTTTAGCTGACAGCCCTGCAATCGGATTCGACGTGAAAAGTCCATCTTGCGCTTCCTGCAAACTTCCAAACTCTTTGGTGAACTCCCCTTTACTATTGCTAAAAGTAATCTTGTTACCGCTATAACCAACGACAACAACCTCTTCGGTATGATCGTGGCCTTCGTAATTCGCAAAACGGGCGTCCAACCAGTACGTGTTTTGCTTCGAAATCCATTCTTCAATCGCGGCGAATCTTCTAAGTTCCTCCGCCCCTGCAGTCACCGAATTATCAATTGTGTTGATAAAGTCCTTTTCCGTGGACATGCTGAACGAGACTTTTTTTAGAGCGCCTACCGCGTCTTTATAGAACTTGGAGAGCGACGTTTTGTAGGTGCTTTTTGCGGTAATATCGATCCGCTTATTGTCCCCCCAAGCAACGCTCATGCCCAAGTAGTCTTGCAGCAGCGTTAATGGCGCATAGATGACCCAATTTCTCGTAATCGGATAATAATCTTGGCGGTAAAAATCATATTTCAGCTTCAAATTGTATGAACTTTCATCCAAATTGCCTGTTGCGAATGGATATTTGAACAGCGCATTGTGATCCGGACGTACCAGCACAACACCATCATTTGTGTTAATCCTAAATATATCTCTGCTATAAATTGCAGAATAATCAGCGGCGCCGAGCACACTCCATAGTGGAACGTAGATCGCATAATTTTCTACGATCGGCGGATAGTCGCTCTCCAGCTTTTTACCGTTCACGTAAATTTGATACGACTCCTCTTCGGCGAAAGAGACAGCGCCAAAAGATAAAATCAACATCAAAACAACGAGCAGACTTGCTACATACTTTTTCAAGATGATCCCTCCATGTTCTATCAATTTGTAACATTATTCTATTATAAATGATAGAAATGCGAACAAACGGCGCGAAAGGATAAAGATTCCATAAAGATTGGATTAAAAGTCAGCACATAGAAAAAAGCGGGAGCTCCTCACCGGCCATATTAGCACACATATAGAAAGATTTTTTGTTTAAAAAAACCATTAAAACACCAAAAGGGATGGCAATCATGCCATCCCTCCGGACAATTTTTACATATGCAGCCATTCCAATAGACGATACAGCACCACTGCAGCTTCCGCCCGAGTCACGGAACGCTCAGGATGGAACTTGCCATCCTCATAGCCTTGCATCAAATGTAACGCTGCCATACGGTGCACGGCGAAGTCCGCCCAGCCCGGTATCGCCGCCTGATCCGCGTAGCCTTTGTCTGCCGAATTAGCTGGAGTGGCCTGCTCGTAAGTATCCAGGATACGCGCTACCAGCACCGCCAGTTCTGCACGCGTCATGCCCTGATCGGGCATAAATGCCAGCGCATCTCCTGCTGCATAGCCCTGAATCCATCCCTTCTGGGCAGCAGCTGCGATGTGGGATTCAGCCCAAGCCGGAATGTGTTCGCCATCCTTGAATGTAGCAGGAGGCTCCGACGCCAGGTTGAAGGTTCTGGAGAGCATGACCACGAACTGAGCGCGAGTTACCGCCACTCCCGGCAGGTACACGCCTTCCTCCATGCCCGATACGACTTGCATGCCGGCGAGACGCTTCGTTGCTTTCTCCGCCCAATGGCCAGCCGTGTCCTCGAAACCAACCGGGGGCCCTGCAATGACGGCAATTGGGCTAAAATGATTCATTTCCGCCTGCAAAGTGCCGGCCTCCGTTATTTCGCCGCCAACATAAATCCATCTCTTCTGTTGTTCGTTGTAATAATAAAGTGCAGGTTGCTGACCAGCAGGAACCTGCTCCGAAGCGTACCGGATCCTTACGATCATCGGCTCGGTGAGCTCGGTCCCCGTTGAGCTTGCTACATTGAACATCTCACTTGTCAGCGTGCCGGACGTCGGCGCCGGCGAGGCCGAAGACACCTCCATACGAACTTCGGTGCCTCTCTGCAAGGCTCCGCTCGGAATCCGAATCTCCAGAAGTCCGTTCAACTCCCCTTGCACCGTGGCTCCTGACTCCGCTGGAATCCGAATGACAGTAGACATAGCCGGCGGTGTTAAAGGTGCTGACGGCGCTTCAGCCCCGCTCTCCGCTGAATCCGGAGGTGTCCCCGGTGGCGTCTCCGGAGGTGTCTCCGCAGGCGTCTCCGGCGTTGCCCCCGACTTCACAACCCGAACGGTTCGCACCGCTTCTGCCGCCGCATTGCCGGAGCTGTCCGTCACGTTGTAACGAACGGTATACGTACCGGCCCGATTCGTATCTACATCGGATGTAACCGATAACCGCGAGGTCACATCCCCTTCCCAGGCATCCACTGCCATAACGCCGCCATCCACATAGGCCGCGTCGATTGGCACGACGGCCGGATTATCGCCAAGCACTGTAAGGATTGGCGCCACGGTATCCCTCACGACAACAGTCCTTACCGCAGTCGCGCTCATGCCAACAGCATTCGTGACCGAATAATGCATCTCGTACGTGCCGAGACGACTCGGATCGACCGTCCCTGTCACAACAACCCGGCTGTCGATATTCCCATCCCGTACATCACTCGCCACAAACCCCGGTTCCTCGTAGATGCTTCCCGCCTCAACAACCATCCTCGTCTCCCCAAGCAGGGTCAAAGACGGGACTCCTCTATAAATGCGAACAACAGCAGAAGCTTCGGGGCTTACATTCCCTGCGTTATCCAGTGCTCGGGCGTAGACTTCCGTCTCGCCTTCGGCGTCCACCATTACGGCGCTTCCCGCGTAATCCACCCAGTCACCGCCGATGCCGAGCTTATATTGATACTTCTGAACGCCGCTATCCAGATCCGTGCTGCCCGATAGCGTAAAAGCAACCGGACCCGAGGTCCATCCTGCCTCACTCGTTTGAATCGTCGGCACCGTTGGAGCATTATGATCGGAATCATCCGGTTCCTGCGCCGGCACGCGAACGGTCCGCACCGCTTCTGCCGCCGAATTGCCGGAGCTGTCCGCCACATTATAGCGAACTGTGTACGTGCCAGCCCGACTCGTATCTACATCGGATGTGACCGATATCCGCGAGGTCACATCCCCTTCCCAGGCATCCACTGCCATANNGATTGGCGCCACGGTATCCTCCACCACGACCGTTCTTGTTGCCGTTACCGTTTGCCCCACTGAATTGGTAGCCGCGTACTGGAGCACATACGTGCCGAGACGGCTCGTATCCACAGTCCCCGTCACGACAATGCGGCTGCTGATGTTGCCATCCAAGGCATCGTTCGCAACAACGCCCGGGTCCGTATACGCGCTACCCACCTCGAGAACCATCGCGGCCTCCCCTAGGATTGTTAGTGACGGCGTGCCCCGGTAAATGCGCACAACCACAAAGGATTGCGGACTGAAATTCCCCCCGTAATCCTCAGCCCGGGCGTACAGCTGTGTCTCGCCCTCGGTATCGATCGCCACGGCGCTGCCAGGGTAATCGGTCCAGTCACTGTCGGCTCCAAGCTTATATTGATATTTCCGGATGCCGCTTTCCGAATCGGCGCCGCCTGTCAAGGTAAAGGCCACCGGCCCGTAAGTCCACCCGGTCACACTCGTTTGAATGGATGGCGCGTTCAAGCCTGCAACGCCTGTAACGACAGGCCCCATCCAGCCGCTGTGCAGCGTCTCGCCG